>CAMBRF010000012.1 GCA_945870225.1 PVC group bacterium | reverse complement strand
AGCTTTGTGATCATGACCAACGCCGCGGCGTTGGTCAGTGGATCCTTCGCGAATGAGGCGAATGGGAAGGTGAATGTCTTTACGAATGACTCCCAGACCACTGTGGCGGGAACGTTCGATGTGACCGTCAGCAACAGCCAGTACGTGGTCCTGTACGACTTCAAGCCTCCGCTGGCTTCAGGAACCGTCTTCAAGTTCCGGTAGGCGTGGGAATGGTTGATGGGGCTGTGGTTCCGCTCGTTGGCATAGAGCGTCCCCGCGACCTTGTGTCGCGGGGCTCAAAAATTTCAGGCACCTGCCGCGCAAGGCGGCAAGGAGCCACGGAGAAGTCTCACGTTCCTGGCGCGATCAGACGCCGGTAGGTCGTAGATCCGCCTCACGGCGGCACGGTGGAATCATGTCCGTTGACTCCTGCTCATTGATGGGTGACCCCGCTGACTCGCTGAATTTCGCGGCTTGACCTGACGCGCGGTACAAGCTACATCACACAACCTCATGTCTCACGCCGCCCCAACGTCGCCTGCTGCAGAAGGTGCACCACCTGCGCCCGTCTCCAAGCTTACTGTGCGCGACGCCTTGATTTTTTCGACGGGCGGCGGACTCCAGCAATTCGCCAACACCGCGCCCCAATACCTTGCCAACCCGATCTTCAACCTCGCCCTAGGTCTAAACCCGGTGTTCATCGGCGTCGTTCTCGCCATCGCGCGGCTCTGGGACGCCCTGTCCGATCCGTTCGTGGGTAACTGGTCCGACAATGCCCGCACGCGTTGGGGCCGGCGCCGGCCGTTCATGGTCGCGGGTGCGATTCTCACCGGCGCCAGTTTCGCCGCGATGTGGTGGCTGCCCCGCGATGCCGGGCAGACGTTTTATTTCGGCTACTTCCTCTTCACCATCCTCGCGTTCTTCACCGGCACCACACTCTTCAGCGTGCCTTGGAACGCGCTCGGGATTTCCCTCGCCTCAAGCTACAGCGAGCGTACGCGTCTGTTCGCCTACGCCGGCTTCACCCACAAGCTCGTCGGCTTCGGCACCGGCTGGCTGTATCCACTTTGTCAACTCGCTGTTTTCCAGAACGTTCTCACGGGCGCGCGCATCGTCGGCTGTGTCTGTGGATCGATCATCACGCTGGTGTGCCTGATCCCCGCGCTCACGCTCAAGGAACCGCCTCCCGCCGTCCGCGTTGCCGCACAGCGCCCCGAGCCGTTTCTGCACGCGATGAAGGTTGTCCTCTCCAATCGCGTCCTCCTCGTGTATTCCGCCGCGTGTCTCGTCACGATGACCTCGCTCTACACCGTCTCGAGCCTCGGTCTCTACATCAACATCTACCATATCTTCCACGGCGATAAAGTCGCCGCCGCGGTGATGATGGGCATCTGGGGAACGACGTTTAACCTCATTGCGATGCTCTCGATCCCCGGCGTGATGTGGCTCGCCAACCGTATCGGCAAGCATCGTGCCATCATGGTAGCGCTCGGTCTGGTCTGCGTTTCCGCTTTTTTGAAATTTTTCCTCTATACGCCGGCGATGCCTTACCTTCAGCTTGCCACCGCGCTGCTGCATGCCCCGGGGCTCGCCGCCTATCTTGTGCTGGTCAACTCCATGACCGCCGACCTGGTGGACTACGATGAATCGCTCAACGGCCGCCGCCGCGAAGCCCTCATCGCCGCCGCCAATGGCTGGATCACCAAGATGGGTGTCTCGCTTTCGTTCATCCTGGCCGGGCTCGTGCTCAACCTCACCGGCTTCGACGCCGCCCTCGGCGACAGCCAGCCGTCAGGCACTGTGCTGGGGATGCGCATCCTCTTCTGCGCGATTCCCGCCCTCGGCACCGGCACCGCGCTGCTGTTGCTGCGTGGCTATCCGCTTACTCGCGAACGGGTGAGCGAAATCCAAGCGACGCTCGTGCTCCGTCGGGCCGATTCCTGTTCTCAATAGGCCTGGATGGCCCTGCAGTTTCCGAAAACAAAGCCAAAAGATAATAACTATTAAAGGTGAAACCCGATGAGCGTTTGTAATTCAAGTAATACGATGTTGCATGCGACATCGGTGATTGTTTTTTGTGGGACAATCTTTTCTTCTCTGGCAGCCGGCGAGAGCGAGCGTCTATCCGGAGCCATGATGCCGGACAAGAAAGTGCAAGCCCTCATCAGCAAAGCCGTGCCCCCTGTGAGCTCTGAAAATCGGTCGGTGTTCCATGTTTCCCCCAGGGGAAATGACACCCACGGTGGAACCAAGGAAGCACCATTTCGAACGATCGAACGAGCCAAAGAAGAAGTTCGGAGGATGGTTGCCACCGGGCTCCGGGGGCCGGTGACGGTTCTTCTTCGGGGCGGCGTGTACGAGCTCTCCGCGCCATTGACGTTCGGCCCACAGGACTCGGGCACGGAGGAGCACTCGATCACCTACGCAGCCTATCCCGATGAAAAGGTCGTCGTGAGCGGCGGGAGAGTCATCCGCGGCTGGAAGCGCGGTGAAGGCCAACTGTGGACGGCGGCGGTGCCGGGCGTCAGGGAGGGCAAGTGGCATTTTCGCCATCTGTTCGTCAATAACCGCCGCGCCACCCGCGCCCGGACGCCAAACAAGGATGCCAAGACGCCATACGTCCTGCTGCAGGATGCCCTGTTGAGCGGCGACCTCAAGAGCTTCATTTTTGGTTTCCCCCCGGGTGCGCTAGAGAATTGGAAGAATCAAGCCGATATCGAAGTCATCACCATCGGCATATGGGGGATCAACCGCAAGAGAGTGGAAAGCCTTGACGCACAAACCGGCAAGGTCACCCTTGCTCCACCGCACTCTCCGCTGGTCTCGCAGAACCGTCCGAAACGTGGACAATCGTGTTTCTTCGAGAACGCTCGCGAGTTCCTCGACCAACCCGGCGAGTGGCACCTCGACCGCGCGACGGGCGTTCTGACCTACTGGCCGTTGCCGGGAGAAAACATGGTCCAGGCCGAGACCATCGCACCTGCCATCACGAGCCTTATGGTGGTGTCAGGGACACAGGAGAAGCACGTCCGCAACCTGCACTTCAGAGCCATTCGGTTCGAGTACACCGATTGGGCGCTGCCTGCAACCGGCTATCTGGAATGCCAAGCCTGCGTCTTTCCCACCGGCAGGCTTTGGTACGGGCCGCGCGATCGCATTGATGCGGCCATCCGCTGGAATTATGTCGACTCGTCGAGCCTCACCGCTTGCTCGCTTTCTCATCTCGGCGGCGGCGGGATCGAACTCGTCAAAGGGTGTTACCACAACCGCATCGAAAGTAATCTTATATTCGACGTCAGCGCCAATGGCGTCATGGTTGGCGACCCGGGCCCGAAGGTGGAGCCGCCCGACGTCTCCAAGGGGAACCGCATCGCCAACAATCACATTCACTCTTGTGGTGCCGATTTCTACGGCGCCATCGGCATCTGGGTTGGCGTCACGGAGGGAACCCTCATCACGCACAACCTCATCCACGACCTCCCCTACACCGGCATCTCCGTCGGATGGCAGTGGAACGCAGATCCAACACCATGCAAGGCCAATATTGTCGAGTATAACCACGTCCACGACACCATGAAGCGCCTCCGGGATGGCGGCGGCATCTATACCCTTGGCCTTCAACCCGGCACGACCATCCGCGGCAACCTGATCCGCGACATTTCCGCCGGGCGGCGCGACGGTAGCATCAACGGCCTCTACCTCGACGAGGGGAGCAACGGTTTTCTCATCGAAAGCAACGTCATCTTCAGTACTGCGGGAGCGCCCGTGCGGCACAACAGGAATTCACCCGCCGGGCACACCTGGAAGGACAACTTCTTTGGTGACAATGAGGCAAGACGAGAGGGAGCCCGGCAGATCATCGACACAGCCGGCTTGGACGGCGCGATAGGGACAGGCAATTAATTGGCGTTAAGGTGGATCGCGACGTTCCTGGCGCGATCAGACGCCGGCAGATTTGCGGGCTATCCACGGCAAGGGGAGAGCCCCTTGGTGATCGCGATGTTACCATACAACTTTTGCAACTCGCTGTGTTGTATGGTACTGCTTGACGCCGTTACCATACATGCTAGCATTCTCTCGTATTCGTAGTGTAACAGGATGAGAAGGGCCATGTCGATCAAGGCGGTGCTTCGAGAGGAACTGGACAACTCCGTGCGCATGCAGGTGCGTTACGAGGAGGAATTGTCCAAACTGCCCAAGGGAAGCCTTGTTAAGCGGCGGATCAGGGGGCACGACTACTATTACCTCGTCTACCGGGAGGCAGGGAAAGTTCGTTCCGTCTACCAGGGAAAGCCCAACGCCGATGAGATTGCGCGGTATCATGCCGCCAGAGACCAGCGGGCGAAGTATCGTAAGCTCCTGTCGAAGGTGAAACGCCAAGTCAAATTCCTGCGGGGAGTCCTTCGTGGAAAAGACCCAATATGAGTTGTGCGCCTCGGTGCTGAACCGATTGGATGAGGCCGGTGTGTTGTCCGGCATGGTGATCGTTGGCAGTTGGTGCGTCCTCTTCTACGAACGCTACTTCAATACGCCTGAATATCGGGCAACGATTCGAACCCGAGACCTGGACATTGCAATCCCGATACCGCCATGCTTTGGGAACAAGGTCGACCTTGCCGGGAAACTCGGCGAACTTGGTTTCGTCGTGGACTTCAAAGGGCGCGATGGCTATATCCGCTTTCTGCACCCGGATCTGATCGTGGAGTTCCTGGTGCCGGATCGTGGTCGGGGCTCGAACAAGCCGTTCGATGTGCCGAAGCTGGGGATCAACGCCCAACCCTTGCGCTTCCTGGACCTGCTGCTCGGCGACACCATTGTTGTGCCGTTTCGATCGGTCAACCTGCGCCTTCCGCACCCCGCGAACTTTGCACTCCACAAGATGCTGATTTCCGGCCGGCGGCACAGCGACAAGTCAGAACGGGACCGAGAACAGGCGACGGCGGTCATGAGGGCGCTGCAAAGCACGGGGCAGGGCGCTCGACTCAGAGGCGTCTTTGCAGCGCTTCCGCCGAAATGGAAGGCTCAGATCATTCGAGCCATCGAGATTATAGACGATCCAGTGATCGCCGCCATGCTCGCCATGCCGTCGGTCTGATGCAACTCAGCAAGGGATCGGTCTGGGGTTCGAAAAGATGATCCTCTCATCAGGAAGTTGAGTCGTGCTGACTCATGCCTGAGACCGTGAGAGCAGGATCGCCATCGAATCGTACAGTGTCTTTCGCCCATTATTTCTTCTTCAGGGACGGCAGGATCATTCTCGGTAGGCTCATCGATGGCGAAAAAAGGGGTCTGAAACCCTCTGAATGTACTGATTATCTCCCGGAACCCGATCACTGTAAAAAGGGGCACTTTTGACAAAAGATTGCAGGGTTTCTGCAACGTATTGCAGGAGAACGACAAAAGATTGTAGGTGGGAGGGGGGTCAGACAAATTATTGTATGGCGCGCCCACGGGGAGTCGAACCCCGCTTACTAGGATGAAAACCTAATGTCCTAACCGATAGACGATGGGCGCTTCGGTAAGAAGAGGCCGGACTATATCAAAACAGTTTGCGGACGCAAACAGAAAGCTTGAAAAGAAGCGTTGACTTTACACCCCCTCCCTCATAGCATTGCCCCCCTTTTGTGATCGGTTGCCGACTGACGGCGCCCAAGGAAGCGGTAAGGACGGAGAGACTTATGGAACCGTATGCAGTAATTGAAACAGGTGGTAAGCAATACCGGGTCAAGATCGGCGACACCCTGAAGGTCGAACTTCTGGAAGGTGAAGCGGGGACGGCCGTTGTCCTTGATGCCGTGCTTGCGATTTCCACTGGCGAAAGCCTCACGATCGGCGCTCCGTTTATCAAGGGTGCCAAGGTTGGTGCGGAAATCGTGGAACAGGCCAGGGGCCCCAAGGTCGTGGCGTTCAAGAAGAAACGCCGCAAGGGTTACAAGCGGAAAGTGGGTCATCGCCAGCATTTGACCGTTCTGCGCGTGGCCAGCATCGGCTAAAAGGAGCGTTATGGCACACAGAAAAGCAGGTAGTGGAGTCAATGGTCGTGACAGCAACAGCAAGCGGCTGGGCGTCAAGGCCTACGATGGCGAAGTCGTCAAGACCGGCAGCATCATCGTGCGTCAGCGCGGCACCAAGGTGGCCGCCGGACGCAATGTGAAGCGCGGTCGGGATGATACCATGTTCGCCCTGGTGGCCGGCCGGGTTAAGTTTGAAAAAGAAGGCCGGCGCGTGACGGTCGTGGCGGAAGCCACAGCTTGATCGGCTGGCGTGACTGACGGCCCGGGCCGTCAGCGTCAACTGGGCCGCGACCTTTTGGGCGCGGCCTTTTTTGTTTGGGGCACCCTCGCCGCCAACGGGAAGCAGGCTTTGTCGTGAAGAATCGAAAATTTGTCGATACCGTGGCGATTCAGGTGGCCGGTGGGCGCGGGGGCAACGGGTGTCTCAGTTTCCGCCGGGAGAAGTACGTCGCCAAGGGCGGTCCCGACGGCGGCGACGGCGGCCATGGTGGCAGCGTGATCTTTCGGGCGGATCCCAATACCGACAGTCTGATTGCCCTCTTCTTTAATCCTCAGCAGCGCGCCGAGGATGGCATTCACGGCAAGGGGAAAAAAATGCATGGCCGCAACGGCCATGATCTGGTCGTTTGTGTTCCCTGCGGGACCGAGATCCGCGAGATGGATACGAATCTTGTGCTGGGCGATCTGACCGAGCCGGGCCAGGAATTACTGGTGGCCCACGGCGGCAAAGGCGGCATGGGCAATCCCCATTGGCAGACGAATACCCACCAGACTCCCTATGAACATTCCGAGGGCGAGCCGGGTGAGGAAAAGAGCGTCCGGTTGGACCTGAAACTGATCGCGGATGTCGGGCTGGTGGGCATGCCGAATGCCGGAAAATCCTCCCTGCTGGGCGCGATCAGCAACGCCCATCCCCGCGTGGCCCCGTATGCCTTTACCACGCTGAACCCGATCATCGGCACAGTGCAGACGGGTGAGTTTACCCCCGGCTTTACCGTGGCGGATATCCCGGGCTTGATCAAGGATGCCCACAAGGGGGTTGGCCTGGGGGACCGTTTCCTGCGTCATGTGGAACGGTCGGCCTGTCTGACCCTGGTGATTGACATGGCCGGGTCCGAGGGGCGGGATCCGGTGGAGGATTATGAAATTCTCTGCGAGGAACTGCGCTTCTACCGCGCGGACCTGTTGGAACGCCATTTTATCGTGGTGGCCAACAAAATGGACCTGCCTGGCGCAGAGGACAACCTCGCCGTGTTCCGCAAGAAGACCGGGCTGAAGCCCATTCCGGTTTCCGCCGTCACCGGGGACGGGATCGGCACGTTCAAGAAGCGTCTCCTGCGGATTGTGGCCCGAAACGCCTAGCGCCCCCCCGTTCTTCCCCCGCCATTCCTGGCTACCGCTCCGATACGCCGCCCCGTATGCTTGTCGTGAGAGAAGACAAAGAGTTTGAACAGAAGCTCGGCAAGATCGCGAAGAAAATGGATTTAACCACTGATTCAGGAAATCAAAGAAATGCAGACAATGTATTGCGTTTTTATGCCCGGCGAGTACCCCAGGCATAAAATCGCAAAACGGTTATCTTCAATGTAAAAAGCATCATGTCGGAATTTTAGTCCCGCGCATGCGGGAGAAAATTCCGACAGATTGATTTATCCTTCGCGGCCTTTGCGAGCTTCTGTTTAAATCCGGATTTCCTGCATTTTTTAAATTAGTGGTGAATTCTTTCTTAAACGAGCTTGTCTGACGGGACATTAAAGCATTTATCAGATGATTTCCCGGAACGGGATCACGTTGTCCAGCGTGGCGATCCCCAGAAGCGCCATGACCAGCCGGTCCACTCCGAGGGCTATCCCGCCCGAAGGCGGCATGCCGGCAGTCAACGCGGCTAGAAACGCCTCGTCGAGCGGATAGACGTCGCGACCGGCCGCAAGCCGCTCTCGGCTCCACTCCTCAAAACGGCGGCGCTGTTCCACGGCGTCGGTCAGTTCGCTGAACGCGTTGGCAACCTCGAGGCCGGCGATATAGAGTTCAAATCGTTCCGCCACCGTCTCGCGACCGGGCTTGCGGCGTGACAGGGCCGCCGCCGCCGCGGGATAATCGATGACGAAGACCGGGGTATCGCGGGGGAGGGCCGGTTCAATCTTCGTCACCAGATCGTGTTCAAACCGCCCTGCCTCAAAGTTCTCCACCGGGTTCCAGCCAGCGTATTTCAGGAACAGTTCCTCGACCGTAAAGCGGGGCCAGGGGGCGGGCGGGAGAGCGACCGGCGGCACCGGGAGGCCGGTCGGCGGCGGAGTGGCGGCCACATGAGTGATCAGTCTTTCCGTGTCGTCCAGAATATTCAGGTAATCGGCCTGGGCGCGGTACCACTCGAGCATCGTGTATTCAGGGTTGTGCCGGTCACCGCGTTCGCCTTGGCGGAAACAGGGACCCAGCTGGAAGATTCTGGAATAACCCGCCGCCAGCAGGCGTTTCATGTGCAATTCGGGCGAGGTGCGGAGAAACCCGGCGCCGGACGGCTCGGCATCAATATGCTGTTCCAGCGCGGGGGTGGGGATCCGGACGGGGGTTTCGATCTCGATAAAGCCCTCATCCCTGAACCATTCGCGCAGGGCGTGGAGCGCGCGGGATCGCCAGGCGAGTACCGGTTGCAAAGCCTGCAACCGGGCATTTTCGAGATAGGGCGAGCGGGTGTTCAACCTATTTTTTCGATACGCGGTCGGCGTATTCGCCGGTGCGGGTGTCGATCTTGACCGTGTCACCCTGGTTGATGAACAGCGGCACCTGGATTTCAAAGCCGCCGTTGATCTTGGCGGGCTTGAGCACGTTGGTGGCGGTGTTGCCGCGGGCGCCGGGATCGGTCTCCAGGATCGCCTTTTCCACAAAGGTGGGAAGGGTCACATCCACGGGACGCGCGTTGTGGTACAGCACATGCACCTCGCAGTCCTCGAAGAGGAAGAAGCGGTTATCTCCCAGCACCTTGCCCGCGAGGGTGAACTGCTCAAAATTTTCATCCATGAAAATAAAGTCGTCACCCTCGTTATGCGAATAGCGCATGGTCTTCTCTTCAAGGTCCGGCTTCTTGAGCACGTCATTGGATCGGAAGGCCCGCACGAAGGTGTTGCCGTCGAGCAGGCTTTTCAGGCGGCAGGTATAGATGGCCGCGCCTTTGCCGGGTTTCACGAAGTTGAACTCCGTAATCACATAGGGAACGCTCTCAACCTCGACGCGAAGCCCCTTGCGTAAATCAGCCGCTGTATAATCAGCCATAAATCGTCTTCCTTTGTCCCAATTTCCGTCAGAGTAGGCGCACAAAGTATGGATTGTTCCCGTCCGTGTCAAACAAGAAGATTTCCATCGAAGAGGGCGCATGTGAGTTCCGTAGGGCTTTTCTGATAGGCTGACGGGAAGAGAGTTTAAGACTTACCACGGAGGCACGGAAACACGGAGAATAAAACACGGAGAAGACCCAAATGTGGCGCGAATGTCGCCCACGGGCATACCCGCCTCCGCCATGGCTCCGGCGGGCAAGCCGTGGTCGAAATTCGCGCCACGCTTTTCTCGAGGCACACAGGGAGGAGTTAGAGGCATCAGAACACGCCTTTTCCCTCTGCGCCCCTCTCCCAAGACGGGTTGCGCACATTTCAGATGCGGCTTGCCCGCCGGAGCCTTGGCGCAGGTGGGTCTTCCGCATCTGAAATGTGCGCAACATTCTGCCTTGCTTCTCCGTGTTTCCGTGCCTCCAGCCGCAGGCGGGTGGTGAATCCTTCATCTTCTTTTCAACCACAAGGTGCAGGGGCTTGCCCCCGCCACGGACGGCGTCCTCGCCACCTGTGGCCTTCGCGAGCTTGGCGCCCTGCTGTTCAAACTCCTTGCATTTTCCGGCCCCCTCGCTAGCCCCCCCCGGCGCAATTGCTTTGCGAAAACAGGGGCCATCCTCTAGAATCCGACCTTTCATTCAAGGGATCGGTTCCGAAGGGATATAGGTTTTTCATGGACACGCAGAACGATAAACGGGAGGCGGCCCCGCCGCCCGCTCCAGCAGACAAAAAGAAACCGGAATTGGTGCCGGCCAAGTTTTCACCAAGGAACATGTGGATCTGGTTCGCCGCCTTTGCGCTGATGATGATGGCCTACAGTTATTACCAGCGCGGCCAGGAGGCAACCCAGAATCTGACGTATAACCCGGATTTTGTCCAACTGGTCGAGACAAAGGCGGTTACGTCGTGCGAGATTGTTGAGGAAATATCCGGCAATCAGTTTATCGTCGGGACACTGAATACGCTGGATCCCCGCACGGGCAAGCCGAAACAATTCCGGGTGGACGTCATGGTCACCGACGCGATGCCGAAATGGCTTCGCGACAACGGGGTCAAATTCAGTTTCAAACGGCAGAGCCCCTACTTCTGGCAGATCCTGTCGGGCGCCCTGCCTGTGGTGCTGTTGCTGGGGATGCTCTACTATCTTTTCACGCGCCAGATGAAGGCCGCCGGTCATGGCGCGCTGAGCTTTGGCAAGAGCCGCGCCAAAATGATGGCGCGTGATAAGAACAAGGTGACGTTCAAGGATGTCGCCGGGATCGAGGAGGCCAAGGAGGAGGTCCAGGAGATCATTGATTTCCTGAAGGATCCCAAGCGGTTCCAGAAGTTGGGCGGCCATATTCCGAAGGGCGTTTTGCTGATGGGGCCCCCGGGAACCGGCAAGACTTTGCTCGCCAAGGCCATCGCGGGCGAAGCGGATGTGCCCTTTTTCAATATCAGCGGTTCGGACTTCGTCGAGATGTTTGTCGGGGTGGGCGCCTCCCGCGTGCGGGACATGTTCGAGCAGGGCAAGCGGAATGCGCCCTGCATTATCTTCATCGATGAAATCGACGCCGTCGGCCGCAGCCGGTTCTCCGGTGTTGGCGGCGGACATGACGAGCGCGAGCAGACCTTGAACGCCCTGCTGGTCGAAATGGACGGCTTTGACACCCAGGAGGGGGTGATCATCATTGCCGCGACAAATCGTCCGGACGTGCTGGATTCCGCCCTGCAGCGGCCGGGCCGGTTTGATCGGCAGATTGTGATCGACCTGCCGACCCTGGACGGGCGGGTGGAGATCCTCAAGATTCATGCCCGGGGAATCAAGCTGGCCAAGGATGTGGAACTGCGCCGGCTGGCGCGCGGCACGCCGGGCTTCTCCGGTGCGGATCTTGCCAATCTGATCAACGAGGCGGCCCTGCTGGCGGCGCGCAGCAACAAGGAGGGTGTCACCCTGGTTGACCTTGAGGAGGCCCGCGATAAAGTCCGCTGGGGTCGTGAACGCCGCAGCCGGGTGCTGGACGAGAAGGAAAAGAAGATTACCGCCTACCACGAGACGGGGCACGCGCTGGTGGGGTTGATGGTGGCGGAGGCTGAACCGCTGCATAAGATCACCATCATTCCGCGCGGAACCGCCTATCTGGGCGCCACGATGCAGCTGCCCGAGAAGGACCGTTATATGGAAGGTCGCTCCAAACTGTTGGGGATGCTGACCACGCTGATGGGGGGACGCGTGGCGGAGGAACTGGTGTTCACCGATGTCACGTCCGGGGCCAGCAGCGACCTCAAGCAGGCGACACGGCTGGCGCGCCTGATGGTGTGCGATTGGGGAATGAGTCCGGAGTTGGGGCCCCAGACGTTCGGCAACCGCGAGGAAATGATGTTTATGGGGCGCGATATATCCAAGTCGCAGGACTTCAGTGACGATACGGCCCGCCGCATTGATGCGGAAGTAAGCCGGCTGCTGCGCGAATCGCACCAGCAGGCCAAGGACATCCTCCTGAAACACCGTGACAGTCTGGATCTTGTGGCCAAGACCTTGATCGAACGCGAAACGCTGGACGGCCGCGATGTTGACGAGTTGGTGAAACAGGGCCGACTGCTGAGCGAGGCGGAGCGCGCCGCGCTGGAACCCAAGGAGGAGCCCGTTCCGGTTACGCCGGCGGAGGCTCAGGCGAATTCCGCCCCTGAGCGGAGCGGTGATGCGTGAGGGCGGCGAGGTGCTCTGGCGGTGCCGGGAACGGGTGATCCGTTTCGGCTCCCGGCCTCTGATCATGGGGATTCTGAATGTGACGCCGGACTCCTTCTCTGACGGGGGACGGTTTATGACGCCCGAAGCGGCGATCGGGCATGGGCTGACCCTGGCGCAGGATGGGGCGGACATCCTCGATGTGGGAGGGGAGTCCACTCGGCCCGGGGCGGCCCCGATTCCGCCGGATGAGGAGTTGGCACGCGTGGTCCCGGTGATTGAGGGGCTGTGTCGGGTTTGGCGCGGGAGGGAGGCACCCCTGATCGCCGTCGACACGCGGAAAGCGGTTGTGGCGGAGCGGGCCTTGGCTGCCGGTGCGTCCATTGTCAACGATGTGTCGGCGCTGACGGCGGATGACGGCATGGCGGCTGTGGTCCGGCGTTATCAGGCTGGCGTGGTGCTGATGCATATGAGCGGGGAGCCGGCCACCATGCAGCGGGAACCGCAGTACGAGGATGTGGTGCGGGAGGTTGCGGCCTATCTTGACGGCCGGGTGGCGGACCTCTGTGCGCAGGGGCTCGATCGCGAGACGCTGGCACTGGACCCCGGGATCGGGTTCGGGAAGACACTGGATCATAATCTCCAGTTGCTGGCCCGGCTTGACGTTCTCGTGCGGCAGGGCCGGCCGGTGGTGGTGGGAGTGTCGCGTAAGAGTTTCCTGGGCAAACTGACGGGGCGGGAGACGGGTGAAAGGCTCGCGGGCAGTCTGACGGGACTGGTTTATGCGGCGATGCGCGGCGCCCGGATCGTGCGGGTTCATGACGTGAGGGAATCGGTTGATGCAGCCAGGGTGCTGGCGGCACTGGACGGGGAGCACACAACGTGACGTGGATGAACGAAATAGTCTGGCCGGGAGCAGGCGGGGTTTTCGAAATCCTGGTGCTGTCCTGCGTGTTCTATTTCGTTTTCCTGTTCTTCCGCGAGACCCGCAGCATTCATGTCTTTGTCGGCATGCTGCTGTTGCTGATCACGATGATCGCCATCACCCGCTTGTTTCACATCTATGCATTGAACTGGTTGCTGAACCGGTTTTCGGTGTATCTGGCGGTGGCGGTGCTGATTATTTTCCAGCCCGAGATCCGGCGGGCGCTGGCTGAATTGGGGCGGCAGCCGCTGTTCGCCACTCCGGTGGAATCGCGGGGCCTGGTGGACAGCATCGTGGAGGCGGTCATGCTGCTGGCGGAACGCCGGATCGGCGCCTTGATCGCGATCGAACGCACGGAGAACACCCGGGCGATCCAGGATACCGGCGTGAAGTTGGATGCACGCGTCAATTCCGACCTTCTGGCCAGTCTGTTTTTCCCGCATACGCCGCTGCATGATGGCGGCGTGATCATCTCCGGCGGCCGGATTGTCGCGGCCGGTTGTTTGTTCCCCCTGTGCCAGCGGCCGGAACTGAGCCGCGGGCTGGGAACGCGGCACCGCGCCGCCATGGGGCTGACGGAGGAAATCGATGCCATTGCCATCGTGGTGTCGGAGGAAACGGGAACGGTCTCCCTTAGCACGCGCGGCCGGCTGAGTCGGGATTTCGACGAGGAGCGGCTGCACCGGTTCCTGGCGGCGGTGCTGGTGAACGAACAGATGGCGGCGACCAGCCGCTGGACGCGCGCACGGCAGCACCTCGATCTGAGTTTCAATGGCATCGCGAAATCGGAGAACATGGCCCAGCGGGAGGACTCCTCGCATGGCGGTTAGTTTTTCCAGGATGGGCGAGGCGATCCTCCACAACAAGTGGCGCAAGCTGCTTTCCCTGCTCATGGCGGCGATCAGCTGGTATGTGATCCAGGATGCCATCAGCTTTGAGGTGGAGATCCCCGGCATCCGCCTCCAGATTCAGATTCAGGAAGGGATGGCCGTTCTCAACCAGTCCGCCTCGAGTGTGGACGTTACGTTCCGAGGTTCCCAGGAGGATATTCAGCGGCTCGATTCCCGGCGGCTTTCGGCGGTGGTGGACATGACGCAGACCGAGGAGGCGTCACAGGAGGTGGTTCTGACCCCGGGCATGATCCACGGTGTGCGCGGAGCCCGCGCCGTGGCTGTGCATCCGGCGCGTATTCACGTTGCGCTTGACCGGCAGGCGGAAAAGCGCGTGCCGGTCAAGGGCCGGACCGTGGGGGCCCCCCTGTTCGGAGAGGTGGATGCGATCATCTGCGAGCCTTCCACGGTGCTGTTGCGCGGCTCGGCGGCGAAGTTGCGGACGACGGATTGCGTCTATACCCAGCCGGTGGATGTGGATGGACGGGTCGAGTCGTTTGTCCGCCGGAGCACCCTTCAGGCTCCGGGCGACAACTGGGTGGCCCAGATGGATCCTGCCGACGTGCAGGTCAAGGTGATCCTGACGCGCCGGAATGCCACGCTGGAACGCAAGGGCGTGCCGGTGAACGCGATTCTCGACCCCGGGCGGACGCTGGGGATCGACATTCAGCCGCCAACGGTGGATATTGTGCTGATGGGCCGGGCGCCCGGCGTGCAGGCTCCCGAGGAGGGGCGACAGGTCCGGGCCCTGGTGGATTGCGCGGGCCTGGTGGCGCCCGGTGAATTTGTTGTGCCGGTCCGGGTTCTGGCCGGCGCAGATATCTCGGCAGTGGCCAGACCGGAGACGGTCCGGGTAATCTTGACGCAGAAATAATCCGGGGACTGAACATGATGACGATGAAGCGATGGATCGTGCTGGGGGTGGTGGCGGGGCTGTTGACTCGGGCCGGGGCGGCTCCCGATCCGGTCGGCAAGGCGGAGATGAAGGCCTCGTCGCCGGCCGAGGTTCAGAGCCTGCTTTCCAGCGGGCGACAGGCGTTGCTGGACAGCAAATGGGCGGAGGCCGTGGCGCTGTTCGAAAAGGTGCGCAAGTTGGATCCGGCCAACCACGAGGCCGAGTTCGGCTTGAGCGCGGCGTTCATCGAATCGGGGCGCTTCGCGGAGGCCCTGCCGCTGCTGGAAACCCTGCGCAAGGTCGTCCCGGACAACCCGATGGTCATGAACAATCTGGCGTGGGTGTATGTCAAGGCCGAGGATCCCAAAATGCGCAACCCCGCCAAGGCCGTCAAACTGGCGCGCGAAGCGCTGATTGAACTTCCGGCCGACAGCTCGATCTGGAACACGCTGGCGGAGGCCTACTACGCCGCAGGCCGGTTTGATGCCGCTCTCCGTGCGGCCGAGAGCGTGTTGAGGCTTAACCGGCTGGCCGGTGAGCCGGATACCGCCGCAAGCCGAGAACTGGTCGCGCGTTGCCGGCGTGCAGGAAAAGAGACCGCTGTTGAAAAAGCCGATGATGATCAGCCCGGACCGGGCGGTTTTTGAGGGGGTATGGCTGTGACGGAAACGAAAACCAAAATGAGAACGGGCGTACGGGAGGTTTGGGGTATTGCCCTGCTGGCGGTGTTCGCCTTGCTTCTCCTGAGCCTGGTTTCCTATGACTGGCGCGATATTTCCCTGCTGGCGGCCCCGCCGAACAGTCCGCCCTCCAATTTCATTGGTCCGGTCGGTGCCTGGTTGTCCTTCTTGCTGTTCATGATTTTTGGCGTGGCCGCCTATCTGCTGCCGGTGTGGTTCCTCGGCTTTGGCGTGGTGCTGTTCTGGCACGGGGTGGAACATGCCCGGGGTAAGCTTATCTGGGCCGCTCTCATGATGTTTTCGTTGTGTTGTCTGATCGACCTGCGCCCCCTGCTGATAACCGGGATGGCCGCGACGCTCAACCTCAGCGCGCCGGGCGGTGTTCCGGCGCAGCTGTTCGGCAACCTTCTGTCCGTGCATCTGTTGGGCGATCTGGGCGCCTTGATCACAGTGTTGACGGTTTTATCAATCTCATCCGTGCTGTTTTTCGGCTGGGATGCTATTTTGCGAGAGATGAACCGGTTGGCCGGGGTGGTCAACACGGCGGCCGATAAATGGTCCACGCGGGGCGAGCGGGAGGCGACCGACTGGCCAAAACGCCGGCCAGCCATTCAGGAATGGAAGCGGGAACAGATCGAGCGCGTGGTGCGTGAGGATAAGAAGCCGGCGCGCCGAGAACCGGAGCAGACGGAACTGGTGAAGCTGCCCGATCCGCCTCCTGCTCCCGAACGGCCGGCCGACCCGGTTTCGGAGCCGCCCAAACCGGCACCCCCGGCCCGGTCAGCCATCCCCAAGCCGAAGGACAAGGCCCCCGAGCCGGTTGTACCGCGTGTGGCCCAGCGGCCCCACGTCTCCCTGCCGGTCCCGGCGACCAACTACCTGTTGCCGCCCTTGTCGCTGTTAACCGATCTGCCGCCGGCCGAGCAGCGCACGATCCGGGGCGATACCGATACCACGGCCCGCGTGATTGTCCAGACGCTGGACGAATTCGGCATCAAGGTGGAGATGAAGAACATTGAGTGCGGGCCGGTGGTCACGCGCTATGAACTGATTCCGGCGGCCGGCGTCAAGGTGGAGAAGATCGGGGCGCTGAGCAATAATCTGGCGTTGTCGCTCAAGGCCACCAGTGTGCGGGTGCAGGCGCCCATTCCCGGAAAGGGTACGGTGGGCATCGAGGTTCCCAATGCCTCGACCACCTCCGTGTATCTCAGGGAAATCCTCGAGGGCCCCGCCTGGCAGCCGGATCGGACCGAAATTCCGATCGTGCTCGGCAAGGATGTGGGCGGAAAAGATCTGGTGACCGATCTGGCGTCCATGCCCCACATGCTAATCGCCGGGGCCACGGGTTCGGGGAAGACCGTCTGCATGAACTCGATTCTGGCGGGCCTGTTGATGTCCCGGACCCCGGAGCAACTTCAGTTGATGCTGATCGACCCCAAGATCGTCGAATTCTCCGCCTATAACAATCTGCCCCACCTGCTGGGGTCGCGGACACAGGTCATTACCGACCCGAAAAAGGTGGCGGGCGGGCTGCGCTGGGCGATTACCGAGATGGAGCGCCGCTACCAGTTGATGGCGAAGGTGGGGGTGCGGAATATCAAGAGCTTCAACGCCCGGAAGATCGAGAAGCAGCCGGATCTTTTCGGAGCGGCGCCGGATGGGGCCCCTCGCATTCCCGACCGGATGCATTACATTGTGATCATCATCGATGAGCTGGCGGACCTGATGCTGACGGCCCAGGCGGAGATCGAGAGTTATATCGCCCGCCTGGCGCAGATGTCGCGCGCGGTGGGGATTCACATGATCATTGCCACCCAGCGCCCCTCGGTGAACGTGATCACCGGGACCATCAAGGCCAACTTTCCCGCCCGCATCGCCTTTCAGGTCGCCCAGATGAACGACAGCCGCACCATTCTCGATGCCAAGGGGGCGGAGAAACTTCTCGGCCGGGGTGACATGCTCTTCATGCCGCCCGGGGCCAGCAAACTCATCCGGGCCCAGGGCGCCATGACGACGGATGATGACATCCGCCGCATCGTGGACTTTATCAAGAAACAATGCCCGCCGCCGCAGGAGGAGCCCGCGCCCGCCGCCGGGAACGGAGCCGGCGCTCCATCCCGGAAAGCCCCGGTGGCGGAGACCTCCGAACCGGCGCCCCCTCCGTCCGACATCGATCTGCCGGCGGTTAAAACCGGGCCGAGTTTTGACGACATGCTGGTCAAAGGGGGCGGGAGCGATGACGCGGACGACGAGTTGATCGAAATGTCGATCCAGATCATTCGCGAAACGCAACGGGCCTCAACCTCGTCGCTCCAACGGAGACTGCGCATCGGTTACACGCGGGCGGCCCGGGTGATGGATGTGCTTGAGGAACGCGGTATTGTCGGGCCCGCGCGCGGGTCCGATCCGCGCGAAATCCTCATTGATTTGGACGGGGAGGTGCCGAATAATACGGCCGACCCAGAAGAAAGGCAGGAGCCATGACGGATATGTTTTCACCGGGGGCGACCCTGCGTGCGGCGCGTGAAAAGCGCAAACTGACCCAGGCGGATATCAGCGAGGCGACCCGCATCAAAATCCATGTGATTAATGCGATCGAGAACAACGATTTCAGCGAAGTGGCGGCACCCTTGTACGGCAAGGGATTCATCAAGATGTATGCGGAAGTGGTCGGGCTGGATCCGGCACCCCTCCTGCGTGACTATATGGAGCGGCATGCGCGCGTCGTCCATCCTTCGCTGCAATCGGAACGGCCTCCTGCGGCACCGTCAAACAATGGCATTCCCATGCCCTCAACGCTGGACCGGTTCAAGACTTCCGGCGGGGCGGCCTGGAACAGGATTGTCGCCGACGTCGTCTCCTCGTTCCAGGGGGTGCTTGAAACCTGGCGAACAGCCTGGGTGCGCTGGCAGGCGGCGCGACAGAAGAATGATGACGTGACGCGCCGCTATACGCGCGGCTACGCGGGACCGGAAGCCGTTCCGATGTGGCGCTATCTGGCGATCGGCATGGCGGTCATTGTGGGCGCGGCTTTGCTGGTCGGCCTGATCGGGCTGCTGACGAGCCGGCCGCCGGACCGTTCGCGCGCTGCCGGACCTGCGCCGGTAAAGCCGGCTCTTGCTCCCAGGCCCCTGCGGTTGATGGAGGAACCGCCCCCTGCCCACATCCGAAGCCCGGGGCCCTGATCAATTCATGAGTACGTTTTCGGTCGGGTTTATCAGCCTCGGTTGCGCCAAGAATCTCGTCGATTCCGAGCACATGGCGACGGTCCTGAAGGCCGCGCAGGTGCGGCTCGCCCCGTCACCCGAGGCGGCGGATATCATCCTCGTCAACACCTGCGGGTTTATTGGCGATGCGAAGGAAGAGTCCATCGATGCGATTCTGCGGGCGTGTGCGCTCAAGCAGACCGGGCCTTGTCGCGCCGTCATAGTGGCCGGTTGTCTGATCCAGCGGTACAGGCAGCAGCTTCAGAAGGCGCTGCCGGAAGTGGATGCCTTCATCGGGCTTGACCAGCTCGACGAGATCGCCTCCGTGGTGCGGCGGTTGGAGCAGGGCGAGTCGGGGATCCTGCAGGTCTCCAGCGTGGCGCGCAAGGTTTTCAACCCGCTGCCCTCCCGTATTATCCTGACCGGAGGCCCCTTCGCCTACATCAAGATTGCGGAAGGGTGCAACCATCAATGCGCCTTCTGCGCCATTCCCGGCATTCGCGGCCGGTACCGGTCCCGCACGATTTCCAGCATCGTCAGGGAAGCCGAGCTTCTCCTGGGGCGCGGGATACGGGAACTGGATCTGATTTCACAGGACACCACACGGTATGGACATGACCTGAACGGCGGGGTGGACCTGCCCCGGTTGTTGCGGGCCCTGGGTAAGCTTGGCGGTCGCTTCTGGATCCGGCTTCTGTACGGGCACCCGGCGCATGTGAGTGACAAGTTGCTGGAAACAATGGGCGAGATTCCCCAGGTGTGCCGCTACCTGGATGTCCCGATCCAGCACTCGCATCCTGAGGTCTTGCGGTCCATGAAGCGTGCAGGCGGAGCGGCGGCCGTGCGGGACTTCCCGGAGCGGGCGCGACGGCTGCTCCCCGGGGTTACCCTGCGCACCACCTGCCTGGTCGGGTTTCCGGGCGAAACCGCGGTCCACTTCAACGACCTGCGGGCGTTTATCCGGGAAACCCAATTCGATCATCTGGGCGTGTTTGTTTTTTCGCCGGAGGAAAATACGGTGGCGAGCGGCATGCCGCACCAGGTCGCGGCGGGGACGGCTAGCCGCCGTCGCGCGGGCTTGATGGAGGCGCAGCAGGAAATCGCCTTCCGCAAGGCGTCCGCGCTGAAAGGCGGCGACGACATGGTCCTTCTGCTGCGGGCCGGTCGGCGGGGGGAGTGGGAGGCTCGGTCGGCCGCGCAGGCTCCGGAAGTGGATGGCCTGATCAGGGTGAAGGGTCTCGATTCCAGTGCCAAGGCGGGTGGGTTTGTGCCGGTGCGCTATACAGGCGTCGCTGGATATGATCTTCGCGCGACAGCCGGTATGCTTCGGGGTTGACAGGCTCCTTCCCCTCTGGGCACACTGGTGATGTTGTTTTGAGGAAGCGGATGAATCTTCCAAATAAAATCACAGTCGGGCGTATCGGTCTTACCTTCGTCATGGTGGGGTTCCTCACGGTCGTTATTCCGTTCGGGAAAACCCTGGCGCTGCTGACCTTCGGGCTGGCGGGGGTGTCGGACTGGTTGGACGGCGTACTGGCCCGGCGGAACGGGCAGGTGTCAGTGTTCGGGCAGCTCATGGATCCGCTGGCCGACAAGATTCTGGTTTCGGCCGCCTTTGTCAGTTTTACCGCCATCCACCAGATCGTGCCGGCCTGGATCGTGATCACCATCATCAGTCGGGAGTTTCTGATCACAGGGCTTCGCCTGCTGGCCGGTCAGAAGGGCCACGTCCTGCCCGCCGGCAATTGGGGGAAACACAAGATGATCTGGCAGACGATCACCATCGTGGTCATCATGCTGGGGTTGGCCTTGCAGGAAGACATCCTGCCATTGGTGCTGCACGGCGCGGAAGGCGTGAATTTTATGGACATGTTCAACATTTATTTTTCAAAGACGGCGATGTTCCTGTCCCTGGTGGTGGGAGCGTTGACGGTCGTTTCGGGGGCGATCTATTTGTGGGACAGCCGGGACCTGTACGGGATTCAGGCATAGGACAGGACGTTTATGGCTCAGGAATGGAACATCAGGCCACGGGGCGTCAGTTGCAGTACCTGCGCGACGGGCTTCGCCGAGGGGCAGGACTTTTTCACCAGGTTGACCTTCGAGGGGCCGGAGTATAACCGCGGCGACTTTTGTGCGGTCTGCTGGGAGGCGGAGGCGCTCCGTCAGCCGGGTTACAGTTCATGGAAAGGGATTTTTCACGTCCCCCCCGCCGAGCCCGAGCGACGGGTCCGGAAAGAAACCGCCGAATCCCTGCTGCGGGATCTGATCGAGGAGAACGATCCCGGCAAGAAGCGGGTCATTTACATTCTTGCCGTCATGCTCGAACGGCAGCGCGTTTTCGTGGAACGGGACGTCAAGACCCTTGAGGATGACAGCCGGGTGGTGGTCTACGAACTCCGCCGGACCGGCGAGGTCTTTGCCGTCACCGATCCACGGCTGAAACTCACAGAGATTGAACCGCTGCAACAGGAAATCATGGCCCTGCTGACCGGACAGGGCTCAGGGACGGTGCCGCCGCCCGTGCCGGAGATGCCGTCCTCCGCCGTTGAGAGGGATGACGGGACGGGGCAGGCCGCAGGCGGGGATCCATGTTCGACCTCAAAATAATCAACGGATCCGTTTTAGACGGGACGGGTAAACCGGCCTTTCGCGCGGATGTCGGCATTGTGGGCGACCGGATTGCGGAGGTGGGGGACCTTGGAAAGGCCGAGGCGCGGCAGGTGCTGGAGGCCGATCACCGGGTGGTTTGCCCCGGTTTCATTGATGTGCATTCCCATTCCGACGCCTATCTCCTGATCGAGCCCTCGGCGGCCAGCAAAGTTCATCAGGGGATTACGGCAGAGGTCATCGGCAATTGCGGGTCATCGGCGGCACCCCGGTTCGGGGTGGCCCAGATACCCTCTGACTGGCGGGCTCACACCTATCCCGGTGAATGGCGGACCCTGGCGGAATACCGGCAATTGCTGGAAGGGGTGCGACCGGCGGTCAATGTGGTGGCGCTGGTCGGCCACAATGTTCTGCGGGCCAGCGTGATGGGGTATGAAGGCCGTGCCGCGCGCCCGGATGAAATCCGGAAGATGGCGTGTCTACTGGAGAGCAGCCTGGATGAGGGGGGGCGCGGGTTAAGCACCGGGTTGATTTATCCGCCCGGCATGTATGCCTCCCCGGAGGAAATCCTGACACTGGCCGCCGTGGTGGCAAAGAGCGGGGGGCTATACACCTCGCACATGCGCAGCGAGAGCAGCGGGCTGATCGGGGCGTTGCAGGAAACCATCGGGATTGGCCGGCAAACGGGAGTGCGGGTTCAGGTTTCACATCTCAAGACGGCCGGACAGGCGAACTGGCATCTGGTCGATGCGGCGCTGGAACTGATGGACGGGGCGCGCCGGGAGGGGTTGGCGGTGGCGGCTGACCGGTATCCCTACACGTCGTCCTGCACCGATCTCGATGTGATTTTTCCCGATTGGGCAACCGAGGGCGGACGCGAGGCTGAACTGGGCCGGTTGCGCGATCCCTCCGCCAGGGCGCGGCTGCGTGCCGAATTGCTGGCGGACCGACCGGACCGATCCTGGGGAAGCATTACCATCGGGTCCACCACGGACGTTAATGCCCGGTTCCGCGGTATGCCGTTGGAGCAGGTCGCCGGAGCCTTGGGCCTGGAACCTGTGGATGCCGTGTTGCATCTGATCACCACGGACAATCTGGCGACGAGCGCCTTCTTCCAGGGCATGAGTGAAACCAATCTCTGGCGCATTCTGGGTCAGCCGTATGTCATGATCGGTTCCGATGCCTCGTTGAGGGCGCCTTGGGGTCCGCTGAGCAGCGACTTTCCTCATCCCCGGGCATACGGGAGTTTTCCCCGCTTTCTCAGGGCCGCGCTGGATGGTCAGACCGTGCCCCTGGCTGAGGCCGTTCGAAAAATCACCTCCCTGCCGGCTGATCATTTCGGGCTGGCCGGCCGGGGGAGCCTGGTTAAAGGGAACTTCGCGGACGTGGTTGTGCTCGATCCGGTTACACTGCGGGACCGGGCGACCTATTCCGCGCCGCACCAACTCGCCGAAGGCATCACCCATCTGCTGGTGAATGGGCGGCTGACTATTCGGGAGGGCGTGCTGACGGGAGAACGAGGCGGACTCTGGCTTTAAGGCGGCGGGGTTGATTACGCCGGTTTCGGAGCGGAAGGCTTGCTGTTGATCAGCCGGCGGATGGCTTCGGCCAGTTGACGGAGCACGATCGGTTTCATCAGGATTTCACTCACCCCTCCGTCGAGCAATTCGTGATCCGACAACGTCTTGCTGAAACCCGTGCAGAGCAGGACGGGTAAATCGGGGCGCAGCTGGTGAGCCTCGCGCACCAGTTCCATTCCCGTCATGCCGGGCATCACCTGGTCGGTGATCAGGAGGGCAAAGCGCTTCGGGTCTTCACGGATAAGCGCCAGGGCCTCCTGACTCTTAAGACAGGTGACCGGGGTGTAGCCGAGGCTTTTCAACATCTGGCTGACCATGTTGACGATGTCCGCCTCATCATCCACGAAGAGGATCTGTTCCGTGCCCCGCTGGATCGGCTCGTTCAGTCCTGCGGGGATGACATTGGCCTGATCCATGAGCGGGAGTACGACATGAAACGTGGTGCCCTTCCCGAGTTCGCTTTCCACGGTAATGGCCCCGTGCAAGGAGGTGATGATTCCGTGAACAACCGCCAACCCCATGCCCGTCCCTTCACCGCTTTTCTTGGTGGTGAAGAATGGCTCGAAGATGCGCTCCAGTGTGGCGCGGTCCATGCCGGTTCCCGTATCCTTGATGGTCATGTCCACATAGGGGCCCCGGCGCAGGCTGGCCAGCGGGCCCTTGGTGCGTCCATCCACGGTGATCAGGTGCAGGCCATACTCCAGAACGCCTCCGGTGCGCTGCATGGCGTGCATGGCGTTGGTGCCTAGATTCATCAAAACCTGATGCAGTTGTGTCGGGTCGGCGCGCACGATGTCGCGCTCGGTTTTGATGTCGGCTTGAATTTGGATGCGCGGGCCGAGGGATCCGCGCAGGAGGGTCATCACTTCCTGGATGACAGAACCCAGCCGAAGCGGTTTCGTCTCGCCCTCGGTCTGTCGACTGAAGGCCAGAATCTGGCGGACCAGATCCTTGGCGCGATGGCTTGCCTTGAGGACCTGTTCGAGATTGCCGCGAATGGAGTCCTGCTCGGAGCAGGTCAGGAGGGCGATTTCGGTGTAGCCGATGATGGGGGTCAGGATATTGTTGAAGTCATGCGCGATGCCGCCAGCCAGGGTGCCGATGGCCTCCATTTTGTGAGCCTGCCGGAGAAGGCGCTCATTCTGCCGGAGCGCTTCCTCGGCGTGACGGTGTTCGGAGATATCCTGGAGCATGACCAGGAACCCTTTCGGGTTGAAATCGCGATCGAGCCCCAGGTTGGTGATCAGAATGTCAAAATGACTTTTCCCGGAACGCGTGGACTGAACGCGCTCGGCGGTTTTCGCCTCGTCGAAATCCATGACCGCCTCATAACGGACGGTTCCGCCCTTGAGCAGCATTTGCCGGGAGTCCTCGCTGATGTCCGGCAACTCAAAGAGGGAGAGTGCCGGGAAATGACTTCGGTCGCTGACCCCGACAATTCCGAGAGCGGAAGGGTTGATGTCCGTCAACTTCTGGCTGGCATCATAGAGGGCGATGCCGATGGGTGAACGGGCGAAAAAGTCATGGAAACGCCGTTCGCTTTCCTTGAGGGCGAACTGTGTTTCACGGCGGAGGGTGATGTCATGGGCACAGCAGAACACCACGGGGTGCCCCTCGTATTCCAGGATGCGGACGGTGACTTCCATCGGGATCTCGCTGCCGGATTTGGTCCGGTAGACCCTTTCGCTGGAGAGGCCCGCCGGCATCGGCGGGGCGTCGCCGGCCGCTGCCTGAGGCGTCTTGTTCCAGTTTTTAAGGAGGGCGGCATAGGGCGCCTGGGCTCCGGTATCGGACATCACCTCGATGTCTTGCGGCGTGAGGGCGAGCAACTCGCCCCGGCTATATCCCAGTCGGTGGCACGCCGTGCGGTTGGCCTCGACAAACTTCGAGGGCTTGTTTTTGGCGTCCAGTCCGTGGACGAGAATGATGTCTTCCGTGCTGTTCAGCAAGGAGCTATACCAGTTTTTCTGGGTCTCGGCGGCCTGCTCGTTCTGGGCGGCCGCTTCGTAGGTTCTGCGTAGTTCGTGATGGGCGGCGGCCAGTCGTAAGGTTTGGGTCTTGCTTGCCCGGAACAAACGGAACAAACCGAACAGGGCGGCGGCCACCAGGACAACCGCGAGGATGGCGCCGCCCATAACGATCGGCAGACGCATCTCATCGTATTGGGTCCAGTGTCGGAGGGAGGTGTAGTAGAGTGATTTCCGGTCGGCCTTCAGGACGGTTTGCCAGTAATCGATGCTTTCAATGAGTTTTCCGTTACCGTTGCGCGCCGCCGCCATCCTGAATTCCACCATGGGCGAGGTGATCGGTGCGGCTGTCACATTGTAATGACTCGCAAAACGCTCTCCAAAGAAGCGATCCACCAGGCCGGCGTCCACGCGGCGGCGGTCGAGGGATTCGAAGACCTGGGTGTAGGAGTCCAGCACGACAAACTCGCACGGTACCTTGGCCTCCACGAGCATGGCGCGGAATCTTTCGAAGTGGGGGTCGGCACGGACAACGGCGACGGTTTTACGGGTCAGGTCGCTCAGCGAGACGATGTGGATGGATTCCGCCGTATAGAGATGCCCGCAGGAGGAAACGAGTCCCTCACGGGTGAAGTCCTGCTGGCCGGTCAGTTCGCTGGGCCAGGGGGCGGGGAGGACCAAGTCCAGGGCTCCCTGCTGGAGGCGCGCCGCATTTTCAGCGGCCGTTCCCGGGCTGTAACGGATTTGCCAGCCCTTCTGGGCGGCCACATAGTTCAGGATATCCGGTAGGAATCCTTTAACCACGGAGCCTTCGCTACGGATGTAGACAAACGGTTCCTGGGAGGAAACGCCGACGGTAATGACCTTGGGAACATCGGGGGCGCCCTGAAGAAAAGCAGGGACAAGGGCCATCCAGAGAATAAAGAACCCGGCCATCGGGGGCGCGACTCCCCCGGAACAGGCTCTTTTTAAAAAATGACCCCCCGAACAAATCATGCGGAACTATAGCATAAGCCGGGGTCCGGGCAAAACAATCAAGAGGACCCTTCCAACTGGGCGATCGCACGCTTGGTGCAGGCAGCGTCGATGCGCCAGGTTCCGGCCACATAACCGGCCAGCAGGGCGTTGTCGCAGACCGCATTGATCAGGCGGGGAATGCCTCCTGAGTAGCGGTAGACCCCGCGAATGGCCTTGGGCTCGAAGACGATGCGTTCACCCCCGCCCGCCCGGTTCAGGCGGTGGGCCACATAGGCGCCAACCTCCGGCTCCTGCAGGGGGCCTAAATGGGCCCGGATGGTGATCCGTTGCCGCAACTGACGGAGTGACGCCTGCGTCAGTTTTTCCTCCAGTTCAGGCTGGCCGACCAGGACGATCTGGATGAGCTTGTGCCGGGTGGTTTCCAGATTCGACAGCAGGCGGATCTGTTCCATGAGTTTGGGGGAGAGGTTCTGCGCCTCATCGATCAGCAGCGCGACATTGGCGCCCGCCTCCATGCGCTGGAGCAGGAACGTGTTGAGGGTCTCGATCAGTTTCAACATGTCCTTGCCGCTGGAGGACAAGCCGAAGTCGCGGAGGATGGCCCGCATGAGCTGGGCCTCCGTGAGACAAGGATTCAGGATCAGCGCCGTCTGGACCGTGTGGCCGAGTTCCGAGAGGACGGCGCGGCACAACGTGGTTTTGCCGGATCCTACTTCCCCCGTGAGCTGGATGAATCCCTTTCGCTCCCGGATACCGTACATGACGTGATCGTACGCCTCGCGATGCTGGCGCGAAAAAAAGAGATAGTGCGGATCCGGCGTGATGTTGAAAGGCGATTCCTTGAGCTTGAAGAACTCAAGATACATTTCAACCCTTGACCTTCAGTTCGCACACGGCGGCCGGTTCCAGAACGGTAAAGGTGAAGGACTCTGTGAAGAAGAGCTCCACCGACTCCTTGTCATGGCTCTTGTATCCAACCGCCATATCCTGGCCGACGGTCATTTCAAAATCGCCGCCGCGGCGTGAAAGCACCACGCCGCCATGCAGGGCGGGACTCCAGTGCACCCCGCCGGTGGCGAGAGACTCCACCTGCTTGCGCAGGGGATAGGACTGCGGATCGCCGACCTTGAGGAGCGCGTAGGGGGCCGTGCCCAGCACCAGGGCATAGGGGCCGCCGATGCCCGACTTCTGGAGCGCCAGAATGGCCTGTTCAACGGATCCGGTGAACGCATTCGCCTCGGTGGCGAGCGGCACAGGCTTGTGTGTCGAGGCCTCGGTCATACCCCGGATGCCGCCGTCGGCAAACCCGAGATAAAGGGCGGTTTCCTCGAAGAGGGCCGCCTTGCGGGCGGTACTGATCATGGGGGCGAGATCGGGGTTTTTGGCGCCGCGGGACACGTTGTCGAGGTCCCACTGTTTTAAGGTGAAATTCGCCCGCACCTCGATCAGGTTCTGGGTTTCCCGTTTCCCCCAGGTGACGCCCTTGACGGGTTCACGGGTCCCCACGTGGACCGTGCCCAGGTTGACGGCGGCCATTTTCCAGCCATGCGGTCCGCTGAAGTCGACCAGGGCGCGGGCGGAGAGGTTGCCTTTCAGGATGCGGCCCGCCTGCACTTCAATCTCGTTCCACGCTTCATCTGTGATGGGCGCCAGTGTTTTTTTCAGTATATCAGTCATTGCGTCTCTCCTTTAATTGTAAGGTCGTTCAGGATTTCATATTGCCGACACCCAGATCCAAGCGTCCGCCAGAGGCCTGCCCCGCGTCCGCTTCAATTTCGGTGATGGGCTTGGACGTAAACAGATAGGTTTTGAGCGCCGCGTCGAACGTGGGCATCTCGCGGCGGATCCATTCGAGCAACATGGCGGCGTGCTCCATCTCCTCGTTGCGATTATGTTCAAGGATGGCTTTTAACGGTGCGCTATCGGAACGATCTAGGCGCTGATGGTAATAGTCGACGGCCTCCAGTTCCTCCTGAAGGCTGGCCAGGGCCCGATGGATGTTTCGGGATCCGGCGGACAGGTCTGCTTCATTGTAACCGCTGCTCATATAAAATCTCCTCAGTCGGTCAAGGCGGCTTTATGCCGTCTCATCCTCTCCAGCGACATATTGCCACAAACCCCGTCGCTCACAAGTCTGATCTTGGTATGGGTGTGAGACGAAAAAGGAACTTGTGGAGCGGATCGGGCGTTTGATAGAGACTCCTATGCGTGGACTTCAAGGGAGGATGACTGATATGACGAAAACAATCTGCCTCGGATTAGCGGGGTTGCTTTTATGCCTGAACGTCGGGTGCGTGACCATGGTGGACGAGGCCAGCCTGGCGCAGCAGCAGGCGGATTACGACCGGATGCAGGAGGATATGCAACGCCTGAATGAAAAGCTCGGCGGCATTCAACTTGAGCAGCAGAATCTGGCGCGGGAAATCGAGGGGCTTCGCAAGGCGCCACGGGAGGATCTCGTGACGAAAAACCGGCTGGACACGCTCGACCGGCAGGTGCAGTCCCTGGCCGCCGGCCGCGAGGCCGACCGGAAACAGATTGTCAGCGACCTGAGCCACAAGGTGGCGGCGATTGTGGGGACGTCCTCATCCTCCTCCGGCCGCAGTGGCGGTGGGGCGGAGACCGGGTATGAACATGTGGTTGAATCCGGGCAAACCCTTTCCACCATCGCCGCCGCCTATAAGGTCCGCGTCGCGTCCATCAAGAAAGCTAACAACCTGAAATCCGATATCGTCAGGGTGGGCCAGAAGCTATTCATTCCGAAGCCGTAATGCGTCCATGAAGGCCTGGGTGTGCCGGTAGTTTCCTTGCCAGGTGGTATACATCGCGCCCTCAATTCCGGGGATGCCTCCGGCGTCCTTCAGCCAACCGGTAATCATGCGCGGATTCCCGTCGTAGAAACCGCAGAGAATCTGGCGATGCCCGCGTTCGGCGAAGTGTTGGAGCGTGGCGCGCCGCGTCTTAGGGCCCATCTGCCAATTCATGATGGTGACATCCGGCGTTAGCCCCTCCCACGATCCGGCCCAGGGGCCCTCTCCCTTCACGAGGTAGTAATGTCCGGATTTTCGGGCGTTGTGGTTGGGATCAAACATGTCCGACCAGACGTAGACGGATTTGCCGGGATCGGTGCGGTGAAGGATGGCGAGACACTGTTTAATATGGTCGGCCAGAATGCGGCCCGGGGTCAGGTTGCGTCGCATGCAGGAATCGTCCCAGCCCTGGGTCCGAATCTCGTCATGCATCATCAGGTAACCGTCGGGTTGAAGCGCGTCGCGGACCTGTTTCACCTGCCATTCCAGAATGTCATACACCTTGGGCGCGCTCATGCAGCAGGCGAGCTGGCCGGAGTAGATGATGGCGGCATGATAGTAACTGGCCAGCACCCGCTGGCCCTCCTTCAGTCGGCTGCCGGCGGGAACCCGCACGGCAGGCACGTCGTGCCAGGCGGTGTAATCGCCCGCCCAGGGATCCATGCCGAGCTTGGGGTCGCGGATCTCCGTGAAGTCGCGGCCCTCCTCGTAGACGGTTGCGCCGTCCTCGCTGGTGATCCGCAGCGGTGTTCCCTCGCGCCGCAGGACGTTCATGAACCCGGCCGGCTCGACGCGCACGTCATCCCACCAGATGGACCCGGTTTGCCCGGCCCAGGTTCCCAGGTAGAGATTCACCTCGCTGGAGTCGAGGGTGTTGAAGACGATGTCGAGCCTGGTCCAATCCCGGGTGCGTTCGATAGCCGGGGTGTTGTAATTAAGCATGGTGCCATTGGATCCGATGAGGGTGATCCGGGTGTCCTCCGCCTGCCAGTCCAACGTTTTGACGGACACCGAAACGTGATACGCCGCAAACGGCCGCAGGCGCAGTGTCTGGCAGACGCGGGCGTGGCGATGGTCGGGTTCGTAGCGGGCCACGTCCTGCATGCGGAGGGAGGCCCGGCCTTCCTTGCGGGTTGTCAGGTCGATAAAGGAAATCCGGCCGGGTTCATCCACAAACCGCCAGCCGGTCGGACTGTCGCCGCGGAAGGTTTCAAAGCCGCCGTTGATCAGGGGGGCGGGTTCAGAGGGCACGAGCATTCCATGGGTGACAGCGAAGGGGGCGTTGCGGACCGGAAGCCCCTCGGCGAGATTGGGGTCCCGGCTGAGCAGGCTGTTGGAATAGCCGATGGGCATGACGCCGGCCACGAGTTTCAGTTTGAGGCGGCGGCAGGTTTCCCGGACCGTGCGGCAGTTTTTGAGGTAGCGCTCGGGAACGTCATCCCAGCGCATGAACTTGAAGTCATTCAGAACGACGCCCGTATAACCCTCGGCGGCGACGCGCTCGAGCAAGGCCAGGGCTTCCTTCAGCTGATTGTCTGGCAGGAGATTGGTCTGGAGATAGAGCCATCCCTGGCGGTCGACCGGGCGCGGCGGGTCAGCCGCGAGGCCGATGACCGCCAGGCACGAAAGGGCCAGTAGGACATGGACACGGTTCATGCTCCGGATGGTAGACCCAGCCATCCACCCTGTCAGCAGCAATTTTCCCTCCCCGTTCCTTGCTGAGTGCGATTTCCGAATTGTCACCCTCGAAATGTTCGAGTAGTGTCGCAAAAATATTAGGGTACATATAACGCCATGCGGGGAGAGCGATAGATGCGGAATACATATTTTTGCGGACTGTTGATTCTCGTCATGGTTGCAACCACACTGTCCAGCCGGGCGGTACAAGTTATTACATCCGATACCGCTTGGTCGGGAACGGTCTATCTCACCGAGGACGTCATTGTATCGAATCAGGCCGTACTGACCGTCTCGTCCGGAACCGTCGTTATTGCCGCGGCAACGGACGCAGGTCCAGTCGAGGAGGGGGATGACACCAACCGAATTGAGCTGCTGGTGATCGACGGCGCGCTGAGAGCACAATCCGCTGTATTCCGCGGTGAAAGCGGAGTTCCTGCGTGTTGGTATGGGATTGTCTATGAAACCAACTCCATCGGTTCGCTCAGTAATTGCGTTATTTCAAATGCTCAATTTGCCGTCACGGTTTCAGATTGTGCGCCAGATCAAGTTGCCATTATCGGAAATCTCATCTGTAACCTGTCCGGAGCCAGCGGCGCGGACGAGTCAGGAGCTGCGGGGGGCATGGTCGTCGGGATTACCATTCGCGGCGCTGTTGGCAATATTATCGTGTCGAATAATGTCATCCGTGATCTTCAGGGCGGCACGGGTGGCAGCGGCGCAAGCGGTGTTCCTGGCGGGAACGGCGTGAGCGGAGGCTCGGGTGGAGGGGCCTCTGGGATCCAGGTTTTACGTTACGCCATGCCGATTATAGCCAATAATCTGATTACTAACCTGACATCGGGATCTGGTGCAACGGGCGGCGGAGGCGGTGTGGGGCTGGACGGGACCAATGCCCCCGATTTTTACACCCCGGCGGGAACAGGTGGCGCAGGTGGGAATGGGGGGTCTGGGGGAGATGGCGGCCCTGTCGCAGGTGTTCTCGTGAATTCCGCCAGCCCAACGGTTACGGATAATACGGTCGTTAATCTTCAAGCGGGCAGGGCGGGGGACGGTGGTGTTGGTGGCACAGGTGGGAACGGCGGATTAGGTTATTATGGCAGTGGCGCGATCTTAAACGGCGCCGTTGGAGGGGACGCGGGTAACGGTGGCGATGGTAATGGTGCAGGCAATGGCGGAAGCGCCTACGGTCTTTTTATTGATGCTGGCGCCGCCCCCACCCTTATCGGAAATACGATTATTAATATCACGGCGGGGAATGGAGGCCAAAGCGGGCAAGGAGGCCTAGGTGGAGGCGGTGGCTGGGGCGGAGACGGCGGACCGTCTCTCGTAAGCGGGGCGGGAAATGGAGGGCAGGGAGGTGTTGGGGGCGGTGGCGGTGGCGGGGCCGCCGGTGAATCTGGCGGCAGTTCCTTCGGCATTTTCCTCTATGACTGCACCCCCGTCCAAGTTAAGCGGCACACAATACAAAACATTTCGTGTGGTTATGGTGGTTCCGGCGGCTCCGGGGGACAAGGTGGTTCGGGCGGACTGGGTGGACAGGGCGGGCTGGCCGGTGATTCCTATTCGAGCGGTAATGGCGGCGGTGGCGGGAATGGAAATCTGGGCGGGGCGTCTGGTGCTGGCGGCCAAAGCGGAATGGCGGTCGGTATTCTTATCGAAGCACTTGGCGGCATCACAGATGTTGCCAATAATGACCTCTACCAGATTTTGCAAAACAACCCCGGCCCCGCAGGAAATCCCGGTCCTGGTGGCAGCGGCGGTCCCGGAGGGAACGGGGCCGGAGGCTCCATCCCGGGAAGTGGCGGGAATGGGGGGCAGGGTGGCGACGGCCGTTACGGCGCCAATGGTGCCAACGCCAATCATGCCGTGCTGATTCTGATCGAAGGCTGTAGTCCGTCTATCATCCACAATACGGCCGTGTTGCCTCTTGCAGGAGCCGCAGGCACCCCCGCAGGTCTCAATTCCCTTGGTGGAGATGGCGGTGCCCCTGGAACCGGGAGTCCGGGTGGTTCAGCCGGACTGCCTGGGACAGGCATCATCGGCACACCCGGGCTTCCGGGTGTACCCGGCCTCGCGGTCGGCCTGCTGGTCACCAACGGAGCGCCGGTCGTCTTCAACAATATCCTGCAAGGCTCACCCGCCAGTAATGCCATCGCCATTGTGGCGGATTCCTCCTCGTGGACAGGAACCGGGGCTCGCTGCAACTACAACAACCTCTGGCTCTGGGACACCCTTTATGTCGGTCTCATTCCCTCCCATGCGTTTGACATCTCTGTCAATCCTCTGTTTGTTTCGCCGACCCGCCGCCATTTGGCAAATAATTCACCCTGTGTAGATGCGATCCCCTGGGCCTCGGAAGGGTTCCAGTCCCAGGACCATGATGGAGTCAACCGCCCGCTTGACGGCAACAACTCCGGTGTCGCGGATCCGGATATGGGCGCCTATGAATTCGCCAGTGCGGTGGCAGATACCGATGGCGATACCATGAAAGATGCGGCCGAACTCCATGCGGGAACCGATCCGGCCAACAACGCCTCGTTCCTGTACATCGCCTCGGTCCAGCGTGAAGGTGCCACCAATTTCATCTCCTGGGCCAGTGCCCCAAACCGGGTCTATGCTGTTCAATCCAATACCGACCTGTCGACCACCAACTGGACCGATGTATCAACCTCAGAGTCAGCCGACGTCCCCACCAATATCTTCGCAGCGGCCATCTCTGGCACGGACACGTCTCTCTTCTATAGAATCGTCGTGCCTTGATGCCTGATGTACCCTCTAATTTGTTTTTCGTGCTTCCTGCTGTCGCAAGGATAGTCGTCTTTGCTCGACAAGCGATTCCGTGACGCCCTCCGGTTTGGACTGTTGTAAGAAGGTAGATGAGACGTTCCGCCTCGTGCTGTTCCCCGGCATGGACCTTCAGGGCTGGGTCTGATAGCATTCCCATTCACGTGACGATATCACTGTCATGGAAAGGACTTTGGCGATGAAAAGGGTGGGGAAGCTTGCATGGTGCGTGCTGGCCGGTCTGGTGGCGCAGGGGGTCTTCGGCGGAGAAGGACTGCCTGCACCGGCATCTTCGATTGTCGCGCCAACCGGGAACGTGTTGAGTTGTGATCAGCCTGTGTTTGATTTTCGCGAGGTGCCCCCCGGCGCCGTGATCGCGCATACCTTTGTCCTGCAGAACCGCGGCACGAACACGGTCAGGATCCTGAACGTTCGCACAAGCTGCGGCTGCACCACGACCGCCATGGCAACCAACCTCCTCCTGTCCGGTCAAACCCTTGAACTTACGGCCAGTCTGAATCTGCAGGGACGGACAGGGACACAGCGGAAAACCATCACGGTCGAGTTGGATGATCCGTTTAGTCCGCGACTTCGTCTGGCCATGACGGGCGTGGTCGTCAATCCCATTGACGTCATGCCGGCGGGCGTCCATTTCGGGACCCTGGCCCGCGACGGTGAGGCGGAACGGGAAGTCCTCCTGACCGGGCGAACCGGTGTGGTCTTTAAAGTCAAGGAGGTGAAGGCCTCCTCCCAGGACTTGATCGCCACGGTTGAGCCCCGGGAAGAAGGACGGAGCTACCGTGTTATTATCCGGAGCCTGGGACCGAGACAAGCCGGCACCACTCAGGCCGCCGTAAGGGTTTTAACGGATCATCCGGTTATGCCGGAAGTGAACATTCCTGTGACGCTTTTCGTGGGGGCGGATGTTGTGGCGGCGCCGACAAGTTTGATCCTAGTGCAGGGGCCTACGAACGGAATGCGGATATACTATGTGGGGGTTTATTCACCCGCCGCGAAACCCTTCAACGTGATCAAGGTGGACTCACCCGGCGCGGCGCTGACCTGTACCGTGGTGACGCTATCGCCCGATCGGCATCGCCTCGAGATCAAGGCGGCGGGTGACCTGGGCGGCGTGAATGGCAAGGCCTTGAGAATCGAGACCGATGTGGCGACGATGAAGGAACTGCTGGTGCCCGTGCGGGTGATTGCGGGATCCGGCGCGCCGGTTCCGTCCGCCCCGTAGGACGCAGGCTGCGCATGACACTGATCATAAACCTAAAACGCCACAGTCTTGGCGCCCCTTTCAGGCGCGTTGTGTTCTTGGCCGTCTGGGTCGTTCTCGGCCTGACCGGCGGGGTGGCGGTTGCTGCGGAACGGGATGAGGACGGGACCGCGTTTGCCCCGGTATCCGTGGAGTTCTTCTTTGAGACGGGCTGCAGTGAGTGCGAGCGGGTCAGGCGCGAGGTGCTGCCCGAAATGGAACGACGCTTCTCGGATCATGTCCGGCTTGAACAGCGGGACATTGAAAATGAAACCAACTATCTGGCGCTGGTGTCGTATGGCCGGAAACTGGGCCAGACTGTCAATGAGCCGGTGTGCATGGTGGTCGATCACCGTGAGATGCTGGCGGGTTTCGACCGGATCCGGGCCGACTTGTTCGCCTCGCTGGATCGTGCGATTGCCCGGCGTTATGACGATACTGATCCCGGTGATGACGCCGGCGTTCCGGTGCCGATAGGAAAGGGGATTCTGGCACAGCATGTGCGCGGGTTCACCCTTCTGGGCGTCCTGTCGGCCGCCCTGGTGGACAGCATCAATCCCTGCGCCATGGCGACTCTGGTATTCTTCATGAGCCTCCTGCTGGGGTCCCATGTTGGCCTCCGCAAGATGCTGCTGGCGGGCGGCGCGTTTGTGGTGGCGTGTTATGTGACGTATCTGGCCATCGGGTTCGGATTGCTGCGCGTTTTGTACCTGCTGTCCGGGTTCAGGGCCGCGAAGACGGTGCTGGACGTGGTTCTGGTCCTGATTCTTCTCGTGCTGTCCGTCCTCTCCTTCCGGGATGCCCTGCGGTTCCGGCGCTCCGGGAAGGCCACGGATATTACACTCAGCCTGCCGCAGGGCTTGCAGCGGCGGATTCACGAGGTGATGAAGAGGGGTCTGCGTGAGCGCAGTTTGTTGCTGGGCGGACTTGGCATCGGGGTGGTGGTGACGGTCCTCGAGAGCGTCTGCACCGGGCAGGTGTATGTGCCGGCGCTGGTGCTGATGATCAAGAGCGGGCAGAGCATCGGACGCAGTGCCGTGTATCTCGGCCTGTATAACCTTATATTTGTGATGCCGCTGGTGGTCCTGCTGACGCTGGCCTGTTTCGGGTTGCGCACACCGGCGCTGGTGGCCTGGAGTCGGAAGAATGTGACGGTCAGCAAGACGCTATTGGGGTTGTTTTTCCTCGGCATGGCGGCGATGATGCTGGGGTTGATGGAGTGAGCCGCGCACGTTGTCGTGAGGCTCCGGCGCGCCAGGGCGGGACGAATCAAGAGGGAAAAAGAAGACATGAGTGCTAAGCGGGATAAGCTTAATCCAAACATCCGTCTGATGGCGGCCCATGCCCAGGCGGTGGCCGAGGGGCAGCGGGCCTCGGCGGAGAGTCGTATTGTGATAGCGGTCATCGGGCGCGACCGGTCAGGGATCATGGCCGGGGTGACGGCGGTGCTGGCCCAGCGCCAGGCCAACATCCTGGATGTCAGCCAGACCATCATGAGCGACCTTTTTACGATGGTCATGCTGGTGGATATCAAGGGTATTTCCGGTGTTTTTGCCGATCTCAAGAAAGAACTCGAAGGGCACGGACAAAAGGAAGGGCTTTCCATTGTGGTCCAGCACGAGGAAATTTTCAGGGCGATGCACCGGGTATAATTCCGGCAGTGGAGTGAGGGAGAGCGACTATGGCGATCGGTTCCGAGGAAATCTTTGAAACGCTGGGGATGATCCACGCCCAGAAACTGGACATCCGAACGGTCACGATGGGCATCGACCTGCACGACTGTGCCGGATCGGACGTCAAGCGCGTGGCGCAAAAAGCCAGCGACAAGGTCATGCGACAGGCCGAACGCCTGGTCTCCGTGGCTGAGGAAGTGGCGCAGGAATACGGCATTCCGATCATCAACAAGCGGGTCTCGGTGACGCCGGTCTCGTGGATCGCGGCGGCCTGCGACACAACCGATTACGTTCCAATCGCCCTGGCGTTGGACCGGGCGGCGCGTGAGCTGGGAATCGACTTTATCGGTGGATTCTCGGCGCTGGTGCAGAAGGACCTGTCCCGGGCCAGTGCGACGCTGATCCGTTGCATTCCGCGGGCGCTGGCCGAGACCTCGCGGTTGTGCGCCTCGGTCAATGTCGGCACGACGAAGGCGGGCATCAACATGGATGCCATAGCCCTGATGGGCCAGGCGATGAAGGAGGCGGCGGATCTCACGGCGGACAGTGCCGGCAGTGCCTGTGCCCGGCTGGTGGTCTTCTGCAACGCGGTCGAGGACAACCCCTTCATGGCCGGGGCGTTTTGCGGGGCGGGTGAAGGCGATTGCTCCCTGTCCGTGGGGATTTCCGGGCCCGGCACCATCCGGGCGGCTGTGCAGGCGCTGGGTCGGGACCTGGATTTGCAGACGGTGTCCGAGGAAATCAAGCGCGTGGCGTTCAAGATCACGCGGGCCGGTGAACTGGTGGGTCGCAAGTGCGCGGCCAAGCTGGGGGTGCCGTTCAACATTATCGACCTGTCGCTGGCGCCCACCCCGGCACCGGGTGATTCGGTGGGGGACATCCTGGAGGCGTTGGGGTTGGATCACGTGGGCGGACCCGGTACAACCGCGGCCCTGGCGCTGCTGAACGATGCCGTCAAACGCGGCGGGGCGATGGCCACCAGTCATGCCGGCGGGATGAGCGGGGCGTTCATCCCCGTGAGCGAAGATGCCACCATGGCGCTTCGGGCGGCGGAAGGTTATTTGACCATTGAAAAATTGGAGGCCATGACGGCGGTGTGTTCGGTGGGGCTCGACATGATCATCGTGCCGGGCGACACGACCCCGGAAACCTTAAGCGGCATCATCGCCGATGAAGCCGCCATCGGCATGATCAACAAGAAAACCACGGCGGTCCGGATTATTCCCGCACCGGGTCGCAAGGTGGGTGACTTTGTCGATTTCGGCGGGTTGCTGGGTGGCGGGCCGGTGATGCGGGTCAATACGAGTTCCTGTGCCCTGTTCGTGCGGCGCGGCGGAAGGATTCCCGCCCCGCTGCAGGGATTAAGCAATTGATGGCCGCAGGGCAGTCGGCAAGATGGGACCATGAGCGAAGACTCCCCCGAGGATGATAAGACGGTCTCTCCGTCTGCGGCGCGTCCCGCCTGGCAGGGTGAGGATATTCTTTTCCTGTTGGTCATTCTGGCGGTGACGGTGACCGCCTACGCGCCGCTGGTGGAGGGCGTGATCGAGTTGAGTTCGCGGACCACGCAGGCCTTGAACGCCTTTCTGCTGCTGGGGTTCGCTTTTGTGGATGCGTTGGTGACGGTGCGGAAGACGAATCATTTTTCCCCCTGCATTAATCTCCACGGGCTGGTGCTGTTCGCTCTTTCCTGTCTGGCTCTGATCCTGGCATCCGCCACCTCCCTGTGGCCCCTGGCTGTTCTGGGCTTGTGCCTGAATCTGGGGGCGCTTATTTCATTTAGTTTCGGGCGGCGGGGTGTGCTTCCTTTTTTTTCGGCTTTGGCCGGGCTGGGTGCGGCGGTTGCCATGCTGGTCTTTGTTCCGCAGTGGGATGAGTCCCTGCGGACGGTGGTCGCGCATGGCTCCTCCTGGCTGCTGTCCCTGGTGGATATCCAAACTGATATCGTGGCCCGGAGCAGCCCTTTCCAGATTGTGCTGGTGGCGGAAAAAGGAGTCGGGGTGTTTGATGTCGCCACGGAATGCAACGGGATCGGGATCATTCTCTCCTCGGTGGTTCTGACGATCATTCTGGCATTACGGCGCCGTCTCCGCTGGGGGGTGATGGCCGGCTTGACGTTACTGGCCTTCGCGCTGGGATTTGTATTCAACGTGGTCCGGATCGCCGTGATTGTGATGACCACACTGCAGACCGACCTCGATTACGGCCTGATTCACGAGGGGCTGGGAACCGTGGTGTACATGCTGGCCCTCACGGCCGTATGCGGGGCGGTCCGCTGGGGCTCTGTCCGGCCCCCGTTCGCCTGACGCTACTGATACCCTTGTTTCATCTGGGTACGGTCCGGCATTTCCTTAAAATGGCGCTTATGCTTGAGCACGAGTTCCCACTGCTTGGCGTATTTAAGAAAGGCGCCATAGGAGGCCATCAACGCCACCGCCAGCCCATGCCGACCGTCCAGAAAGCCGCGCTTGAGGATGTAGCCCTTGATGAATCTGAAAAAAGGATGAAGCAGCATGTCGGTCCAGTGAAAGTGACGACCCTGCACGAACCGTTGCTGGGCGGTTATGGAAGAAAAACGATTAAGGGTGTGAATGTGGTCCGCCAGATCGTCATAAGTATAATGCCAAATCGGGTTTTTCAGGCGCTTGACCGCGCCGCGCACGATCACCTTGTCGTGCGGTTCCTCGCCCTCTGTCCGGCCGAAGTCCTTCTTGAAGAGGCGCAGTTTGACGTCGGGATACCATTCGCCATGCCGGATCCAGCGGCCGAGGTAATAGACCTGACGCGGAAATTCGTAACCCACATAATTGGCGTGACTGGAGTCGAATACCGTCAGGATCTCATCCCGCAGGGCGGGGGACATTTCCTCGTCCGAATCCATGAACAGGACCCAGGGGTGTTGCGCGAATCCGCGCACGGTGTTGCGCTGGCCGACATACCCCAGCCATTCTCGCTGATAGACCTGGTCCGTGTAGCGGCGGCAGATTTCCACCGTTTTGTCCGTGCTGAAACTGTCGAGCACGATCAGTTCGTCGCACCAGGTGAGGCTTTCCAGGCAGCGGCCGATTTTCTGTTCCTCGTTGAAGGTCAGGACGCAGGCTGAGATTTTTTCCCGCATAGGCATATTTCCGGAGATTCTGGGTCGATTAGGATTTATTGGAAAGGGGTGGTTCGGCGGGCGGCTCGGTTGCGGGTAAATCCCCGGGCTGGGATCGCTCATCCTGCAGCGCGCCATAATAGCGGACGCGGATGACGTAGCCGTAAGACCGGGCGGCGGGTGCGTTGGTGGTGCCGAATGCCGATGCCGGGCAGGAGGCTTCCAGGGATCTTTCCTCGGTCGCCCGCCACGGGCCCGGGATCGCCAGCGGCACGATGGACGTCCTGGCGGCGGAGGGGACAATCCGGCCGGTTTGGGCCTCCTGATCGTAGAAACGGATTTCAAGGCGGACGGCATCAGGGTCGATTTCCGGCTGCAATTCCGTAGCGATCAGGCGGAGGCTCAGGACTCGCCCCTCGAGGGAAGGGTCACCTAGGGAGGGTTTGTTGAGGGTGACCCCGGCAATTTTGATTCGTCCGACAAAAGGGAAGACCAGTTGATTTTTGGCGCGCGCGAGTTTTTGTAATTTCCCCTCGGCTTGCACCGCAAGGGGGGAGTTGGGGGCGGCGCGTTGGCGCAGCCGATCCCAAATCGTCAGGGCGGGGTCGAGCTTGCCTTGTTCCTCGAGCATGGCAGCACGGGCTGCAGAGGCCTCCAGATAATCAGGCTGGAGCGTTTCGATCACGGCCAGAACCTGCTCGGCGGCCGCGGGGCCTTTGTTGCTGGCCAGATTTTGCGCTTCCTCCATCATATCCCTGACCTTGGATCCGAGCAGGGCTTTTTCCGCCTCCTGCAGTTCCTGTTGAGCGAGGAGGATGGTCGTGTCGGCGGTCATTTTGGGTGCGGCCGGGCTTGCTGTGGAGGGCTCGTTTGCCTCCCGGATGGCGATCTCAGATACCTCGATGGGCGCGGAAGGAAGGGGGGTATCATGGCTTGGCGGGGTTGCCGCGGCGGGGCGTGCCGATTCAGGCGCTTCCGGTTCAACCGCGGTAGCGGACGGGGAGGGGGCTGGGGCGACTTCGGGTTGGGGAACCCGCGCATGGGTCCGGAACGTTGCATTCGTCCGGGCTGGGTTGGACGGGACAGGACGGGGTGGTTTGGGCGGGAGGGGTGGCTGGGGCGGGAGGGTGGGGCGGCATTGCATCATGGCATACAGCAAGCCGACTCCAACAAGCAGAACGCCGCCCCTCGTCAGCCAGCGTTTGTAAAGTTGGAGCTTATCGTCCTCTTCCCCGCTCTCGATCTCGGTTCGATCGTGAAACTGCACCATGAAACGGGTTTGGCCGACTTCGATCACGTCGCCATGTTGGGGGTGGATTTCCCGGACCGCCCGGTTGTTGATCGTCAGGCGGTTTGCTGACCCGAGGTCGCGAATAAACAAGCCCTCGGGTTTTTGTGAGATTTCGGCGTGAGCCAGGGCGATTTCAGGGTCGTTGAACCTGATGGCGCAGGTTTCAGCGCGGCCGATGATCATGGGCTCACGGACCACACTGATTCGTTCACCGCGCCGTTCGCCGTTTAAGATGACAAGTTGGTACATCATGGTTGTGCCGCCCATCCTACATGACTGGACCTTTGATCGGCAATTATGGAGTGCAGGGGGGGCGCCGATCTGGGAATGCGACAACAATAGGGGTTAATTGCATCCGCACCCGCCACCGCCCACGCCGCGTCCGCCTGCTGCGGCCTCCCGCGTGAAGTGGACGTGCTCGTGCAGGGAATCCTGCATGGGGTCACGATCCGGTCGCATGGTGTAGTCGGACAAGGTGCCCCGTTCCCAGGGTTGAACGGTTGTGCAACCCGCAATTAACAGGGGCAGGCTGGCAAGCATTGTCACGAGGAGTATTTTCATTATGGTCCCTTTCCCTTTTCCTGAAGGAGGCTTTCTATTTGCCTCTTGTATTCAGCCACGGTCTTGTCACCGTGGAACCCGGAGTGGGCGAAGCGCACCTTGCCAAAACGGTCGATCACGAATGAGGACGGCATGGATTTTACGTCGGCCTGTTCCACAAGCTTATGCGCGGCATCACGAACCACGGAAAAAGACACGGGGTGTTCCTTGAGAAAGGCCTGCATGGTTTCCTGCTTATCGTCAAGATTGACGGCGAGGACGACCAGACCCTGTTGGGCGTATTGTTTCTGAATTTCGTCGAGTGCCGGAAAGGATGCTTTGCAGGGGCCGCACCAGGATGCCCAGAAGTCCAGTAGTACCACCTTGCCCGAGGTGGAGGGCAGAAGTCCCTCCAGTTTGCAGGCCGCGAGATCGGGTAGAACGGTGCCCGTCTTCCACGCCGCCGCCACGGTCGACGCCGTCAGGGCGGTCATCAGTCCCAGGACTCCCAGCCACCACCGCCTAGTTTTGGAGCGCATAGTCATTAAACCTCCTTGATTCATAGGTTTTGTTTTCGTGCCAGATACACCCTTCCGCCCCGAAGTGGCTGTCAAGCAAGGCCAGTCCGTCCTCGTGCCCGAGGATGAACGCCGAAGTCGCCAGCACACCGGCTTCGGTACAGGTGGGGGCGATCACGCTAACGGAACGGCAGCCATTGGCGACTGGGCGGCCTGTGCGGGGATCGAGGATGTGCCCCATGATGCTCCCTCCCGGGCTTTTGAACCCGCGTGCATAGTCGCCCGATGTCGTCACGGCATGGTCGGTCACTGCGACCCCGCCCCAACAGCGCCCCGGTTTTAAGGGGTCTTCGAGGCCCACGCGCCAGGGGCCCCCCTCGGGAGGTTCGCCGCAGATGCGTAGGTCATGTCCGAAATCCACCATCAGGTGACGCAGTCCCCGCTTCCGTCCCATGTCGAAAACGCGGTCAACGGCATATTCCTTCCCGATACCGCCCACATCGATTCCCATGCCGGGTTTTGTCAGGCGGATTTGTCCTTTGCGGCGCTCCACATGCTGCCAGCCGCAGTGTGCGAGAGCTTCGGCCACGGCCTCGTCCGCCGGCACCACCGGGGTCGGTGCATGGTAATCCCAAAGAGCGATGACGGGTAACATGGCTGGATCGAAGATGCCGTGTGTGCTCCAGTAGAACCAGTCGCACAAGGCAAATAGGCTTTCAGCCTCGGGGTCCAATACGATCCAGTCCGTGCCGGCGGCATTGATCCGCGAGACAAGACTGTCCGGCTTGAAGCGCGAGAACCTGTTCTCGAAGGACTCCGTCCAGGTGGCCGCCTCGTGTTTGAAGGCGGTCGCCTCGGCATAGGAAGGGGCCTCGAACAACAGGGAGCAGGTCGTTCCCAGTGCCTGGAACTCCAGTCGCGCGTAGTCCCGCCTGGTTGCAGGCGGCAGCGTGGAGTGCTTGGGATCCTCTGCGGTTATAACCAAAGGCGGACTCCTGCGATGATGATGTTGGCCTGCGGGTAGACGTCCTGCGAGGTTACGCCATCCGATCCTTTCTGATCATACCGGGCGTACTCCAGATCGACGGAGCATCGCGAGTTTGGTTTCCAGATGGCTTTCAAGCCGTAGGATACTGCCTCCAAAGCTGAGACGCGGTAGTCGGAGCTGTAGAATTCAGGGGCCCCGCTAAACGTCACGGCATAGAAATCAGCCTCAGCCTGGTCGTAATAACGAACCCGGGGGCTTAGCACGAATTGACTGCCGATCTTCTGGAACCAGGCCAGTTCGAGGGTTTCGGCATTGATGCCAAAACTGTCCGTGTAATGGCGGAAACTCATTTCGACACTGCCGTTCAAGGGTGTGACGAATTGAGTCAAGGCCAGGTAGCCGATGGTTTTGGTCTTATTGTCAGGCCGCTTTTCAGGAACGAGGACCCCGTTCAGCTCCACGACCTTATACGGGTCGGTCAGGAGACCCTCCACGCGACCGGCCGAAAGATTGGCCGTGAAGAGGGTTGTGGCGGTGAGCACCTGGGTGAGGCCCACCATGCCATCAATGGTTTTTTTGGTGCCGTTCGGCTGGCCGTTGGCGGGCTCCAGCGTATCGTGCGTGTACGCCGCGCCATAGGTGACCGTTGTATTTTTCCTGTTGAACTCGACGCTGTCCAGAAGTCCGACTCCTAGCGACAGATAGTCGCTTTCGTCACTGTACGACAGTTGCAGCGATGGCGTGTGGTCCCCGAGGCGCTTGGACAGGGTGAGGTTAAGGCCGATACGTTCATCACTGAAGTCTGCGGTGGGAACCTCAGAGGTTCCTTCGGTCGTCTGGGTTGTGGTGGTGTTGCCCCCGCCCCCGCCGCCGGTGCTCGGGGCAGGGGATGCTGGCGCCGGGGCCGGCGTGGCGGCTGAAAGCGCGGAGAACGCTCCTGGGAGGTGCCTGCCAAAAAGGCGTCCGCCGATGGAGTCGTTTCCACCCTCGTGTTCCGTTTCGTCTTCATGGTCCTGATCATCAGAGGCGACGGGGGCAGGACTGCGGCTTCCCCCTGAGGAAACAGGGACTGTCCGGGTGATCACTTTAGCGCGTGGCGGAGCTCCCGTCGGTGTGGCTCCCGAAATGGCGTTATAAATGCCATCGATTTTGATGGTAAGGCCCGACTCGAACTCCTGCTGGATCGCCACGGTCGGCGAGAGAACGCTGATGCGGTCTCCGCCCTCGAAGTAGTACATAACCTTCGAGTCGACAAAGCTTTCAGCCTTGGCGCGGCGCGGGGGCAGGACGACCAGAGCCGTGACAAGCAGGGATACTGCCAGCGACCGCCTGATGGATGGGGGATAAGGGAGGCAAGACGCTGATGTCTGGGGCATGGCCGTTTCTCCTTCGTTTGTCAGGGTGTCCCCCCTGTTGCCTGCGAAGTATATCAGATAGGAAGACCTGCGTCTTTCTTCATTTGCGGGGTGGCTTCTTTGCCTGCAATTCCGCGAGGACATGTTTATAGAAACGAGGTGCGATCAGGTGGCGCCATGTCTTCGTGAAGGTCTGTCGGGCTTTTTGGCGGCGGCTCGCCACGATGCGTCGAAAACCCACAGGAGGGCGTTTCATTTTTTTGAGTTTTGCGGCATGAACTTCGGCATCGTGCCAGTCTCCCAGCGCGTCGGCCACACGCTTAAGGCGGCGGGTGAGTTTCGGGACGTGCTGCGTCATCAAGGGCTCGGCAAACTCGGAGAGGTACCGGATGCGTCGGCACCGGCGGCGGAGTGCGTGTGCGGCTTCGGTTGTCGGAAGGGAGGGTGACTTGCCCGCTTGAAGTAGGCGATCATAGGCTTGATGCAGCTTGCCCGCCAAATAATGCCGGGAGGTGTCGTTCCGGTTTCCTTCGGCTATTTTACGCGGCACCTCGATGGCGAGTAACTGGCGGCAACGGGCCAGTGTGCCGGTGTAAAGCGCTGAGGTTAAGATCCGGACGAGCACACGTTCCTGTGCCGCGCAGGTTCGCTCCGCCACCCGTAACCCGGCCTTCCCGGCCTCCGGCGAAACGTTTTTCCGGTGCGCCATTTTTCTGGCGAGGGCCAACCACACCTGGGCGTCCCTGATCGGGCCCAGTTGGCGGTTCAAGACCTTAAGCTGCCGTTGGATCAGCGTAGCGGACGTCCCCTGCAATGGAAGGTCGAAAATGCTCAAGGCGGTCCGGAACCGCCGCACGGCTACCCGCAGGTCGTGCACGGCCCTGGCCTGTTGGGCCCGGGTGGTCGCTCCGGTATTCGCCTGGATCAAATCAAACTGCTCCTGCAGAATACGCTGGACGGTCTGGAGAGATCGCTCCGTCCCTGATTTTGATTGCGTCTTCATAGTCGGAAGGGGCCCCTGTCCGTTCATGATTCAACCACAAAGCGATCTATTGGGGAAGGACGGGCTTGCAATACAGGAGGGCATAGCGGGTTAGATCATAAATTCAGGATGTGAGAATCCCCGTTTGACAACTGGGGAGTGGTGGCCGACCATGGTGGCCGGTTGGATTCAGGAAAGACGGAGGATGGGGAGAGGGCGTTGCTATGAGGGTGTCGTTTTCATCGGGGGGAAGGGCCCGGAAACGGATCGAGGCCTGTTTAGGCCCGATTCTGATTGCGCTGACGTTTCTCGTCCTGTGCATCATTTCCTGGCGGCGGTGGACGGATCCGGTGATTGATGTCGGCCGCGAGTTGTACACGTTCTGGCAACTGGCTGAGGGCAAGACGCTCTACCGGGAGCTGGAACATCTCTATGGGCCGTTTTCCTCCTGTTTCAACGCCTTCGTTTTCCGTCTGGGCGGCGTTTCCTACATGACGCTGGTATGGGCCAATCTGGCGCTGCTGGGGGGCTTTACCGCGCTGCTCTACGGCATCTGGCGGCGATTGACCGACCGCTGGTCCGCGACCTGCGTGGTGCTGGGATTCCTGTCCGTGTCGGCTTTTGGGATGTATCGTGTCGATCTGGGCAACTATAACTTCATCACGCCTTATTCCCACGAAGCCGTGCATGGCCTTTACCTCGCCGCAGGGGTTCTGGTCTGTCTCACCGCTCAGGCCCGCCAGCCTCGTGTTCTCCTGCAGGGTGCCGCTGGATTTTTGTACGGGCTGGTTTTCCTGACGAAGTCCGAAGTGTTTCTTGCGTTAAACGTGGCGGTGCTGGCCTACAGTCTGGCGGGCTGGCGGGTGGGCCGGCGGCCTTGGCGGGATCTGGGGGTGTTGGCCGGGTGGTTGCTGGCCGGGTTGGTTGTTGCCGCGGCGGGCGTGTATGTGTTGATGCCCGGCCGACTGTCCGTCCCTGAATATCTCGTGGGAATCAGCCGGCAATATGTGCTGGGCTTCAATCCCGCCCTGACCGGCAGCCGCTTCTATCGCACCATTCTGGGGTTGGATCAGCCGGGGGTGCACCTGCTCGACATGGTGCGGGCGGCGGCGGTCATGGGACTGGTCGGGCTCCTGTTCCATAGACTGGGTCGCTGGGCCGCCTCGATTCAGGGCCCGACACGGCGCGGGGTCAGGGGTTTGATGATGGCGGCCGGACTGGGGCTGGGGGTGCTTTTGTATTTCTGGGACTGGCACTACCTGGCGTGCCTTTTACCGCCTGTTTTAGGGGTGGCCCTCGTTCGCGAGGTTAGGTTAAGCCGTGTGCAGGCGGGCGACGACCCGCATCTCCGGGAACGGTGGGGAACGACTTCGGGCTGGGTGCTCTGGCTGGGATTCGGACTGGGGATGCTGTTCAAGTCCGGACTGAGCCCGGTATTTGTCCATTATGGTTTCGGGCTCAGCGCGGTGGGGCTGATGGGCTTGATCGCGCTGGTGACGTACCGTGTGCCCGGCTTCTATCCGCTCCCGATGCGGTCTGTGATGCGGCTTTGGCTGACCGCATTGCTTCTGGTCGGATGTTGCCGGCTCGCTCAGGAGTCCTGGTCGGAATATGCGCGGCGCACCTGCACGGTTGGACTCTGGGCGGGCGATCAATTCCGGTTTTTCGCGCCGGATCTTGATGAGCGGGGGCGGATCATGAATGAACTGACGGCGTGGGTGGCCGCGGAGACTTCGCCGCGGGCCACGCTGGCGGTCATTCCTGAAGGGGTGATGCTGAATTACCTGACGCGGCGGGTTAACCCCAACCCGTCCATCAACTTCATGGTGGTGTCCATGGCGGCGTACGGCGAGAGCCGGATGGTTTCAACATTCCAGGCGAATCCGCCAGACTACGTCGTGTTTCTGGATCGGGATCTGACGGAATACGGCTTGCCCGCATTCGGCACACCCGGCAGTCCGGGTGCGGCGCTGGTGCGCTGGGTGGAGTCGAATTACCGAGTCGTTCAGCAGGTCCGTCGTCTGCCCCGCATCACGATCTACCGTCGTGCGAAGCCATGAGCGTCAGTCGTGGCTGAACACCATCTTTTTGGCTTCCACGCCCTTGATGGCGTTGAGCTTCTTGAGGATGGAGAGGCATTGGCGTTCGTTCCCGACCATCTCCAGCAGGATGATCCCATTGGCGGCCAGGTCGTCGGTGATATCGTGGAGCCCGACGCGGGTTTTGATATTGGTCCCGTATTGGGTGAGGACTTTCTGGATGACTCCGGCGTGTTTGACCCGGTTTGTGACGTGAATGCCGACGATGATATGACTATGTTGTTTCATGTGTTCTCCTTGGGCTCAGCCTTCTTTTAGCATACGGGTTCGGACAGGGGGAGAAAAACCTCTTAGCAGAAGACGTCGCGGTTGCCGGAGCGGACTTTCTCGATCAGGCTCTCGGAAACGGACCGCTGCAGGGGATTCATGTTGAGCAGCGTGTCGCGGATCAGTTTCTCGCCCGTCTCCCTTGTCGCCGGCGAGGCGTAGTCCAGCAGGTACTCGAGGAAGGTCGACAAGGCGTTCGGGTCGCAATGGTATTTGATATCGCCGGGTTTGGCGACGTCCATGAAGTCCTTGCCCGTGCGGCCCACACGATAGCAGGACGTGCAGAAGGAGGGAATGTAACCCAGTTGGGCGACATCCCGGACGGCTTCATCCAGCGAGCGGTGATCGCCCAGCGAGAACTGGCTCCAGTCATTCTTCTCCCCATCGGCGTAGCCGCCGGGGTTGGTACGGCTGCCGGCCGAGATCTGGGACACGCCCAGGGCGAAGGTCTCGCGGCGCAGGTTGGGTGTTTCGCGGGTGGACATGATGATGCCGGTGTAGGGCACGGCCAGCCGGATGATCGCCACGAGTTTCCGGAAATCCACGTCCGAAACCGGCTTGGGTGGGTGGCTGGCCATATCCGATCCCGTGGCGGGTTCCAGGCGCGGCATGCTGACGGTGTGGGGGCCCACGCCGAATTTGGATTCCAGGTGCTGGATGTGCTGCATCAAGGCGAGCAGTTCGAAGCGCCAGTCGAACAATCCGAAGAGGACGCCGATGCCGACATCATCGATGCCCGACTGCATGGCGCGGTCCGGGGCGGAGACCCGCCAGTCGTAGTCGGCCTTTTTGCCTGAGAGATGGACCGCCTTATAGGTGGCGCGATGATAGGTTTCCTGAAAAATCTGGTAGGTGCCGATTTTGGCATCCTTCAGCAGCTTGAATTCATCCATCGTCAGGGGGGCCACGTTGACGTTGGCGCGCCGGATTTCGCCGCGGCCCTCATGCACGCTGTAGACGGTCTCAATCGCCTTGAGCACATAAGAGAACCCTTCGCGCGGATAGGATTCGCCGGCGACCACCAAAACGCGCTTATGACCCTGGTTGACGATGATTCGCGTTTCCTCGGCGATCTCCTCCTGGCTCAGGGCGCGGCGGTGCACTTCCTGATTGCGGGCGCGGAAGGCGCAGTAGAGGCATTCGTTGGCGCACAGGTTCGAGATGTAGAGCGGGGCGAACATGACCAACCGCTGGCCGTAGATCTGTTCCTTGACCTTGCGGGCGGCGGCGAAGAGCTCGCCCATGAGTTCGGGGTCACTGATGGACGACAGCACGGCCACGTCGGACAAATCCAGCCCCTTCATTTCAAGCGCCTTGGCGAGGACGTCGTGGATCTGCTTCGCGTCGGGGTGTGCGAGACGGGAGAGTGTTTGCTCGATGATGGCTTCGTTGATCGGTACGGTGGACGCAGGGTTATTCATGACGGCTCCTGTAAAATAAGGCCGTATGGTATCACTTTACTCAGGACACGTGCAATGAGCATTGCTGTTTCTTGTGGTTTTGGGGCCGCCGTTTATGGTTAAACATGCCCCATCTCGATCACAACAGGAGGCGGGCATGATTCTGGACACGATTCACAATGCGGAGCGGTATGAGGCGATGCATCCCGGTTTCAAGGCCGCGTTTCACTGGCTCAGGCGGCAGAAGGCGGTTCCCAGGCTGCCGGCCGGCAGGCAGGAGATCGATGGCAACCGGCTTTATGCCAGTGTCATCACGGAGGGTGGGCGCGGGCAGGCGCAGGCCCGATTCGAAACCCATCGGCGTTACATCGACATCCAGTATGTGGTGGAAGGCTTCGACCTCATGGGGTGGCGGCATCTGGATCCGACCCTGACCGGGAAGGGGTTCGACGCGGCCAAGGACCTTGAATTCTTTCAGGAACGCCCCGAATGGTGGATTCCGGTGCCCGCCGGGCATTTCGTCATTTTCTTCCCGGAGGATGCCCACGCCCCGATGGCCGGTGACGGGCCGATGTACAAGTTGGTGGCGAAAGTGGAGGTTTAGGGGCGGGCCAAGGGATCCTGGCCTTTCAGCACCAGCGGCAGGCCGGCGATGACGAACACCACGGTGTCGGCGACGGCCGCCAGATCCTGGTTCATCCAGCCCTGCAGATCCCGGAATTGCCGGCCCAGTTCGGAGTCGGGGACCACGCCCATGCCCACTTCGTTGCTGACCAGGATCACATCCGTGGGGGTGGTTTGCAGCGCCGCGATCAAGTCGTCCTTGCGGGCTTGAATGGCCGGCTCGCCTTCCTTGAGGAGGACGTTGGACAGCCAGAGGGTGACGCAATCGAGCAGGAGGCCGTCGCGCGGAGGGGTCTCTCGCCGGATCACGGCGGCGACATCGAGGGTCTCCTCCACGCAGGCCCAGCGGGCGCCGCGTTTCTGCTTGTGGAGTTTGACCCGCGCCACCATTTCCGAGTCGAGTGTCTCGGCCGTGGCCAGGTAGAGGGGCCGGACCCACCACTGTTCCGCCAGCCGCTGGGCATAGGTGCTTTTACCGCTCCGGGCGCCGCCCAGCACGAGAACAATGCGACCGCGCCGACTTAAGGATTGCTTAGACATTCCGATAACCTTTCGAGTGAAGAGACCGTATCCTCGTGACCAAAGGTCTCCAGCGTCAGGACTTCGTCATAGTTCCCGATGGAGACCAGAAAGTCCCGGACGAGTTGTGCCGGGGAAACCGTCAGGGAAAAATGCCGCGACCCTTCGGCCGTGCCGTAAAGGTGGATGACGCGTGTCCGGGGGAGATAGCGGGCCACATGATCGCGCCAGTCGAATCCGCCCTGCCAGAGGTGGCCGGCGTCAAGACAGATGCTGAACGGGAATTGCGCCAGGAACGGATCGCACCAGGCGAAGGGGTACCCCAGGTTTTCGAGGCAGATGCGGCGGCTATCACCCAGATGCCGGTCGAGCCGGGCGATCAACGGAAGCGCGTCACGCTGCCATTCATGAATCCGTTCGGGAAGGGCGGCGGGGGTGATGCCCTCCACGTGCAGCAGCCAGCCATGGGGTTGGAGCGGGCGGCAGAGATCGCCGATCCGGAGCATTTGAGTTAGGAGGTCCTCGCGCTCCGCCGGCGAGGGGCTGCCCAGCGCCTTATCGATGGGAAAATGCACGGTGTAGGTGAGGTCATGCGCCGCGGCAAGATCCCGCAGGGTCCGGATGTCCTGTGCGGACGGCAGGTTCGAATGCTCCCCGGAGTCGAAAAAGACCAGTTCAATGTCGTCGACGAAAGGCGCCACCGCCTCCACATTGGGCAGGATATCCGCCGGATGAACGTAGGACGTGACACCGAGGCGGAAAGCGTGCGGTTCAGGTACGTGAGGCAAGGGAGGGAAGGCGGTCAACACCCTGGCTTCGCCTTTGAGTTCCATGATCGTCCCTCGAAAATTCAACCCGTCACCCCATGGGAGGGCGCGCATGCTGCGCGCCGTGGACGGCGACACGCCGTCCCTCCCTAAATTCAACCCGTCACCCCATGGGAGGGCGCGCATGCTGCGCGCCGCGGACGGCGACACGCCGTCCCTCCCTAGACCCTGAGCACGCCCTTTACCAGAAGGGTTCCCAGATAGTAGGCCGCCATGGCGCCTATAAACGTAACGTTGAGATAGAGGAAAGCATACCACCATTCCCCTGTTTTCACCATCTGGGCCAGTTCATAGATCAACGACGACAGGGTGGTGAATCCGCCGCAGAACCCGGTGGCCAGGAAGAGGCGGGTGGCTGGCGAGACCCATTCCGTGCCAGCGGTGATCTGCGTGAGGAGTCCGATGACAAAACATCCGATAAGGTTGGAGCCGAGCGTCCCGAGCGGCAGGGCGAACGAGTGCCCCTGGGTCAGCAGTGCGAGGCCGTAACGGCAAAGACTGCCGAGTAGTCCCCCGATCCCCACGCAAAAATATGGCCAGAATCCCCGGAACATCGTTACGCCTTCCTTTCCTTTGAATCCTCCTGATACACGCGCCCGCCCTGCAAGGCAAACAGAAAGGGAGGGCAGATGCCTCAGGCCTGGCTTGACAGGCCGACAGCACGGCGCGTCAAGCCGCGCCGAAGAAAAGCGGCGTCAAGCCGCCGCACTCCCATAACAAGCCTTTCCTTTTGAGTATTTGAGCCAAAACGCCAGAATATAGAAAATTTAGAATAGAAAAGGTGCACCTGCTCTTGAATGCCGGTCTTGAAGCGGATTGCAGGGTTGTGTTAGGTTCGCCACCCGTTGGACGGGAATAACCCCCGCCTTCCGTAAGGATGCCATATGATTATTCAAATTGTTGCCCTGGCCATGCTGGTGTTTCTGCTCGCGTATCGCTTCTACGGGCGCATCCTGAGTGATCGCCTGCCGCTCGATGACCGCCGTCCCACTCCGGCCTGCGAGATCAACGATGGGGTCGACTATGTTCCGGCCAAGCCCGCGCTTTTGCTGGGTCAGCATTTTTCCGCCATTGCGGCGGCCGGGCCGATTATCGGGCCGATTTTGGCCGGTATCTGGTTTGGGTGGCTGCCGGCCCTGTTATGGATCCTCTTCGGTTCCGTGCTGATTGGCGGAGTGCATGATTATGCCTCTTTGGTCGCGTCGATCCGGCATAAGGCGACTTCGATGGGCGAGGTGGTCAAGGCGCATATGTCCCGCACCTCGCATCTGCTCTTCCTGGTGTTTGTCTGGTTGTGTCTGGAATATGTGATTATCGCCTTCACGGATATCACGGCCCAGACCTTTAAGAGCGTTCAGGGCGGGCAGGCGTATGGTCCTGCCGTGGCCGGGTCCTCGATTCTCTATCTGATGGCCAGCTTGGTGTTGGGCGTGCTGCTCTACAAGGCGCGCATGAATCTGTGGCTGGCAACCGCCATTTTCATTCCGGTGGTGCTGTTGATTGTGTGGGTGGGTCCCCATCTGCCGCAACCCTTGCTGGACACGTTGAACGGGTTGTCGGTGCGGCAGTGGAACATGATCCTGCTGGCCTATTGTTTTGTGGCGTCGATCCTTCCAATCTGGCTTCTGCTCCAGCCACGGGGATATTTGGGCGGCTGGCTGCTCTATCTGACCATTGGCGCCGGACTGGTGGGGGCCTTTTTTGGCGGCTATACGATCCAGTATCCGGCGCTCAACCTGACGGGGGGCTGGGCCAGTGTGGTGAATGGGAAAATGTTGTTCCCGGTGTTGTTCATTACCGTGGCCTGTGGAGCCTGCTCCGGTTTCCACGGCATTGTCAGCTCCGGCACCACGGCGCGGCAACTGGCCAAGGAAAGCGATGCACGCCTGGTGGGTTACGGGGGTATGCTGCTGGAAGGACTGGTGGCGGTACTGGCCCTTGGGACTGTGATGATGCTGCCGCTCGGGTCGGAAATGTTGAAGTCCGATCCTAACACGGTGTATGCCAACGGGGTGGCCCGATCCATGGGGCTGGTCGGCATCGGTTTTGCCGTGGCTTTCCCCTTTGCGCTGCTGGCGTTCTCGACGTTTGTTTATGACACGTTGGACGTGTGTACACGCCTGAGCCGCTACATCCTTCAGGAACTTCTGGGCCTCAAGGGGACGGCGGGTGCCGTGATCGCCACGGCGGTCAGCCTGTTGCTGCCGATGGCCTTTCTGCTGGTGACCAAGGAGAAGGCTTACCTGCTGGCCTGGCCGATTTTCGGTACCAGCAACCAGTTGCTTGCCAGTCTGATTCTGCTTGCGGTCTCGGTGTGGATGTTGCGCATGGGCCGCAGCGCCTGGATTGCGTTGGTCCCGATGGCCTTCATGATGACGATGACGCTCTGGTCGCTGTATTTGCAGGTTGTTCCGTTCGTGCGCGCGGTTCGGACCGGGCAGGCCTTGAAGCCGGACGGATGGATATCAGGCGTGGTGGGCGTGGTGCTGCTGGTTCTCAGCGTCTGGCTGATTATCGAGAGCTTCTACAGTCTGGTGGTGAGGCGGCCCGGGAAGACCCTTAGCGGGCAGTCGGCCTGATCAGGGCGGCGACAACGACCGCGCCCGCGATCAGGGCCATCGCCAGTATCCACAGGCGAATGAGAGTGCTCAGCACGGGATGACCCTCGAGAGTGCGGAGGAATCCGCCTGTCTGGGCCACGGGGCCGTAGGTATGAGAGGCCGACGCAACCTGCGCCAACAGTCCGCCCGCGCTTGCGATCAAGCATCCGACTCTCGACTTGGTGTTCATTTCGCGCACAGGCTAGAGGAAGCCCGCTTTTCGCGCAATCAGGGAAACCCTGATTTTAATGGGGGAAAATACTGAAAACAATACAGCGACACAGGGGGGCAGAAATCAGAATGAAAACAAGTCATCGAAGATCGCTATGGCCTTGTGTCACGTGCGAAGCACCGGCTACAGGCCTTTTATCCTAGTCTTCTCTTGTTCTGGATTCTGAATTCTGACTTCTTTGCATTTTTACGACTTTTCGCTTGTTTTCAAGGGGTATGACCGGTAGACTCCGCCGCCAACTTTGGGCCTGCTTAGAGAGAAAATCAGCAGGTGCCAGCGGATGCGGAGGGTCGCATTCTTTAAACAAAAAGGAGCAAGAGAAGACCATGAGTGAACCGACGAAGAACAGTAAACTAGTCGCCTGGGTCCACGAAACGGCCACCCTGTGCAAACCCGCCAAGATCCATTGGTGTGACGGATCCGACGCCGAATACAACGCCTTGTGCCAGTTGATGGTGAAGGGCGGAACCTTTACGCCGCTTAACGAAAAGCTGCGCCCCGGCTGCTTCCTGGCCCGGTCCCATGCCAGCGATGTGGCCCGTGTGGAAGACCGCACCTACATTTCCTGCAAGAACAAGGAAGACGCCGGCCCCACGAACAACTGGGCCGATCCGGTCGCCATGAAGGAGACCATGAAGGGACTTTTCGCCGGCAGCATGGAAGGGCGCACGATGTACGTGATTCCCTTCTCCATGGGCCCGCTGGATTCGCCCATTGCCAAGATCGGCATTGAGATCACGGATTCGCCCTACGTGGTGGTGAATATGCGCATCATGACGCGCATGGGGCAGGCGGTGCTGGACAAGCTGGGCGCGGCGGGAACCTTTATTCCCTGTCTGCATTCGGTCGGCGCGCCGTTGAAGCCCGGGCAGAAGGATGATTTCTGGCCCTGTCAGCCCGATCCGGCCAAGAAGTACATCGTTCATTTTCAGGATGAGCCGGCGATCTGGTCCTACGGGTCCGGTTACGGCGGCAATGCGTTGCTCGGCAAGAAGTGTCTGGCGCTGCGCGTCGCCTCGGTGGTGGCCCGCAAGGAAGGCTGGATGGCGGAGCACATGGTCATTCTGGCGCTGACCTCGCCGGCGGGCAAGAAGCACTATGTCTGTGCGGCGTTCCCGAGCGCCTGCGGTAAGACCAATCTGGCGATGATGCAGCCCTCCCTGCCGGGTTGGTCTGTGCGCTGCCTGGGCGACGATATCGCCTGGATCCGCGTGGGTGAGGATGGCCGCCTGTATGCCATGAACCCGGAATCAGGCTTCTTCGGCGTTGCGCCGGGGACCTCGGACCAGTCGAACCCGAATGCGATGAAGACGATCACGCGCAATACGATCTTCACGAATGTGGCGTTGACGCCCGAGGGTGACATCTGGTGGGAGGATATGGGTGTTCCCGCGCCGGCCAAGGCGATTGACTGGGAAGGCAAGGAGTGGACCCCGGATTGCGGGCGTAAGGCTGCGCATGCGAACGCACGTTTCACGGCTCCGGCTTTGCAGTGTCCGGTGATCGATCCCGAATGGGAAAGCGCCAAGGGTGTTCCGATCTCGGCGTTCCTGTTCGGCGGCCGCCGGCCCTCGACCATCCCTCTGGTCAACGAGGCCTTCAGTTGGGAACACGGAGTGTTTATGGGCTCCTCGACGGGATCCGAGACCACTGCGGCCGCGCTCGGCAAGGCGGGCGTGCTGCGTCGCGATCCTTTCGCCATGCTGCCCTTCTGCGGTTATAACATGGGCGACTACTTTACCCACTGGTTGTCCATGGCCGGCCGTACGGATCGCAGCAAACTGCCGAAGGTCTTCTTTGTCAACTGGTTCCGGAAGAGCCCCGAAGGCAAGTGGCTCTGGCCGGGTTACGGCGAGAACAGCCGCGTGCTGAAATGGATCTGCGAGCGCGTGGAAGGCACGGCCAAGGCCGTCAAAACCCCGATCGGAAACCTGCCGGCGGAGGATGGGCTGGATGTGTCGGGTCTCAAGATCAGCAAGGATGAGATCAAGGCGCTGTTGTCCGTGGATGCCGAGGGGTGGAAGAACGAAGCGGTGGATATCGCCGGCTATTACGAGAAGCTTGGTGATCGTCTGCCGAAAGCCCTCAAGCAGGAACTGGAAGGATTGAAGAGTCGGCTGAATGCCTGAAGGTGAGAGTTCGGAGTAGATTGAAGCGCAGCACGTCCCAACCGGGGGTGCTGCGCTTTTTCTTTGCGGGGGGGCGGGGAAAAGCGCAAAATCGCCCCTGAAATAATAAATCAAACAAGGAGGACGCCGGCGATGAAAGTACAAGTTGTTTTTTACAGCATGTATGGGCATGTCTACCAGATGGCTGAAGCGGTTGCGGCGGGTGCCCGGCAGGTTCCCGGGGCTGAGGTGACCTTGTTTCAGGTTCCGGAGATCATCCCGGATGAGGCGCTGATCAAGGCGGGAGCCAAAAAGGCGCGCGACACCTTTGCGCACATACCGGTGGCACAGGTTGAGAAGTTGGCCGAAGCCGATGCGATCATTTTCGGCACCCCGACGCGCTTCGGGAACATGTGCGCCCAGATGCGGGGTTTTCTGGACCGCACGACCCAGTTGTGGATGTCGGGTGCGCTGATCGGCAAGGTGGGGAGCGTGTTCGTCTCGACGGCCTCGCAGCATGGGGGTCAGGAAACCACCATCACAAGCTTTCACACTACCCTGATTCATCACGGTATGGTGATTGTGGGTGTCCCCTACGCGGAACCCCGTCTGCTGAACATGAAGGAAATCTCAGGCGGCTCACCCTATGGTGCGACAACCCTATCGGATGCGGACGGCTCCCGGATGCCCAGTGAAAACGAACTGGCGATCGCGCAGTTCCAGGGGCGCCATGTGGCCGAGGTCGCGGCCAAGCTGGCCAGGAAATAGAGACGTGCAGGGAACACCCAAAGGACTGAGGTTGCAGATCGGGATTTTCGGACGGCGGAACGTCGGGAAGTCCTCCATTCTCAACGCCCTGACGCGACAGCAGGTTTCGATTGTTTCCGCCACGGCCGGCACAACGACCGACCCGGTGGAAAAGGCCATGGAACTGCAACCGATCGGGCCGGTGTTGTTTGTCGACACGGCCGGCGTGGACGATGTCGGGGCGCTGGGCGAGTTGCGTGTGGCCAAGACCATGGGGGTGGTCCAGCGGACCGATCTGGCCGTGCTGGTCACGGATGCGTGGCAGGACTACGAACGGCGGCTGCTGGATCTTTTCGCGAAGAAAAAGACGCCGGTGATCGTGGTGGCGTCCAAGAGCGATTTGCGGGCCGACCTTGCGCTGGAGGATCAGCTTGGCGCCGCGGGCATCAAGCCCGTGGTCGGTGTCAGCGCGGTGACCGGTGCTGGTCTGGAGTCCCTGCGGCAGGCCATCATCGCGGCGACGCCCGATGATTTTCTCAATGCGCCGAGTCTGATCGGCGATCTCGTTCCGGCCGGCGAACTGGTCGTACTGGTGGTGCCCATTGACATTGAGGCGCCGAAGGGCCGTTTGATCCTGCCTCAGGTTCAGACCCTGCGCGATATTCTTGACCAGGATGGCTATGCCATGGTGGTCAAGGAGCGGGAGTTATCCGATGCTCTGGCGCGTCTGAACCGGCCGCCGGTGTTGGTGGTGACGGACAGTCAGGAATTTCTCAAGGTGGTGGCTGATACGCCGCCGGATATTCCGGTGACGGGTTTTTCCATTCTGTTTGCGCGGTTCAAAGGCGATCTGGCGGAACTGGTGCGCGGCGCGGCGGCCATTGACCGCTTAAAGCCGGGTGATCGGATCCTGGTGGGCGAGGCCTGTACGCATCATCCGACCGGTGAGGATATCGGGCGCGTGAAGATTCCGCGCTGGCTGGAGCAGTATGTGGGCGGGAAACTGGATATTGTGACCACGGCGGGCTGCGAGTATCCCGATGATATCAGCGGTTTCAAATTGATTGTGCATTGCGGGGCCTGCATGTGGAACCGGCGGCAAATGCTGTCGCGCATTGAGCAGGCGCGGGCCAGCGGGGTGGCCATCACGAACTATGGCCTGACGATCGCGCACAGCCTCGGCATTCTGGACCGGGCCCTGAGCCCGTTCCCCTATGCCCGGGCCGTCTATGCGTCGGCCACAGGGAGAGCCGCCTTGGCTAATCAGAACTCAGCTTGCGCAGGACAAGGGTCGTCAAGGGCGGCAATCTGAGTGGAAGCTGAGTCAAGGGCAACCCGTGGATCATCAATTGTGGTCAGGCGGGTTCAGCGTGGTCTTCCGGTGGGCCAGGGGGCTGCACCCCATGGCGACCCGGAAGACGCGCGAAAAGTGGAGCGGATCCTCGAACCCGACCTCCCGGGCGATCTCCGACACCCGCAAGCCTGATGACTCCAGCAACGCCCGCGCGCGGCGCAGGCGCAGGTCGCGCAGATACTGCATGGGCGACATCCCTCGCCACTTGCGGAACAGACGGTCCAAGTGCCGCACACTCACATGGGCCGCCTGTGCGATGTTCCCCACGGTCAGTTGCGCCTCGGTCAGGTGCGAGCGCATGTGGGACTCCGCCGCTTCCACGAAGGGAGGTGCCAACCGCGCCGCTCCGGCACCGGATACCTCTTCCAACGCAAAAGTCATCAACTCGAGGATCGCCGCCTTCAGTCGGAGTTGCGCGATCCCCCCGGTCTGCAGATAGCGCTCTGCCACGGTCGCATATAGCGCCGTGAGCGCCTCTCGCCGCACCACCGGCGCGGTGAGCAGCTGGGGGTGCCGCGCCAGGGCGGCAAAGGCCGGATCCGTCCCCACGTTTACCGTCACCACCCAGAAGCCCGTATCCTCGACGGGGGTCGAGGTATACGACCCCTGCTGGGAACTCATAATCGATATGTGTCCGTGAGGCAGACGGGTCTGACGGCCTGCCACGACGACCTCCCGATATTCGCCGATCGCCTGGAACACCAACCCGACATAGGGCATTGGCGGCGTGCTGCTGCGCGTTCGGCAGAGGGCGGCGTAGACGACCCGCAACGCGGGTGTCCGGTTTACGAAATCGGCCAGGGCTTGAATCTGTTTGGCTAATTTATCCATATATTTGTCTTTCCAGTCTATGGATTAATCATGTTTTATAAAGCATATTTTGTCGTATCGCATCGATATGCGATTCACATGTGGCGATCATATCCTTATCATGGCCGATAGCTAAACGCAGCCCATTTGGAGGTTCATTATGTCCCCCCCCGTCACCCGCTCCGAGAATCAGACCCTCGTCCTCGACGCCCTGAACGGTGTTGCGACACAGGGAATCCCCATCTGGTTGATCAATCCCATGGAGCACCGGATGATTGACCGCATCGCTGGGGTTCCAGAAGGAACCTACGTAAAGAACCCCGAGCCCACCTATCTGGAAATGCTGCGCAATGCCTCCTGCTGCATGGTCGACCAGTATCTATGGGACAACCCGCTTTCGATGGGGACACACGGATACGAGACGCCAAAGGAGCGCACCGCCACTACCGGTGCCCAGCAGATTGTCTGCGACGGAATCGTCATCGACTCGCCCGAAGCCGTGGCCGAGCATCTGGAAAAGATCGTCTTCCCGAAACTCGTCAAGGAAGCCCAATCCGTGGACATCGAGGGGCGGGTGCGCTGGATCCTTGAACGGGAACGTGCGGAACAGGCCCGCATCGGCGGGGACATGCTCAAGACGCCTTATGGATGGATCGGCTTTCCCGGCCTGGCGTATTACATCTATGGCTATGAAAACTATTTCATGGCCTACGCCCTTTATCCGGATTTGATGGAGCGGTACTTCGCCCTGCAGGCGGATGTCTGGGCGTGCTACAACCGTGCCGCCGCCCTCGCTTATGAGCAGGGATCTCTGCCTCCCTACCACCGGCTGGACCATGACATGTGTGATTCGCGCGGCCCGTTGGTTAACATCAAGAGCTTGGAAAAGATCTGGTTTCCCCACTTCGCCCGGGCCATCGAGCCGCTTACGCATGGCCCTGTTAAAATGATCTGGCACTGCGACGGCAACGTCATGCCCATGGTGCCGGGTCTGATTGAGGCCGGAATCCGGGGCTTCCAGGGATTTCAGTATGAGGACGGCGTGGACTACGAGAAAATCTGCGCGATGAAGACCCGTGACAGCGACGACCTGCTGATCGTCGGCGGGGTCTCCGTGACCACCACGCTGCCTTTGGGCTCGCCTGCAGATGTCGTGAAGCAGCTCAAGTGGCTTGTGGAGAAGGGGCCGAAGAAGGGGCTGTTCCTGGGCGGCAGCAGCTCCATCGCTCCCGGGGTTCCCTGGGAGAACTTGAAGGCGCTGATCGACGGTTTCGCCTACTACCGGAAGCACGGGCGAGGGTAGGCGTAGGACCACGGGCTCACATCGGCCGCATCGACGATTAGAGGCCGAAAACGTGAGAGGCCGATAAGGTCTGGAATTTTGGTCAAAATCCATCATTAATTGCTTGTGCCGCTCAGGGGCATGCGATACCTTTTTGCCGTTTTTTTACCGAAGTTCCCATTCCTCTTGCATGCACTCCGGGAGGGGTCTTTTTTTAGCCGGGATGGGGGCCATGGAAGGGAAGAGTATTATGGCGGAAGACCTTCAGAGTTTAATTGATCGCATCCAGAAGGACGGACTGGCCAAGGCCGAGGCCGAGACCCAACGCATGGTGGCCGCCGCGCAGCAGCAGGCCGCCAAATTGATTCAGGATGCCGAGGCGCAGGCGAAAGCGATTGTCGCGCGAGCGGAACAGGAGGGTCAGACGTTTGTTGAACGCGGCGATAAGTCGCTGGAACAGGCGGCACGTGACGTGATCCTCTCGGTGCATCAGGCCGTGTCGGATACGATGAATGCGCTGGTTTCCCGGACGGTGGGCGAGGCGCTGACCCTGGATGTCATCAAGCAGATGATGGTCAAGGTGGTGGAGTCTTACTCGGCCCGGCAGGGTGACTGTGCGGAACTGGATCTGCTGGTGAGCCCGGCCGACCAGAAGCAGATCGTGGAGTTCTTCCTGCAGGAGTATCGGGCCGCGATCGAAAAAGGTGTCGAGATTCATGCCGACAGCGGGATTGTTTCGGGGTTCCGCGTGTCGATTGAGGGGACCCAGGTCCATCACGACTTCACCCGGAAGGAAATTGCGGCGGCGCTTGGCCGCCTGCTGCGTCCGCGCCTCGCGGAAATCGTTAAAGCGGCCGCGAAGACATGAATTATTACTACCTGGTTGCGAGTCTGCCAATGCTGACCCTGGGGCGTGAATCTCCGTTGGGCCTCCCGGCATTTCGCGACCTGTGTGCGGAGCACCTGACCGTCCCCGATCTGGCGGTGCTCGATGATCTTCTGGCGACCGGCGGGACGGGGACGGCGGACTCTTTCGTGTCGGCCTGGCGGGAGCGGGAAACGCGTTTGCGCAATAGCATCGTCCGGGCACGGGCGGCGCGGCGCGGGCTCGATCCCGATCCCCATGTCCGCCCGGAAATGGGGTTCGACGTCTACACCCGCAAGGTGGTTGACGATGCCTTCGCGCGGTCGTCTCCGGCGGATCGGGAAATGGATCTGGATCATTTCCGTTGGAGTGTGCTGGAGGAATTGGCCGGGCACGACATGTTCGCATTGCCGGCGGTGCTGGCGTATGCGTTGAAATTGCGGCTGGTTGAGCGGTGGAGCCGGATGGATGCGGCGGCGGGGCGCCGGCGGGTGGACGATTTTGTATCGCAACAAACAGCGACAGCGTCGCTGTGAACGGGGAACGGCAACAATGAGTACGACGGGACGGATCATCGGTGTAAACGGGAACATGATCACCGTGGAATTTGAGGGCGCCGTGGGTCAGAATGAGGTGGCGTTTGCCCGGCAGGGGGAGCTTCGGCTGATGTCCGAGGTGGTCCGGATCCGGGGTCGTCACGCAGACCTGCAGGTGTTTGAGGATACCACGGGTTTGGCGGTGGGGGATGCCGTGGAGTTCACGGGTGAAATGTTGTCGGTCGAACTGGGGCCGGGCCTGCTTACCCGGATTTTCGACGGGCTGCAGAACCCGTTGCCGAACCTGGCTGAGCAGTGCGGGTTCTTTCTGCAACGCGGCATGTATCTGCCGGCATTACCCCGCGACACCGGGTGGGAGTTCACCCCGACGGCCAAGGTCGGGGATCGGGTTTCGGCGGCGGATACGCTCGGGACGGTTCCGGAGGGAATTTTCAAGCATCGCATCATGGTGCCCTTCCGCATGCGTGACGTTTTGACGGTGGAGGAGATCGCGGCACCCGGACGCTACCGGATTGAGGATGTGGTGGCCCGGCTCAAGGACGAGCAGGGAGAAATCCATGAAATCCGCATGCTCCAGCGCTGGCCCGTGAAACTTCCCATTCAGGCGTATGCCGAGCGGTTGCGCCCCCGGGATCCCCTCGTCACCAAGATCCGGATCATCGATACGTTCTTTCCTGTCGCGCGCGGCGGAACCTATTGTATTCCGGGTCCGTTCGGCGCGGGCAAGACGGTGTTGCAGCAGCTGACCAGCCGTTACGCCGATGTGGATGTGGTGATCATCGCGGCCTGTGGTGAGCGGGCGGGCGAGGTGGTGGAGACCCTGCGCGAATTTCCGACGATCAACGATCCGCGCACGGGCAAGAGCCTGATGGAACGCACGGTGATCATCTGCAATACCAGTTCCATGCCGGTGGCCTCGCGCGAGGCCTCGGTTTACACGGCCGTCACGCTGGCGGAATACTATCGCCAGATGGGGCTTCACGTGCTGTTGCTGGCGGATTCGACGTCCCGGTGGGCCCAGGCGTTGCGCGAAATGTCCGGTCGACTTGAGGAAATTCCCGGCGAGGAAGCGTTCCCGGCCTATCTGGAATCGGTGATTGCCGGGTTCTACGAACGCGGCGGGGTGGTGACGTTGAAGGACGGGTCGGTGGGGTCGGTGACCATCGGCGGGACCGTCAGCCCGGCGGGCGGAAATTTCGACGAGCCGGTGACCCAGTCCACGCTGAAAGTGGTGGGCGCCTTCCATGGCCTGTCCCGGGCCCGGTCCGACGCCCGGCGTTATCCTGCGATTGATCCCCTGGACAGTTGGAGCAAGTATGCCAGCGTGGTTTCCGATCACGATGTGGCGATGGCGCGCCAGATGCTTCAGCGGGGAAATGAAATCAACCAGATGATGAAGGTTGTGGGCGAGGAAGGCACGGTGATCGAGGATTTCATGGTGTACCTCAAGGCGGAGTATCTCGATGCCGTTTACCTTCAGCAGGACGCCTACGATGCGGTCGACTGCGCCACGACGAGTGAGCGGCAGCAGTACGTGTTCAGTGTGTTACTCCGGGTCCTGCGCGCGAAAATGAAATTCGACGGCAAGGATGCGGCGCGCCAGTTCTTTCATCGCCTGACGCAGGCGACCCGGGACTGGAACCGGATGGCCATGGAGGCCGGGGAATTCAAGAAACAGCAGGTCCGGCTGGAGGCCATGCTGGCGGAGGTTAGCAGTCATGCATAAAGTCTACCATCGGGTTGACAACATCGCGGGCAACGTGGTGAACGTCAAGGCCCGCGGCGTGAAGTATCGTGAGCTGGCGGAGATCACGTCCAGGCGGGTCTCCTCCCTGGCGCAGGTCATCCGGCTGGAGGGGGATTCGGTGTCGCTGCAGGTCTTTGCCGGCGCGCGCGGCATTGCCACGGACGCCCATGTCCGTTTTCTCGGGCATCCCATGCAGGTTCCTTTTTCAGACGATCTGCTGGGCCGGGTGTTCACCGGCAGTGCCATGCCGCGCGACAAGGGGCCGGCGCTCAAGGACGGGTTGATTGAGATCGGCGGGCCCTCGGTGAATCCGGCCAAGCGCATTATTCCGCGCAACATGGTGCGGACGGGTATTCCGATGATCGATGTTTTTAACACCCTGGTTGAGTCCCAGAAGCTGCCGATTTTTGCACGGGCCGGCGAGCCCTACAATCCGCTTCTGGCGCGTATTGCCTTGCAGGCGGAAGTGGATGTGATTGTGCTGGGCGGCATGGGGTTGAAGCACGATGACTATCTCTCGTTCCGTGACACGCTCGAGGAAAACGGGGCCCTCGGCCGGGCGGTGATGTTTGTGCATACCGCAGCCGACCCCGTGGTGGAGTGCCTGCTGGTGCCCGACATCTGCCTGGCTGTGGCAGAGCAGTTTGCGCTCGCCAACAAGCGCGTGCTGGTGCTGTTGACCGACATGACGAACTTTGCCGATGCGCTCAAGGAAATTTCCATCACCATGGAGCAGGTTCCCTCCAACCGCGGCTATCCCGGGGACTTGTACAGCCAGTTGGCGGCCCGTTATGAGAAGGCGGTGGATTTTGACACCGCCGGCTCGATCACGATCCTGGCGGCGACCACGATGCCGGGCGACGATGTGACCCATCCGGTCCCGGATAACACCGGGTATATCACCGAGGGGCAGTTCTATCTGCGTAACGGGCGCATCGAGCCGTTCGGGTCGCTGAGCCGGTTGAAGCAGCAGGTCAACGGCAAGTCACGGGAGGATCACCGTGCCATCATGAACGCGATGATTCAGCTCTACGCCGGATATCGCGAAGTGCTGGAAAAACAGTCGATGGGGTTCCGGATGAGTGCCTGGGATCAGAAGCTGCTCAAGTATGGGGCACGCTTCGAGAAGGAGATGATGGATCTGACGGTCAACATCCCGCTGGAGGGCGCGCTCGATCTCGGGTGGAAGATCCTGGCGGATTGTTTTGAGGCGGTAGAGACGGGAATCCCCTCCAAACTGGCGGAGAAGTTCTGGCCGAAGAAGGAAGGCGAGAAGAAAACCTGAGTTTGAAACCTGAGACCTGAGTCAGAGGGGCAGGGGATGGAATGTAGACGAGGCGTCTCGCCTCGTTGGCGGTGGTGGACGGCAGGCGATCAGCATGGCCAAGATCAAACATACGAAGAACGAGCTCAAGTCGCAGCGCGAGGCGTTGCGCCGGTTTGAGCGCTTTCTGCCGATGTTGCAGCTCAAGAAGATGCAACTCCAGATGGAGTTGCAAAGCATCGATGGCCAGGTCGCCGAAAAAGCGGCCCAGGAGGCTGATGTGCGCGCGTCTCTGGACCGCTGGGTGAGTTTGTTTGCCGAGCCGATGGAATTGGACGGGATGACCAAAGCCGCGCGGATTGTCCTGGGCGAATCCAATATCGCAGGGGTGAGCGTACCTGTCTTCAAGGATGTGGTGTTCGAGCGTGCTGAACCGGAGTTATTCGAGTCCCCTCCCTGGCTGGATGATGCGGTCGAGGTCATGGAACAACTTATTCAAAACCGGATTGCGATTCGCGTGCTGGAGGAGCAGAAGCGGCTCATTGGCGAGGAATTGCGGACCACCGCTCAGCGCGTGAACCTGTTTGAAAAGGTGAAGATTCCGGAAGCGCGCGAGCACATCCGGGTGATCAAGATTTTCCTGGGCGATCAACAGACGGCAGGTGTGGCGCGCGCCAAGTTCGCCAAGGGCCGCACCGTTGATTTCGCGGAAAGCAGTCAGCTATATGCCGGGGCGGAGGAAGCGGTTGAAAGGGTGGGCGACCCATGATTGTGCCGATGAAAAGTGTGACCCTGCTCTGCCTGCTGCCCGATCAGGATCGGACGCTGGCGGAATTGCGGGACATGGGGGTGCTGCATCTGACGCCGGTGGAGACTCCCGACAGCGAGGATTTGGCGAAGGTGCGGGTCCGGTTGGCCGCCGCCCGCGAAACCGTTGACGCGCTGGCAGGACTGGTCCCCGCCGGTTCAGCGGCGAGTCCCGAGAGTGATGCCGATCACGTTGTGCAGAAGGTCCAGGAATTGCTTCGCCAGCGTAAGGAACTGCAGGGCGGCATCGAGAGTATGGATCGCGAGCGGGCGGCGCTGGCGCCGTATGGGGATTTTGATCCGGCGTCCGTCCACCGGCTTGAGGCGGCGGGTGTTTTTGTGAGGTTTTTCCAGATTCCCTCGAAAGACCCGTTGCCCGTGATCGAGGGTGCCCTGGTTCAGGTTTTGAGTGACGACAAGTCCGGCAAGCACCTGGCGATCATCGCCCGGTCGCCGGTGGAATCGGTTGGGCGCGAGTTTCCCCTTCCTGGTCGGTCGTTGAAGGCGGTCGACGCCGAACTGGCGGGATTACGTCGGGCGATGGACGAGGTGGACCGGCTGCTGGTGGATCTCCGGAGACAGCGCGCGGGGGTGGAACAGCGGATCCGGTCACTTGAAGAGCACGAGCAATTCCTGATGGCGCGCGATGGTATGGGATCCTGGGAACGCGTCAGTTTTATCAAGGGCTATTGTCCCGTTCCCAACGTGGAGGCGCTGCGGGCGCAAGGCCGTGTGCAGGGCTGGGGGTTGGTGATCGAAGACCCGGGCCCTGATGATCCCGCCCCCACGCTGTTGCACAACCCGCGCTGGGTGCAGCCGATCAAAGCCATCTTCAAAATGATCGGCATTGTGCCGGGCTACCGTGAATTTGACATCAGCGGCGTGTTTCTGCTGTTCTACAGTGTGTTCTTCGCCATGCTGGTGGGTGACGCGGGTTATGGGTTGCTGTTCCTGGTGTTGACCGGGGCGATCTGGCTCTTTGCCCGGAAGGTTCCACCGGAACTGCCGCGTCTTCTGGGAACGCTCAGCGTCTGCACGATGGTATGGGGTGTGCTTACCGGCTCGTATTTTGGCATTCGGTTCGAGGCGCTGCCCCCGTTGTTGCGTCAGGGGCGCGTGGCCTGGCTCACCGACGAGGCGAATCTGATGGCGCTGTGTTTTCTGATCGGCTCCATCCACCTGACGATCGCCCATGTTTGGAACGCCTGGCGGGTGAAAAACAGTCTCTCGGCCCTGGCGCAGATCGGTTGGGTGGCCATAACATGGAGCATGTATTATCTGGCGATGAACATGATCCTCGGTCGGTCTCTGCCTGCGTTTGTCCTTCCTCTGTTCATGGGTGGTCTGGCGGGGGTGGTGGTGTTTATGACCCCGCTGCGCCTGCTGAAGAGCGACTGGCCGAACCATGCGATGCTGCCGCTGTCGATCATTGGCAGTTTTGGGGATGTCGTGTCGTATGTGCGCTTGTTCGCGGTAGGCAGTGCGGGGACGGCCATCAGCGTCGCCTTCAACGACATGGCCTTAAGTGGAGGCGTTTCGAGTTTCGGGGCCGGTGTGGGGGCCGCGCTCATTCTGTTTCTGGCACACGCCATGAACATTCTGCTGTCGGCGCTGGGGGTGATTGTCCACGGGGTACGGTTGAACACGCTGGAGTTTTCCGGCCATCTGGGTATGCAATGGACAGGCATTCCTTTCAAGCCGTTTCGAAGGCAGGAATCGGGGCAGGATTGAAGGCGGTCGCTGCCGGCACGGGGAAGGGGTTCTTGCGGCGGCGCGGCGTTTTAAGAAGACTAACATAAGAGAAGGAGAAGATGATGACAGGCGAATCGATGTTGGCGTTGGGTAAAATGGGTGGTGCGGCGGCGTTGGGTTTGTCGGCCTTGGGGTCGGCCTTGGGTGCTGGCGCGGCGGCACCGGCGGCGATTGGAGTCTGGAAGAAATGCTATGCGCAGAAGAAGACGGCGCCGTTCATGTTGCTGGCGTTCATCGGGGCGCCCCTTTCCCAGACGATTTACGGCATGATCGTCATGAATAAGATTCTGGAGGGTGCTGTCAGGGTTCCGGCGAACTGGATGGACCTGGTTGGCGTGGGGATATTCAGCGGGGCGGCGTTGGGCGTCTCGGCCTGGATGCAGGGGGTTGCCGGCGCGGCGGCGGCGGATGCGCTGGGTGAGACCGGTCAGGGGGCGGGCAACTACCTGATGGCGCTCGGCATCATCGAGACGGTGGCCATTTTCGTGCTGGTGTTCATCGGCAAGGCGATTCTCTGAGGCGCCGGGCCCCGGCCGGGATCGGCGGGGTCCGATCCCGGTTGTGGCATGGCGGGCTGCGGTGGTACAATGGACCCGCGCAAGGGAGGTGACTATGCTCCACGTTAAAGTAGCCGGTTTGTCGCTTGCGAATCTGGGCTTTGTGGTGTTGCTGCGCGGAGAGCAGGATCCCCGGACGCTGCCGATCTTCATCGGCGGCGCGGAAGCCCAGTCTATTCTCATCCATCTGGAGCACGTGGAGATCCCCCGCCCTCTCACGCATGACCTTTTGAAAATGGTGCTCGATTGCATGGAGTGCCGGCTCAAGAGGGTTGTCATCAGCGACCTGGTTGATAGCACATTCTACGCGCTTCTGGTGGTTGAGCGCGACGGGGTGGAGACGGAGATTGATGCGCGCCCCAGCGACGCGGTGGCGTTGGCCCTGCGGTGCGCGGCCCCCATCTATGTGGTCAAGAAAGTCATCGAGCAAGCCGGTCTTCTGCTCGAGACGGCGGAGACCGGTCCGGCGAAGAAGGGTGTCGACGGGCAGGGTTCCGCCCTGACGCAACTCAAGTCGCAGCTTGAGATGGCCATCACCCAGGAGCGTTATGAGGATGCCGCCCGGTTACGCGACGAGATCAAGAAATGGGAGCAGGGGCACGGGAAGAATTAGCCCGCCTTGGCTTTGGCGGCCGCCTTTTTAACCTGTTTCTTGACCCAGGGATAGGTGAGGGCCATACCGTCCTTGAGATCAAAGCGCGAGGTCCATCCGATCGAGTAGATCCGTTCGTTGCTGAAGTTGCGCGATTGCACCCCGACCGGCCCCGGGACCGTGCGGGTTTGAATGGTTTTACCGGCGACGGCGGCTGTGATATCCACCAATTCCTTGACGGTATAGTAGTGCGGGCAGCCGATATTCACGGCTCCTTCCAGATCTGAATGCATGAGACGGAAGATGCCGTCCACCATGTCATCGACATACGTGTAGGATCGCACGGCGCTGCCGTCGCCCCAGATGTCGATGGTGTCGCCGTGGGCGGCTTCCGCGACCTTGCGGGAAATAGCCGCCGGAGCTTTTTCGCGTCCTCCGCGCCAGGTGCCTTCCGGGCCGTAACAGTTCTGGAAGCGGGCAATGCGGACGGTCATTCCGAACTTGCGGCTGTAGGCGAGGGCCATGCGTTCGGAGTAGAGCTTTTCCCAGCCGTATTCGTTGTCGGGATTCGCGGGGACGGCCTGGGCCTCGGTCATTTCCGGTTCACCGTGCTTCATGTCGCGATAGACGCAGACGGACGACGAGTAGAAGTAGCGCTTGACGCCCAGGGTGGCGGCGGCCTGGGTCATGTGAACGTTGATGAGCACGCTGTTGTGCATGATCTCACACTCGGCTGAGTGGATGAAGCCCATGCCGCCCATATCGGCGGCCAACTGATAGACTTCGTCCGCGATGCCTTGTTGCAGGGAAATGGCTTTGACGCAGTTTTTGGGAAGCCGCAGGTCAAGGAGCTTGAACTCATCGGCGGCCGATCGCGAGAATTCCGGACGCTTGATGTCCACGCCGCGGACCCAATAGCCTTCCGCCTTCAGGCGCTTGACGAGATGACTGCCAATAAAACCACCCGCTCCACATACTACGGCTGTTTTCATGATGTCCTCTTTCTGGTTGGACGTCACTCTAACACGCAGCCCGTTCACCGTCTAGACCCAGCGCTGCCTGTCGAGCGTCCGGTATTGAATGGCTTCCTGAACATGGCGCGGCTGAATGCCTTCCGAGGAGTCCAGATCGGAGATCGTGCGCGCCACCTTGATGATCCGGTCGTAGGCGCGGGCGCTGAAGTTGAGTTCAGAGATGGCCATTTTAAGGATTTCCTGAGCGTCGGGTGTCAACAGGCAGAGCTTCTGCAGCTCCCGTGAGCGCATACCGGCGTTGTTGTGGATTCTGCGGTGCGTCTTGAACCGGGCCTGCTGCAGCCGGCGAGCCGCAACAACCCGGTCACGGATGGCGGCGGAACTGTCGCCGGCGCCGATGCCGGCGAGGTCCTGATAGCGGATGGCGGGGACTTCCACATGCAGGTCAATGCGGTCGAGCAACGGGCCGGAGATTTTGTTGTGGTAGCGCTGGATCTGGCTGGGCATGCAGCGGCATTCCCGTTTGGGGTCTCCGTAATAGCCGCAGGGGCAGGGGTTCATGGCCGCGACCAGCATAAACTGGCAGGGAAAGGTAACGGTGGCGGCGGCGCGGGAAATGGTGACGGCGCCATCTTCCAGGGGTTGTCGCATCACCTCGAGCACATTACGGTGGAATTCCGGCAGTTCGTCCAGGAAGAGGACGCCCCGATGGGCCAGGCTCACTTCGCCCGGCATGGGGTGGGCGCCGCCACCCAGAAGGCCGGCATCCGAAATGGTATGGTGGGGCGCACGGAAAGGACGCCGGACGATCAAGGCCTGATGCGGGAGAAGCGTTCCCGCGATGCTGTGAATTTTGGTCGCTTCGAGGGATTCGTCCAGGCTCATCGGGGGCAGGATGGAGGCAATGCGGCGGGCCAGCATGGTCTTACCGCTGCCAGGGGGGCCGATCATCAGGACATTGTGTCCGCCGGTGACGGCGATTTCGACGGCGCGCTTGGCTTGTTCCTGGCCTCGCACCTCGGCAAAGTCCTCGTCGTGATCCCCAAGGGCGGCGCTCAAGTGGTTCAGGTCGACACGGTGGGGTGCCAGGACGATCTTGCCGGCCAGGAAATCGGCGGCTTCGCGCAAATTGTGGACGGGGTAGACTTCCAGATCCCTGACGACGGCCGCCTCGTCAGCGTTCTCGACGGGGACCAGCAGTCCGCGAAGTCCCTTGGCCGCGACCTGCATGGCGATGGGCAGGGCGCCTTTAATGCGGCGGACGGCCCCGCTTAGGGCCAGTTCTCCGATCAGGGCGAACGGGGCCAGCTGTTCGGGGTGTATATGATTCTGAGTGGCCAGAATGCCAATGGCGATGGGAAGGTCGAAGCAGGGCCCCTCCTTTTTGATGTCAGCGGGGGCAAGGTTGATTGTGGTCCGGCCCACGTGGGGGCGGAATCCTGAATTGGTGAGGGCGGTTTGAACCCGGTCCTTGCTTTCCTTGACGGCGGTGTCGGGCAGGCCGACGATGATGGTGCTGGGGTCGCCGTGTCCCGCATTGACCTCGATTTCGACGGGGTAGGCCTCGACCCCATAGACGGCGGCGGAATGGATTTTGGCTAACATGGTTTGCGTTCAGAAGTTATAACGATCTTTAATATAGCTAATAAACATTCTGTTAGCCAGAGGTATTTAACGGGGTCTTGGTGGCCCATCGGGACGCCAAGGCTGAAGCGATCCAGGCTGTCGGCCTGTCAAGCCAGGCCTTAGGAAAGCGGCGTCAAGCCTCCGCACTCCAAATCTCCGCCTTCAGATTGAGTCGACACGGTCGAAATTCGAGCATTAAGATGCGTCTGCCCTGACGGGAGCTGGTCTTTGACTTGACCTCTTGGGGGTTCTGGCGCAGAATTAAAGCTCAAATCTTACCGTGACAACCGGCGTGGGGAAGGGATTATGACAGATCAGGATGTTCTTCAGGTTTTTCTGGATACCAAGGCGCTTTTGAATGGGCATTTCGAGCTCCGCTCCGGGCTGCACAGTGATCAGTTCTTTCAGTGCGCCAAGGTGCTTCAGCATCCGCGCATTGCCGCGCGCCTGTGTGAGGCGCTGGTCGCGAAGCTGAGGCGCGACGTGCCGGGACTGCGCGTGGACGGGGTGATTGCTCCCGCCATGGGCGGGCTGTTTGTCGGGCACGAGGTGGCCAAGGCGCTGGATGTGGTTTCGATTTTTGCCGAGAAGCAGGATGGTGCCCTGGTGTTGCGCCGGGGCTTTGACATTCCGAAGGGCGCGTCGTATGTCGTGGCCGAGGATGTGATCACGCGCGGCGGCCGGGTCCAGGAGACGATCGACATCATAGAGGGGCGCGGGGGCCGGGTGGCGGCGGTGGCGGTGCTGGTGGATCGCAGTGGCGGGAAGGCCGCGTTCAAGTCGCCCACGGTGAGTTTACTGAGGCTGACGCCGGTTACGTTTGAGCCGGCCGCGTGTCCGTTGTGCGCCAAGGGGGTATCGGTCGAGCATCCGGGTTCGTGAATTGAGATAACATGAAGATCCTGCTGATTGAATACCGCGATCCGTCCCATCCTGAAGCGGGTGGTGCCGAGGTGATTCTTCAGGAGGTGTTCAGCCGCATTGTGGCGGCCGGGCACCAGGTGGATTATCTCTGTAACCGGCATGGACAGGCTCCGGCAGAGGAAGTCTGCGGCGGGATCCGGTTTATCCGCCGCGGCTATCAGCCGTATTTCAATGTGGCGGTTCCCTGGGTCTACCATCGGGAGTTGAAGGCCAACCATTACGATCTAATCATTGAAGGCATTGATAAAATTCCGTTTTACATGCCCCTGTTTGAGCGACGGGTGCCGGTGATGGCCATCATTCCTCATTTATTTGGCACGACGGTTTTTCGGGAAGCCGCCTGGCCGGTGGCCGCCTATGTGTACTTGATGGAGCAGGCAGTTCCGCGCGTGTATCGCCAATCCCTGTTCTCGGTGCTTTCCCAGAGCACTCGTGATGATCTGATCGCCCGCGGAGTTCCAGCGGATCGGATCGCGGTCATTTACAGCGGGTTGACACAGGCGGAATACAGTGCGCCCGAGGTCAAGCCGCCGCGGGAGCGGCCTACGATTCTCTATTTGGGGCGGATCAAGAAATATAAGGGTATTGAACTGGGCATTCTCGCGGTGGACCGGTTGAAGGCGAAATATCCGGAAATACGGTATCAGATCGTCGGGGCGGGTGATTACCTTGACTCCTTGAAAGAGATCACCCGGCAAGGGGGGCTTGAGGGCCATGTGGAATTCACCGGGCTGAAGCGGGGCCGGGAGAAGATGGCACTCCTGCAGGCGGCGGATGTTCTGATCTACACATCGCCCAAGGAGGGGTGGGGGTTGTCGGTGGTGGAGGCCAATGCCTGCGGCACGGTGGTGGTCGCCAGTGATTCGCCGGGCCTTAGGGAGTCCGTGGTGGACGGTCAGACCGGGTTTCTGGTGCCGCACGGGGATGTTCCTGCGCTGGCGCAGCGGATCGATCAGCTTTTATCGGATGAGTCGCTTTACGGGCGTATGCGTGCGGCGGGGTTGGCGTGGGGGCGTGGATTCACCTGGGAGCGCGCGGCGCAGGAGACTCTGGCCTTGATGGAACGGGCGCGCGCCGAATTTGGGAGCAGGGCGGGAAGTTGAATGAAATCAGGAGGGACGTCATGCGTGGAATAAGGTCTGCTATCCTGCTGATGGGAGTCGTGCTGGGGACGACGGTTTTCGCCCAGGCGCTTCGTTTTGACGCCTATCGTGAGCCGCAGCCGCCGGAAGGCGCGAACCTGCGTCTGGGTCCGTTCTATTCCGATCTGGTGTTTGAGCAATCCGTGGGGTATCGCTATACGCGATCAAGCGGACAGGGTAGTGAGTACCTGTTCAGTGAGAAGCTGGGACGCCTTCGCAAGGATGGCTCGGATTTCCCCACGGTGTCCCGGCTGGGTTTTCGCAATTACCTGATCATCGGTAAATACATGGATCTCGATTTTTCATTTGACCTGCGGTACAGCTACTTTCCGATGGGTACGGAGGATGACGAGTTTGCGGTGGAACTGGCCGGCCCCGGTCCGTCCCTGCGGATGGGGGCTTTTACGTTTGGCATGACCAAGGATTCCTGGCAGGGGTCTTATAACGGTCGCCAATCTAGTGTTTATACGGGTTCGGAAGGGTATGGATTTCTGGCGAACCTCTCGTCCGATTTTCAGCTCACCCCGTTTGTGCGCGGACGCGTCTATGACAACCCCTCCTATCGCGTGGACTACGTGGATGATCGCGGGTACACGGATTCACTCAGTGGGCGGAAGTATCCCGTTTTTCAGAATGTGGTGGGGTTGGATCTGGACTGGCTGATGGCTAAAGACAAGAATATGGCCTATGCCGTCAGCCGGACGGATTCGATCCCGCAGGATGACTTTTTCGACTCACAGCGGTCGGTGATTTACCGGCAATCCCTGGCGTACCAGCAGCAACTGAATCCCGTTGCCGCAGGGGGCGGCCGGGCGGACTACACCTGGCGGGACTATACCGAGGGGCGTGGGTTTCAGCGGCAGCAGGACTATCTGGGCTTCCTGTCCCTGGATCTTACGGAGAATACATTGATCAAGACTTCCATGGGTTACTCCATGGCTGAACTCAGCGATGCGGGGACCAATGAGACGAATGGAGCTTCAGACAGTGTGATTGGGTCGTTTGATGTGGTGTCCAAGCTTACGGATCGTGCGGAGCACTCGATCGGGTACAGTCGCCGCCAGAGGGCGGGGTTCACGGCCGGGCTCGAGATCGTGGATTCCCTCAATTATGGGCTGAGGTGGGCCAACGATTTGTGGTCGGTGGGGTTCCTGTCGGCCTGCCAGATCGTGGAGACTCGTCTCAGTCTGGCCTCGAACTATCGGGATTGGGTTAATCAAGTCACCGCCACAAGGGCTTTATCGCCCAATTTGACCCTGACGCTGGCGACGGCCTATACCCTGCGGTACAGTGACACGCCTCCTGCGGGCAACCTAGAGGAGGACGTTGTGATGTTGTCGAGCGACTATGATACCTGGGCCAGCAACGCGGGTCTGACCTACCAACTGACGGAGCACCTGGTGGCGTATACGTATGTCGACCATACGGCCCGCATCAGCGATACTCCGGAGCTGGCTTTCACCCGTGATACGGTGGGAACGACCTTGGTTTACCGCTATGACTTCTGACCTACAGGCAAGCCGTGCTTCCCGTTGGGCGGTGCTGTTTTCGGCGCTGTTTCTTCTGGGGGTATGGGGGGCGATGAATCTCCCGCGTCTGGCTTCCGGCCAGAGCGGCGTGATTTCATTTGTGTTGGGGGCTCTTTTCGGGGCGCTACTAATCCTGCGGGCTAAAACCGAACGTGATGAGTCCTTTGGCTTAACGGCGTGGGCGCTCGGTGCAGTGGCCGTCATGGGCGTCGTGGCGGTGGTGATCGGTCTGGTGGTTCCGATCCATCAGTTGGATTGGCTGGGCGTGCTGATGGTCCTGTATGCCGCCCTGGCCTGGTCGTTGCCGCGCCGCTACGGGCGCGATCTGTTTCTGGCCCTGTTCATTATCTATTGGATTCATCCGCTACCCAGTCAGGTTTTCGGTCCTCTCCAGTTGGGAATGCAGTGGTTATCGGTTAAGTTGAGCGAGTTGGTCCTGCATGTCTTCAATGTGGGGGTGTGGGGTGACGGCCTTGTCTTGCGGACCGGGTTGCGCGTGTTCGGGGTGCCTGAAGCGTGCAGCGGGATGAAAACGGCGGGGACGGTCCTGTTCTGCGGGATGGGCATCGGACTGCTCATGCGGTTTCCATGGTTTGTGACAGGCGGCATGCTGGTGGTTGGCATGTTGCAGGTCTTGATCCTCAACGTCATCCGGATTTCGGGTATTGTGTGGATGGGAAAAGATCGCCCCGCCGAATGGAACGAACGGGTGCTGCACGACACGATGGGGATTTTTCTGATTTTGGCGGTAGGCTTGATTCATCTCAATGCGGTGCTGATACGACAATCGTTGCGGCGGCGGAAACGGAAAGAGGGCATCTACGAGTCGGGGGATGATATTGGCGAGCCGGAGGAGAAGTTAAAGCGCTGGCCTGAGTTCTGGCGCCTGGTGTTTCACTGGTGGAAGCCCGTTTTGGGTTTATTTGTCCTGGCGGTGGGCGGTGTGGTGCTGATCCATCGTTTACAGCCCTCACATCGGGCCGAGCTGATGCGCGGGGTCGCCGAGGGGATGATGGTGCGCGATCTCCCGAATGCGGAGCGTACCGTTCGGGCGGCGCTCGAGCTGGCTCCGGACCATGATGGTTTGAAATACGATCTGGCCTTGATTCTGTTGAACCGGGGCCGACGCGAAGAGGCCCTCGAACAACTCAGGCGTAAACCTGTAGCGGCCTTCACGTTGCAGGAGATGGTCCTGGAGGCGCGCGCGCTGCTGGAATTAAAGCGCATGGGCGATGTCGGTGCGGTGATCAAACGTTTCCCGGCTGACTCCCTGGAATTTCCCGGGGTCGCGATGATTCTCTCCGAGTTTAGCGCCATCATGGACCGGCCGGCCGATGTGGCGCGGCATGTGGTCAAGGCGGCGCGCGGGTTGGGTACCCAGGAGCGGATCCGCCGGCTTTTCCCGTATATGGCTTCGCGTAATCTATGGGATTCAGTCCGGGAGTCGGACTCCGACACGCCCTACAGTTTGCCGGTGTACGGGGTTATTGCGGCGGAGGCTCACCTCCGGGCGAACGATGTTGCGGGAGCGGCCAATGTCCTCCGGCGGGCCATGAAAGGGAATGAACTGGACTCGATCTTTATGGGTCCCTTGATCCGGGTGGCGAAGGAGCAGCCGGAGTCGGAGTGGATTGGCCGGTTCGAGGCGGTATTCAAGGCCAATATCGGGAAGTTGAAAGCGTCCGAACTGGCCATGGCGATGGAAGGCGGGTTTGCGCTGGGACGCCCTGATCTGGGCTGGTTGGCCTATTGCCGGATGTCAGTGGTTGAGCCTGACGATCCCACCTTGATGATTATTCCCGCCGAACATGGTCGGAAATGGTTTGGGTTCCGCCACGAGGCCCTGGGCATGACCAAGTCGGGGCTGGATCCTCTTGTGGATGTCCGGTCTTTCTATCTGGCGACCCGTGGATTTTCGCCTTGGAAGGAGTTGTGGGCCCGGATCCCCCTGGCGGGCGAACTGGGTTCCGTGGTGACGCGCGAGGGGTATTGGAAGCGTCTGATCATGTGTCTGGATTCCCTGGAGAGGGTGGAGAAAACGGACAAACTGGACGGTCGCCTGAAGGTGCTGTATGCCCAGGTCCTGGGGGAATTGGGTCGCTGGGATGAGGCGCATGCCAAGCTCAAGGGGTTTGAGCGCGCCAGTCCTGAGCGGCACCGCGATTTACTGCTGGCTCATGCCGCGCTCTACAAGGCACAGGGCGAAGTGGAACTATCCTTTGAGGCATTGTCTGAATATATCCGGGGGGAAGGCCATCCGTCGCTGACGGTGTATCTGGATCAGGCCAACGCCGCGATGGCTCTGGAAATCGGGCCTTATGCCATGGGGATCATGGAGGAGGCCCGCCGCGATTTCCCGGAATCGGGCGAATGGGCACTGGCCATGGCGGGCTTGTGGAATTATTTCGGGTTCCCCGAGGAATCCCTGTTTTTGGTGAATGGGCTGAGTGTCCCCCCGCCTGCGGTGGTGAAGGCGTTGCTGTTGATGGCGACGGGGCGGGTGGTGGAAGGGCAAAGGGTTGTGGTGGTCGAGAACCTGACGGATGTTCCGGCCCCCAAGAAGCAGACTCAGTTGTTGGCCCCGGCGGAATGGGCGGTTGAGTGGAGAGGGGATGTCCTACGGGACGCCGATTACGCGCGCGAGGCTTCGGCCTTGCCGGCGTGGAAAACCCCGTTCCTGAAAAGGTTTAGACAACTCCGGTCAGATTGGTATGCGGCACGTGGCGGACAAGGATCATCGGACGCCGCCCTGTGGGAGGGAGCTGGTCGGGATAAACGTGAAAAAGCTCTGGCTTTGAATGAGTTGACGCTGCTTTTGATGCGACAGGGTCGTCAGCAGGAGGCCATGGTTCCGGCGCGTCGGAGTCTGGAACTGATGCCTGCCTGGAGCCTGTTATGGCGTCTGAATGTTATTTTGAGTAACGATTTCAAGATCGCCGAGGCGGCGTACAAGGCGTGTCCGCGTGACAGTGAAATCTGGTTGGCGTATCTGGTCCGGGGTGTTCAGAACGGTCAGAGCGCCGTATGGGCCGGGCAGGTAGTCGACCGGGCGATCCGAACCCGGCAGGTTTCTCCTGCCACGCTCGTTCGAGCCGGGGATTTTCTGGTTCGTAAAGAGATGACTCAGGCGGCCTGTCAGGCGGCGCGGGCGGCCATCAAGGATGGGCAGGGGTTGCTCCCCGCTTATGTGCTGGGGATTCAGTGTGCCATCAAGACCAAGGACATGGGGTGGGCGATAACGAGTGCGCGGGTGGGTGCCGAGCAGGCCCTGGAACCCTGGCCGTTCTACAAGCTGATTGTCGGGCTTAAAACCAAGGGTGGGAGCAAAGATCCAGATGTGGTTCGCGCTCTGGAGGGGTTGGCAGCCGAATATCCATCGGAAAACATCTGGGCGGAGCGATTAGGCGAGGTTTATTTCCTTCAGGGACAAACCGAGCGGGCCATGGGCGTGCTTCAGGATGCCATTGCACGTGAACAAGGCCAGAAAAGGGCCAGTCCGCGGACGTACATGCTGGCAGCCGAATCTGCCCGGTGCGAAGGGAATCCCATCAAAGCCGTCAGCATTCTGCGTCTGGCTCGCAATCGGTACCCTGATGACATTAATGTGCTGAATAACCTGGCCTACAGTCTCGCGCAGGCGCCGGAGTCGATCGGACAGGCGGTGGCGCTGGTTCCGGATCTTCTAGGGAAAGGTGGCGAGGATTTTGCGATTCTTGACACCGTCGCTATGATCTACCTGAGATCGGGGGATTTTAAGGCGGCCGAAGTCTACATGAAAAAAGCCATAACTCGCGTTAAAAAAGGAGATTACGCCTGGATAGAGGTTTATCTCAACGCGGCGGAGACTCAGATTAAACTTGGAAAATTCAAGGAAGCGCGCGAGAGTCTGAATCTCGTTATGAAGACGACGGAGCGGTCTCCCGTCATGGATACCCGCGCGAGGGAATTACAGGGGGAACTGACGTCGAGAGAGCGGGAGAAGCAGGGTTGGTTCTGAAAGATCCAGTGTTGACGTAAATCTCGTTTTTGGCGTATATTGGACAGACTGAGATAGGGGTATACATCTCACAGACTGAATGAGTGGGGACGCCAATGCGGTGGCGTTTGGGTTTTTTGTCTCGTTTTGGATTTATTGCCTTATGACGACACAAAATCATGTGTTAAAGGCAAAGGGGGGGGCTTTGCCGACGTGGCGGGCGTTGGTGCTTCTTTCCATTTGTCTATTGTCATTTGGATGTGCCACATCCCGTGAGGATGATTATGTGGCCTCCATCATCGCCGAAGCTATGTCCAGCAATGGTGGTGACGATTTTTCCCCTGAAACGGGGCCGAGCGTAAATGCCCCGGATCTATCCGTCTCCCCCCCTGTTGTTGTGTCGGTTTCTCCGGCAGGGACGACGACCGCCAATCAGGTCCCGTCCGTATCCGTAGCAGTCCCTGAACGGTTGGTAGCTCCTGCCGATTTGCCGAACGAATCGGTTGTTTCGCCCGTCGCCTCCATGGCTGCGGCTCAGGAGCCGGTTGCTTTGGCCTCTGAACCCACTCCCGACACGGTTGTAACCCCTCTCGCAGGGGTTATGCCTAAGGTGGACCCGGTTGCTCAAGCGACAAATAATTCATCCGTCGGGCGAATGGAGATGCTGAAGCCCTCGGATCCCACCATTCAACCGGATTCAGTCTTGTGGGTTTCAGTGACTGAGGACCCCAGTTTGAACGGACGCTATGTGGTCAACAACTCCTCCGCCATTGATTTTGGCTATGTGGGGTTGGTGTTCATGCAGGACATGACGGTGCAGCAGGCTGAGGCAGTGCTCAAGAATGTTTTGGAAGGTCGCTATTTGAACCACGCCTCGGTGAGTGTCAAGATTGCCAAGGCTTCGTATGACTCCGTTGGGGTGATGGGGAATGTCGAGGTTCCCGGTGAGGTCAAAATTGGCCCCGGAGCCACCATCACGCTCAACGATGCGCTTCGTCGGGCGGGCGGATTGCGTGGGAATCGTGATAGCAACCGGGTTAAAATCATCCGGGGCGGGCTTCGTTCTCCTTTTGGGCCGGCGGCTGAAGGGGAGGTTTACTCGCTGGTTTCAGCCAAGGGGGATCTGCAGATTCCTTCCGTGTTTCTTCGCAACAACGATCTCGCTTATGTTTTTGCGGCGGAGTCACCACAGCTTGGTGGACTGGGCAACAAGACGACCGGCACGGGGAAACGGATCATCCTTCTGGGCGAAGTACCCCGGCGCGGGGTTATTGAGTTCGCCGAGAATGAGCCCTGCACGCTCATGTATCTTCTTTTCAAGATCGGCGGGCTACCGCGGTTTGCCAAGGCGGACAAGATCCAGATTGTGCGGCGCGGAAAAGACGGGCGCGAAAAGACGTTCGTGGTTAATGGTGAGCAGCTGATGAACGAAGGCAGTCCCCGGAATGACGTTGTGCTCGAATCGGGTGACCGGGTGATCGTGCCGGTGCGGAAAATAGCGTTTTTCTAGTATCGCGTTCACTGTAGGCCCATGGGCAACGTTTCATGATCACAATAAACCGTATTTGCTGATGATTTAGACGCGTTTGCGAAATTGTGATTTTTGACCTTTCACTCATAATCCTAATCGTAATCTTAATCATAATCCTCTCTGGGTCAGGAGATTACGATTACGATTACGATTACGATTAAGATTACGATTAGGATTTCTGAGGGATGTCGCTGTGAGCAGTTGCTAATCTTTTCGCCTTTATGGCTTCTTTCTGGTATTCTCCTTTCGGTTATTGATCCTATTTCTTTGGGGAGCGCGGATGCAACCAACAGACAATTTTGAACAGAAAAAAGTGGATCCCCGGGTTTATCTCGGCATTATTGTTTTTCGTTGGAAGCTGATTGTTGTGTGTTTCCTTTACTGCCTTCTTGGGGGGGTCGGCTATCTGGAATTTGCGCCCAAGCAGTATGGTACCCTAGCCCAGATCATGTTGTACCGTGATCCGAGCACCACGATCGAATCGCAGAACTATCATTGGCAGCAAAGTCAGACGCATCTTGCCCTGTTGCAGAGTGAGGGGTTTAAAGCTCGGGTGGCTGAGAAGCTTTCCGCCCTTTGGTTGCCCCGTCTTGGAGGCGATCCCAGAGCTCTTCTGCCGGAGTTCATCGTCCGGCGGGTGGTCGGGCAGGGGATTACGCTCACGCTTTCCGTTAACAATACTCATCCCGCCTACGCCAGGGCTTTTCTTCGCCTAGCCATCAAGGATTTTCAGACCCAACGGGAACTGGTGAAACAGGCTTCTTATGGGTCGGCCTCGGAAATCCTGGAGGAGGAACTGGCCCGGATTAAGGATCAAATCAGGGCGGCTGAAGATGAGGTCATTGAGTATCAGCGCGTCAATCAAATGGAATATGTCCAGGCGAAAGGGCAACTGGAATTGGGTTATCTCAACATGCTGGTCACGAGGCAGCAGCAGTTGAGTACGGAGAAATGGATGCTGGAAGTTCAGTATCCCCGGCTCAAGGGACAGAGTGCGGAAGTGTTGCGGAATGCCCTTGCGATGACCCGCGACACGGGGCGGGTTGGCAGCATGAATGATGGATCGGGTTCCAGTACAGAAGGTGGCGGGGGTGGCACCAACGTCTTTATGTCAACCTCTTCGGCGGCGGTCATGGAGAGGCGCGACAATAAGGAAAACGCTGAGGCCGGCCAAGGGTGGCAGAGTCTTCGGGTGCAGTTGGCCCGCCTTGAGCAGCAGAAGAAGGAACTGGCGGCCTTCATGCAACCGGAGAATCCGAAATTACGGGCGATGGATGATGAAATCGCCGCTCTGACGAAGGAACTTAAGTTGCATGCCGATCTTGAGTACGCCAATATTAAGGAACGGGCCTCGGCGATTGACATCCAGCTGGACGCTCTGGAGGAAGCTCAGCGCCGGTGGCGTAACTCCTACCTGATGGCCAGCAAGAAGGGCTCGGATCTTCGCCACCTGCAGATGGCGGTTCAGCGGTTGGAGACCATGTATGCCGCACTGTATTCCCGCCTGAATGACTTACGGGTGGAGCGGGAAATCAAGGCGGAACACTTTTCGGTGCTGGAGCCGGTGCGCACAGGGGAGGAGCCGGCTTGGCCAGATCCCTTTAAAATTATCATCGCGGCGATTGTGGGGGGTATAGGCTCGGGTCTGGCGCTGGCCATGTTGGCCTATTTCTTTGATGACAAGGTTCAGTCGGTCACCGACGTGGAGGCGACGATCGGCGTTCCTTTCCTGGGCGGGGTGCCCTTTTGGGTTCACAGTGATCTGGTTGGACGGGTGCGGCCGATCGTGAGCGAGGAACATCGCTCCGGCGCTGCCGAGGCCTATCGAGCCCTGCGCACGAACGTTTTGGCCGCCGTTGAAAAGGCCGGGAAGAAAGTCATTCTGGTGACGAGCGCTGACTCCAAGGAAGGGAAGACGCTGACGTCGTTGAATCTGGCGCTGATGATTGCGAAAACAGGCAAGAAGGTTCTGCTTTTGGATATGGACTTACGACGGGGTGTGCTGCATAAGTCGTTCGAACTGGAGCGGACTCCAGGGATCGTTGACGCCATGAATGATCATCAACCCCTGAGCCGCGTGGTTCAGGCGACGCGGCATGAGAACTTATGGTTTGCTTCCGCCGGGTCGATTGAGAAGAACACCTCGGAGCTTCTGCATTCCACGGACCTGGAAGCTTTTCTGGGCGAAGTGACAGGGCAGTACGATTACCTGGTGTTGGATAGCGCCCCGGTTTTGCGGGTGACGGATACGGTGATTCTGGCGGCCTGCCCCCTGGTGTGTGTGATTTACGTTGCCCATGCCAACCGGACGTCCAAGCCGGTCATCCGGTATTCTCTCGATATGCTGGGAGATGTGCATGTGATCGGGATGATTGTGAACAGCATTGAGATGCACCGGATCAGCAGCTTGTACTACGCCTATCAGTACCCGAATTACGCGTACTACAGTTACGCCTACCGTTATGGATACAATTATGATCTATACGATGAACACGGCCGGAGGGTGGCGCAGGGGCCGTTTATGGCTACCCGGCGTGCGGTCACAAAATGGTTCCGCCGTACGTTCATGTCGGTTGGCTAGTGTCTTGTACGACAAGAATAGTTCATAAAGAAAAGGGATTTTGAACAAAAGCCGCAGAGATCGCGAAGAAGAAAACGGTAACCACTTATTAAGGTGGCAGCCGACGTCTCTGGCGGCTGCTTTCAGTGCACCATGCGTTCGCCGGGGACGTCGAACGCCACCTTGTCCGGATTATTCTGGATTCTGGCTTCTGAATTCTGGATTCCTGAGCAGGTGTGGTTTATCCTTCGCGGCCTTTGCGAGCTTCTGTTCAAATCCAAATTTCCTGCATTTCATAAATTAGTGGTGAAGTCTTTCTTGAGCGAACTTGTATGTCTTCAAATCGGAGCTATCTCCAGTCCCAGATCCTTTGGATGGCCATGCTGGATGGCCTTTGCCTGATTATCGGCATTGTCATGGGAGTTGCCCTTCGGTTGGGGGCCGAAGCGTTTGATGAGTATGTTGTCGGGAACCTGACCGGTTGGGTCTATCTCATCCTGGCGGTTATTGTTTCCAATTACATTACCGGCGCCTATGGCCTCGAATTGCGTTTGTCCCGTTTCAATATGGTGGTGAACTGGGCGTTTTCCATCGTTGCCGCCACGCTGGTGGTGGGGATGACTTCCTATGCGTGGTTCGGGGCCGTGTTGGGACGTGGTGTGTTCGGATTTTCTCTGGCGGGCTATTCCGTGCTGTGGTTGTCGCTGCGACTGATATTTTTCCGCCACCTTTTTAAAAAAGAGCCATTCGCCTATCGAGTGGTGATAATCGGAACCGGTAAGCGCGCCCGGATGGACCTCGCGTTGGTGGAAAATCCTAACCTCAGGCCGGTACATAAAGTGGTGGCCCTAATTCAGATCGAGCAGGGTGGGGTCGAAAAGTTGAAGGCTGATTTTTCCACGATCGGGAGCCCGCACGGGAATGTGCCCCTGTTCCGATGCGATCCGTCACATGTCGCGGACGCCATCAAGTCATTTGGAGCGGATGTGGTGCTGATCGCGGTGGATCATGAAAAGGAACTGACCGGGGCCCATTCCCAGTTGCGGCGGTTACGTTTTGAAGGGGTCTCGGTGCTTACGTCCCTGAATGTGGCTGAAGTTTACGGTGTCAGAGTTCCGCTGGATCTGGTTGACGAGAGCTGGCTGATGCAGGCCAGCCAGGGGTTCGTTACTCCGATGGCGCTGCGTTTCAAGCGTTTGATGGATGTGGTCTTGATTATCCTGTTATCCCCGCTTGCGTTGATACTCGGGTTGATCATTGCGGTGCTGGTCAAAATGAATTCCTTGCGAAGCCCGGTGTTTTATTCACAGGAACGGGTCGGCCGGTTCGGTCGGACATTTCACATTTACAAATTTCGCACCATGGTGCCGGGGGCGGAAAGCAGTGGTGAGGCGGTCTGGTCCCCCCGCAGTGACCCGCGGGTAACCCGCATCGGAAAATTCCTGCGCCGGTATCGATTGGACGAACTGCCCCAGTTGATCAACGTTCTGGAGAATGACATGAGTCTGGTGGGGCCCCGCCCCGAGCGGCCCGAATTGGCTCTTAAAATTGAGAAGGATATCCCGTTTTACCGGGAGCGGGAGAATCTTCTGCCGGGGCTGACGGGCTGGGCGCAGATCCGATATCCCTATGGCGCGACGATGGACGACACTCGCGCCAAACTGGAATATGACTTCTATTATCTCCAGAATCTCTCAATACGTCTGGATCTCCGGATCATTCTGCACACCTTGCGTATCGTGATCTTCGGCATGGAGCGGGAGATAAGGTAGGGCAAGAAGAAGATGATCAGGAATTCAGGATTCAGAATCCAGAATAATTGTATTTGAACAGAAGTCGCGAAGGCCGCAAAGGCATGCGCGGCAAAGAGGCCACGCATGCAGGAAATTTCTGGTGCCCAATCTATGCTGCTGCGTCTTTGCCGCAGCACTTCGCGTGCTTCGCGGCTTCTGTTCAAACTCTTCATTTTAGTTCCGGCGATGCCGGGTTAGGTGAAACAGCATAAAGTTGTCGACAGCCTAACAGCCTTCAGCCTGCATTCTGTGGGATGCTATTGATTACGATGAAGATGTTATTTCAATGAAAAGAAATATCCTTCCTGCCTTGCTCGTTGCCTGTACGCTGATTGTTGCCCTATGGTTGCTGATGGCGCGACGCAGCAGCCAGCCGTTCCAGCCCTTCGATCTGACCGCCGGAGATTTTCCCGGATTTGTGGCCACCCTGACAAACGACTTTGTGCGTTCTCTGCCCGTCTCCACAACCGATCCCGCTGAGCCCAACATCCTTGCCTTATCGGTGACATCAATTGCCGGACTACCGGGTTATCAACTTGTTGCAGGGGGAGGCGGAGACGCCAGAAGCCAACCATCAACCATCAACCACCAACCATCAACCTCAAACGACGAACCATCAACCATCAACCATCAACCATCAACCCTATTGGTCCGCCTTGTTCACGGCTACAACATGCCTATGTGCATGAAGATCAAGGGATACACAGTGGAGGAGTACGGAAACCTGAAACCTGAGACTCGAAACCTGAGTCAGACAAGACCGCAAAGTCATGGAATTAACAAGAGCGGTTATTCAAGCTTCACGTCTCAGGTCTCCTCTTCTACTCTGACTCAGGTTTCAGGTTTCACGTCGCAGGTTTCCTTTTCCCTTCCTTTCCAACTCTGGCGTGTCACCTCTTCCGCTGGTGAGGTGTCAATTTGGGTGACCACCATGATCCGGGCGGGCGATTTCTTGCCGACTTCGGTGGACGTTTGCTCCATGGCTTTTCCGCGTGTGGATGTTCCGGATGATCCCGGCTGGGTTCCGCGCGGACTAACCTGGGCTAGTTTGCGACACCCTGTAGCCAGCCTGAAACAATTGGGCAGGGCGCGCTGGAATGCGTCCCGGACCGACCTGTTGACTTTTCTACGTCTGCGCCAGCCAGCGTGGGCGAGCGAGGAATTATTGACCTATATCACGTGCAGCGTGAGGCCGGAGATCACGGCGGCAAACGAAGAGGATTCTGTGAAAACAATAATTGCCACGCATACGCAAATGTTGGAAGCCCTTCAGAAATGGCGAGCCGAGCAAGTTGGGGCGAAACAGGAGTGATCCAGTAGCATCCCAGAGGATGCAGGCTGAAGGGTGTTAGACTGAAGACTGTTAAGAGCTCCAAGGTTTTCAACTTGTTATTGGCGCAAAGTCGTTTGTGACATTTAGAGTTCGTCTTTATGCCGTATTACCTAAGCCGGCATAGCCGAAACCAAGAGGAAGAGCGTGAACAGAAGTCGCAAAGCACGCGAAGAAGACTTCTCTCTCTCCCGCCTCCGGCGGAAATGCAAAGATGCCTTCGCGACCTTCGAGGCTTCTGATGACACTTCTTTATCCGCCCAGCTGCCGCCGGGACGTCGGCAGCCACCTTATCTGTGGCTATCCTTTAAGCCCTCTTCTTCCTCAGGTGGCGTTCGACGTCTCGGCGAACGCATTTCCTTAGCGATCTTAGCGGCTTCTGTTCACACTTCTTTCCTGCCCAGCTTCTATTTCAGCGCGGCAAGGACTATCGAAGCGGTCCGGTCTATCTTCCTGACGCGCTTGGAGAGCTGGTTGAGTTCTGTTTTTGGAATCGTGCCATGGCGTCCAATGTCGGCTAGTTCGGCTTGCAGGTTTGTACAGCTCTTGCGGGCTTTTGCGCAGAAGGAGAGCTGGGTCTTGTTGTTTTTGATGACTAACGGCTTCCGAACGGTCTTCTTGCTCAGCATGATATTCCTTTCTTGGTGTGAAAAAGCGTTTGTGTATATCCGGTTAAAAGAGACTGTGCAATGATTAATTTAAAAATATTTCTGTTAAGATCGTAATCTCTTGCCTCAGAGGGGATTATGATTAGATAAATCATGTCAGTAGCGTCCCTCAGGACGCAGGCTGAAGGTTGTTAAGTTGTAGATGTCTCGGAAAAGCCAGAAGAAAAATATGAGTTTGAACAGAAGCCGCAAAGCCCATTCGACGGGTTCGACAAAATCACCGCAGGCAAACTCTCAAGGCAGGAAGAGCGTTTCCTTGCCGCCATCAGCGGAACAACAATACTTTATTGCGATCTTTGCGACTTCTATTCAAACTCTTCATCTTGGTTTCCGGTAATGGCGGGAAAAGCAGTTTGAACAAAAGCCGCAAAGATCGCGAAGGAAATGCTTTCGCCGGGACGTCGAACGCCACCTGAATATTGCATGAAGGTGGTTTTGTCGGGCGTTGGAAATCTTAGTGGAGCCTATTGCAATTAGGAGAATAAAAGTCATGTTGCTTTCGATTTTAATGCCTGTCTATAACGAGAAGGCGACGCTGAATGATATCCTGGATCGCGTTCTAGCGGCGGCGCTGCCGCCCGCGATCAGGGGCATCGAAATTGTTGCCGTCGATGATGGTTCGCGAGATGGGTCCAGGGAGATTCTCCTGAGTCGATCTAAAGCGGATAGCCGTATTCGTGCCGTTCTGCACGAAACCAATCTGGGCAAAGGGGCGGCCATCCGCACGGCTATTCGGGAGGCTAAAGGGGATATTGCCATTTTTCAGGATGCCGATCTTGAATATGATCCGAATGATTATGGCCGGCTGCTGCGCCCGATCCTGGAGAATAATGCTGACGTCGTCTATGGGTCGCGGTTTGCCGCCTCGGAGTTCCGGCGGGTCCTGTTCTTCTGGCATGATGTAGCCAATCAACTGCTTACCTTGT
>CAMBRF010000011.1 GCA_945870225.1 PVC group bacterium | reverse complement strand
ATGACGCCATCCAGGTCAAAAACAACAGCTTGGATCTTCATATCCCTCTCCTCTTAGGATCCCTATCGAACCAGAGTTTCCAGGGGCGGCCCACGGCGTGAAATCTTGCCAGGATGCGGCGGACGTAATTCCGGGTGGCAGGGAAGCTGATGGCCTGCATAAAGGCGTCCGGGTCCGGCGCCGCCTCGCGATTCCATCGCGTTGCATTGGAGTGGCCGGCGTTGTATTCGGCCAGGGCGTAGGGGAGGGGATTGCTGTGATCCGACCAGCGCTGCAGGGCTCTTGCCAGATACCATGTTCCCGCCAGAATGTTGGTCTGGGGGTCCAGGAGCATGAGGGAGTTGAAATCGGCGACTTGTTCGGCTTTGGCCCATTCCCGGGCGCTGCCGGGCATGATTTGCATCAGGCCGATTTCGCCGGCCAGTCCCCTTCGGTAAGGCTGAAAGCGCGTTTCCTGCCAGATCACGGAGGCAATGAGATGCGGGGGGACCTTGTAGCGGTCGGCGGCGGCTTGAATGTGGGTCCGATAACGGTGATATCCCAGTTCAAAGCGAAAGAGCCAGAGCAGTCCCATTCCTGAGATAGCCATCAGGGTCAGAATGAGTATAATCCGCTTGCTGAATCGAGTCATAGTGTCGGGGGAGAATAGGTTGGCGACGGATACTTGTCGAGGCCAGAAGCCGGGCCCCTTGAAAGGAGCATGGGATGAAGAGTTATCGCAAGGAATTGTGGTTTGAGGTCCGCACCCGCCGGGGCCTGATCAACATCACGCCGCAGGTCGAGGAGTGCCTGGGGGAGAGCGGCATCCGGGAGGGGCTTTGCCTTGTCAACGCGATGCACATCACGAGCAGTTGCTTCATCAATGATGATGAGCCCGGCCTACATGCTGACTTTGAGAAGTGGCTTGAGAGACTGGCCCCCGAGAAACCCTATTCGCAATACGCCCACAATGGGGCCGAGGATAATGCCGATGCCCACCTGAAACGGACGATCATGGGACGGGAAGTGGTCGTGGCGGTCACCGGCGGCCGGCTTGATTTCGGACCATGGGAACAGATCTTCTACGGTGAGTTTGATGGAAAGCGACGGAAGCGGTTGCTGGTGAAGATTATCGGAGAATGAGGTGCCCCGTTTGGCGCGGGGGTCACCACCGTTTGCGGATCGGGATGCCGGCGGCAATGAGGTCGGTTTTGATCTGTGGAATGGTGTATTCTCCGGTGTGAATCATGCCGGCAATGATGGCGGCATCGGCCTTGCCCTGTTTGAAGACCTCGGCCAGATGGGAGGGCTGGCCCGCCCCGCCGGACGCCACCACGGGGACCCTGACGGCCTCAGCAATCAACCGGGTCAGGGTGATGGCGAACCCGGCGCGGGTTCCGTCGGCATCGACCGAATTCACGACGATTTCGCCCACGCCCAGATCTTCCGCCTGTCGGGCCCAGGCCACGGCATCCATTCCGGTCCGTTCCCGGAACCCGCGCGTGGTAATCTCGTACCCGCTGGGGAATCGAGGGTCGTTCTCCACCCGCACCGGATCCATGCCCAGCACGATACACTGGGACCCAAAGGCCCTGGCGCCCTCAGCGATAATCTGCGGGTTAACCACGGCGAGGGAATTCACCGAGATCTTCTCGGCGCCGGCCAGCAGCACCCGCGACATGTCGGACAGGTTGGAAATACCCCCGCCCACGGCAAAGGGAATGTGAATGGCCCTCGCCACTTCATGCACCATCTCGATGTCGATGGGGCGGCGTTCCGCCGACGCGGTGATATCGTAGAAGACCAGCTCGTCGCAACCCTCCTCGTAATATTTCGAGGCCAGTGCCACGGCATCGCCCAGAATCACGTTGTTCTGGAACTTGACGCCCTTGGTGACTTTTTTGTCCCGGACATCCAGGCAGGGTATGATGCGTTTAGTCAGCATTGTCCATCCCACCGGCTGAAGTTTTCGAACACGCGCAGCCCGATGCGGCCGGATTTTTCGATGTGAAACTGGGTGGCCACCAGGTTGGCCCGACCCACCACGGAGGTAAACGTGACGCCCGCGAAGTCGGTGACCCCCAGCCGGTCCGCCGGGTTGGTCGGCATGGGATAATAACTGTGCACAAAATAAAACTCGGTCTCGTCCTCGACCCCCGCAAAGACTGGGTGCCGGCGGTTGAACCGGACCGTGTTCCAGCCGATTTGAGGGACCTTGTCGGCGGGATTTTCCGGCCGGAATAGCCGCACATCGCCGGGAATAAAGCCCAGCGTGGCGGTGCCGCCATCCTCCTCGGAGCGATCGAGAAGAATCTGCATCCCTACGCAGATTCCCAGAAAGGGCGTGCCCCGTGAGACCACCGTCTTCAGGGTTTCCGTCAGGTTAAGTTCCGTCAGGTGGCGCATGGAGGCACCGGCGGCGCCGACTCCGGGAAAGACGACGCGGTCGGCCGCCAGAATGTCGGCCGCCTGGTCGGTAACAACGGCCTTGATGCCCAGAGCCTCGAAGGCCAGTTTCACGCTGGTCAGGTTTCCCGCCTTGTAGTCCACAATCGCAATCATCAGCCTTCCCTCACCCTCCCTCATCCACCCCTTGCAATCGCAGGGGCATAGTCTTATGCTACACGGCATCCTTGTCGAGCAAGAGTTTTTGGAATATCGGACCGGAGAGGAACTGTCATGAAAAAAGGTTTGCTTCTTGTTTTTCTGTTTATTCTGGGAGTGGTCTGGGGTCCGTCAATCCAGGGGGGGGCGCTGGTTGAAGCGGTGCGCAACGATGATCTTACCCAGGTCAAACTTCTGCTCGATGGCCTGCCCGCCGATTCGGTGGATGCGCCGGATCAGGACGACATAACCCCCCTCCAGCAGGCCTCGGCCATGGGTCGGATCGATATCGCCAAGGTGTTGATCAGCGCCGGGGCGTCAGTCAATGCCGCATCCAGCAATGGCCTGACCTCCTTGCATCATGCCGTGAACAAGAATCAGGCCGCGATGGTTAGGTTCCTGCTTGCCAAAGGCGCCAAGGTGAATGCGTTGACGGCTAAAGGTTCGGCACCCCTTCACTGGGCCGCCTATAACAAGAACGAGACGATTGTCAGGATGTTGCTTGAAAACGGTGCCGAAGTGAACGTTCGGGCCGCCAACGGGTTTACCCCTCTGCACTGGAGCGCCTATGTTGACGCCGGCCAGATCACCCGGCTTCTGCTGGGTCGTGGTGCCGACGCCACCCTGACGGATGTCAACAATCAGACGGCGCTTGACGTGGCCCGCGCTCGTAATTCCTCCGCTGCCCTTGAGGCGTTCAAACCCAGAACCCCCTCCCTCATGGCGAAGATTTTTCATCGGGCCCCCGCCAAACCGGGATCGGTCAAGCCGAAGCCGGTTGTGGAGCCGGTGAAGCCTGAGCCGGTGAAGCCTGAGCCGGTGAAGCCTGAGCCTGTGGCGCCGCCTGTCATGGTTGTGCCCACCGCCCCGGCACAGGTTGAACTGAAACTTCCCAATGGCACGCGCTACGAAGGGCAGCCGCCCAGCCGGACTAACCTCTACGAGGGCACCGCGTTTTTCGCCGATGGCGGGCGCTATCAGGGGCAGTGGTGGGCCGGACGTCGCCAGGGTCTGGGTCAATTAACCTTCGCCAACGGCGATGTCTATGACGGCGAGTGGCAAGCCGACCGGCGTCAGGGACAAGGGGTTTACACGTTCACCAACGGCGACAAGCATCAGGGGCAATGGCGGAATGATCAGATGCACGGGCAGGGGGTCTATACGTATGCCAACGGCAACAAACTGACGGGACTCTGGAACAACGGTGAACTGGCCGAGGGTAAGGGCGCCTATACGTTCCCCGGCGGCGATCGGTATGAGGGCGAGTGGCGTCAGGGACTGATGCACGGGCAGGGCGTCTATTCCGCTCAGGACGGGACGCGTCTCGCGGGTTTCTGGGATCGCGACCAATACAAGGGCGAAAAGCCGTCAGCCGGGCCGAGATAGCCGGAGCTGTATCCGGCTCTTGCCGGATCGGTCGGATCTGAGACACCTCCTTCAGGGTTGCTCAGAATTTGTTCTTGTTTATAGAAACACCGTTGCCATAATGTCCGCCTTTCACGTTTCAAACCGCATCAGCTTGTGAGGGTATGACCATGGATCAGATCAAGGTGTTTCTTAGCGAAGATGAGATGCCCCGGCAGTGGTACAACATTGCCGCCGATTTCCCCCACGCCGTGCCGCCCCCCGTCAGTCCGGACGGCAAGCCCATCGGCCCCGAGCAGCTCGCGCCGGTATTCCCCATGAACCTGATCGAACAGGAAGTCAGTACTCAGCGCTGGATTGACATCCCCGAGGAAGTGCTGCAAATCCTCTGGCAGTGGCGGCCGAGCCCCCTGTGCCGGGCGACCCGTTTGGAAAAGGCGCTGAAGACGCCCGCCAAAATCTATTACAAGAACGAAGGTGTTTCGGCTGCCGGCAGTCACAAGCCCAACACGGCCGTTCCGCAGGCTTATTACAACAAGCAATTCGGCATCAAGCGTTTGACCACCGAAACGGGGGCTGGACAATGGGGTAGCTCCCTGGCCATGGCGTGCCAGATGTTTGGCCTGGAGTGCAAGGTGTACATGGTGAAGATCAGTTTCACCCAGAAGCCGTTGCGCAAGATCATGATGCAGACCTGGGGGGCGGAGTGTATCGCCAGTCCCAGTAATACGACCAACGCCGGCCGGGCCATTCTTGCCGCGGATCCCGATTGCCCCGGCAGTCTGGCGATTGCCATCAGCGAGGCCATTGAGGATTGTGTGACCTCCAAGAATACCCGGTATGCCCTGGGCAGCGTCTTGAATCATGTGCTGCTGCACCAGACCATCATCGGGTTGGAAGCCAAGAAGCAGTTCGCCAAGATCAACACCTATCCCGATATCGTCATTGGCTGCGCGGGGGGCGGTTCGAATTTCGCCGGCCTTAGCTTCCCCTTCCTGGCCGACAAGATTGCGGGAACAAAGAATCCGCGTGTGATCGCCGTTGAGCCGGCCGCCTGTCCCAAGATGACGCGCGGCAAGTTCGCCTATGATTCGGGCGATGTGGCCATGATGACGCCGCTTCTGCCCATGTACAGTCTCGGGCACACCTATGTTCCGGCCCCCATTCATGCCGGCGGGTTGCGGTATCACGGCATGGCGCCGCTGGTGAGTCATGCCATGCGCGAAGGTCTGATCGAAGCGGTGGCCATCCCGCAGCTGGAATGCTACCGGGCCGCCATGCTGTTTTCCCAGACCGAGGGGTTCATCCCCGCGCCGGAAACATCGCATGCCATCGCCATGGCCATTCGCGAGGCGAACCAGGCCAGGGAGGAAGGCAAGGAGAAGGTCATCGTTCTCAACTGGTCGGGCCATGGCATCATGGATTTGACCGGCTATCAGGCCTATCTGGAAGGCAAGCTGACGGACTATGTCCTGCCCGACTCTGAGATCCTCAAGGCGGAGGAATGCCTCAAGGATCTTCCCAAGCCGCCTCCTTTAAGCTAGTCCTGCCAACCGAAAAAAGAATGCGGACCATCGGTTCAATACCCTGTGCTGATGATCAGCTTCGTGAAGCCCGCGGGAAATTTGCCTGCATGGCGTCCGCCTACTTTCTTGGCGTCTTCAACGATAATTTTTTCAAACAGGCGGCAATGATGCTGGCTGTAGCCGCCGGCCGCAGCGAACTGCAGGGGTATGCCTTGATGGCCTTCACCCTGCCGTTCCTTCTTTTTGCGGCACCTGCGGGATGGTGTGCTGACCGGTTTTCCAAACGCCGGGTGGTGATTGCCTCTAAATGGATCGAACTAGCGGCCATGACGTTGGGGGCGGCAGGATTGGTCATGGGGAACTGGGTCCTGATGTTCGGCATGTTGTTGACCATGGGTTTGCAGGCGGCGTTCTTCAGTCCGGCGCTGAACGGGTCCCTGCCGGAACTCTATCCGGAATCCTATGTGCCCCGCGCGAATGGGTTTCTTCGTGTTCTGATCACGGTCGGCATTCTGTCGGGGATCGGTATGGCGGGCCTTTTGCTGGACCGGCCCGGCAAGGGGTGGTGGGGGATTGAGGTCGGTCACCTGCTGGTGGCGGGTACCGTCATCGGGGTGGCTCTTATCGGCGTTCTGGTCAGTTATGGGGTGGTCCAACGACCGGCGGCCGATCCTGCCGCCCGATTCCCCTGGGCAGGTCCCCTGCACACGGTAAAAGACTTGCTGGCCACAGGGAAGGACCCGTTGCTGGCTCTCTCCATCGGGGCCAATGTCTTCGTCTGGTTTATAGGATCGTTGCAGATCCTGTTGATCAATCCCATGGGCTTGCAGCAGTTCCATCTCACCAAATCCCTTACGAGTGGTCTATTGGTCAGTCAATTGGTGGGCCTTGGCCTGGGCGGATTGCTGAGCAGTCGCTTGGTTCACGGGGCCCGATGGCATCGGGTTGTCGGTCCTCTGGGTATCGGGTTGTCGTTGACGATGATGGGGATGGTCACGGTGCCGCAGTGGCCGGTGACCGTGCAGTTGCCTCTCCTCTTTGCCGGGGTTTTCCTGCTCGGGATGCTGGGAGGGGGTATTCTGGTTCCGATGGAGAGTTTCTTGCAGGTGCGCCCCGCGCGTGAGCGCAAAGGTGCTGTGTGGGCGGCGGCAAATTTTGTGGTCTTTGGCGGAATCCTGCTCTCGGGGCTGGTGGCCAACCAATTGAACATCCGTTGGGCGCCTACCCAATCCTTCGGGATTATTGGTTCGGCGTCATTGTTGGTCAGCGTGCTCCTGCTGCTGTTGTACAGGCGGGAACGTATTTGATCGCTTACAGCGTGTGCAGGAGAGGGTACGTCATGGTACAGGTGGCGTCCGTCCCGATGACCGTGTAGTCGTAAGTTCCGCTGGAAGGGCATGCCGGCGCCAACTTCAGATACGAGTTAATGGCCGTTACATCGGTTGCGTCTCCCTGCCTTTTCCTGGCCTCAAGCGCCCACTGCTCCTTGCCCGATTCAATCTGGCGCAGATTGTTGATGCAGGCTTTCTGTTGGGATGTGGTCCGGGCCTTCATGAATGACGGGATGGCGAGGGCTGCGAGTAAGCCAATAATGGCCACCACGATCATAATTTCCAGCAGTGTAAAACCCAATTTGCTTGTTTTCATTTCAGTTGTCTTTCAATCAATCTCTCACATGAATCGTATTCGTTGTGATTATATAGCAGGCGCCATGCCAAGGCGATTATTAATCAGTTATGGGTCATCTGTTTGATTTTGAAGGTGAATTTTCCCCTCCGGAGCCCTTTATTGGCACCGACCTCTCGTTACTGCGAATCAGGGGCCGATATTTATCATAGTCGGGCATGCAATCCGCCTGCTTTCTGAGGCTGGTCACCGTGCGGGCAAAGGCGTACTATCCGGTTCCAACTGGATAAGGAGCCTTCCATGAACCCATTGGGCAAGATCACCTCGTTTTTAGACAAGACATTGAATGTGGCCGCGTACTCGGACGAGTCCCACAATGGGTTGCAGGTGGAAAACTCGGGTCGGGTGCGGAGGGTTTGTGTCGGCGTGGATGCCTCATTAGCCTTTTTTAAGGAGGCAGCAGAGCGGAAGGCCGATCTGGTCATCTGCCATCATGGATTAAGTTGGGGGGATTCCCTCAAGCGTATTACGGGCCTCAACTACCGTCGGCTGAAGTTCCTTATGGATCACGATATGGCGCTTTATGCCTGTCATCTCCCGTTGGACGCCCACCCGCGGCTGGGCAACAACGCGCAGATATGCAAGGGGCTAGGGTTGAGTAAGTTGCAGCCGTTTGGCCTCTACCATGGCACCTGCATTGGATTCTGCGGGGTTCTATCGAAGGCGGTGACCTATGCGGACTTCAAGACCCGGTCACACCGTTTGTTCGGCAATACTGTCAGCACCTTGGATTTCGGAAAACGGGTTGTGAGGACGGTTGCCGTGGTATCGGGTGGTGCGGCGGACGAGATTGCGGAGGCGGGGCAGAAGGGGATCGATGTGTATATCAGTGGTGAGCCCAAGCTGATGGCCTATCATCTGGCGCAGGAATACGGGATCAACGCCATTTTTGCCGGGCATTACGCCACCGAAGTGTTCGGGGTCAAGGCGGTGGCGAGGCTGCTCAAGGCCCGTTGCCGGATTGAAGCCGAATTCATCGACATGGGTATTCGGCTATAAGAGCCCGGGAAGGGGCGCGCAATCCGTTCCGTTGGTGCAAAAAGAAGGTTCTAGCCGCTGACGCTTTGTGATATTTCGAAACGGTTAATCTGAAGACGAATCAGGCAGGGATCATATTCCAATGAATAAATTGTGCGCGCGTCAGGTTCATCTCGATTTCCACAACTCTGAACACATTACCGGAATCGGCTCACGGTTCGACCGGAGGCAATTCCAGCAGGCGCTGAAAGTCGGGAACGTCAACTCAATCACGGTGTTTGCCAAGTGCCATCACGGTTGGTCCTACTATCCGACGAAAATTGGATTGCCCCACCCACATCTCAAGAGAAACCTGCTGAAAGAGCAGATCGATGCCGCTCATGCCGTCCGTGTACGCGCGCCCATCTACTATACTCTGGGCTGGTCCGCCCATGATGTAACCCGACATCCTGATTGGGTTGTTCGCCGTCGTGATGGCAGCGTGGAGTCGTTCAATTTTGATCCAAAGGCCAAGCCGACAGACAAGCGCCCGTCGTGTTCCTGGACCCTTCTCTGTCCGTCGGGCGGGTATCGCGACCTGATTGTCTCACAAACGGATGAAATCTGTCGCAGCTTCCGTGTAGATGGATTTTTCTACGACATTTGTGCCGCTCACACCTGCTGGTGTGAAAACTGCCGCGCCGGGATGAAGGAGGAGGGGCTCGACCCGGAAAAGGAGGCCGATGCCCTCGCCTATAAGGTCAAAACGTGGCGCCGCCTGATGAATGACTGCAAGGAAGTCATTCTTTCCCGGCATCCTGACGCCACACTCTTTTTCAACGGCACGGCGGGTACCTATGCAACAGATTATCACCCCTGGAATACCCATTTCGAGCTTGAGGACCTTCCCACCGCATGGGGGGGGTACAACAAGTTCCCTCCTCGCGCCAAGTTATACGCACAGCACGGCAAAGATTTCATGGCCATGAGCGGGAAATTCCATTTGGCTTGGGGCGAATTCGGGGGATTTAAACACCCGAATGCCATCCGCTACGAGGCTGCCTCCATGGTCGCGTGGGGTGCCCGGTGCATTTTCGGGGATCAACTTCATCCCTGCGGCGAGATGGATATGGCCACCTACCGGAATATTGGCGAGGCCTACTCCTACGTGAAACGCATTGAACCTTATGGGTTGGACGGACAAAGTGCCGCAAGTCTGGGCGTTTGGTTAAGCGGAAGCGATCGGGATGACCAGGGTGTTGTGAATATGCTCCTGGAAACGCAGGTCGACTTTGACATCGTCAACGCGGACTCCGACCTTCACGGCATCGAAACGATCGTCCTGACCGGCGCGCCCTGTCTGCATGACGGGACCGCCGCCAAACTGACCGCTTTTGTCCGCAGGGGTGGCGCCCTGGTTGTGCTCGGCGAGGGCGCCCTCGATTCCAAACGCCAGCGTTTCCTGATTGATATCGGTGCCACCTATATCGGCCCGGCGGCCTTTGAAAACGATTACACGGTCGTCAAATCCCAGATGGGCAGGGAACTCATTTCTTCGCCTTTCCTCAACTACTCCGGGGCCGTGAGGACGCGGGTAAAGAAGGGTGCGCGTGTGCTGGCTGCCATTCGCGAGCCATACTTTGACCGCACCTACGCAAGGTATTGTTCACATGAGAATACCCCATACCAGTTGCGCGATGCGGCCCATCCGGGCGTCGTAAAAAAGGGCCGGGTGGTTTTTTTCTCCCACAAATTGGGGGCCCTGTACATTGAGAATGGCGCTCGGATTCACCGTGACCTCTTCCTGGCCGGCCTCCGCCTGGTACATAAGCGGCCCGTGTTTTCCACCGTCATGCCCAGTTGCGGGCGGGCAAATCTAATTCACCAACCGGACCGGAAACGCTATGTCGCCCATCTGCTTTATGCCCCGACGCTGCAACGGGGAAGGGCGCTGGTCATTGAGGATATGGTTCCCTTACATGATGTGCCGGTATCCCTGCTCGTGCCGGAAACCATACGGCGCGCCTATCTGGCCCCGGCGAAACGTGAGTTAATGATGACCCGCCGAGAAGGCCGGGTGAGTGTTAACGTGCCCACGGTGAAATGTCACCAGATCGTGGTGTTCGAGTATTGAGCATGGATAGGGATCAAGGGTGGGCGAGTTAGCGTGATGCGTGCCTGGGTGAAACAGCGGGTGTCGGATGGTGGGCGTTACTGGATTCGAACCAGTGACCTCTTGCATGTGAGGCAAGCGCTCTAACCAACTGAGCTAAACGCCCTCAAAATAGGGGCCCACATCATGCCGAGAGACCGGGTGGGTGTCAAGACGCTGTCATAAAAAACTTACCGAAGCCGGATCCCCGTCCCGATGAAAGCACTGTCGACGTGCGAGACCTCGATATAGGCCGCAATCGAGTCGGTGAAATTAAACAGGACCCCCGCGCTCAAGGCCGGATTGATCTCCGTGCGGCTTTTGGAGGCGGTGGATGCTTTCCGGTTGCACAAATCCATCCCGAGTCCTCCGTACAGATAAAGATCGTTCAGCAGCGTTTCGCCGCTGGAGACCAGCATCAGGGTGCCGCCAAACATATCCTTGCTGTCGGTGTTGACAAAGTAGGTGGCGGCACGGAAGGCCAGGTCGCAGGCCATGTCTTCACTGGGGATGCAGGCCAGTGCACCGGCCTGGGCCCCGAAATCAAGATCCGAGTCGTCGGCGTTGATCGCGCCAAGATCAAGAAAGGCCCGCAGTTCTTCGAAAACAGTGTAGGTCTCCCGGATGCCGTAGAAAGAGACATCGTCCCCGAAGACGACGCCCGGTGTGAGTTCCAATCGCCCGGGTTCACCGGTTCCGGCTGTGTCGGCCACCTGCAGCCCGATGCCTTGAGCCAGAACGGCAAGGGGTGTGAGTAAGATCATTCCCGCTACGATCATCCATCTGAATATCTTTGTTCTCACGGTATGCTTCCTTTCCTTGCAGGGCCTCGGAACAAGTCTTCCGGCCACGAGGACATACTGCAAGATGTTTTGCCCCCGGTCAAGTCCCTGCCCGATGAAGAAAGGGATTGAAAAGAGGTTGGCGGGGCGACCCCGTTCGTGACATCCTGCATTGTCTTGGCGGAAACGGACGGCTAAACAGGGGCATGGGCGTCCCGTAGGGACGCCCGTGAAGCAAGGAGATCATATGACCATGCAGCATGATACAGAGGTCCTCAGACCCTTGGCAGAGCGCTATGCGGCGATTGCGGCTCTTCCCATCCAGGCGGAGAAACGGAAGTTGTGGACGGATCACTTTAGTCTGAAACCCACCCGCGTTCCCATTCTGGCCACGTATGGTATGTGGAACGTCTGGTGCCGTGAGGTGTTTGGGGATGTCCGGATGGAGTGTCAGGACCCCTTCCTCCGCGCGCATGAACGAGGCCTCCGGCTGCGCCTATTCCAGCATGAGATAGTGGGGGACGATAGCATTCAGGAACCGTGGATCGCGATGGGTGCCAGCCTCAAGGGCGGCGGGGGGAACCTCTGGGGCGTTGACGAGACGTTGCATGCTTCCGGTGTCGAAGGCGGCGCTGCCGCTTTCGATCCGCCTCTCAAGGATTGGGCCGACATGACGAAGTTGCGGATGACCCATCACGAGGTGGATGAGGCCGGGACTGCCCGGAATCTGGAGAAACTATCCGCCGCCATTGGCGACGTTCTGCCCATAGACATCCAACGCACTCCGTCCTACATCGGTTTCAAGTCCGATATATCGACCAGTATCACGAAATTGCGGGGGATGGAGCAATTGATGATCGACATGTATGAGGCTCCGGAGGAAGTTCACCGTCTGCTGGCTTTCATGCGCGACGGCATTTTGCAGAATAACCGGGAAGCTGAAGAAGCCGGGCACTACTCGCTGACCTCCGGTCAGAACCAGGCGATGTGCTACGCCGGGGAACTCGACCCTCCCAGACCGAACAGCGGGCCGCGTCAACGCAGGGATATCTGGGGCTTCTGTGCCGCCCAGGAGTATACGCTGATCTCGCCGGCCTTCCATGATGAGTTCCTGCTTCAGTACCAGTTGCCCATTTACGCGCATTTCGGGCTGATCCATTACGGGTGCTGTGAAGACCTGGGGCGTAAGATTGGCCTGTTGCGGCAATTCAAGAACCTGCGCAGCATTGCCGTGACCCCGGTAGCCGATGTGCCATTGTGCGCGGAACAGATTGGGACCGACTATGCGATCTCGTGGCGACCCAATCCAACGGACATGGTGTGCTGCGGATATGACGAAGACCGGATCCGCCGCATCATCGGCGAGGGCCTGACCGCCTGCAAAGGCGGGTATCCGCACATTCACCTGAAGGATGTTGAGACCGTCGAAGGCGATGTGACCCGCCTGACACGTTGGGTAAAGTTGGTGCGGGACGTGGCCGAGAGGGTCTGGGCCGGATGATGCCGGGCGGTTACCGGTGCAGGACGGTTAAGGATTCGAAGTGGGCGGTGCGGGGGAACATGTCGAACAGTTGCGTCCGCTCCGTGAGGTAGCCCCCTTCCCTGAGCCAGGCCAGGTCACGAACCATGGTGTCGGGCGCGCAGGAAATGTAATAGAGATGGCGGGGCGGATGGTTCAGGATTTCCTGGACCAGTGCCCGGCCCAGCCCGTTACGGGGCGGATCCACGATCAGGGCGGTATCGCCTGCCTCCAGTTTGGGGCCGAGTTTGGCCAGGGCTTTTTGAGCGGGGGCCGCTTCCCAGCGGATGCCTGAAAGGTTCAGTTTCCGCGCGTTGAATTCCGCCGCCACGATGCCGGGCCCGTCCACATCAATGCCGATCGTTTCGGGAACACCCGCCTTGGCGGCGGCCAGCGAAAACAGTCCGACGCCGCAAAAGAGATCGACGACGGTGCGGGGCGCGCACGCCTGGAGGGATTCCATGATCTGGCTCAGCAGCAGTCCGGCGACGGGCGGGTTGACCTGGAAAAAACTGCCGCGCGGGACGGAGAGCGGGCCCAGCAAAGTGTTTTCCACAAGCCAGGTTTCATTGGCGCGGGGCTCGCCCCGCCACCAGACCGCCGCCTCCCGTTCGGTGTGCCGGAAGGTGAGGGTCATCCCGTCCCGGAGCCCGTGCCGGACCGAGACATCATTCCTCAGTTCAGTCAGGCATCGGTTCAGGGCGGGGTCCGCCAGTGGACAGGCCGGTACGTCCAGAACCGTCTGGTTATCTTCCGCGAAATAGCCCAGGCGGGTTTCCTTCCCGTCCTTTTGCGCGTGTAACGACAGTTTGTTGCGATAACCCAGAGGCAGGGGGGCTGGCACGGGTGGTTGTGGCACTGCCGCGTCGATGCCGGCCTGACGGGTGAGCAGGGAAACAAGCTGATGTTGCTTGATGCGGACCTCTTCCGCGTAATCGACATGCTGATAGGTGCAACCCGGGCAGGAGAGGGAGGATGAGCAGGAATACGCCAGCGGGCAGGCGGGGGCGATCCGGGCCGGGGAGGGGGTGACGATCTCAAGCAGCCGCGCTTCGGCAAACCCGTCACGTTCACGGAGCACGCCGGCCCGTACCGTTTCGCCGGTCAGAACGCCGGGCACGAAACAGACTTTCCCGTTTTCAAGACGGGCCACGCCCCGGCCGCCATAGGCGACATCCGTGATGAGAAGAGTGACGGTGGTCATGGAGAAGGTGTCAGGATCCGAGGTCGGGCTTTGTACCCTCGGTCCCTTCCGGCGTGAGGCCCTGTTTCGATTGCCGCTTCGAGCCGTCGTACAATTGGAAACCCAGAAGGCGGCATTCGATCTGGCTGTTGAAGAAAGGAATACGGCGTGAATGGCGAAGTCCGATCCGCTTGCCGAGCTCCAGATTGCCGGTGAACACATATCCGGTGTAACCCTTGCAGCGTTTCTTGAAGAAATCGCCGATGCTGTGGTAGAGGGGCTCCAATTCCGGTTCCGATCCCAGGCGCTCGCCGTATTCCGGATTAAGCAGGACCACGCCGCCGCCGGGCGGCACGGGGGTCTCGGAAAAGTCGCACACATGGAACTCGATCAACTGTTCCACCCCGGCGGTCCGGGCGTTTTGACGGGCGGCCGCCACGGCATCGGCGCTGATGTCGCTGGCGATGATGGGGCCGGCCATCTTCCGTTTGGGGAGGGCGCGGGCCGCCATCCGGCAGGTCTGCCAAGCCTCCGCATCGAAATTCTTGATGTGCATGAACCCGTAATTACTGCGCAATAATCCCGGCGGGCGGCCCTGCGCGAGCAGCGCGGCCTCGATCGCCAGTGTGCCGCTGCCGCACATGGGATTCACAAAGGCGCCTTCGCCGTTCCAGCCGGTCGCCATCACCACGGCGGCGGCGAGGGTCTCCTGCATCGGGGCCTTCATCGGAATCTTGCGATAGCCCCGGCGTGACAGCGATTCGCCGGAGGTGTCGAGATAGACCTTCACATCGTCCTGGTTCCAGTAGAGGAAAACGACGGCGCCCGCCCGCTCATTGCCCGAATCCGGGCGCTGCCCGCATTGGTTCCGGATGCGATCCACGATCGCATCCTTGCACTTCACGTTCGCAAAGCGGGCGTCGCGGATGGCCGCGGTTTGGACGAACGAGGTGACCGTGAAATAGCCGTTGGCGGGAAGAACCTCCTCCCAGGGGAGGGCGTTCAGCCGCTGATAGAGGATGTCCGGCAGGAAGGTTTTGAACCGGGCCAGTTCCAGCAGCACACGGTTGCCGGTGCGGAGGAAAAGATTCAGGCGCATGGTGTCGGCCAGAGTGCCTTCGGTTTCAATGCCGGACTCCATTTCGGTCTTCATTGGGAACCCGAGATCGGTCAGCTCGGCCTTCAGGTAAGGCGGGATTCCCCGCGCGCAGGCGATGAGCAGGGTGTGCTTCTCAGACATCATATTTTTCTATGCTCCAGGGCGGGAATGCGGCGGCGGGTGCGGTGGATATCGTGCAGGTCAATCGTCACGGTGGCAGCCTGCTCGCCTTCCTCCAGCCGTGCAAGAATCTCGCCCCAGGGCCCCACGACCATGCTGTTGCCATAGCTCTCCACGCGGGAATGCGGGTTGATGCCGCACTGGTTGGGGGCCACCACGAAACACTGGTTTTCAATGGCGCGCGCCCGGAGGAGAACCTCCCAGTGATCCTTGCCGGTGTGTTGGGTAAAATTTGACGGAACGAAGAACAAATGGGCACCCTGGGCCGAGTAATGGCGGAACAGTTCTGGAAAACGCAGGTCGTAGCAGATGGTCAGGCCGCAGCGCCATCCTTCAAGGTCCGCCATGACGGGGGTATTGCCCGCCTCGTAGATGTCGCGTTCACGGATGGTCCGGCCCGAGTCCAATTCAGCCTCGAACAGGTGCATTTTGCGATAGGCGGCGACTGTGTCGCCGCCGCGGTTGAGCAGCAGGCTGGTATTATAGCATTTCCCGTCCGAGGCCTCGATGAGGCTGCCCGCCAGCACCCAGGCATTGTGGCGGCGGGCGGTGGCCGCGAGCAGGGTGACCAGCGGGCCGTTCAGCGCCTGGGCGTTGGCCCGGTAGTCCTGGTCGCTGCCCCGGATGGCAAACACCTCGGGCAGGGCAATGATGTCGGTGGCGCCGATCCCTGACAGAACGTGTTTGAGGCGGGTGAGGTTGGACTCAAGATCCTGCCCGGCCGCGAGCTGCACCACGGTCACGCGAAGATGGTTGGAGGCTGTGGTCATAATTCGTTATACCGTGAACGCCACGGCGCCGTAACCGACCACCCATTGTCCCCGGCTTTCAGGGTGGTCATCCCCGCTGTTACGATAGCGGAGCACGAGTCCTTCCCGACTGCCTTGCTGCCGTGCGAAGGTCATGGCCGCCACCACCGGGGCGAGGCCGCAAAACACCTGCTGGTCATGGTCCCATTCCCGCATCACACCCATGATGTCAAGGGCCGCCACATGGCGAAGCGTGTTCTGATCGGTCTTCCGGACCCGTTCGTAATCAGGATCGTGGAGCATATCAGAACTGGCGATGACGAGAACTTTTTTATTTTGGGCGAGTTTGTCCAGGGCGGTGGTCAGGGCCGCGATGAGATCCGGATCATGACTACCGATCAGGGCGATCACAAGCGGGGTGGCGGGGAGGGCCACCTGCAGGAAGGGAATTTGATTCTCGGCGGAATGTTCGCCCATGTGGGGACGGTAATCCAGGACGATGCGGGGATCAGTAGAAATGAGTTCATCGGCGGCGGCGGTGTCGAGGGTTGCGGCACCCAGAGGCGTGGTGAAGGTGGAGCCGTCCATCAGCGCGACGCCGCGGAAGCTTTCCCGGTGGCTGAACCCGAGGACCACGGCAACATCGGGGCTACCCGCCTTGGCGGCATTATCCCGGGCGGCCCGATAGGCGTAGCCCGCGACGGGCCCGGAATAGACATAGCCGGCGTGGGGGGCAATGAGGCCCACTATCCGGCCCGGCTGTTTGGTGGGTTTGGCCTCGTCGATAAACTTCCCCACCATCTTCGCCAATTCCTCGCGCTGGCCGGGAAACCAACGGCCGGCACCCAGTGCGGTCCTCGTAATCTGGCGTTCGTTTTTCATGTTGGGACCCTGCTTTCAAGTCACGTCTTCGACTGAGTCAGTGTATCGCCCGGACCGGTTGTCTGCAAGCCTTGACTGGCAGGGCAACCGCATCTAATTCCTTATATTCTGGCGGTTTGGTTCAAATACTCAGGAGGAAAGGCTTGTTTTGGGAGTGCGGCGGCTTGACGCCGCTTTTCTTCGGCGCGGCTTGACGCGCCGTACTGTCGGCCTGTCAAGCCAGGCCTTATGAAAGCGGCGTCAAGCCGCTGACAGTGTGGACGAGGCGAGACGCCTCGGGGTGCGTGACAATTTTCTGAAGACAATGCGCAAATCCCTTTGTTGTCAGGCCAACAGGTCTATTCAAACATATATACCGGCATCACCGAGAAGAGATTTTTACATCGATGTGCAGGATAGACAGGATCGTTCAGAACCAAATTATCTTTTCTGATTTCATCCTGTATATCCTGTCCATCAATGTTAACCGAATTTCAGACGACCCCCTCATCATCTCCATATTCCAGAAAGAAATTTGTCATGCACCCGGCGCCGCATCTACCTGACAACGGTGCTTGAATGGGAGGCGGGGGATCAATATGATGCCGCCCTTTTCGAACAGAACTGATTTGGCGACTTTCGTCAGGAACGAGGCGTGAATGGATCCGGTGCAAAAACATGTGGTCGAACGAAATCTGGGTGAACAGCCCATTGCCGGGCTGATGGCGCAGTTGGGCCTCAAGCCCCACGATCTGGTCGCCGCCTCCCCATCGCCGATCACGCACAAGCTGATTGCCCGCGCCTGCAAGGGGCGGCGGTTGACGCCGTATTCCCAGGCGCTGGTGCTCGATGCGTTGAATCGCGCCACGGAAGGCAAGCACCGGCTCAATGAGCTGTTCAATTACTGAAATGAACACTCCTCCTGTCCGTCGCATCGCCCCTGTTTTGATTTATCTGCTGCCCGCGCTGGCCGACCTGCTGGTGGCGCAGTTCCTGTTCGTCAACGCGGTGCGCCTGGCCCATGCCGGCGCGAGCGCCTCGGTGGTGGCCAATACGGTGACCGTGTGGAGCGTGGCGTACCTGCTCGCCTGCCCGGTGATCGGTCGGTTCCTGACGGCCGATAATGCCGCCCGCATGATGATGGGGTCGATGCTCGGGTTGGCCCTGATCGGCGCGCTTTTCACGGTGATGGATGGAGTTGTCGGGGTCTACATCCTGATGGCCCTGACGGGCATGATCGCCGCGCTGTTCTTTCCCCCTTTTCAAGTCTTCATGAAAGCCGTGGACAGGGTGGACGATAAGCCGTTGGCTTATTCAACGGGGCTCTACACGTTTTCATGGAGCATGGGCTTCGCCATCGGACCTTTTGTCGCGGGGTTCCTAATGGACCTTGGACCGGATGGTTGGAAATATGCCTGTTGGTTTGCCGTGGCGGTGGCCCTGGCTGCCGCCATCAGCGTGTACTATCTCAAGTCTCTGGTCGAACGACCCACAACCAACGACCAACGACTAACGACCAACGACCAACGATCAACGACCAACGACCAACGACTAACGACCCCCGACCAACGACCAACGACCCCCGACCAACGACCAACGACCACAGGAGGTGGTTGTTTCTGTGCCGGGATGGACTATTCCCGGATGTCGGATCTGGCGTGGTTGGGCTGGATCGGCGGAGGGGTGGGGGTGATCCTCATTACTTTTGTTCGCGCCGTATTTCCTGTCCGGGCAGAGGTGGACCTGCACCTGGCCCAGAGCACGCAGGGGTTGATCTTTTTCCTGATCAGTCTGGCCCAGGGCCTGACCGGATTGGTGTTGTGCCGCAGTCGTTACTGGATGTATAGGCCTCTGGCCATCTCGGCGTTCGGCTTGCTGGGAGTTCTGGGGTTGCTGGTGTTTGGCTTCGGAGAGGCCACTCTGGCGCTTGTGGCGGGGGCGGTGCTGTTCGGTGTGTATTCCGGGAGCTTCTTCTTCTACCTGGTCTTTCACGCCCTGGTCCATCCGCAGCGGAGTTCCCGGTATGTGGCCATCAACGAATCGGTGGTCGGGGTGTGCAGCATGGCAGGCGCTATGATCGGGGGCTGGGTGGCCGACCGTCTGGGGTTCGGGACACTCTATGCCGGCGGGATGGCGCTGCTGTTGCTGACGCTTCTGTTCCAGTGGGGCATCCACCGGCGCCACCCCGTCCTTTCAAAGTAGACGAGGCGTCCCGCCTCGTCGGGTGAAAGGGGCTATGTGTCGGACGAGAATGAGGGAACGAGGCGAGACGCCTCGTCTACCCTAACGCAATTTGGCTTCCAGCTCTTCCCCGTGGCGGTAGAAGGCCGGCGGCATTCCGTCCTTTCAAAGTAGACGAGGCGTCCCGCCTCGTCGGGTGAGAGGGGCCATGCGTGGGACGAGAATGAGGGAACGAGGCGAGACGCCTCGTCTACCCTACCGCAATTTGGCTTCCAGCTCTTCCCAGTGGCGGTAGGCGACCTCAAGTTCTGCCACCAGTTCCTCGGTGCGCGCTCGGGCGTGGGCAATGGACGCGGCGTCCTGGCGGTAGAAGGCCGGGTCGGCCATGCGTCCGTGCCACTGGGTCTGCTCCTCTTCCATGGCCTCAATCCGGGCCGGCAGGGATTCCAGTTCCCGCTTGTCCTTTTCCGATAAACGCTTCTTCTTCGGCGTCGGCTCGGGCCGGGGCGGGAGGAGGGATTTCTTCTCCGACGAATCCGGGGAAGGCGGCAGCAGCCGGCGTTTCGCCCAATCATCATAACCGCCGACATATTCGTTGACGTACCAGCCGTCGGCGGGGCCCAGCCACTGGCCCGGCCGGTCGGGGTGGTGCTTCTCGAAGGCCAGCACGCTGGTGACCACGTCGTTCAGGAAGGACCGGTCATGGCTGACGAGCAACACGGTTCCACTATAGGCGTCCAATTGTTCTTCAAGCAATTCCAGGGTATCGAGATCGAGGTCGTTGGTGGGTTCATCCAGCACGAGGACGTTGGAGGGCTGGGCGAATAGGCGGGCGAGCAGGAGACGGTTGCGTTCGCCGCCCGAGAGCACGCATACGGGCTGGCGCGCTCGGTCCGGAGTGAACAGGAAATCCTCAAGATACCCCACCACATGCCGCCGTACGCCCTGGATCATCACGAATTCCTGCCCCTGACAGATGTTCTCGGCCAGCGAGGCCTGATCGTCCAGCTGGGCGCGGAGCTGGTCGGAGTAGGCGATCTTGAGATTGGTTCCATGCTCGATGCGTCCCGACAGGGGCACCAGCGACTCACCACCGTCCGTGCGGGGCAGGCGTGACGGGGCCTCAAGCAGGAGCCGTAACAAGGTGGTTTTTCCGCAGCCGTTGGGCCCGAGAATGCCCACCTTGTCGCCACGTGCGAGCACGGTTGACACGTCATGGAGGAGCGGCCGGCCATCATACCCGAAGTCGACATGTTCCGCCTTGAGCACGATCTGTCCGGTGCGGCCGGCTTCCTGAATGGCCATCTGGACGGAACCGCCCCGATCCCGCCGTTGGCGGCGTTCGGCGCGCAGGGCTTCCAGGGCCCGCAGGCGTCCCTGATTGCGGACCGCCCGGGCCTTGACGCCCTGTTTTCTCCAAGCCTCTTCCTTCTCCAGTTTCCGGTCGAACTCCTCCCATTTCCGGGTTTCAACATGCAGGGCTTCCTCCTTGCGCTTGAGGAACGTATCGTAGTCGCACTGCCAGTCGCTCAGCTTGCCCCGATCCAGTTCGACGACCCGTGAAGCGAGTTGACGGAGGAAGGCCCGGTCGTGGGTCACAAAGAGAAACGTCCGGCACCGGCGCAGCAGGAAGGTTTCCAGCCAGGCAATGGAATCCAGGTCCAGATGGTTGGTGGGTTCATCGAGCAAGACCAGATCAGGGTCACCAAGGAGTGTCTGCGCCAGCAGGACGCGCCGCCGGGTTCCGCCGGAGAGCGAGCCGAAGTCAGCGTCGGGATCGAGATTCAGTCGGCTGAGAATCTGGGTGGCGGCGAGATCCTGATCCGGATCAGAGGAGTCGGGGCAGACGATATCGTGGACGCGGCCCTGCAGGTGGACGGGGACCTGCTGGGGGAGGCGCGCCACGCGGAGATCGGAGGAGCGGATGACCTTGCCCTCGTCCGGCGGGGATTCCCCGGCAAGGATCCGCAGCAGCGAGCTCTTGCCGCTTCCATTGGCGCCGAGCAGGCAGATCCGGTCGCCGCGCTCGATGTGGAATTCCACGTCATCGAGCAGGGGTTTGCCGCCGTAACTCAAGCTAACATTTTTCAGACTGAGCAGTGCCATGGGAGAGATCCTGATTCAGGAACCAACGCGTGTTTATCAAGGCGGCGGGTACTATGGCGAGTCGAGCTCAGTTTTTCAAGAGATCTTGCGGGAAGACTGAAGAGTTTTGACAGGATTAACAGAATGAATGAGTTGGATGTTGAAGGGGAGGGGGCGAACCGGGTGGTGAATCCTTCAGCTTGTCCTCGTTTACCAATGTTTTGGAAGCGGTTGCGAAATTGATATTTTTACATATTGCTTATAATCGTAATCTTAATCCATTCTGGGGTAATAGATTACGATTACGATTACGATTAAGATTAGGATTTCAATGGGAGGCTACGGACTTAGAATTCCAAAACAACCTTACCGGTGGTGACAACCGTTTCGGTTAGCGCATCGTATTTTCCGCCTGTACAGCGAACGGCTTTCAATCCGAGCGGATGCGGCAACCGGAGCACGACCTTGCCGGGCTTCCGGCCCGACTCGTGAAACTTCACTTCCGCTTCTATCCGCCCGGACTGCACCTGAGACCGGACCGTCAGCGAAAACTTCCCAAAATAACTAGCGACTTTCTCCAGCTTGATTTCCTGACCTTGCTCCAACCACGCGCGCGGCACGGCCGACAAGAGTCGCAACGTCGTGCCGTCTTCGATCCACAGCATCCAGCGAGTCTGCATTAGGAACCAGGCTTCCTCGTGTGTCTTGTGCGGACTCGCGCCGAAGAAATGTTCCCAAAACGTGTAGGTCTGCCGGTCGGCTAAACTGGCTACCTGATTGAAATACGTCTTTAAAAACGCTGCCGGCTCGCCGCGTCGCAAATGGGCGAGATCATGTCGGCAATAGTATGGCTGACTGAAGCCGGCATTGCGCAGCGTGAACAACTCGTGATGCGACTTTAAGAGGCATTCCCCCATCCATTCGTTTGCGTCTACCACTTCCTGCAAAATCAGATACAGCGGCCCGAGCAGCGAATCCCGGCAGCCGATCGTCGCGTGCGAATTGCTCGATGACCCGTCAACATGCAGCGCTGCTGGCCCGCGACCCTCCGCCCACGCCGGACACGTCAACGTCCATGTCCCGTCCCCGAGCGGGATCACCGGCGACTCGCTCATCACCAATTCCACCGCCTTGCGAATATCCGCGCGCCACGCGGCGGCTTCCGCCGTCCAGCGCTTCGCCGCCTTGGGATTCAACTCCGCCAGCATCTCGCCAACGCGTTGCATGCCGACGTACGCAAAGCCGTTGAGCATGAATTGCCGGAACGGATCTTCCGGGTCAGCGCACTTGCCTTCGATCAGCCCCATCCCCTGCGGCGTCTTGTTCCGTTCCCGCCACGCCAACAAATATTCGCATGCCTTCAGCATATTCGGCTGTACCCGCCGCAACCACGCCTTGTCCCGGGTATACCGGTAATGCTCGCCCATGGACCACAATGCACCGCCGGTCTCCAGCATGTATCCGCCATAATTCTGGATGAACCCGTCCTCGTGCTGTTTATCGAGGAAGAACTGCAATGATCGCTCCGCCAGCGAGTGCCAGCCCACGGAATCGTAGAACTGGATGATCGGCGAGCTCTCCGAGCCAATTGGCGAATAAAACCCAATCGTTGCCGCCGTCGGTCCGTTTGGCTCCAAGCCGTACGTGATCAAATCGAGATGCAACAGTCCGGCCCGAACCATTTCCTCAATTCGTCGTTCCGGCAAACGAATCGAGCTGACCGCCGCGAGTTTCGCCTGCCAAAACGCCCGGCATTCGTCGCGGCGCTTGTCGAAATCAAACTTCGACAAAGCCTGCGCCCGTTTCACCGGTAACGGTTCATGCGGCATGGCCACTTCGAGAGTCGTCTTTTCGCCCGGCTGCAACAGCACCGCGATCTCGTGTTGCGGCATCGGCTTGCCATCCAGTCGGCTGATCCCCATGACCGTTCCGTCATTTCTCACTCCATACCCGGCCACGCCGTCATGCTTCCAGTCCGCCCGACTGCGGGGCGCAAGCGTCGACAAGAACGCGTAATGCGGAGTCGTCCCGGTATTGATCGCCTCGACGCGAATCAGCAACACGGTCTGTTCCCCGCCCCCGGCCTTTTCCTTCGCCGTGTTAGCTTTGACGAATTCCTGTTCCTTCGGCAAATGCATGTGCCCGATGCAACGATCATCTGCCACCAGATAATGCGTGCCGCGCAAATTTTTCGCCGTCAAGGCTGACTTCTCCAGCGTCACGAACGTCGTCATCCGATAGACCATGTCGGCGTCGCGTTGTTCGGCATGTAAAATTGGCAACGATCCATCTTCGAGCCACCGGCGCATATCCACCCGGCATGTCGCGCCGCGCCCCACGAAAATCTCACACTCCTCTCCGATTTCATCCTTGCCCCATTCGCCGCTTCCGAGCCCGGCATTCTTCCTCTGGAAAAATCCGAGATACCCCTGACGGGCATCGAAGTTAATGCGGAAGATCCGCATGTCGCGGCTCAAACCGAGCCACGTCTCGCAATTCAGGTCGCGCGTCACGGCTGCGGCAGCGGCGAAAGTTTCCTCGGGTTCGGAGGCAATCCGGTCGAGTTCGCTCTGAAGCCCGCGGCCGCGAATTTCGTCTCTAATCTCCTGGTACGTGCGCGCATCGTCCGCCGGTACGACGGCGACCCCATAGTGCGGAATCCAGATCGGCCACGCCGCGGTCACCTGTCCAATCCAGAAGGTGAAGCCGGCCGTCTTCGTTCGCACCGTCACTCGTGTGGCCGGTGCGCCGGGACCAACCTTTGCGTCCAGGACTTCGATGACCCATCGTTGCCGGTTTTGTTGGGCGGCGACTTTTCCGAGCCGACCTTCAATGACTTGAAATTGCACCGATTGAGGTGTGGCGAATACAACGGCGATTTTCATGGTGGTCCTACATTGATTTTTGTGTCGTCCGATTACAGATCGAGTACAGTTGTCGGCGATTATGTCTGGCCTGGCCGGAACGAGCCATAAAAAAATTCGCGTTTTCGTTATTCAGTCACGGGCGTCCCATAGGGACGCCAAGGCTGAGGCGATTCAGGATGTAGGCCTATATTTTTTACGAATTGAATTCCTCGAAACGTGGTAAGGATTCGAGCCGAAAGAGTATTTGAACAGAAGGCGCGAAGGCCACAAAGGCATGCGCGGCAAAGATGCCGCGCCTGCAGGGCTTTTCTGGCACCCAATCCATGCTGCGGCGTCTTCGCCGCAGCACTTCGCGTGCTTCGCGACTTCTGTTCAAACTCTTCATTTTGGTTTCGGCGATAACGGGTTAGTCGAAACAGCATAAAGTCGGACTCCAAATAATGTGGTAAGGACTCGAGCTGAAAGAGTATTTGAACAGAAGGCGCGAAGGCCGCAAAGGCATGCACGGCAAAGATGCCGCGCCTGCAGGGCATTTCTGGCGCCCAATCCATGCTGCGGCGTCTTCACGATTAGGATTACTATGGGACGCCGGTAAGTTTGAACAAAAGCCGCAAAGAGCGCAAAGGTGGGGGTCGGGTTACGCTTCGCGGAATAAACAGGCAGGACTGAGGACTGAATGCGAGTTTGGCTGCATTAAAAGAGACGGCAGCCTGAAGAGTTTTGACAGGATTTACAGGATGAATAGATAAGTTATTTCCCATCCGCGTCCATCAGCGTCATCCGCGGTTGGTCCTGTCCGGCGGTGCTCCACTGAGCAATAATGGTTGTGGGAGGTTCCCCTGGGTGCCAGTATAGCCATGCGTGGGCGACCTTCTGGAAGGGCAGGGTCGCACACTTGGGAATGCGGCCGTCTGTTGGCTTTTCGGGTGTTCTCCGTGGAGGACAGGAAAAACCTTTGATCAGATCCGGGAAGACAGGTTCGGAAGAATAACAAGTTCGCGAATCCAAAGATGACTATTCAGCCACCAGCGCCAGGAAGCACGGAGTTCTGGGCAGTCGCCCCGATCGGTGGCTTCCCTTTCTACTTCATCATCACCTGGGGTTCCGCAGTGGCCGTGTTGGTGGCTGCACTTGCGATCTCGCTCAGGTGGCTGGTTAAAAGGACACCCAACCGAGATCCAACGATTTTTGCTGGCTTCGTGATTGCGCAGATGCTCCTGTTTCTTCTCCTTGAAACTGTGGCGAGCATCCGGATGATGACAGACGGCCCCATCACTCAGCCAGGCAACGCCGCCATGTGGTATCTGTGTCTCGCACAGATCGTGGGATCTTTGCTGAGTAATATCATTGTGTGCCTATTCTCTTTGGCCATCGTGTGTTTTGCAAGCCGCCGGCTTCCCAAATCAGTTGGGGCAACGGTCCTTCCCGTTGTACTTGTCTTGATTGATGTGACAGTCCTGCTGATGTTGGCGACACATCTATCGATAATGAAAAAATGAGTTCACCAACGAGAAAATGCAAGGTCCAGCTAAGCTTTTCCGTGATTGGCGCGAGGCGTGATCAGGGTCAGCCCGGCACAATAAACTCTGCAGGCGATAAGTGTCCTGGGTCGGGTGAGTTGATGTAAGTCGTCAGGCGGGTTGAGCGGGGACTGGATAAGGAGCAGGCGAAATGCAGACTTTAATCAGTATTCTCAAGGCTGACCCTTCTCGTTCCCAAATTGTAAGTGCGCGATAAAGTTCAGTTAATAAAACTCGTCATAAAGTGAGGTTCTGAATGATTGCATGGGTTGTCTGTCTCCTTGTCTATATTGTAAGCATTAACGCTGTATTTGCAGATCAGGCTGGTAAGGATTCAGTGGTCCGCGTGTTGGAGCGTGCTGCAATAGAGTATAAATATGTCACAGTAGTCTCGAATGGCTTGCTGAGTGTTGATTTATCGGAAGGAAATATTCAAAACTTGTCTGTTTTGAAGGGACTGCCAATATCAGTTCTTTCGCTTCGCGGAACAGAAGTAATTGATTTATCGCCGTTGTCAGGAATGCCGTTAACCGTTCTTGACGTCAGTTCAACATTAGTGAGCAACATGACACCATTAACAGGAATTCCCCTGCGAATGTTGAACTGCTCTATGACAAAAGTTGACAACCTTGATTTCGTAAAAGGGATGCCGCTTTCCGTTCTTGTCGCAGCGGGCACTCGAATCTCATCGCTTAAAATGTTAGGAACTATTCCGCTTAACTCACTTGATGTTTCAGGAACGCCTATTGATGATCTATCGCCTCTGCGAGCGTTGCCTCTTGAGGCATTGAGATTCTCTCCGGAACGTATCAAATTCGGGATTACTGCTATTCGTGAAATGAAGTCTTTGATTCATATTGGTGTCGGGTCTGAAGTGGTGCCGGCAAAACTATTTTGGGAGCGCTATGACAAAGGGGAGTTCGATCGTGGACCTAGCAAGCTTCCGCTAACTCCGGAAATGATGGATTCATTAGAACGTTTTAAGAGGCAAGGTGTGCTTAGTGATGGCGATATGAATGCAGCAAATAATGCCATCAGAGGGACGTCTGGGAAAGTGAACGGTCCGATTGGGGATAGCCCTTCACATTGAGCATATTATTTGATGCGTATCCGGAATGGGTGTGTTGATGATAATTGTGCGGAAAGTTGAGCGGGGTCTTAATAAGGAGCAGGCGAAATGCCGGCATTAATCACTATTCCAAGGGCTTCTCGTTCCCCAATACTCCTGTTTTTGCCATGATCACGCATCGCCGGAAGGGAAGCATGATAGTCTCTGTCATAGTGCCTGTGGTTCTGGCTTGTTCGATAACAAGCAGGTGGGTCATTGGAAGTGAAGTAAAGGTGGAGACGCACCCCGCGCCCGCCGTGGCTGTTTGTGATGTGGTGCATGGGCTTCAGGAGACGCTGAGATCGACCAACACTTCGTATCAGGTTCTATTGAGAGAGATGTCTCATGTCGTTGAACCACAATGCGTGGGAAAGCCTTGGAAGAACGTGTCGAATGAACTGATGAGACAGGGTCTTCGCATTATTGACCAATGGGAAAACGGAGACGTCATCAACTGTCACTATCTGATAAAAACCAATGCGTTCAGGACCGCATCAAAATACAGTTTCGATCTGTACCTGATGCTAACCGCGGGCAAACTTGATCGAGAAATACCAACAAAAAAGCCCGGTTGCATCGTTGGCGCACAGGCGGTTTTTGTTTCAAACGTTCATCTCCCGTTTTCTGAGTTAGTTGCCCAATCTCGATTCCCAAAGGGAACCGTCTTAGACCGCGTGCTGACATTGCCAGAGATTGTGAATAATGGGGCAAAATGGCCTTTAGTCAGAAGAATATATTTGTCGTACGGATCGCTGTCGGTTGATCGGCACCAGTACGAGGAATCTGGGTTCATTGTCGTTGTTGAATTCGAATCTGCTGCGCTCAATAATCTTAGGTCAAAAAATATTAAGGTTGCTGTAAAAAGCGGGCTCGATCCTTTCCAATTAAAGAATGTGCCCCATCATGACCAGTCGTTTACGCCAACTGATAGCCTTGAAGAGATCAAGGTTTTATCGTCCGGTGGTGGGGAAGATTGAGCAGCGAGCGATGGGGGTCGATTAGGGGCCCTTTTCACGATGAACATTACAAGCGATGAGGGGTCCGGGGCAGGGCGAGTTGCTAAACATCTCGTCTTGCGAGCGGCATTCTGACAGCAAAGGCATTAATAACATGTCCTTAAAACGGTTCCAGTTCTTATTGTTTCTGATAATTCTGAAAGCAGTGACTTCCTCGGCGGGTCGTATTGAAGCTAGCGGCAGCATGTTGGTCGCTTCTCTGTGGGGTAATGGGGAAGTGGTTGGGTTCGATATGGACGCAAGCAGTCTCCTGAAGTGGAGGTTAGATACGGGCGAATCAAGTGTCTCCATAAATCCAGTCGATGAGTCGAAGGTCGTGCTTTGGACACGGTCTGAAATCCTGGCGGTGGATTCCCGAACGGGGAAAGTATTGACCAGAATAGTGCCCCAGGGCGGGACCAATATGACGTTCTATGCTGTCAGCACACTCAGCGGGGGCGATGTGGTCTCATTACTGATTCGTAATGAATCTTTCTATACACTTCAGCGCCATTCTCTTTCAAGTGGTGCGTTGAAGTGGCAGCATAACTTGGATCTCTCCAATGTAAACGTCATGCTTCAGCCCTGCGGAGATGTCATAAGCCTGATATTCAGTCCTGTTAACTGGAGGGAAAATGACGCTGGTAAGATTGTGACCGTCGGGGGTGCGACTGGGTGGATGGTTTTTCGAGGAGAAGACGGGGCGCCCATCAAAACCAAGCTAATGAGCAGCGAAAAAGTGCCCCCAGACCAGGAGGTGTTCTGTGCTGGGAGGAGGCTGTGCATTCGCCTCAACAATCGGATTTGGCTGCTTAGTGGAGAAAGTGGAGAGGAACTTGGATCTCTGGGGCGACCTGACCGTTTTAAGAGGTCAGCTGTGTGGGGGGAGAATAGCATTGTATTGGGATACCCTGACAGGATTGAGATAGTAGATATTCCCGATTTAAAGAAAAAGACGACGATCAACCTGCCGGGTTTCGCAGGAGCATTTACCATTTATGGCGATTTACTGGACTACGGTTTAGGGGTTTGTGATCTCGGTACAGGTAAAGTTGTCCGGAAGTTGCCGGTGCAAATGTCGAATAATTACACACGTTGGGCGGGTATCCCATTTCGAAATGGAACAGTCTTCTGTTCATCTCGGCTGGGAGACTATCCCAAACGGGCAGCTCTCTTTCGCAGTACGGTGCTGTCAAATGACGTAGTTATACTATATGAAGAGCTGCGTGAGTGAAGGGATCGTGCGCCGACTGTGGTCAGCCCTGCACAATAATTTCCGGAGGCGCTCAGGATTCGACAGATCCATGTGCAGGAAGGCTATCGATGGTCTTCGCTGGGAGGGGGAGTTGACATCGAAGTGCCACATATCCCGGTGCCGGGGTCAGAGCGTAAATAACAACTTTGGGCCTCTCAGGGGCACCCTGCACAATAAATTCTGCAGGCGATGAGTGTCTGGGGCAGGGTAAGTGTAACTGAGGCCCGTAGGGGTTGAGCGGGGTCTTGATAAGGAGCAGGCGAAATGCAGACTTTAATCACTATTCTAAAAGCTGACCCTTCTCGTTCTGAAACTCACTCAGCTCATGCCGTCTGCCGCCGTCTTATCCGTGGGGTATTGACATCATCAGTAGTGGTCTGGCTTCTTGGTAGCTTTGTCTATAGGCTTGTAAGTGAAGTATGCACTTGTGCATATAGAGGGCCGTTGGCAATGATGGGTTTTCTTGCTCTTTTTGCGTTGCTATGGCAGTTCAGTTGCCGAGGCTCAATTAGAAAGTTTATGTCGATTACCGTAATTGTGGGGGTGCTCTTTTTGAGTAACTTTTTCTTTTGGTTCCCTCTTTTGGAGCAGTCTTCAATGCTCATTGTGGGGAGAATATTGTGCGCGCAATTTCTTTCTGTTTTCGCAAGTGCGGCGGCTGGTGCGTTCTTGGCTGGCTGCGTTGGGGGATTAGTGCGCGTCATCAAGCGGGATCGATTGGGGCCACCCATCAAAGAGTAGGCGTCAATAGACAATCTTCCTCCGCGCCGCCGGGGGAGACCGGGGTCAGCTCTTCGCATATATTGACTTTGATTGCCGATGAATCGGAGATTTGCTGTGAAAATAACTATCATTATTGCGTCGATTGTCTTTCTCTCTGGTGCCGCGTACATAGGGTGGTGGCATCAGGCGAGGGTTGAAGTTGCTACCTATGAAGATTGGTTAGCTCGTGCAACCCCAACTGAGGTCGAGGTGTCGAGAAGATATCCGTTTTATACAACGTCAGCAAAAATCATGGGAGTGGACTACATGCTGGTCGGAGACGGCCGGATGTTTGTTCAAAGCGTGAATCATTTTAATGTTTTTGCAATAGTTCAGATTCTTTATGGTGTCATGGCTTGTTTGGGAAGTGGTTTATTCTTAATAGGGATGTATTTTGGGAGGAGGTCGAAAGCGAGTTGAGCAATTGGGGTCACCCAGCAACATTCTTTCCCAATCCCCCTCCTTCTCATCTTCCAAGCGCTCCATGCTCCCAGCTCTTTGCCGCCCACCGCGACTACTCCTGCTCCCTGCCGCCTCGCGCGGCAGGTGCGTCAGATCCCCATATTCATTTTCCCCAACAACTCAACAAGCACCAATCACAGGAAGATCGTGGCCATGAAAATATTTCAAAAGCCTGTGTGGTATTTAACACTTTTGGCTTCAGTATTTAGCCTGCTGACAGGGTGTTCTCAAGCCGAAAAGGGGATCCCGAGAAACTGTCCTTTTGGTCATAAAGATATCAAGCAGCTTGAGGCGAGGCGGTTACCTCAGATTAAAAGAAAAAACGCCCCGCCTACGCTTGAGGAGAACCGTGATGCTCAAGGTCGGTTGCTTTTCTGGATTGAATACGGTCTTGCTGTGAGTCCAGCTGTTGTTTGTATGGTGTGTGAGTACGGATATTACTCACAATTAGACGCTTGGGAAAAGCGATGCAAGACTGCTCCCGAATTATGGGGGCCAATTTCAGATGACATGTGCAAAATGGCATTAGCAATCCGTTCATTAATGCCTAGCGGACTGATTTATAGGCAAACGATACGAGATAGAAGGGTTGTCGAAACGCGCGTTCAGGGTTGGTGCAGTGCATCTGCTTCTGCGGTTTTGGATTCTTTTTCAGCATCTGTAGTAACTCAAGACGTATTGACCTGTCAAACAAACGTGTTGTCGAATGGGCTCCACGAAGTGAATGGCTCCTTGGTGAGTCAAAAATCACCTTTAGAATTTCGTATTTCGGAGAAAAATATTAAAGGAGATGTCAAAACACTCTTTGTTATAAAAACGGAGGGGTCAGGGTCAGCCCTGCACAATAAACTTCGCAAACGATGAGTATCCGAGGGATCGAAGTGATTTGATGGAAGTCGTCAGGCTGTTGTGCGGGGGATGTGAGAAGGAGTTAGCGAAATGCAGCCTTTAATTACTATTCTATGGGCTGACCATTCTCGTTCCCCAGTGATTCAGGGCCGTAAAGCTTATGAATAAGATCAAATTGATTATGCTTAAGGCCATGGAGCTCGGGTTAGTTGGATGGCTTTATGTGGGGTTGATTGGATTGAAGGGGAAGAGATACAAAATAAGGAAGTGCCGCGTATTCTTCGTGTCCACAACAAAGCAATATGACTGGGTCCCAGTGCAAATAGACGCTGTGAAGGCTGCGTTTCTTTTGTTGGATCATCTTGCAGCGCGGGAATTCAAATCCCTTGTAAATAAGCACATTAAAAGAATTGTTTATATCGAGGGAGGTGCTTGGGGGCCGGAGCAATTTGCAGGCTCAACAATGGGCGTTCAGTACGTAAAAGGGCGCAGTGACCACGCCGTGTTTCTTTCCTCTTGTCTCGTGATGTATGCTTCTTTTGCGGAGGATCGAAACTTTCCATGTTTATTGCGAAAGAAGAGGCCGAAAGAGATGCAACTTGATTATCTGTCAGTCGTGCCGGGCGGCGAAATCGTAAAAACATGGATTGAACCAGGCAAGCTGACTTCGACGACAGGTGGGGGCTCTTATCAAAGAGCGGGATTAAACAGTTGATGTAAGTCGTTCAGAGGTTGCGCGGGGCCTTAATAAGGAGCAGGTGAAATGCAGACTTTAATCACTATTCTAAGGGTTGACCCTTCTCGTTCCGGCAGCGCGCGTCGATCGGGCAGACCCAAAAACTAAAAGCAGGCATTGTGGTCGTATCTACAAGCTGTACGCACGGAGTGACGAATCAACCATGGTCTATGAGTACACTGTTATTACTTTTCCTTGAACAGGAGCCGTCACCATGAAGAATTCAGTGATCTATTTGGCGTTGAGGTTTTCTCTTGTGATTTTGCTTATGGGGCTGCAGGGCTGTATCTCTGCCGCTCCGCAGTTCTATGCGCGGGATATGAGTTCGGGTTGGCTCATTGGCCCATTCGAGATAAAAAATGGCACGTTTGTGTATACGACGAGGGGGGCTGGTTTCCAAATCATCAAGCCGAATTCGGGTGAACTTGACACACTGATGCGGCTCAAATCGACGAGAATCAAAATAGAGGCCGATAAAGAGCCATTACCATCATTTGTCGACAAGTTGATGGAGGCTCAGCGTCAATCGGTTGACCCTAAGAACTCGGTTCAGATCACAATTTTCCCGAGCGATGTATGGAAAGAGTACGGCAAAATGCCAGAAATAAGCATTTCATTGCATGGTGGCTCCCTTTTCGAAATCCTGCGAACAGCACAACTCCAAGTAAACCCGCCGTTTATCTACAGTTTGTCAGACAAAGGGGTTCTTATTCTGCCGGTACACGTTGTCTCTGAGGAGTAGGGGAGCAATAGAGCGGGTCGGGTGGCGGGGTCAACCCAATGGATTTAATCGGGTCAGGCCAAGAAATCAAAAAAAGCAAGAGCTTGCCGGGGAGGGTGGGGAGAGTTCATGGAAATCGTCCAGTGGGTGGAGCAGGGGCTTGATAAGGAGCAGGCGAAATGCAGACTTTAATCACTATTCTAAGGGTTGGCCCATCCCGTCCCTCGGATATTAAATATTTAACGGTGAACTCTCGGTGTCTTTTCGCTTTTCTGGTCTTTAATATATTTCTCAGTGGGTGTGTATTAATGGCTGATGAAGTTGGAAGCGACTTGCGCTCAATGATAAGTGGCTTCGCTCGTGATGGAAATCCGCACACTTTTCTTTTGAACATCGGCAAAGGCAAACAATTCTCCGAGGTTGAAGCATGTGCGGTGATTGAGGCGGCGTATCAGGCACAGACGAATCATGAGTCTCGTGGGCGACTATTGTATCTATCTGGAGAATTGCTGGATGCGACAGGAGAAGCGACACCAACACGTGATTTTGTGCTTGGGTCTTTGCTGAAAATTTATAATGCAAATAATTCAGGGCCTTTGGAAAAACGAAGGGCTCTATACTTGGCTGCACCATATTTGAGTGAAGAGCGTTTGTTGTATTTGGCTAATGATGCGTCTCAAGGGATCCCGGCGGACGACGTTTTTGCCCCCCTGAACGCTGCAGCCAGTGTGAAGGATTCGGTAGTCCTCGAAGCAGTTGAAAAATATTCGGAGGAGTGGATTCGTTCGCGCGGTGCTGTCATGGAAGCACTCTTTAGTCGGGGGACTCCGAAGTGTATTCAATTGGGACTGTCTCAAGTGGATGCCGCTATTAAGGATGACGAGTGTGTCCCGTGGCGATTGTTGTACGGTTCACGTCGTACTATTGATGTAATGGTGACGACAGTTGCACAGGCATTTGCTTTGCCTCTATTAAAAGGGCAGCCAGTTGGTGCTAACATGTTGTACATATATGATAGGGCGTCGACTCAAAAATATGAGGAATATCTATCCGACACAAAGGGTTCTTTTGCTTCGCTAGCGCAGACGGCTGCAGAGGGGCAGGATAGTGCAACCATAGCGCTTACTAACTTGAGAAATAATAAGACTGGAGGGGGCATCACAGGTCTCGAAAATTGCTGTCTTCGATACTGTGGTTACAGTAAAAGGCTAAACCCGCAAGAATGGGGAGGTCGGGCGGGTAGCCGTGGTATTGTCTTGGCGTGGCTTTCGCGAAACGTGGAGTCTCTTCGTGTTGATTCTCAGTCTCGCTTATGGGTCGGGAATACGGAACCTTTCCCCGTGGAAATAATTAGTTACAGGAGGGATTGTGTAGGTGAGCGGGGGCTCAGGGTCAGCCCGTCACAATAAACTCTGCAGGTGATAAGTGTCCGGGGCAGGGTGCGTTGATGATAATCGTGCGGAAAGTTGAGCGGAGACGTGATAAGGAGCAGGGGAAATGCGGACATTAATCACTATTCTAAGGGCTGACCCTTCTCGTTTCTGAATTTGCTGAGGGGAAAAGTTGTATGTTGAAGAATCCAAGGTTGCAGTGCTTCATATTGATTTCAGGGATTACATTGCTGTGCAGTTGTGCGCCGCAATATCGCATGAATGACGTGGAGGAAGCTCGGCTGAAGCTGGCCTTGGATCGTATTGAGATTACGAACGAAAATTACCAGAGGTTCTTGAACGCTGGTGACAGGGTGCGAATTGATCTTTTTAACAGAGTTGGATTCAGCACAAACCGCTTTTATGGCTCCAATTTTGCATGGGCGTGTGCTGTCGGAGCAGTCGACGTCGTCCGCCTGGAGACCTCTAAGTCGCGCAATCTCAACGAGTTTCTTGAGTGTAACCCCCGAATGACTGCATTGATGCTCGCATGTCTATACGGACATGAGGATGTGGTGGAAATTCTTCTGAACGCAGGTGCTGATCCAAATGTTGGGCGACGAGTAAGGTCGGTCGATGGAGTGGATTTTGCGTGGTGGTCTCCAGTCTTTTTTGCCAAGCGGGCTGGAAATCGTAGAATCCTTGACTTGCTCAAGAAGCATGGAGGGGATTGAGGTGGTAGCCGACGTCTCTGGCGGCTGCTTTCAATGGACCATGCGTTCGCCGGGGACGTCGAACGCCACCTTATTCGGATTTATCCTGAATACTGGCTCCTGAATTCTGGCTGCCTGAGCAGGAATGGTTTGTCATTTGGAATTCGTTGAAACGTGGTAAGGATTCGAGCTGAAAGAGTATTTGAACAGAAGGCGCGAAGGCCGCAAAGGCATGCGCGGCAAAGATGCCGCGCATGCAGGACATTTCTGGCTCCTAATCTATGCTGCGGCGTCTTCGCCGCAGCACTTCGCGTGCTTCGCGACTTCTGTTCAAACTCTTCATTTTGGTTCCGGCGATAACGGGTTAGTTGAAACCGCATAAAGACGGAATCCAAACATCGAAAAGGCCTTGGAACGAAAACGAGCGGGAATACACGTATTTCCTAACAGTCTACCGCCAAGTAACCTTCAGCCTGGCATCCTGTGGGATGCTAGTGATTAAGATTGCGATTAGGATTTCTGTGGATGGTTCTGTAGAAAATTCTTGTCGTACCCCCCCCTGTCGTGGTTGGAAGTTCTGCTTGCGGAGGAGCCGTAGCATGCCATAATCATGCCTTTTCGCGCATTCATCAGGAGAAGCAGTTATGGCGGATATCGCATCACCGAGAATTTGGACGGCATTGACGGCTGAGGAAAAAGAGGACGCCTGCCTGGCGTTCTGGCAGGGAACGGACTCCCTGAGCCGTGAGGCGCAACCTAGGGTATTGCTCGATCTGGCAGGTGCCCTGCGTTTTCGGGAAATTTTCGTGAAGCGGATGACGGCGGCGGATAAGGCCCGTCACCTGCGCCGCCTGATTGACGGGCCGACCTTGCGTCAATACGAGGACGACGTCTTGCGGTCGTGGATGGTCGTGCGAAAGGCGCCCATGCTGGTTTGCTTTGTTGAGACACAGGGCATGAAGCATATTGGCGGAATCATCCAGGATGAGTCGGCCCCGCCGACGGCCAAGTCGCTGCGCAAAGGAATCCAGGCCATCAAGGCTCAGTTCCCGGCCCGGGATGTAGCCCTGTATATGGCGGTCATGAGCTCGGCCGGCGGGGAGTTCTGGGTCGGCCTTTCCGATGCGGTGGCGGCGGAGATGCCGGATCTCAAGGCAATGCTGTTCCCGCCGAAAGGCTGAAATAGCGGGATCCATTGCGATGAAAGACGAAACCTGGCTGATTGTGGACACGGAGACCAATGGTCTCTTTCAGCCGGTCTATGTCGTTGAAATCGCGGCGCAAAAAATGTGCGGCTGGGAACCGGTCGGGGACCCGTTCCAGATGTTGTTGAACCATGAGGTCCCTATCGATCCCGGGGCGGAAGCCGTGCATGGCTACTCACGGGAATATCTCCGCCTCCACGGCGAGGATCCGCGGCGCGCCCATCAGGCCTTTCATGACTATGCCGGGGAACTTCCCATCGTGGCGTATAACCTGGCGTTCGACTGGGGTCGTGTCCTCGCCCCGGAGTATCGGCGGCTTGGCGTCCCGGTGTCCGGCACAAAGGGATTCTGCGCCATGACGCTGGCCCGGCGTGTTATCGAGGAGACGCCCAACCACAGGCTGGAAACGCTGAAACAACATTTCAGGCTGGGGGATGAACGGTCGCATCGGGGCTTGAACGACGTCAAGACCACCGTGCGCCTGTTCCAGCAGGTTTTCCGTGACCGGCTGGAACCGGCGGGGATCGTGGGTTTTGAAACCGTGGCCAAATTTTCAAAGAGGACACCGTTGTCCCGTTGCCGGCAGGAGTTGCGAAGATGAATGTGGTAATACCATCCAATAGTGAACCTTTGATCTGCAAAGAGGAGACCATGCGGTATCGCCGTTTCGGCCGAACCGGTCTGAAGGTCTCCGCTCTTTCCTTCGGGTGCATGCGCCTGTGTGATGATCAGGCGTATAACACCCCGCTCATTGCCCGGGCCATCGATCTGGGTGTCAATTACTTCGAGACCACCCGCTATTATCTGGGAAACACCTGCCAGCATCGCACCGCGCCGGGCCTCGCCGGCAAGACGGCGGGCGTGATTGTCTCCGGCAAGGACGGGATCGGGCCCGACCAGACGGCGTACCGGTTCAGGAAAGAGATCGAGCGCCAGCTCGATATTCTCGGTCTGACCCATTTCAAGTTCTATCAGGTCGGCTGGTTCGGGTGGAACATGATGCCGCACCTGCTCAAGCGCGGGGGCGTTCTGGAGGCCATTCGCGGCGCGCAGAATGAAGGACTCATCCAGCATGTCGGGTTTACGGGGCATGATACGCCGGAGCATTTCATCCGCTGCATCGAGACCGGATTGTTCGACAGCCTGACCGTTCCCTACAACCTCCTGAACCGCATGTATGAACCGACCATCAAGCGGGCGGGTGAACTGGGTGTGGGGGTGGTGGCGATGTGTCCCGTGGCTGGCGGAATGCTGGCCTTCGAATCCGATAAGTTGAAAGCCGCATTGAACATGGACATGCCCACCACGGAGATGGCGTTGCGCTTTGTCCTTTCAAACCCCGATGTCAGCACCGCCTGTTCGGGCATGAACCGGATGGAGCAGCTGGATCAGAACGTTAAAACGGCGCGGGAATTCGAGCCCGGTTCGGCTGATTTCGGGGCGATGTGCGAAGGGTTGGACCGCCTGCGCGCCACGCTGGGGGAACGTTTCTGCACGATGTGCCGCTACTGCATGCCCTGTCCGCAAGGGGTTGATATTCCTCGTCACATGGAGATCTACCGGAACTGGAAATGTTTCGGTCTGGCCGGCTGGCCCCAGAGCGCATTGAAGGGCATTCCGGAAGCACAAACCGCCTCCCATTGCAACGAATGCGGCCAGTGCGAGACAAAGTGCCCCAACACGCTGGGCATCCGGGCCATGCTCCACGAACTCCTCGCGGCGGTATGATGGTGCTTGATCGGGGGGGCTCGGACCGGTAGCTTATGGGGCGGTTGTTTCAGAGGCGGATGCCTGGTACCCAGTAAGTCGGGGACTGTGCTGAAGGTCGGGGCCTATGCGTCGGAAACCGGCAAAATCCCGTGAGGACCGGAAGGTAGCAGCGGTATGCCTGGGCTTCCGGGCGCCGTAGATTTCCTGATCCGAGGCCGGGACCCGGCTTATTGGGTACCGGCATCCGCAACGATCCCGGAGGGCGGTATTATGGCGTACGAAGTGCTGGCGAGAAAGTGGCGACCGCAACAGTTTGCGGATGTGGTGGGGCAGGGGCATGTCACCCAGACCCTGCAGAATGCGATCAAGGCCAACCGGATTGCGCATGCCTACCTTTTTGTGGGGCCCCGCGGCATCGGCAAGACGTCGCTGGCCCGGTTGTTTGCCAAGGCGTTGAACTGCCATGAAGGCCCGACCGCCACCCCCTGTGACAAGTGCGCCTCCTGTCTGGAAATCATGTCCGGCTCCTCCATGGACGTCATGGAAATCGACGGCGCCTCGAACAACGGCGTGGATCAGGTGCGCGAGCTGCGCGAGAACGTCAAGTATGCCCCCACCCGGGGTCCCTACAAGATCTACATCATCGATGAAGTCCACATGCTCAGCACGGCGGCCTTCAACGCCCTGCTGAAGACCCTCGAGGAACCGCCGGCTCACGTGAAGTTCTTTCTGGCGACCACCGAGGCGCATAAGATCCTGGCGACCATTGTGTCGCGCTGCCAGCGGTTTGACCTGCGCCGGATTCCCGCCGCCCTGATCGTGGAACGGGTGCAGTTGATCGCGCGGGCGGAAGGGGTTGAACTCGACGGCGATGCCGCCCTGGCCATTGCGCGCGGTGCGGAGGGCGGGCTGCGCGACGCCGAATCGGCGCTGGATCAACTGATTGCGTTCCGCGGGAGCAAGATCACTGAAGCGGATGTTCTGGCGGTTTTCGGGCTGGTGTCGCGGCGGACCCTGGAAACGCTGGCGGAGGCCGTGTTACGGGGCGATGTTTCGACCCTCGTGGGAACGGTCGCGGATTTGGACGAGGCCGGCAAGGATATGCAGCGGTTGAACCTGGAGTTGCTCGATTATTTCCGCGGTCTCCTGGTGTTGCTGTGTGCGCCGGAGGCGGCGGCGAAACTGGATGTGGTAACGTCGCAACTCGAGACCTTCCAGAAGCAGTCCGGGCTGACGAGTCCCGAACGCCTGCTGCGGATCGCGGAAATTCTCTCGCAGACCGAGGACCGCATGAGGTACTCGCTTTCCAAGCGGACCCTGGTTGAGACCGCCCTGATCCGGTGTGCCCGGACGACGGCCGTTTCAATCGATGAACTGTTGCGCCGGCTGGAGGCGGTTCAGAAATCCGCCGGACTGCCGGTGGCCAACACCGGGTCGGGGGCCGCGAGTACGGCGACCCCTGCGGCTGCCCCAGCTCCTGCCCCCACGGCGAAGCGAAAGGTCAGCGAGCCCTCCGGCAGCGCTTATGGGGCGGCTCCAACTCCGCCGCCGGCACCCGTGAGCGCCGTTGCGGAGAGCGAGATCGATAGGCTTACCGCTCAATGGCGTGATTTGTGCGAGCGGGTCGGCAAGGTGGCGTCACTGGCCAGGAATCTGTTGCTTGATTCAAGGCCCCTGGCGGTGACGGCTGACAAGGTGATCATCGGGTTTGATCCTGAGTTTGCCAAGAATATGGAACGTCTGCAGGCTCCTTCCTTCCTGCGTCCTGTCCAAAACGTATTGGGACAGGAGCTCAAGCGGCAGGTGAGTGTGGAGTTGCGACTGATCCAGTCGGAGGGCATGCAGGTGGATGTGCCCGCAGATCACACGGTGGAGAAGAAATCGGAGCCACACCGGGCGGCGGGTGCCAAACCGATAAAATCGAAGCAGGACTGGGTTCAGGAGCCCGTGGTGCGGCGGGCTTTGGAAATTTTCAACGGTAGTATTGTGGATGTCAGGGAGTAACAGCCGATGAATATGATGAAATTGATGAAGCAGGCCCAGACGATGCAGAAGGATATGGAGCGCATCCAGTCTGAGCTGGCCGGTAAAAGGGTCGATTTTTCCAGTGGAGGCGGCGTGGTGACGGCGACCGCGACCGGCGATGGTTCGGTCGTTTCGATCAAGATCGATCCCAAGGTGATCAATCCCGCCGACAAGGAATTGCTGGAGGACCTGTTGCTGGCGGCGGTGGACGGCGCGATCAAGAAAAGCCGTGAGATGGCCGCCGCCGACATGAAGAAGGTGACGGGCGGCATGGGCCTGCCGGGCATGATGGGCATGTAGCAGGAGATTCCGGGATGAACGGGCTGGAGTATCTGGACCGCATTGCGTCGGCGTTGGCGAAGCTGCCGGGCATCGGGCGCCGATCGGCGGAGCGCATGGCCTACAGTTTGGCCTGGGACACCGAGGGTGTGATGCGCGAACTGGTGGGGGCGCTGCGGGAGGCGCAGGACCAGGTGCGGCTGTGCAGCCGGTGCGGGAGCATCACAACGATCGCCGAAACGCCCTGCCGTTTGTGCGCGAATCCGGCGCGTGACGGCACGGTGGTGTGCGTGGTCCAGAATCCCAATGACATTGTGGCGATCGAGCGTTCCGGTAGCTATAAAGGCCGTTACCATGCGCTGATGGGGGTCATTTCACCCATGCACGGAGAAGGACCGCGCGACCTGCGTCTGCAGCCTCTGCTCCGGCGGATTGAAGAGGAAGGGTTTCAGGAGGTCATCCTGGCGCTGGGTACGGATGTTGAAAGTGAGGCGACGGCGAGCTATATCGAGGAGCTTTTGAAGACCACCCCGATTCGTCTCACGCGGCTGGCCTCGGGGATTCCGGTGGGGAGCGGCATTGGGTATTCGGATCCTGTGACGTTGTCGCGGGCCATGAAGGGCCGGCAGAGCAGGTGAGGGAGAAAACCTGAGTGTGAAACCTGAAACCTGAGTCAGAGGGAAGGGAAGAAGACCTGAGTTTGAAGCCTGAAACCTGAGTCAGAGGGAACAGGGAAGAAGACCTGAGTTTGAGATCTGAGAGAGTCTGATGACAGAAGTGGAAGCACGGTTAACTGATATTCAGCGGCGGATTGGGCTGGCTTGCGGTCGGGTCGGGCGGGAACCGGCGGGCGTGAAGCTGCTCGCGGTGACCAAGACCCTCGGGCCGGAGGTGGTGCAGGAGGCGGTGGCGGCGGGCCTGATGGTCTTTGGTGAGAGCCGGGTTCAGGAATCGCGGGTGAAGATTCCACTGTGTTCTTCGAATCTGCACTGGCATTACATCGGCCATATCCAGACCAACAAGGCTCGGGACGTGGTCCGTCTGTTCGAGATGATTCATGCGGTGGACTCCCTGCGGCTGCTGGAGCATCTGGATCGTGTCGCCCAGGAAGAGGGGCGCACGGTTCCGGTCTGTCTGGAAGTGAACGTTTCCGGGGAACGCAGCAAGTTCGGGATGGCTCCGGAAGATGTTCCGGCCGTTCTGGCCCGGGCGGCCTCCCTGTTTCGGGTTCATGTGGCGGGATTGATGACGATTCCGCCGATCGCCGAAGACCCGGAAGAGGCGCGGCCTTTCTTCCGGCGGTTGCGCGAGCTGCGGGATCGCTGGCAGAGCGAGACCGGCGTCTTGCTGCCGGAGCTTTCCATGGGGATGTCGCACGATTTCGAGGTGGCGGTGGAGGAAGGGGCCACCTGGGTGCGGGTGGGGTCGTTATTGTTCGGACCGCGGAAGAAGAAGGAGTCCCATGACCCGGTCGAATGACAATCTGGACGACGATTTCAAGCCGCCCCGCAAGCGCCTCTCGGCGGTGGGGTGTCTAACCATCGTCATATTGCTGGTTGTTCTTGTGGTGACGGTGCTCACGCTGTCGGTCCGCTCGAAGGCGGGAGGCGACTGGATTGCCGACGTGCTTCGTAAGAAGACCGGGCTGGATTTGAAGATTGGCGAGGCGCGTCTCGGGTTGCCCTTCGATCTGGTTTTGAAGAACGTTCAAGCCCGGCAGGCGGAAGCGTATGGCGGGTTCAAAGCCGTCGAGATCCGGATGGGGGCGCGGCTGAACGGAGTTGTGGAACTTGGCGTGAAGGGGGCGGAACTGGATCTGGTCAAGACAGCCGACGGCTGGTTGCCGGCGGCCTTCGAACGGATCGCCGTGTTGAACGATGTGCGGGATACGCCGGGTTTATTTGTGGATGTGCCGCGTGGACTGCGCCTGAATATCCGTGACAGCGCGATCTCCTGGGGCACGGCCGACGGCGAGATCACCCGTCGGGTGAAAGGGCTTGAACTGTGGGCGATGCCACTCGACTTCCCGGGGCGGCGGATGTGGTTTTATGAGCTATTTGCCCGCGACGTCAAACGGGCGGGTGGGGTGGAAGGGCAGAATGTGCGCCGGTGCTGGTTGAGCGCTTCCGATAATCCTTATGTTGAGATTGTGTACCGGCCGGTTTGGCGGGGTAACGCCGTTTTCCGGGATTGGTGGAGCAGCCCGGCAATGGACGGTCAGCGAGGAGCGATACAGGATGAAAAGTGAGCGCGCGAAGCAGTTGACGAAGGCGTTTCTCGGTCAGCGTATTCTGGTGGTTGGCGACCTGATGCTGGATAAGTATATCCATGGGACGGTGGAGCGGATTTCGCCCGAAGCCCCGGTTCCGGTGGTGCGTGTGTCCCGGGAACGGCAGGTTCCCGGCGGGGCCGCCAACGTGGCCGGTAATGTCCGGGCGATGGGCGGCGAAGCGGTCGTGGCCGGCGTGGTGGGCAACGATCCGGCGGGGCAGGATCTGCTGCGTCTGCTTCAGGAGAGCCGGATCGGAACCGGTGGTGTGCGTCAGATCAAGGGCATACCGACCACTGTCAAGATGCGTATTCTGGCTGATCGTCAGCAAGTGGTGCGGGTGGACTGGGATCCTGCCGCAACCTTTCCCTGCTCGGAGGTGGATGCCTTTTGTGACCTGCTGGAGAAACAGGTTGCCCTTTGCACCGGGGTGGTGATCGAAGACTACAGCAAGGGCATTATACGGCAGGAAGTCATGGATGTGCTGCTCGCCGGTGCGAAGAAAAAAGGGATTCCCGTGGGCTTGGATCCCAAGGACAATCTGGATCTGAACATCGAGGGGATCACGCTGGCGACGCCGAACTATCGCGAGGCGCATGCGTGTGCAGGCTTGACGCCCAAGGGGCCGGTGGCGGATCCGCTGGCGGACGAAAGCTTGCGGAAGGCCGGGGAAATCCTGTTGAAGCGCTGGAAACCGGAGCAGTTGATGGTGACGCTTGGCCCGCAGGGCATGTACCTGCTGGCCCCCAACCGCCAGCCCTGGGTGATTCCCACGCGGGCCCGTGAAGTTTTCGATGTGAGCGGGGCGGGGGACACGGTGATCGCCCTCTGTGTGCTGGCGCTGGCGGCGGGAGCGACGTTTGACGAGGCGGCGGTTCTCGGCAACAATGCGGCCGGTGTGGTGGTGGGTAAACTGGGCACGGCGACCTGTTCACCGGAGGAATTGCTGGCCAGCGTGGAGACGAATGAGCACTAAGCCAACGCGAGTGGTGGGCGTCATCCCGGCGCGCTGGGCCTCGACCCGGCTTCCGGGGAAAGCCCTTGTTGCCCTTTGCGGCAAGCCTTTGATTCAGTGGGTGCTGGAGCGCACACGCCTGGCCCGGCGACTGGACGAGATTATTGTGGCAACCGATGATGCCCGGATTGGCTCCGTGGTGGAAGCTCTTGGGGCGAAAGCGGTGATGACCAAGCCGGATCATCCATCCGGGACGGACCGGGTGGCTGAGGCCGTGGCGGGAATCCAGGCTGACGTGGTCATCAATATTCAGGGGGATGAACCGCTGATCGATCCGGAGTTGATCAATCGGCTGGCGGAGGTTATGGTTGGGGAACCGGAGTGGGATATGGCCACGGCGGCCACCCCGATCCGGACCGAGGAGGAGCTGCAGAAGTCTTCGGTGGTGAAGGCGGTATGGGGCGAGCGGGGCAGGGCGCTGTATTTTTCCCGGTCGGTCATTCCTTTCGTGCGGGACGTCAAGCCGGAGGGGCTGCGGCACTGGCGGCATGTGGGGCTGTACGCCTATCGGCGCGAGTTTCTGGAGCGGCTGGTACGGACGCCGCCGTGTTTGTTGGAGCAGGCGGAAAAATTGGAACAGCTCAGGGCGCTGCACCTGGGAGCCCGGATGCGGGTGCTGGAAACGCAGGATGTCAGTGTCGGGGTGGACACGCCCGAGGATGTGGCCCTGGCGGAAGCCGCCTTGAGGGGCGCGGGTTTGGTGCGGTAGAGAAGCATTATGAAGACGATATCCATTGGTAAGGTCAAGGTCGGGGGCAAGCAGTCTTTGATGCTGATCGCCGGACCTTGCGTGATCGAAAGCCGTGAAGGATGTCTGGACCTTGCCGCCCGCCTGGTACGTCTGGCGAAGGCCAAGGGGATTCCTCTTGTTTTCAAGGCCTCGTATGACAAGGCTAATCGCTCCTCGATTCGCGCCTATCGCGGGCCCGGGTTGAAGCGGGGGCTGGAGATTCTGGCCGAAGTCAAGGAGCGGTTCGGGGTCCCGGTGCTGACGGACGTTCATTCGGCGGCGGAATGTGGGCCCGCCGCCAAGGTTGTGGATGTGATTCAGATTCCTGCCTTCCTGTGCCGTCAGACGGATCTGGTTGTGGCCGCCGGGGAAACCGGCATCCCTGTCAACATCAAGAAGGCGCAATTCATGGCGCCTTGGGATATCCGCAATGTGATCGCCAAGGTCGAGAGCACGGGAAACCGGCAAATCCTGTTGACCGAGCGGGGCGTCTCGTTCGGTTATAACAATCTGGTCGCGGATATGCGCAGCCTGTTGATCATGCGCGACTACGGGTACCCGGTGATATTTGATGCCACGCACAGCGTACAACGGCCGGGCGGTGCGGGGGACCGGACCGGCGGCGACGGCCAATGGGCGCCGGCCCTGGCGCGCGCGGCGGTGGCCACCGGGTGTGATGGAGTCTTTCTGGAGACCCATGTGAATCCGGAGGAAGCGCTTTCGGATAAGGATAACACAGTGCCACTGGCGGCGTTGGGCCGCCTGTGGGGCACACTGAGGGACATCGATGAAGTGGTGCAACGTGCATAAATCCGGCTGGATGCTGGCGCTGGTGCTGGTCTGCGGGCTGGCCGAGTCCGTACGGGCCCAAGGGGCGGAAACCTCGACGACCAGTATGACCCGAACTCAGACCATCGAGCGTTTCAAGGTCCCCGAGTTCGATGTCAATGGGGTCAAGAAGTCTGAAATTTTCGGAGAGCGGGCGGTGATTCCGCCGGATGGCAAGGTCAAGATCACCGGGCTGAAGATCTTTCTTTTTTCCCAGGGCGAGATTGAAACCACGATCAGCGCGGCGGAGTGTACGTTTGACCGTGCGCAGAAGCTCGCGTTTTCCAATGGGGGCGTGACGATTGAGCGGGGTAAAATGAGAGTTACCGGGAAGGGGTTTCGATGGGCTTCGGAGAATCAGCACATTGAAATCCTGAACTCGGTGCGTGTCGTTTTGCAAGGCATGCCGGTGTGGCAGAAGAAGGAGAAGCAATAACATGTTTACGAAATGGCAGAGCGTTTTGATGGGAGCGGTGGCGTTGATCGGGATGATCGGCGGGGAACTGGCGGCGGCGGAGGCGACCTTGGATTCCGGTGACGGTACCAATTCGACCGTTATTGTTTCCAAGCGTCTTGATTTTGACTATTCCAAGCACACGGCGGTATTTGATGGTGACGTGGTGGTGACCGATCCGCGTGTCCGGATCCTGGCCGATCAGCTCACGGCGCTGTTCAACACCAACAACCAGCCGGACATGATCACGGCGGTCGGGAACGTGCGGATCGAGCAGGAAAACCGGACGGCGGTGTCCGACCGGGCGGTGTACAGCATCCGGTCGGGTCTGCTAGTCCTGACCGGGAAACCCAAGGTATATCAGGCCGGGAATGTCCTGAGTGGCTCGCGCATTATTTTCAGTCGCGATGACGACAAGGTGAAGTGCGAGGATTCCAGGCTGCTGATTGTTCCCGGGCAGGGTGGCGGAACCGATGATCTGATGAAACTCAAAAGGTGAGGTTGCGCGTGGATCCCTTGGTGACAACAACCGAATTGGTCAAAGCCTATCGCGGACGAACTGTTGTCCAGGGCGTCAGTATTACGGTCAATCCAGGCGAAATCGTGGGGTTGTTGGGGCCCAACGGTGCCGGGAAAACGACCACGTTTTACATGATTGTGGGTTTGGTGCGGCCGACGGCCGGGGCAATTTCCTTCAAGGGCCGGGACATTACGACCGAGCCGATGTTCCAGAGGGCCCGTATGGGCATGGGGTATCTGGCTCAGGAGCCTTCCATTTTTCGCAAGCTGACGGTGGCGGATAATATCATGGCGATCCTGGAGACGCGCAAGATGACCGGGCGTCAGCGCCGGCAGAAGCAGCAGGAATTGATGGAGGATCTTGGCATTGCGTCGCGGGCCAAGCAGATGGCGTTCACGTTGAGCGGCGGCGAGCGGCGGCGGCTGGAGATCGCGCGGGCTTTGGTCACGGACCCGGCCATGATTTTACTGGACGAGCCGTTCAGCGGTGTGGATCCCCTGGCGGTGTATGACGTGCAGGAGATTATTCGCAGCCTCAAGAAGCGGGGTTTGGGCATCCTGATAACAGATCATAGTGTCCGTGAGACGCTGTCCATTGTCGACCGGGCGTATTTGATTTGCGAAGGCCGCGTTCTGCGGGAAGGCACCAGTGATTTTCTGATCCATGACGAGGTCAGTCGGGAGTTGTATTTAGGGTCGCGTTTCAGTATGTAAAGCAACGGAGGGCAGTATTATGGGAATTGAAATTACAGGACGGCATGTTGATGTTACCGACAGTATGCGCCAGTACGCTGAAAAGCGGGTGGGCAAACTGGAGGCTGAGTTTCCGAAGGCGGACAGGATCCATGTGATTCTGGATGTTCAGAAGTATGTGCACATGGCCGAGGTCATCGCGCACATGGGCCGTCAGGTCCGGGTGGAAGCCAAGGCGGAATCCGACAGTATGTATGCCTCGATTGATGAAGTCGTGGATAAGGTTGAGAAACAGCTGCGCCGGTCGCTTGAAAAGCGGCACGAACACAAGGGCGAAAGCAAACTGCGGGATGTCGAACCGGTCCAGTCCTCCTCGTCCGACAATGAATGAAACTTCGGAAAGTAAGAGCGTTGTTTCCGTGGCCGACTTTGTTGATGCCGGGAAACAACGCTTGGAACTCGATCTGGTAGCCGGTGAATCCGGCTTGAACCGCCGGATCGAGGAGGCCGCCGTGAACCGGCCGGGATTGGCCCTGACGGGGTTCTTTCAGTTTTTCGCCCCGCGTCGCATCCAGACCTTGGGCCATGCCGAAATGGCTTACCTGCAATCCCTGCCCGCCAAGGAAAGGCGGGGTCGTCTCCAGAAATTATTCGAAAATCACATTCCCTGCCTGGTGATCACGCGGCGGCACAGGGTGTTGAGCGAGATCGAGCAATTGGCCGAGGAATTCCGGACGCCGGTCCTGAAGACGCCCCTGATCACGAAGCATTTTGTCAACGGCGCGACCATCGTCATGGAAAACCTGATGGCTCCTCACACGGTCATCCAGGGAACCATGGTGGAGATTCTGGGGGTGGGTGTTCTGTTGACCGGGCGCGCGGGGGTGGGGAAGAGCGAAACCGCGCTGGCCTTGATCAAGAAAGGCCACAGTCTGGTGTCGGATGATGTCACCGCGCTTCGACTGGACAGTTCGGGCTCGGTCGTGGGGGCGCCGGTCGGGGTGACGCGGTATCACATGGAGATCCGGGGACTGGGTATTATTCATGTGCCCAGTCTGTTCGGAGTGGCGTCCGTACGGAATGAGAAGAAGCTGGACCTCATCATCAATCTCTGCAGTCCGGAAACGGTCACATCGGAGGATCGGAGCGGGCAGGCGACGCGGACACGCCCGGTTTTCGGCACGGACATACCCCTCATTGAGATTCCTGTGGCACCAGGGCGGGACGTGGCCAATATCGTTGAAGTGGCGGCGCTGGACCAGATGCTCAAGCGGCTGGGGCATGATGCCGCCAAGGAATTGGATGCGAAGCTGATCGCTGTATTGGCGGGAGGCGGAAAAGCGAATGAATAGCCGGGATGTCAAAAAACCTGTGGCCAGTCGCTTCCTGGTGCGAGACATGAAGGTTGTCAACCAGTTGGGCCTGCATGCCCGGCCTGCGGCATTGTTTGTGAAGGCGGCCTCCCGGTTTGAGTGTGATATCACGGTTGAGAAGGCCGGCAACAAGGTTTCCGGCAAGAGCATCATGGGCCTGATGACCCTCGAAGTGGGGATGGGGAGTGTGATGAGGGTGACGGCGGATGGCGTGGATGCCGAGGAGGCTCTCGACGAATTGAAGCATCTGGTCGAGAGTAAGTTCTTCGAGGATTAGAGCGCTCGTGAAAAAGGTGCGAAAAAAGAAACCCGAAGAGATCATCCTCAAAGGGATTGGGGTCTCTCCCGGCGTGGCCGTCGGCCCGCTCTACCGGGTGGACCTGGAGGAAGCGCCCCTGTCGGAACGGGAGCTTTTGCCTGAAGAAATTCCCGCCGAAATCCTGCGTTTCGAGGCCGGCATCATTGAGACCCGGCGACAGATCAATGCCATTCAAGGCAATGTGCGTCGTGCCATTGGCGACTATGACGCCAATATTTTCGACGTTCATAAGATGGTGTTGGATGACGGGGCGTTCATCGAGGAGGCCATCCGCAAGATTCAAGTCGAGCGGAAGAATGCCGAGGCGGCCGTTCGCCTCGTCGCGAATCGCTACAGCGAGGCCCTTTCGCTTGTCGAAGACGAGTATCTGCGCGAGCGTGTGGCCGACGTCAAGGACGTGGCGCGGAGGGTGTTCCGGAATCTGGCCGGCAGAAAGAGCCATATGCTGGACGGCCTGCATGAGCGCAGCATTGTGGTGGCCCCCGATCTGGCTCCTTCGGAAACAGCGTCCCTGCGCAAGGATATGGTCGTGGGGTTCGCGACGGACATGGGGAGCAGCACCTCCCACACGGCCATCATGGCGCGGGCGTTGGGGATCCCGGCGGTCGTGGGACTTGGCGACATTACGGCACGGGTTTCGTCGGGCGAGATGGTCCTGATGGACGGGACGGAGGGCATTGTCATCCTGCATCCCTCCGGGAGCAGTTTGCGGAAGTACGGGAAACTGGCCGCCGCCCGGAAGATGATTCAGAGTGGGTTGAGCCATTTGCGGGATCAGCCCGCGGAGACCCTGGATGGTTGCCGCAAGATCCTGTCGGCCAACATTGAACTGGTGGATGAGGTCGGGGCCGTAAAAAAATGCGGTGCCGAAGGGGTGGGGCTGTTTCGCTCGGAGTATCTCTATATCACCCGCAACGAACTTCCGACGGAGGAGGAGCAACTGGCGGCCTACCGCGAGGTGGCGTCTTTGTTGGCACCCGCCCCCGTGATCATCCGGACCGTGGATCTGGGGGGCGACAAATTCGCCTCCGCCGTGAAGATGCCGCAAGAGATCAACCCCTTCCTCGGCTTTCGTGCCATCCGTTTCTGTCTGGCCCAGCCTGAGATTTTCAAAACCCAGCTGCGCGCCATTCTGCGGGCCAGTGCCTTCGGGAAGGTGCGAATGATGTATCCGATGATCAGCAATGTGGACGAGGTGGTCCGCGCGAACACGTTGCTGGAGGAGTGCCGGAAGGAATTGCGAAAGCGCCGTGTGGCGTTCGATGAGGCGCTGGAGGTCGGTGTGATGATCGAGATCCCCTCCGCCGCCCTGACCGCCGATCTGATCGCGCGGCATGTCTCGTTCTTCAGCATTGGAACCAACGACCTGGTCCAGTATACGCTGGCGGTTGATCGCGTGAATGACCGAGTGGCGCATCTGTACGAACCGACTCACCCGGCGGTGCTTAAGTTGATCAAGCACACCATCGAGGCGGGGCACAACCGGAATATCTGGGTCGGTATTTGCGGGCAGATGGCAGGTGATCCGGTCCTGACGCCATTGCTGATCGGCTTGGGCATCGATGAACTGAGCATGGCGCCTGCTTCGGTGCCGGTGGTGAAGACGATCATCCGGAGCATCACAGGCGAGCAGGCGCGGGTTTTGGCCGCGCAGGCGCTGATGGCCGGGTCGGCGGCGGAAGTCATGGATCATTGCCGTAAATTGATTGCCGCCGTGGCTCCTGAAATACTTGAATTGGTGCGGTGATTCAGGTACTCTTCGACTTTTCATTCCGGACTTTTACGCCGTGGGGGGGGGCTCTGCGGTGAGAACACAAAAAGAAACAGAGGAAAGCTAAATGGCCGACAAATACCTGTTCACATCCGAATCCGTCTCTGAAGGGCATCCCGACAAGGTCGCGGATGGAATCTCCGATGCGATTCTTGATGCCAATCTGGCTCAGGATCCCAAAGCCCGCGTGGCGTGTGAAACACTTGTCAGCACGGGCCTGGTGGTGATCGCGGGGGAAATCACCACCAAGGCGATCGTCAATTTTGCCGACATTGCCCGCGAGAAGATCCGGAAAATCGGCTACAACGATGCCACGCTTGGGTTTTCCGCGGATAGTTGCGCCGTGATGGTGGCGATTGACCGGCAGTCGCCGGATATTTCGCAGGGCGTGACCGCCGGCAAGGGCTTGTTCAAGGAGCAGGGCGCCGGCGACCAGGGGATGATGTTCGGCTATGCGTGCGATGAAACCCGCGAGCTGATGCCCATGCCGATCATGTTTGCGCATCGCCTGGCTCGCGCTCTGGCGAAGGCGCGCCGTAAGGGCACGCTTCCGTTCCTGCGGCCGGATGGAAAATCTCAGGTGACGGTTGCCTATGAGAATGGGCGTCCGGTTGCGGTTGATACCGTAGTGGTTTCCTCACAGCATTCGCCGGATGTCTCCTACAAGGCCCTGTGCGAAGGGATCCTGGAGGAAGTCATCAAGAAGGAGATCCCGGCGGGCTTGCTCAAGAAGACGCGGTACCTCATCAATCCGACCGGCCGGTTTGTGATCGGGGGCCCTCATGGCGACAGCGGTCTCACGGGCCGGAAGATCATTGTGGACACCTACGGCGGCATGGGGCGGCATGGCGGCGGCGCCTTCTCAGGTAAGGATCCGTCGAAGGTCGATCGCAGCGCGGCCTACATGGCCCGGTATGTTGCCAAGAACGTGGTGGCCGCAGGGTTGGCCCGGCGTTGCGAAGTCCAGCTGGCTTATGCCATCGGTTTCCCGGATCCCGTCTCGGTGCATGTGGATACGTTTGGAACGGGCAAGGTCAGCGACGAGAAGATCGCCAAGGCCGTGACGAAGGTTTTTGGCCTCAAGCCCGCGCAAATCATCAAGACTTTGGACCTTCTCCGTCCTGTGTACGAGGAGACCTCGGCCTACGGTCATTTCGGGCGAACGGATCATCTGGATCATTTCACCTGGGAACGGGTCGACAAGATCAAGGCGCTGCAGGGCTCGGTGTAAACCGGACCGTGGTTAGGGACGAACGTAAAGGAGCTCTATGGCAACGCTTGATATTCAGGAAATTCTAAAGCTGCTTCCGCATCGCTATCCGTTTCTGCTCGTGGACCGGGTTGTGGAGTGTGACGACCAGAAGCGCATTGTGGGCTTGAAGAACGTGACGATGAATGAACCGTTCTTCCAGGGGCACTTCCCCGGCATTCCAGTGATGCCGGGCGTGTTGCAGCTGGAGGCGATGGCGCAAACGGGCGGCATTCTGATGAATCGGATTGCCAAGGCGGGGGAAAGTGTTCCCTTCTTTATGTCGATCGACAAGGCCAAGTTCCGGCGGGTGATCAAGCCCGGGGATCAGATGCGCATTGAGGTTGAGTTCCTTTCCATCAAAACCCGGACCGCCCGTTTTCAGGGAAAGGTTTTTGTCGACGGTGAACTGGCCTCTGAGGCGGAGATGATGTGCATGATCACGAATCAGAAGGTGACTGTGTGACGTGTATTCACCCTACCGCTGTTGTGCATGACGGGGCCGAATTGGGCGAGGATGTCGAAATCGGCGCCTACAGTATCGTCGGGCCCCGGGTCAAACTCAGGGATCGGGTGACGGTTATGCCGCACGTCTTTTTGGACGGGCAGACAACGATCGGCAGGGAATGCACGATTTTCCCGTTTGCCAGTCTGGGCAGTCTCACGCAGGACCTGAAGTACAAGGGGGGCGACACGTTCGTTGAAATCGGCGAGCGCACGACCATCCGGGAGTATGTGACGATCAATTCCGGGACGGCGGAAGGTGAGACGACCCGGGTGGGATCGGGTTGCCTGATCATGGCGTATTGTCATGTGGCGCATGGTAGCCGGGTCGGCGACCGGGTTATCATGGCGAACGGCGCCTCGTTATCCGGCGATGGGGTGGTTGAGGATGATGCCACCATCGGAGGCATGACGGGCATCCATCAGTTTACGCGGATCGGCCGGTTCGCGATGGTGGGCGGGATGTCGCGGATTACCCAGGACGTGCCGCCTTATCTGCTGGTGGAAGGCAATCCTGCTGAGGCGCGCGGCGTTAACTCGGTTAAGTTGCAGCGTCTGGGCGTTTCCGCTGAGACGCAGTCCACGCTGAAGAAAGCCTTCAAGATGCTGTGCCGGGACGGTTTGTCGACACGTCAGGCCGTGGAAAAAATGCGCGCGGAACTGACGGCCTGTCCCGAACTGGACTACCTTCTCAGCTTCATCGAGACATCGGAACGAGGCATTGTCAAGTGATCGGCCCGCGAGGGCCGGGAGGGGTGCGATGAGAGTGCGTCCCGGAGTCCTGTTGTCGATGCTGGTCCGCCCGGGCGTGGTGGCGGCCTGGGTGATGCTGGGCACGGTCGCCCTGTCGGGCGACGCAGACCATCCGGTCGCCCTGTCCTCTCCTGAAAGCACGGTTAATTTCAATTTTGATCAGGTTGATGTTCGTACCTTTGTAAAGGTGATTGGGGAAATCAGCGGGCGGCGGTTCGTGGTGGATGAGGCGGTAAAAGGGCAGGTCACCGTGTTGGCTCCACGTGTTCCGGTGGCGGAGGCTTATCCCCTATCCCTGAAGATTCTCGAGTCGGTCGGGTGCACCGTGGTGGAAGACGGCCCCGTGAGCCGCGTGGTGCTTTTGTCGGCGCGGACGGTTCCTTCCGCGCCGGTAGTGGGCGTCGGCATGCCTCTTCCCCTGGGCGGGCTTGTGACCCGGGTGATCCGCCTGCAAAACACCAATGTGGCCGACCTGCGCAAGGTGCTTGAGGTTTTGTCGGGTCGCGAGAAGGGGGGCGGGTCTGTCGGGGTGCTGGAGGCGTCCAACCTGCTCATCGTGACCGATACCGCGGACAACGTGAGGCGTTTGGAGCAGGTGGTCGCCGAAGTGGATAAAACGGGCGCGGGTTCGACCAGCGAAGTGGTCGCCCTCAAGCATGTGGATGCCGCCGATTTTGTCCAGCAATACAACAGTGCGGCGGGAACCAAGGAACGCGTGATGGTGCGTGACGGGGTGCCGGCCCGCGCGGGCCGGGAATTGGTCATGCTGACGGCGCCGCAATCGAACAGTCTGGTGCTGATCGGGCCGGCGGTGGAGATCGCGGACGTCAAACGGATCCTTGCGCAGATCGACATTGAAACGCCTTCCGGACGAGGGAATCTGCATGTGCTCTTCCTGAAGTATATTGGGGCCGAGGAGGCGTCGAAGAGCCTGAATGCCCTCCTGGAAAAGTCCGTGGGCAAGGAGCCGTCCAAGGTTACCGACAGGCGCCGGATTTCCATCGAGGCCAGCCTTGCCAATAATGCCCTGCTGGTGGACGCCTCCCCCATGGATTTTCAACTCGTGAAGTCGCTGGTTCTGGAACTCGACCAGATGCCCCAGCAGGTGCTGATCGAAGTGGTGATTGCCGAAATCAGCGCCGATAAATCCCTTGATATGGGCGTGGAACTGGGGGCGCTCAACGCGCCCTCCAAGGTGGGGGATACGGTGGTTCAGGGGGCAAGCCAGTTGAGCGACGGCGCCGGGTTGATGAATAACATTCAGGAGGGCGTCTTTCCCCGCGGAATCACGTTTGCCCTGGCGCGGGGAGTCCGTTTGAACGCAGCGGGCGAAGTGGTTTCTGGATTTCCAGCCGCCTTGAACATCAACGCCCTCCAGAAGCAGGGGAAGGTGCGGATCCTGTCGAGTGTTCCCTTGCTGGCCCAGAACAACAAGGAAGCCAGCGTCAGCGTGGTGAACAATATTCCGATCCTGAAGTCCACCATACAAGGCGGTTCGGGAACGTCACGGGATGTGATCCAGAACATTGACCGCGTGGATGTGGGGATCAAACTCAAGCTGACGCCGCACATCAATCCCTCCAATGAGGTCTGCATGGCGCTCAACCCCAGCATTGAGGCGATCATCGATTCCGGGGCGACAACGGGGACGCAATTCACCCCCACCATTGCGCGGCGGGAAGTCTCCACCACGGTGACTGTGCCCGATGGCCGGACCATTGTGATCAGCGGCCTGATTCGTGAGGATCGTATCAATCAGGTTCGTAAGATCCCGCTGCTCGGTTCCATCCCCCTGATCGGCTTTCTCTTCCGCCACACGGTGGACAGTGTGGAACGCACCAATCTGATCATTTTCGTCACACCGCGGGTGATGCGGAACGATGCGGTGGCCCAGGCTACCACGGAAGCCTGGAGCCGCAAAACCGGTCTCTATGCGACTAACGTCAATGAGGCGGCGATGGGTGAGCTGCCAAAAGAAAAGCGCTGAGGATGCGGGACAGCATGCGGGGCGATGATCATGGATGACACTCCGGAAGATATCGCCGCCTTGCGGCAATCCGCGGAAGAACTCGGGCTGGCCTTCCTGCCTGAAGTCGGGGCCGATATGCTCGATCCCCTGCTGGTGGCCGGGATCCCCGTGGAATGGGCCCGGACGCACGGTTTGCTTCCGGTCCGGTGGAATGACGAATTATGCCTGCTCACCTCTGAGCCCGCGGAAGTTGGTAAACACGCCGATGTTGCGCTCCTGGTTGGCGCGGAGCTCAGGCCGGTGGTGGCGCCGCGAGCGGCGATTCTCGACGGCATCGAACGCTGCTATTTCAGCCGCCACGACTCCACGGAGGATTTCCTGCGGGATATGGACCGGGACGATTCCCTGCGCGTGGTCGAAGCGCGGTCCGATGACCTGCTCAAATCAGCCGAAGAGGCGCCGGTCACTCAACTGGTCAACCTGATTCTGCTGGAGGCGGTCAAAGCCCGCGCGTCGGATATTCATGTGGAGCCCTTTGAGTCGCGCTTACGGGTGCGCTACCGTGTGGACGGGTTACTTTATGAGCAGGCCTCGCCGCCCAAGCATCTGGCCCGGGCGCTGGTGTCGCGCATGAAGGTGATGGCGCGCCTCGACATTGCCGAGCGGCGGCTGCCGCAGGATGGCTCAGCCCGGGTCCGGGTCGGTGAGCGGGAAATCGATATCCGGGTATCGACCTTGCCGGTGGCGGAGGGGGAACGGGTGGTGCTGCGGTTGCTGAATCGCGAATCGTCCGTGCTGCCGCTGGCGGCGCTTGGAATGCCCGCTGCGGTGCAACACTCGTTTGAGTCTCTTTTGCATGAGGCCAATGGACTGATCATTGTCTGCGGGCCGACCGGAAGCGGGAAGACCACCACCTTGTATTCCGCCATCCGGCAATTGGACACACGGGGCCGGAATGTTCTCACGATCGAGGACCCGATCGAATACCAGTTGCCGGATATCGGCCAGATGCAGGTGAAGCCCAAAATCGGGCTGACGTTTGCCGGTGGGTTGCGGCATATCTTGCGGCAGGATCCCGATGTCATCCTGGTGGGTGAAACCCGTGACAGCGAGACGGCCGATATTGCGGTGCGGGCTTCCCTGACCGGGCATCTGGTTTTTACGACCCTGCACACCAATGACGCCCCCAGCGCCATCATCCGGATGATGGACATGGGGGTGGAGTCGTATTTGCTTGCCGCCGCCTTGCGCGGGGCGCTCGGCCAGCGGCTGGTGCGGCAACTGTGCCCGCTCTGCCGGCGGCCGGCGAAGATCTCTGATCGCGAACTCGCTTTGCTCGGGGAGGCGGGGCGGGGGCTGGCGGGTGTGACCCTTTATGAGCCCGGCGGCTGTCCGGCCTGTCTGGCGGGCTACCGTGGGCGAATTGGCATTTTTGAATTGCTGGTGGTGGACGAAGCGGCGCAGGAGATTATCCGGACCGGGGTGGGAGCGGCCCAGCGGATGCGCGCCCTTCCCGGAGGTTCGTTCCGGCGCACGATGTTGGAAGACGGTTTGGACAAGGTGGTGGAAGGGAAGACCAGTCTGGCCGAAATTCTTTACGCGGTGGGGATGTCCGGGGCGTGAGACCGTGAGAACATTCTCCTACAAAGGTTATGACAGCGCGGGTGCCGTCCGGCGGGGTCTGATAGAGGCCCTGGACCTGAAGGAAGCCCGTGACCGGCTGATGACGCGCGGGATTCTCCCTGAATCGGTGGAGGCGGCCGGCCGTGAGGCGGCGGGTCACCGGGCGTGGACTCGTTCCCAATCCTTCAACGTTGACGCCCGGGTTGCCTTCTACCAGGAACTGGGAGTGCTGTTGACGGCAGGACTGCCGCTGGTTAATGCCCTCGAAATTCTGATGGAGTCTCCCGAGTTGGGGGTGTCGGCGGAACGGCTGGCTCGTGTCCGGGATCAGGTCAAGGAAGGCGCCTCCCTGGCCGCCGCGCTGTCCCAGGCGGCGCCGGAAGTCCACGCCTTCGAAAAGGCCATTCTGGAAGTGGGTGAACGCTCGGGCGGGCTGGATGGCATGCTCGAACGGCTGGCCCAATTTCTTGATGAGCAGAAGCAGCTCCGGGAGCGGATTGTTTCCGCCCTGATTTATCCCTCGATCATCATGGTGTTCGCGCTGCTGGTGGCAGTGGTCATGTTGGGCTTTGTGGTGCCGTCGGCCGCCGCCGTGCTCGCGGAACACTCCAAGGAACCGCTCCCGGCCCTGACCCGGTATATGATGCTGGCTGGCCGGATTCTTCTGTGGACCCTGCCGGTGGCGATTCTGGCGGGCATGATCGGGTGGGTAAACCTGCGGAAGCGGATGGCGAAGGATCCGGCTTTCCATGCCGGGCTGGATCGGTTTTGCTTCCGCATTCCCCTGGTGGGGCGGGGGTATCGGTTGGTGGCCAATTTGAGATGTGCACGGACGCTGGCGATTCTTCTCAAAGGCGGCGTGGGGCTTGTGGAGGCCCTGCCGTTGGCAGGGCGCTCGACGGGTAGTGTCTGGATTGCCGCCCTGATGGAGAATGAAGCGGAGGCGGTGCGGCACGGCGCCAGCTTGGCGGATGCCATACGCCGCGTTCCCCCGCTGGCGGTTTCGCTTCCTGCCTGGATTCAAGCCGGTGAGGCCAGCGGCGCTCTTGAGAAACTGCTCAACACGGCCGGAGATGCCTTCCAGCATCAATGGAACCGGTTCGCGGCCCGGACCCTGAGCTGGCTCGAACCGGCGCTGATCCTGTTGATCGGCTTGTTCGTGCTGCTGGTCACCCTCTCCGTATTACTGCCCATCATCTCGATGAACAGAATGCTGGGATGATCCCATGGAGTAAACGAGCCGTCCCGGCTTGTTCGGGTCGAAATGGGGCGGGACGCCCCATCTACCTTACTAATCGCGGGGAAGAGGCGAGCGCGAGGGTTGACGTTTCCGGTACTGCAGTGACTCGGAATAGCCGACTTCCCGAGCCAGACGAACCGCCTTGGCGAATTCATGGCCGACCTCGCCCGGGACATGAGCATCGGACCCGAAGGTGATGGGGATATTGCGCTCGCAGGCCAGACTGAGGATAAGAGGGGAAGGATAGGCCTCAGCCACGTCACGGCGCCAGCCGGACGTGTTGATCTCCAGGGCCATGCCGGCACCTGCTATGCGGTCAAGCACAGGCTGAACCATTTCCGTCATGACGTTGTCACGCAAACGATGCCCGAACTTTTTCGGCAGGTCGAAGTGCGCGATGATGTCAAACAGGCGCAGGTCCACGGCAGCCGAGACCAGGGAAAAGTACTCCCGCCAGACGCCTTTGACATCCACGGACTCCCACATCTTGAGATAGTCCGGGTTGTCGAATCCCCAGTCGCGGATGTAGTGCACGGAACCCAGCACAAGATCGAGCGGTTGGCGAGGGAGCCACTCGCGAAGGAAAGGCTCAGTGCCTGGGAAAAAGTCGGCTTCAAGACCCAGAAGGACAACGGGTGCTTCCCCGTCCTGAAGGGGTTGGACCAGATCCAGATAGTCGGGGTACTGGGCCAGGCTCATACGGTGACGGGCATCATATCCCGACGGTTCAGGGCAGTGGTCAGTGAAGCAGATTGCCGCAAGTCCGGCTGTGGCGGCCGCCTGGCGGAACTCAGCGGGCGCCCCCGTGGCATGCTTACATAGGGCGGTATGGGTGTGATAGTCCGCAGGGAGCCTGAGGCCGTAGCCGGATGTGGGTTTTGGGTTCATAACACGATGAAAGACGAATGAAACTATGTGAACAGGAGAATTTTGTCGAGCATCCTGTCCATGGACGGGATCGTGATAGGATTGCCATTATTGTATTTAACTCAAAGCATCATACAAAATTGTCGTCATATGATGCGTATATTTTCCGCGGGACAAGCGGCTATAAATATTTAACCCGTTATATTGCAGAGGCTTGCGATGATAATATCTAAACGGATGAGCGGTTGGCACAGTCCCTGCGATTAACCCTAAACGCGAGAACAAATTGATTCAGGGAAAAGAATCGTTAAACCCAAGGAAGGATGGAAGAAATGAGAAGGATAGGATTGTGGTTCCGAAGATTGCTGCCGTTGGCTCTGTTGGCAGGAGGAGCGGGGATGGCCGGTGCGCAGGAGGCGGCCACGGCCGTGCCGGCAGCGGCTGTAAATAGTGGCGACACGACCTGGGTGTTGATCAGCACGGCGCTGGTCATGTTGATGACTCCCGGGTTGGCCTTCTTCTATGGAGGTCTGGTGCGGAGGAAAAACGTCCTCTCGATCCTCATGCAATGCATGATCGTGCTATGCATGATCAGTGTGCAATGGGTGATCTGCGGGTACAGCCTTTCCTTCGGACCGGATGTGAAGGGGATCATCGGTAACCTCTCCTGGCTGGGGCTCAAGGGGGTGGGCATGGATCCGAATCCGGATTATGCGGCGACGATTCCCCATCAGGTCTTCATGATGTTTCAAATGATGTTTGCCGTGATCACGCCGGCCCTGATTCTGGGCGCGTTTGCCGAGCGCATGAAGTTCAGCGCCTATTGCGCCTTCATGCTTCTCTGGTCCACGTTGGTCTATGACCCGGTGGCGCACTGGGTGTGGGGCGTGGGCGGATTCCTGCGCAACATGGGCGCGCTGGATTTTGCGGGAGGAACCGTGGTGCACGTCAACGCCGGTATTGCGGCCCTGGTGTGTGCGCTGGTGCTTGGTAAAAGGTTGGGGTCGGGGGATTCGATTTCTCCGCCGCATAATCTTCCCTTTGCCGTGCTGGGCGCCTCCTTGCTGTGGTTTGGCTGGTTTGGGTTCAACGCGGGCAGTGCCCTGGCGGCCAACGGTCTGGCCGGCAACGCCTTCGTGGTTACGCATGTGGCGGCGGCCATGGCCGGGCTGACCTGGGCGTTTTTGGATGGGATCTTCAACGGGCGTCCCACGGTGTTGGGGGTGATTACCGGGATAGTGGCGGGTTTGGTGGCCATTACGCCGGCGGCAGGTTTTGTGACCGTGGGCGGAGCGCTGGGCATCGGTCTGGGTGTGTCGGTTATCTGCTACCTGTTCGTCAGTTACGTCAAGGTCAAGTTCGGCTATGACGACTCGCTGGATGCATTCGGCGTCCACGGTATCGGCGGGATCTGGGGCGCCTTGGCCACGGGGTTATGGGCCACCAAATCGGTGAATGCCGCCGGCGCGGATGGGCTGCTGTACGGCAACCCCGGTCTGTTCCTGATCCAGCTCAAGGCAGTCGCCATTACGGCGGTTTATTCGCTGGTGCTGTCGTACGTGCTGTTAAAGATCGTCGATCTTATTTTCGGCCTGAGGGTTTCCGACCAGGAGGAACGGATCGGGCTCGACCTGACTCAGCACCGTGAGGCCGGATATACCATGCTGGACTAAAGCGCGACATAAGACAGGAGACTAAAATCATGAAATACATTGTGGCGATTATTCAACCCGACCGGGTGGACGAAGTATTGAAACTGCTGACGGATAAGGAAATCCATCTGGTGACCGTGACCAATGTGCTGGGTCGTGGACGGCAGAAGGGAATTGCGGAAGTTTACCGCAGTCATAAGGAGGCCGGCAGCCTGCTGCGAAAGGTGAAACTGGAGATCGCGGTCAACGACGCCTACGTCAAGCCCACGATTGAGGCGATCACCACAGGGGCGCGGACGGGGCAGGTCGGCGATGGCAAGATCTTTGTCCTTAACCTGGATGACTGCATCCGGATCCGAACCGGGGAAACAGGAGGTGTGGCCATAGGCTGATATGTCGATAAAGAGAACTGAACAACCTAAGTGAGCCGGAGGGGCGCCGCGCCAAGGGCGCCTCTCCGTTTTTTGTGGGGATCAGTCCGGTGCATTCGAGCGCTGGATCACCATTTCGTAGGCCTGTGCGTAATAGCGGCCGAGGTTGTGCCAGTCAAAATGTTCCGAGACGCTTTGCACGCAGTTGCGCTGGTTGATGCGCTCGCGGCGGTCAAGCTGCAGGAAGTCGAACAGGCGATCGGTCAGTTGGGCGGCGGCGAGGTCGAACGAGGCGTAGCGGCGGTTCAGCACATGCAGGCCGTTCTTTTCATGATCCGGCATGTTCTGGTCCAGATAGGTGCCGAAGCCGGACAGATTGCTGGTGACGGACGGGAGGCCCAGAGCCGCGCATTCGAGCGGCGCATACCCCCACGGCTCATACGAACTCGGGAAAATCCCCAGGTGGCAGCCGCGCACAAACTGGTCGTAATCCATGCCGAAGAGCGGATCGTTCGTGGTGACGAAATCCGGATGATAAACCACTTTCACCGGGTCGCTCGGCAGGTTGAAGAGCGAGCAGGAGCGGATCTGGTTGAGAATTTCGTCGTGGGTGTCGTCCACGAGGTCATGGGTGACCACGGTGGGCATCTTGTTGGTTTTCCACGCATGCATCAGGCGGCGCAGGCGCAGGCGCCAGTAATCATCCACCAGTTCCTCGAGCGGCGGGAACTTGCCCATGGACGTGGACGTGAACAGCCGGTCCCCGATCTGCTCGGCAATGGTCCGGCAGTCGTGCTGCATTTCCTGCATCATCGCGCGGCGGCGTAGCGCCTCGGCGTTGATGGAGCGGATGGGCTGGCGGGTGATGACAAAAAAGACGACGGTCCGGTTGGTGCCGGCCTGTTTCATGCGCCAGTTCAGGCGGGCCAGCGCCTCAATGGTCAGGTCGAATCCCTTGTTACGGTATTCGAACCGGCCGGAGGTGAAGAAGTAGAGGGTGCGATCCAGGTCAAAGGCGTAGCTGGGGAAGAAGTGCGCCATGACGAACTGGTTGATCTTCTCCTTATTCACGCGATGCAGGTTCTGGAACTCGTGCAGGGCCACAAAGCGCTCGATGTTCAGGCCGTTGGGCAGCAGGATATCCGGTTTGCGGCCGACCAGGTGTTCGCATTCGTAGCCGGTGATGTCGCTGACCGTGGAGAACACATGCGAGCCGTGTGCGGCAGCTCGTTCGATGCGCACCTGACTCTCGATGTTGAACCGGCGCGCGTCGGCTTCCCAGTCCACAAAGGGAACATGGTCATAGAACCAGGGATCATTCATGGCCAGGTAGCGCCCCAGCAGGGTGGCATGAGTCGTGAAGACGATGGAGACCGGGATGTTCGCGCGGCGGATTTCGGGGATGGCCGATCCGCCCATCCATTCGTGGAAATGGGCAATGATCGGGCGGCGTGTAGGCTGGGCCTTGGCCAGCGCGCGGAGACACTGTTCAACGGTGTAGCCAAAGGATACGACCTGATCGACCAGATCATCCTGGCTGTGGATTCCAATGCCATGGTGCTCCCAGAGCAGGTACTTGATCCAGCCCAGCTGGTTGGCGACCGAGCGGGGATTGAGCAGGATGACGCGGGGGCGCCCGGTGATCAGCCAATGGCCGTAATGGGCTTCAATACCCTGTTCCTTGAGAGCGTTCAGGACATCGCGAAAAATTCCCGGGGGTTGCGATTCCTCGAATTCCGTTTGTGACGTCTGGGGGTTGTACGGCCCGATCAGACAGTACCGGCTGCCCCACTGTTCGACGATGCTGGGCACTTTCGACCGGATGACGGTGTAGATTCCTCCGAGCTGCTGGCAGACCTCCCAGGCGATCTCGAATAGAAGGGGTTTGGTTGATCCCCCGGGCTCATTCCCGTCGGGGGTGGCAGAACTCGTTGCATGGCGAGCAGACATCGGTTTCACCTCATGATTGATTGGCGGGTTACTTCTACAACGGAGGCGGCAGGCAGGCAAGCAAGAAGCGCACTCCAAAAAAAAGACGGGCCGACGGCAACCGCAGCTTGACGTCGCGCCTGCCACCCCCATAATGGCGGTTTACCTTGAAGCAGACACGGGGCCAAGTACCAAACATGATTGATATCAGCCATGTCGGACAACGTTTTGGAAGGATCATTGCCCTTCAGGACGTGACCGTAAAAATTGAACGCGGCGAGATGGTCGGCCTGATCGGCCCCAACGGGGCGGGAAAGACCACCCTGCTCCGGATTCTGGCAGGTTACCGCATGCCGGGTGAGGGGTGCGTGGTGATCGATGGGCGCAACACGTTACGCGAGTCCCTGGCGGCCAGGCGTGCGCTGGGATATATGACCGAAAAGGATGCGGTTTACAGTGAGATGCGCGTGATGGAATACCTGACCTTTCGGGCGCAGTTGAAAGGCCTGAGGGGTCGCTCGCGGCAGAAGCGCTTGCGTGAGCTGATGGGCCGCTGCGGTTTGGCGGGGCTCGAGCGTGCGCTCATGGGCAAGCTTTCCAAGGGAGAGATACGCCGGGTTCTGCTGGCCGATTGCCTGGTGGGCGCCCCACATGTGATTTTGATGGATGAACCGACTCTGGGACTGGATCCCGTGAATGCGGAACGTGTCCGGTCCCTGATCGCGACGCTCCGCGGGGATCACACGGTGGTGTTTTCGTCGCATGACATGCTGGAAACCCAGACCTTGTGCGGCAGGGTTTTAGTGATGAACCGCGGTTGTCTGGCGGCGGATGGGTCGCCGGCTGCCCTCATGGCCGAACATCAGGCGCAAAACCTGGCGGAGGTTGTGATCGCCGTGACCCGAAGAGAGGAGCGGTCATGAGCGCTTTTCGCGTGCTCTGTCGTCGTGAGGTCCGGGGCTGGCTGAGGCTCCCTGCGAACCACCTGATGGGGGCGGCTTTTCTGGCCCTGACCGGGCTGGGGTTCTGGGTGCTGGCGGTGACCATGCCCGGCAAGGGATTGTTGACGTCGGAGATCACCTTCGGCGGGGTCTTATTCTGGATGGCGGTCGTGGCGACGACCGCCAGCTGTTCCGTCCGGCTGCTGGGGGAGGAACAGGATAGTGGCACGCTGGAACTGCTGATGACGGTTCCGGTGCATGAGGTGGATATCGTCCTGGCGAAATATACCGCCGGCGTGGTCTGTATGATGGCGTTGTGCCTGCCTGCCGTATCCTATCCCTGGCTTCTCCGAGTGGTTGATCCGGCGTGGAGGGGCATTGACCCGGGCGCCTGGGCGGCCGGGGTCCTCGTCGTTTTCATGGTGGTCGGGTTTGTGACGGCCGCTGGAATGTTTTTATCGCAGGTTTTGCGACGGCAGGTGGCGGCTGGCGCGGCGACCTTTGTTGTGGGCGGTCTTCTCATCTTCCGCGGTTCTCTGCGCAACTGGATCGGCGAGGGCGGCGCGAGCGGTATGGGGAATCTTGTGGCCATGAGTTCGCATGTCGCTGGTTTTGCTGCAGGGGTGGTGGATGGTCGCGCCGTGGTTTTCTACCTCTCGGTGATCGCGGTGCTGCTCTTCCTGAATGTCCGGATGATCCAGATGACACGGTACGGGCGTTTGGCGGGGGTGGTGAACATGGCGGTGACGTGCCTGCTCACGGCACTGCTGCTGATTTTGGTCAACTATGTCTCCCTGCGGCACGGAGTACAGGCCAACTGGAGCGCCTCAGGTTCCGGGGCCTTGTCTGAACGGAGTCGGCAGGTGCTGGAGGGGCTCCGGACGCCGGTGGAGGTGACCCTGCTGGTGTCTTCAGGCGAACGGGTTGTGCCGTCTGTCCGCCGGATTCTTGATCAGTATCGGAAGGTCAGCTCCCAGGTTAAGGTCGAGGTTGTCGACCCGGATACGGATCTCGGCCGCACGCGGGGTTTGGTTCACCGGTTCAATCTCAATGGGACGGGGGTTCTGGTGGTGGAGAGTGGCGGTCGCTCGAAGGTGTTGCCGCTGGCCTCGTTTGCGTCCCAGGGGGGCGCGGTTCCAAGGCCCGGTCAGCGGGGGGCGGTTTTCCTGGCAAATCTGGAGCGGGGGCTGGCGTCTGCGGTGTACACCCTCTCGCATGAGGCGGCACCGGTGGTGTATTTCCTTTCCGGCCACGGGGAGCGGGGCATTGATGACTTTAACGACCGCGTGGGATACTCCGAGATAGCGGGTGAAATACACGACAGTGTGGCCGAGGTTCGGTCCCTGACGATGGATTCGGCGGCGGGTATTTCCAATGATTGTGCGGTGCTGGTGGTGGCCGCGCCCGTTCAGCCGTTGTCGGCTTGGGAGGTCGCGAAAATCCGCGAGTATCTGGCCCGTAGCGGACGCGTCATGTTCCTGCTTGATTCGGCCGCCGAGACAGGGCTGGAACCCCTCTTGCGTGATTGGGGGGTCAACCTCGGGCATAACCGGGTTGTGGATCCCCGCATGGGGTCCTCGTGGCCGCTGGACCGGACCAAGTCCGCCGCATCCGGCATGGGTGAGGTTCCTGTGACCCGTTATGGTAATCATCCTGTGGTGATGGACCTTGAGGGGTTGGTGACGGTTCTGACCTCCCCCCGCTCGGTGGAACCGCTGGTGCAGGATTCGGCGACCGGCAGCCTGGCCGACAGTGTGGATCGACCCCGGGTGGCGGTTCTGGCCATGACGTCCCGGCAAAGCTGGGCGGAAAGCGATTTGGACCAGCATCCGCCGCAGTTCAATGAGGGCTACGATCGGCAGGGTCCGATCGCGGTGGCGCTTTGTGTCGAAAGGGGGGTCCGCTCGGCCATCAAGATGGATATCAAACCCGTGCGACTGGTGGTGTTTGGCGATTCCCAGTTTGCCGCCAACCGGGGATTGGTCGGGGGGAACCGCCGCTTGTTTATGAATGCCATGGAATGGTTGATGGAAAGGGAGACCCCTTTGCCTGATGTCGCGGAAGAGCGGGGCCTGTATGACCTGCGGTTGCCGCCGGGCAAGCAATGGCTGGCCTTTGTCCTGATCGTGCCGGCGTTGCCAGGCCTTCTTCTTCTGCTGGCCGGCGGCGTGGCGGTGATCCGGAGGGATCGTCGTGTGCCCGGTGCACCGCTCGGGAAGGCGGGGAAGGGCGAATGACGTGGAAGCCTGTCATGTGGTTGTCGGCAGTGGTGGGGCTGGTCGTGGTGTTTATCGTGGTCTTTGAACACGGCACGCAGCCTGTGGGCTTGTCGGCTCCGCTGGATGCCCCCATGCTGGGGTTTGAACCTGATAACGTCACCAGTCTTGCCATTACCGCATCGAACTTTAATGCAATGTGCGTCAGGCGGGATCAGACGTGGTTTCTGACGCGTCCCGTGGAAACCCGTGCGAACGGTGCCCGCATTCAGAAGCTGCTGGAGGCTCTGCGCCGGACCCGCCAGCGCGAGGTGATTTCGCCCGAGATGCAAAGGATGCGGCGGCTATCTCCGGGAAGTTTCGGGCTTGCGCCACCACGTGCGCAGTGCGTGGTCGGCTATGATCGCAAACAGGATGAGATTGCCATCGGTCAGGAGGCTCCTCTGGGGGATCTCGTCTATGTTCGCCTGAACGGAGGAGGGGAGGTGCTCGCCGTGACGCGGGAGTTTGAGTCCGCATTGCCGTCGCGGCTGGACGAGTTGAGGGATCGTGCCGTTTTCCCCCCCTCGCTGAGGATGACCGCGCGAATCGAAATCAAGCATGCCGGCGGGTTTATTCAACTGGCGCTGGTGGGAGGGGAATGGCGCATTCAGCAGCCCCGTGATGCGCGGGCTGATCCTGCGGCGGTGGAGTGGCTGTTGGGTTGCCTGCGGGAGTTACGGGTGGAGGCGTTCGGCGGCGATGTCCCTGTCGCCGATCCCGTGGCCTATGGACTGGGGCCGGATGAGGCAATCCTGGCGGTCACAGTCTGGCCCGAAGGAGTGTCTGAAGGGGTTACGCTGACGGTCGGTAAGGCCGCACAGGGCAATCCTTCTTTGTTCTATGCCCGGATCAGTGACATGGGTGCCATCGGCATGGTGGGCAAAGCGGTGCTGCCGCTACTGGACCTCAAGGCCGAGTCCCTGCGTGATCGCAGGTTGTGCGATGCCGATCCGGCCCGGATTGTGAGTCTGACCCTTCTCGATGGCGAAAGGAAATTGGTGATGGAGCGACGTGCCGAGGAGGGCTGGGTGATCACAGAACCGCTCCGGAGCCTGGCTGATTCGAGAGCGGTTGGCTCGCTCTTGAAGAGCATGTGTGCATTGCGGGGAGATGAACCGGAGGAGGGGGCGCGTACGAATCTGGCCGAACGTATCACCCAGGAGGCGGTCGTGAAGCTGACCATGGCCGAAGGTCCACTGGGTCGCTCTGAACCTGTGACCAACGCGGTTCCGGCCATTGAGGTCGTTACCGGGCGGAAGTGGTCGTATTGGGTCGGTACCAATACCGTTGCCGCTTCGCGTCTGGTTTTGCGACAGGAGGATCAAAAGGTGTTCAGGGTGTCTGCGGTGGAACTGCTGCGTGCCTGGGATGGAGGTGCGCCGCGGGAGACTGTCAGCCTGGCCGACGCGATGCGCTACATGGACCGGCGCGTGTTTGGTCTGGAGGTGGACCATGTGCGGCGGTTGACGCTGGCGAAGGACGGGCGGGCGGAGACCGTGGTCAGGGATGGCGATGGAAATTGGAGTGTGGATTCTCCTCCCGGCGCCAAGATCTCCGAAGCTGCGGTCACGGCGCTGCTGTCACGGGCCGGGGATCTTGCGGCGGTCCGTATTGAGAGCGTGGCCGCAACCAATGCGGGCCAGTATGGATTCGACGAAACCTCTCCGCGCTTGACCTTCGGCTTGACCGGTTCAGGCGGCATCCAGAAGACGATTCTTCTGGGAGGGTCGGACCGCCGTCAGGGAGTGTATGCCATGGTTCAGGGGCGGGATGTTATTTTTGTTCTGCCCCGAGCCGTGGCGGAGGAGTTGACCCGGAGCCTGCTAGCGGCTCCCTGAAAGTCTATGACCGCCATTTTCCAGGGATCCAACCCCGCAGCTGATTCACCCCGCCGGATGCGGTGGAGGTGTCCGGCGTGGCTGTGCCAGATCAGTTTGGGAGTGGGGGGGGTGCTGGCGTTGTGCGTGCTGATCGTGCTGGCCCTGGTCGGCCTCGGCTTCCCCCAGGGCGTCACCGGTCGACTGCTGGCCTCCCTTAATTCGGGTGATTACTATTGCCAGGTTCAACACCTGGCTCTTGACTGGCGCGGGGGGCTGGCAGCGCGCGAGGTGCAGGTTTACCGCAAAGGGGAGGTAGGCGCCCCCTTCCTTCAGGCCCGCGAGGTACGGATTTTGTTTAATATCCTTCATCCCCGTCAGACCGGATGGGGCCGACTCAAAAGCATCACGGTCAGGGAGGGGCAGGCGCGCCCCCTCGCGCTTCCCCGGGAAACCAGGCCGGATCCAGCCGAAGGAGACGGGAAGGCCGGTTTTCCTGTGAAGCCCATGGACCCTGTAAACGTGATCCTGTCCTTCGAACATTTCGATTTTCTCGGGGTTTGGGTTGAGAGGATGACGAGTCTGATCCATATGGATAGTCGGGGTGGAGAGGCCCTCTCGCTGTCGGGCATGGTCGGCCGTGAACAGCAGCGTGGCGGGATTCAGGGCGAGTGTTTCTGGCTCTGGAAGGAGGGCGTGCACGGAAAGATGGCAACCTCATTCGATCCGCACATCCTGATGCCGCTCTGCCGCGCTCTGGAGGTTCCCGCAATCGGTCGCCTTCTGGAATGGTTTTCTTTTCCCGCCGAGCCGCCCGGCTGCGATCTTTTGTTCAATTATACGCCGGGACAGGCGGGGATGCTGCAGGTGACCGGGCGAGTTCAGGCCGCCAATTTTGCCTACCGGGGCGCCGGTATTGCGTTTGCCAACATGGAGGGATCTTACGAGGGGAGACCGGGTTGTCGCCGGATGAATCTTGATCCCCTGGTGCTTGTCGTGGCGGGGCGCCATGTTGATGGGAAATTGAAACTGGATTTCGATGCCGGCCGGGCTGACTTCGAGGTGGTTTCCGGCATTGATGTTCCCCTTTTCGCGCAGATTGTCGGCATTGAGGCGGGGAGTGTTCTGGATGACTGTCGATTCGGCCGGGGAACGCGGATTTATGCCAGGGGGACGGTGGGTTACGAGGATCCCCGGTGCTCCGATATGGAGGCCGTGGTAGAGGGACCCGATATCGGGGTGGGGCGGTTCGTGGCCGATGAGTGCTCCTTCAAGTTCCAGATGAAGGGCTCTACCAATCTGCTGGCCGACGTGAGAGGCAAGATCGGCGGCGGTTCCTTTGCAGGGTCGGCAGCCTTCATTCCGGAAGGCGGGGCGGAGGTGCGGACAAGGTACGAAATGAAGGGCGAACTTTTCCACGTCGATTTTCAGGCGCTCAAAAACCTTTTCGACACCAACTCGACCCTGACGACCGAGGGACGGCTGTACGGAAGCCTGGATTTATCCGGGCGAATGGGGACCGGGCAGGGTGACACCGCGACCGGGCAGGGTTATGTGACGGTACGGCGCGGGTTGGTGTTCAGCTTGCCGCTGTTCGGAGGCATGACCAACCTGCTGGCGAAAGCCCTGCCGGGGGTCAATTTTGCGCCCAAACAAACCGAGGTTCGTATTCCTTTTGAGGTTCGGGAGGGCCGGATCAGCAGCCGGGACATTCAGATTGAAGGTGATGTGTTGAGCCTGACGGCGCGGGGCGACTGCACCCTCAACGGCAAACTCGCGTTTGATGTGCAGGTCCGGCCCATGAAGGACAAGACGATCATGGGCCAGGCGATGCGGGCCCTGGCGTATCCGGTCAGCCGCCTGTTTGAATTCCGGCTGGAAGGAACACTCGATAAACCCCGTTGGAGTCTTTTTAATTTGTCCCGGGAAAAACGCGGGGCGGATCGTCCGCAGCAGAAGGATGGAGCATCATGATGGGGCAGCAGGGGATAAACCACGTGCTTGCGGTCCATATCCGGACCTATGGTTGCCAGATGAATGTCCGTGACAGTGAGGCGATCGGGGCGCTGCTGGTGCGGCAGGGATACCGGTTGACGGAGCGTGAAGACGAGGCGGACGTAATTCTGATCAATACCTGCAGTGTGCGTGGCAAGGCCGAGGACAAGGCGGTCGGGAAACTACGGCTGATGGGGGTTGAGAAGAGGGAGCGGCCCCACCTGATTGTGGGGGCGGTGGGGTGCATGGTTCAGCGGATCGGCCGGGAGGCCCTCAAGCGGATTGACGGCCTGGATTTTGCCGTGGGCACGCACCGGTTGAGCGCCCTGCCTGCCGTGATCGAGGCCATACGCGCGGGGCGCGGCCCGATTGTCGATGTGGGGGAGGAGGAGACCGAACCGGAGGCGCTTGCGGGACATTTGTCCGGCCAGGTTCTGGCTTTCGTTAATATCCTGCTGGGGTGCGACCGACACTGTGCTTACTGCATCGTACCTACCGTGCGGGGTCGGGAATGGAGCCGCCCGGCGGAGAGTATTATGAGGGAAATCGGGGCTTTGGCCGGAGACGGGGTCAAGGAGGTTACGCTGCTGGGGCAGAGTGTGATGTCCTACGGACGGGCCAATGTCGTCTATCCCGAAGCGCATGTTTCGCGGCATGGTTTCATGGAAGCGTTGCCCCGGTTGTTGGAGGAGGTCTCCGGGGTTCCGGGCATCCAGCGTGTCCGGTTCACCTCCGGACATCCTTCCGGTTGCACGGAGGAACTGGCGCGTGCCATGGGCGAATTAAAAGGGGTCTGCGACCATCTGCACCTCCCGGTCCAATCGGGATCGGATCGGATCCTGAAGGCGATGCGGCGTGGCTATACGGCGGAAACCTACCTCGCAGCGGTGGCGCGGCTGAGGGCGTCCGTGCCCTCCCTGGCCTTGACCTCGGATGTGATTGTGGGGTTCCCCGGGGAGACGGAGGCGGATTTCGAGCAGACGCGACTTTTGATGGATGCCGCAGGATTTGATAACGCCTATATTTTCAAGTATTCCCCGCGCGAGGGTACGCCGGCGGCCAGCATGGTCGACGACGTTACGCCGGACGAAAAAATGCGCCGCAATCATGTGCTGCTTGAGGATCAGGACCGGCGGGGTCTTGACCTCAACCGCGTGCTGGTCGGGAAAGTGGTGGAGGTTCTGACCGAGGGGCCGAGCCTGCGCAATCAGGACCGTTGGGCCGGGCGCACCACCACCAGCAAGATCACGATTTTTGAGCCTCGCGCTGCGATCAAGGCGGGTGATACAGTAAAAGTTCTGGTGGAACGTGTGGGGCCCCAGACACTCTATGGTTCGGTTGTGGGAGAGGATGGAATATGATAACGCTGGCCTCCTGTTTTATGGCGATAGGGATCCTTCACCTGCTGCTCGCCTCGCCGATGCTGGTGAACCCGACCGGTGCGCTCAAGGTGGTGAAAGCGTTCCCCCGGCATGACTGGGCGGGTCGGATTCTGGCGGCGATGTGCATCGTCTGGTCGGTCTATCTGGTCCGGGAAATGCCGCTCGGGTGGTTCGATGCCTACAAGGGTTGGTTGTACGTGGCCGGACCGATTCTCTACCTGTTAATCTCGATATTCATGGCGGACTTGCTGGCCGCGAGAGCGCTGGGGGGCTTGCTGTTGCTGGTGGCGAGTCCGGTGCTCGAGGCTGCGGCTTTTCAGCCGTCTGCTCTCCGTTTGATACTGGTGGTGTTGGCGTATGTCTGGGTGATTGCCGGAATGGCTCTGGTGCTGGCCCCTTACCGGTTCCGGAAGACCGCCCAGATGCTGTGTGGCACAACGGGCCAATGCCGGGTTGTGGGGGGCGCCGGAGTGGTGTTTGGCGCAGGGTTGGTTGGGTTGGGGTGGCTGGCATTCTGAAACCGAATTGAAAGAGGGTGGTGGGACTATGGATAAACCCGATAAACTTTCTTCGCCGATGGAGATTCTGCAGGCGGCACTGAAAAAAGAGGAAGCCGCCCGCCGTTTCTATGATGAAGTTGCCACCAACAGCCACGTTGAGTTGGTAAAGGATCTGGTGGCTGAACTGCGGGAAGAGGAAAACCGCCATGTTCAATTGATCAAGAAAAAGATCGTTCAGTTGCGATTGGGATAATGCCCACGAAACTGTTGACAGGGGCGTGGGGATGTTGATATCTGTATGCCCCATCTTTCACGGGCACCCGTGGTGGAATTGGCAGACACGTAAGATTCAGGTTCTTATGCCGAAAGGTGTGGGGGTTCAACTCCCTCCGGGTGCACCACTCTCCCTTCTCTCAGTAATCGGATAACTATGAATCATCCCAAATTATCATCTGCCTTTGTAGCTATGATGTGGCGCCCTTTTTCATGGGCCCTTGTTGTTCCCGTTCTCTTTCTGTCGTCCTGCTGTTGCCTGACGGCGCCGGATCCGCTCTCCTCCCGGGAGGCTTATCTGAAGGAACGCGGCAAGTGGATCCAGGCGGAGCACGCCCGGAGTTTTTCGGCCGATCAGGTCCTGTCGGTGGAGGAGAAGGCTGCCAACGACATCCTCCAGGGGCTTCGCCTGAAAGAAATGCAGCGGACCCGCGGGGCGTTTCCGCCTGCCCGGAACTTTCTTGAGGCCAGGGCCGATGTCGACGCTTCTCCTTTGATGGCGGTGTTCAAAAGAATGCCCAAGGGGGCGATTCTTCACGCGCACCCCGGCGCCATTCAGGACCTGCACTGGTTGATCGCGTACGCCACCTATCTTCCCCACTGCTATGTCTTTACCGGGCCGGATACGGCAACGGGGGTCAAGGGCGCGTTGGCTTTTTTTGCCCGTCCCCCTGATGCCCAGTGGAAGCTTGTCCAGGATTTGCGCGATGCGTCGACGAACCGGGTGGAATTTGATGAGCAGCTTTATCGGGGGATAACCCTGGGGCGGGATAATCTTGCCCATCCGGATATCTGGGCCCAGTTTGAGAAATGCTGGTCGCGCGTATTTGCCATCGAGGACTATGCCCCCGTGTCCCGCGAGTTTGCCCGCCGGGAGCTTGAGGCGGCTGCGGCGGAGAATGTCCAGGTGCTGGAATTGAGGGCATTTCTTTCAGGTCCGACTGATCTGGAGGGGAAGGCCGCGGGAGGGGATGCCGCCGTTGCCCAGTATCGGGAGGTGTTGGCGGATGTGCGTAGGCAATACCCGGATTTCCAACTTAAACTTATTTCCAGCCGGGAGCGGGTCGCTGCGCCTGAGAGGACCGGCGAGTACCTGCGGGAGGCGCTGCGATTGAGAAAACTCAACCCCGACTTCGTGGTCGGGTTCGACCTGGTGAACGAGGAAGACCGTTCGCATGCCTTGATCGATTTTCTGGATCAATGGCTTGCGATTGACAAGGAGGCGCGTGCGGCGGGAATCGATCTGCCTTTCTTCTTCCATGCCGGGGAGAGCAATTGGACTGAAAACGAGAACCTGTTTGAGGCGCTTCTGCTTCGCAGCCGGAGGATCGGGCACGGGCTGGCGCTTGCCAAACACCCGCTGTTGCTTGAGCGGGTCCGCGAGCAGAAGATTGCAATCGAAGTCTGCCCCATCAGCAACCAGGTGCTGGGGTACGTTCCGGATTTGCGGAATCATCCGGCGGTTTTCTGGATGCGGGCCGGGCTTCCTGTGACGCTCAGTCCCGATGATCCCGGCATGATGCAGGGGACGTTCTCGCATGATTTCTACGCGGCGTTTATGGCCTGGGATCTTGATCTTGCCGACCTGAAGCAGCTTGCCCAGAATTCCCTGCAGTACAGTTCGCTGAGTGCCGCCGAGAAGGTGAGTGCCATGACCGTCTGGACAGCGCGCTGGAAGGAGTTCATCCAGTGGCTGAACACCCAGCCGAAGGGCTGAGGGTGACCGATCACAGATCGGTGCTACATCGGAAAGAGCGTGTGGATGGAAATGTAGCACCGCGCTGTGCGCGGGGGAGCCAGGGCCGAGGCATCATCGGCGTCCCTATGGGGTGCCAGTGTTTTCCATTGATAAGCGCTCGGGGTTGATTTAGTTTCCTTCCGGATTTATGGAGGGGTGGCAGAGTGGTTTAACGCGCCGGTCTTGAAAACCGGAGTGCCGCAAGGTACCGGGGGTTCGAATCCCTCCCCCTCCGCCAATATGGCTTATGTATCATGTGTGCGTCATCTGCAGTGAACGATCAAATCCAATAGCAGGGGAAGACCATGGAGAGAATCAAGGTTGGCATTATCGGGATGGGGTACATCGGCGTCAGCCATCTGGAGGCGATCCGCCGCATCGGGTTCACGGAACTGGTGGCTGTGGCCGACGCCAATACGGCGCTGGCCCGCAAAAAGGCCGCGGAGTTTTTTATTCCCAAATGTTATGACACCGTCGAGGCGCTGCTGGCCGACCCTGAGATCCAAGCGGTTCACAACTGTACACCCAACAACCTGCACTTTGAGATCAATCAGAAAATCATCAAGGCCGGTAAGCATATTTTGAGCGAAAAACCGCTGGCCAAGAATAGCGACGAAAGCGGCCGGATGGTCGAATTGCTCGCGCAGCATCCCAAGACCGTGGCAGCCGTCAACTTCAACTACCGGATGAACCCGCTGGTGCAGGAGATGCGCAACAAGGTGGCCTCGGGTGAGATCGGCAAGGTTACCCTTGCGCACGGGTCCTACCTCCAGGATTGGCTGCTTTATGAAACCGACTACAACTGGCGCATCGAGCCGGACATCTCCGGTCCCTCACGCTGCATCGCCGATATCGGCAGCCACTGGATGGATGCCGTGCAGCACGTCGTCGGAGCCAGGATCGTCGAGGTGTGCGCGGATCTGGTCACGGTGCTGCCCGTGCGGAAAAAGCCGACGACCCAGGTGGAAACCTTTGCGCTGAACAAGAATGTCGAATATGAGGACCGCAAGATCACCACGGAGGACTACGGGGCCGTTCTCTTCAAGATGGACAACGGCGTACATGGCGTCTTCCACGTGTCGGAGGTCAGTGCGGGGCGCGGCTGCTTCTTCAACTTCGAGATCGATGGAACGAAGGCCTCGATGTACTGGAATCAGGAGACTGCCGATCAGATGTGGATGGGGCACCGCGATAAGGACAACCTGCAGATCATGCGCAACCCCAATAACCTGAGCGCTGGCGCCAAGGAATATTCCTATCTGGCCAAGGGACATCCCGAAGGCTGGAATGACGCGTTCCGGAACAACATCTACAGCTTCTACAAGTACATTGCCGACGGCAAGCGCCCGGGCGTGGATAAGAGTGACTTCGCCACCTTTGCCGAGGCGCACCACATCATCAAGCTCACGGAGGCCATTCTCAAGAGCAGTGCCTCGCGGCAATGGATTGCCGTTCCCTGAGCCGGGCAGGCTCAGATCAGAATGCGGTTTTCTTTTTCGGCTTCGCCGTGGCGGTTTTGAGCATGAACTCCAGCGCCGCCGTGGTGTCCGCATGGGACGTCGCATGGCCCCCGTTCAGGTTGTCGATCATCAACACGTCACGCTTCATGTCCTTCAGTTTGGCGGCCAGGCGGCGTACGCTGTCAGGCGGAACGATCCCATCCTTGCCGCCCACGGCAAATGCCACGGGCATGGTGAATTTTTCAGGAAAAAGCTCGGCGGACCGTTTTTTGTACTCCTCCGGCTTCGTCTTCTTGTCGCCGCCATACGATGCTGCGATGGCCGGCAGGAAGCCCTTGTATTCCTCCATGTTCGCCATGCCGTTGAGGGAGGTGACCCCATCCACCAGATCGGGGTGCAGGGCGGCGAAGATCAGGACGGAGGTTCCGCCCATGGATGCTCCCGTCAGGAAGACCCGGCCGACTTTGTGTTTCTTGCGCAGCAGTCCGATGATCTGTTTCACGTCCGCCTCGGCCGCCGGTCCCATCCATGATGTGGCGGCCCGATAATCCGGCGAGATGTAGATCATGCCGTGCGCCGCGGCAAAGTCACGGGCCCCCTTGCATTCGCCCCGGCCGTCATTGATATACTGCCAGCGGTCGGACCCGTGCCCGTGAAACGCCAGCAACACATCGACCGGCTTGGTGGGGCTGACTCCCGTTGCCGGCGTCAGTTGAACATATTTCTGCGGCGATCCGTCGAACAGCGCCTTGAAGGTGATGTCTTCAGGAGCGCCAAAGCCCCCGGCAGCGGGCTTCACGGCTTCCGCAGCCGTGGCAACCTGCAATATCATGGCCATGCCCAATCCCAACCCCATCATCATACTTTGCTCGGTCATCATCTTGAATGCTCCTTTATCCCGCCTGATGGCAGGCTCCCCGTCCTGTCCTGAAGAAAAGGCATCCTGCGTCAGGGCTTCATGGATTTCAAGTGCGAAACGGTTGTTCTCGCAGGAAGGAGCCCCCCGTGACCTTGCATCACGGGAGCGGGAGATGGGTCGGGGAAAGCGTGCTTTTTCCGACCCATCTTTCGCGCCTGCCGGACAAGCCGGCAGGTGGCGTGTCCATCATTACAATTGCCGTCTGGGGGCTGTTTTCCGTTGCGGGGCGGAGGCCCCTGTGCCATAGTCGCCACCGTCGATTTGTCGGGGACGATCCGGTCCTGCGGCAGGTGGCCAAGAGGTGCATTCGGATGAAATACCAAGTTTATTTTGCTCTGTTGATTTGCCTGGCGAGGTGGGGGTGGGCAGAGACCGTGACAGTCGAGGGGATCGCGGGCTATGTGAACGACTCGGTTATCACCGTAGGTGAGGTCAAGGAGTTGATCGCGCCCCTGATTCCCGAATTGCGGGAGACCTATCAGGGCGAAGAACTTCGCGACAGGCTCCAGGAAGCCTACGACAATGCGCTGCAGGATCTGATCGCCACCAAGTTGATCATGAAGGCCTACGAGGCCGATACCAAGATCAACAAGGAAGCGGTTGAGAAGCATGTCGAGAAGCGGGAGTCGGAATTCATTCAGGAACGGTTCGGGGGTGATCGCCCATCCTTCATCAAGACGCTGAAGGACGAGCATATGTCCTTGGACGAATGGCGCAAGCGGATGCGGGAGCGGGTGGTCGTGGGGCTTATGCGCGGTCGTGAGGTGGAGAGCCAGAGTGTGGTCTCACCCCGTGAAGTCAGGCAGGTCTACGATTCGAATCCCGCCAAATATAGCCGTCCTGAGCGGGTCAAACTGCGGGTCATCCTGATCCATGGCTCCACCAATGACACTGATCGTGCCATCCGATTCAAGCAGGCCCAGGACACCGTAGCCAAATTGAAAGCGGGTGAGGACTTCGCCGACCAGGCGCGCCGGGTTTCGGAAGACGGGAAGGCCCAGACGGGCGGAGACTGGGGCTGGATGGAGCCGACCGACTTGCGCAAGGAGCTTGCGGAGGGCGTTGCGGGTTCGGCCGCAGGAGCGATTAGCGGACCTCTGACGGTCGATGGCGATTACTATATCCTCAAGGTCGAGGAGCGGCAGACCGCCGGGGCGGTTCCTTTCGATGAAGTGTGCGTTGCGATTGAAAAGGACCTGCGCCGCAAGGAAATCCGACGCCTCTTTGAGTTGTGGATCACACGGCTCAAGAAGGATGCCTTCATTCAGATCGTGAAAACGGCGGGGCAGTGAGGACGCATTGTCAGGTGGAGGCAGGGTGAAACTGACCAGTCCCTCGCAAGTGCAGGCGTTGCTTCGTCAAAGGGAGATCCAGCCGCATGGCGCGTTGGGTCAGAATTTCCTGATCGACGCCAATATCCGGGATATCATTGTCGGGTCGGCTGATCCCGGTCCGGATGACGTGGTGCTGGAGGTGGGGCCGGGACTGGGCGTTTTGACCGAGTCCCTGGCGGAACGGTCCGGTCGGGTGGTTGCCGTCGAGAAGGATCGGAAACTCCACGCCTATCTGGACGAACAGTTCGCGGGGCATCCAACGGTTCACCTCGTGCATGCCGATTTCCTGGAGCTGGATCCTCTTTTTCTCGAGCAACAAGGGGTTACGAAGGTTGTCTCGAATCTGCCTTATTCGGTTGGCAGCCGAATCCTGATGGAGCTCTTTGCCCTTCCCCATCCGCCGGTCCGGATCACGGTGACCGTTCAACTCGAGGTGGGCGAACGGTTGTCGGCCGGTCCGGGTGATGAGCAGCGGGGGTTGCTGGGCGTGTGGGCCCAGCGGGTGTATGCGGTCCAGATCGTGAAGGTGATCAGTCCCTCTTGCTTTTGTCCGGCCCCGAAAGTACGTTCCGCCGTGGTGCAATTGGACCGGTTGCCGGGGCTTGCGGTCGAGCCGGCAAATTTGCTTTTCTTCCGGCAGTTGACCAAGGCGGCCTTTTCCTTCCGGCGCAAACAAATGGCCACCATCCTGCACCGGGTCAGCGCCAGTTTGGGGGTTGATCCCGATCAGGCGACGGCCGCACTGGAGGATCTGGGATTGGACCCGAAGATTCGGCCGGAACGCCTGTCGGTGGACCAGTGGCAGGGCCTGGCCGACGGCATGGTCCGGCGGAGCAAAGCCTGAAATGAAAACGAGGCGAGTATGAGCGGGGATACCGTGACGCCCATGATGGCGCAGTACCGGCAGATCCGGAACAAGCTTCCGGCCGGCACCATTTTATTTTTCCGGCTGGGCGATTTCTACGAGATGTTTTTTGAGGATGCGAAGGAAGCCTCCAGGATCCTTGACATCACGTTGACGCGGCGGCAGGACGTTCCCATGTGCGGTGTGCCGTTCCATTCGGCGGACAGTTATCTCGCCAAGCTGATTCGTGCCGGTAAGAAGGTGGCCATTTGCGACCAGGTTGAGGATCCTGCCGCAGCCAAGGGCATTGTGCGGCGTGAGGTCACCGGTATCGTCACGCCGGGGACGGTGATGCAGGACACGATCCTGACGTCGGTGCAGAACAACTATCTGGGCAGTTTGTGCCGGAACGGCGATTCGTTCGGGCTGGCCATGCTGGATATTTCCACCGGGGCGTTTTGGGTGGAGGAAGGCTCCGACATTGCGCCTTTGGCGGATGTGCTGCGGATGTATGCGCCCCGGGAATGTGTGGTGCCCGCGGAGCAGTTGAACGATCCCCGGATGAAGGAACTCGTGGCGAACCTGGGCGGCGTCATGATGACCGGGTGTGAGGATTGGGTGTTCCGTTACGATGTGGCCCGCGACCGGTTGATCCGCCATTTCGCCGTGCACTCGCTGGAAGGGTTTGGTTGTGAGCATAAGGCGGCGGCGGTAGGGGCGGCCGGGGCGATTCTGCATTATGTCCAGGAAGACCTGCACCGGGCGGTGCAGCATGTCCGCTCGCTGCGGGTCCGGAATCCGGCTGACTTCATGATGCTGGACGAGGCCACCTGTGTGAATCTGGACCTGATTCCGCGCCGGGGCGATGACCGCCATGGAACGTTTACCCTGCTTGGGACGTTGGATGCGACCCGGACGCCGATGGGCGCACGGCTGTTGCGGGAATGGGTGCTCCGTCCGATGGCGGAGGTTGGCGGTATTAATCGACGGCTGGACGGGGTGGAAGCCCTGGTAGGGGACCGGGTTTTCCTGCGTACGCTGCGGGAGCGGCTGGAGGGCATTCGCGACCTGGAACGCCTGATTGCGCGGCTGAGTGCGGGCAGCGGGAACGGGCGCGATCTGCGGGCGATGGGCGCTTCCCTGGCGGCGCTGCCGGACGTCCGGCTACTGGTGATCGAGCACACGTCGGCCTTGCTGCGCGAGCAGGGGCAGGGGATGGTTTTGCTGCCAGAGATGGTCGACCTGATCGCGCGGGCCATTGAGGACGAGCCGCCGGCAACCTTGAAGGAGGGGGGGATCGTCCGCCGCGGATACCACGCCGAACTGGATGAGCTGCGCGCGGCGGCTTCGGAAGGTCGCCAGTGGCTGGCGGAGTACCAGACGCGGGAACAGGCCCGGACCGGGATCAAGACGTTGAAGGTCCGGCACAACAAGGTGTTTGGCTATTATATCGAGATTTCGAAGGGACAGCTGGCGAACGCCCCGGCGGAATACATCCGCAAGCAGACGCTGGTCAACTGCGAGCGGTTTGTGACGCCCGAACTGAAGGAGTATGAACGGAAAATTTCCGGAGCTCAGGAACGCGCGGTGGCACTGGAGTATGAGATTTTTTCAGAGATCCGGGATCGAATGGTCGCGCACACCGGGGAAGTCCAGCGGACCGCTGCCGCCGTGGCGCACCTGGATGTGCTGGGCTCCCTGGCCGAGCGGGCGGTGGTGGCGGGGTACGTGCGGCCGGTGGTGTCGCCGGGGGACCGTTTGTGGATCAAGGATGGGCGGCACCCGGTGATCGAAAGCATGCCGGAGGCCGAGCGTTTCGTTCCCAACGACACCCTGCTGGATGGGACAGCCAACCAGCTGATTGTTTTGACGGGGCCGAATATGGCCGGCAAATCGACCTATATCAGGCAGGTGGGCCTGATTGTGATCATGGCGCAAATGGGTTCCTTTGTGCCCGCCGCCGCCGCCGAGGTCGGGGTTGTCGACCAGGTGTTTACGCGGGTGGGGGCCAGTGACGACATTGCGCGCGGGCGGAGCACGTTCATGGTCGAGATGCAGGAGACCGCCAACATCCTGAACAATGCGACCTCCCGCAGCCTGATCATTCTGGACGAGATCGGACGGGGGACGAGCACCTTTGACGGGATCAGCATTGCCTGGGCGGTGGCGGAACACCTGCACAACAACGAGAAGGTCAAGGCCAAGACGCTCTTTGCAACCCACTATCACGAATTGACGGACTTGTCGCTGACCATGAGCGGCGTTAAGAACTACACCGTGCTTGTCAGCGAACGCAACGATCAGATTGCGTTTCTGCGCAAGATCGTGCCGGGCACGGCCGACAAGAGTTACGGCATCCAGGTGGCGCGGCTGGCCGGCCTGCCGCTCGAGGTCATCGATCGCGCCAAGGAGATCCTGGCGAATCTTGAGGAGGGGGAGTTCGGCGATGCGGGTCAGCCGAAGCTCGCCCGGCGCAAACGCAAGGGCAAGGACGCGGGGCAATTGTCCCTGTTCGGTTGAACGGCAGTCGGTTCGGGGCAAAAAAAAGGCCCGGGGCGAACCCCAGGCCTGTCGATCGTCATGTAACGGGTGTTACCAACGGCGTTCGCGGCGCTCTCCGCCACCACCACCACCGCCGAAACCGCCACCGCTCGGTGCATCCGTGCGCGGACGGGCTTCGTTCACCTTCATCTTGCGGCTGCCCAAATCCTTGTCGTTCAAGGCGGCAATCGCGGCTTGTCCATGGGCATTGTCAGGCATGACAACGAAACCGAACCCTTTGGAGCGACCGGTCTCACGGTCCTGGATGATGTTCACAGATTCAACGGTTCCAAACGCTTCGAAGTTCTTGCGGATATCTTCCTGCGTCGTCTCATACGGTAAATTGCCAACGTAAATATTCACAACTATCTCCTCAACCAAATATATCTTCTAAAAAAACCAAACAACTCTTAACACGATCGACTCTGTTTCTGTCTCCTGCCTACCCGTTCACCTCCATACTGACAAGACCGCTTTCACGTATCTTCTCGCGAACAATAGTGAATCGCATGGTCGGATGCAATCAAATTCTTGTGGGGGTTGTGCACTTCTGATTAAATCAGAAACTTAAAGCGAAAGGATGGACGATGAGAACAATTCTGGCTTGGGTCATGGTGTTTGGATTGTGCCTGGGAATGAGCGGTTGCGGCTACAATCGCATTCAATCTTCTGATGAGCAGATCAAGGCGGACTGGGCGGAAGTGCTGAATCAGTATCAGCGGCGTGCGGATCTCGTCCCGAACCTGGTCAATGTCGTCAAGGGATATGCCTCCCATGAAAAGGAGATTCTCACCCAGGTGGCGGAGGCTCGTGCGAAGGTCGGGTCCATCCAGGCAACGGCGGACTTGATCAACAACCCGGAGGCCTTCCAGAAGTTCGTTGCGGCCCAGAATGCCTTATCAACGGGGCTGGGGCGTTTGCTGGCCGTGGCCGAGAATTATCCGCAGCTGAAGGCGGATGGTATCTTCCGCGATCTGCAGGCTCAGTTGGAGGGCACCGAGAACCGGATATCTGTGGCCCGCAACCGGTATATTGAGGCTGTGAAGAACTACAACATCACAGTCCGTTCCTTCCCGGTGAACTTCACCGCCAAAATGTTTGGTTATTCGGTCAAGCCGACGTTCACCATCGAGAACGAGAAGGCCTTGGCGAAGCCGCCCACAGTCGAGTTCAAGTGAAGCACTTCTGTTTCGGTGTCGTCTGGGTTCTGAGCTGCATGCTGGTCTGTTCCGGGGTAGGGGCTGCGCCGGTGGGAATCCCCCCGCTGAAAGGGCGAGTGACGGACCTGACAGCGACCCTGACGCCCGCCCAATGCCAGCAACTGGAAGGGACCCTGCAGCAATTCGAAGCCGCCAAAGGATCACAGGTGGTGGTCCTGATGGTCCCCTCCACGGGAGAGGAGACGATTGAACAGTTCGGCATACGGGTGGCCGATCAGTGGAAGATCGGAAGGCAAGGGGTCGATGACGGGGTGATCCTGCTGGTTGCCAAGGGTGATCGGACTCTGCGGATCGAGGTCGGCCGCGGCTTGGAAGGGGCGCTCCCGGATGCGACGGCCAGTCGGATCATCAATGAAATCATTGTGCCCTTCTTCAAGGCCGGTAATTTTTTCGGCGGTATCCAGGCGGGTGTCGGAAGAATCATTCTGACAATCCAAGGGGAACCTCTGCCGGCACCGGTATCGACACCACGAACGAATGACGATGCCACGGGTGGAATTTGGGTCTCATTGATTACGGCCTCTGTCGTCGTCTCGATGGCGATTAGCGCGCTCGTGGGCCGCATCGGGGCCGGGCTGATCGGAGGAGGCGCGGTCGGGGTGATCATTTTCATGATTCTCGGATCGTGGCTGGCGGGTGTGGTATCCGGTGTGATTGCCTTTTTGTTGATCTTCCTTCTGGCGTCGGCAAGCCGGGAGTCAGGAGGCTACAGCGGCTATAGCAGCGGTGGGGGCGGCTGGAGCAGCGGGTCAAGCGGCGGGGGCGGTTTCAGTGGCGGCGGAGGGAGCTTTGGCGGGGGTGGTGCTTCGGGACGGTGGTGAATGAATATGAATTTCAAACGGATTCTAAGACATTTTCTGACCCCGCCGTGGACGCTTCGGCGGGCTTTCCCCGTGCCGGTCATGAATGCCATCACGGAGGCGATCCGGACGAGTGAGCGGCGGCATCGCGGTGAGGTGCGGTTTGCGGTGGAGAGCGTGCTGGACTGGCGCCGGTTGTTGCGTAACGAGCAGCCGCCTGAGCGGGCTCGTGACGTTTTTTCAATTCTCCGGGTATGGGATACAGAAGAGAATAACGGCGTTTTGATCTATCTTCTGTTGGCGGATCGCCATGTCGAGATTGTGGCGGACCGGGGCCTTCACCGACGGGTGGGCCCGGAGGAGTGGGCGGCCATCTGCCGTTCCATGGAGGCATACTTTGCCGCCGGCCGGTTTGAAGAAGGTCTGGTGCAGGGGCTCCAGGCCATGACCGAAATTCTCGCCAGAGAATATCCGTTGTCGACTCCCTCGGACAACGAACTGCCCGACGAACCGGTTGTCGTGAAATAAATAACGTTAAAAGTTTGACGGCGATGGGCGTGGGTGGTAAGAGGAACTCCGTTTTGGGCTAAAAAGGGTTCGGCTTGTGGATTCAAAAGACGGTCATAATCAAAAAATCCCGGTGGCCGTGGTGCGTCGATTGACGAAGTATCTGTCGCATACCCAGTGCCTTCGGCAGGCGGGGATGGACTGGGTGTCTTCAACCGAACTGGCCGAGGCCTTGGGGTTGACCAGTTCGACGGTGCGCCAGGATCTTTCGCATATTGATTTTTTCGGCATTTCAAAGCGCGGGTACTCCACCGCCGGGTTGGAGGCTTCACTGGCTTCGACCCTGGGGGCGGATCGTGAGACGAGTTGTGTCGTGGTGGGCGCGGGGAATCTGGGCCGCGCCCTGGCCCAGCATGAAGAATTCTCCCGGCAGGGTTTTCGGATTTGCGGCGTGTTTGACAGCAATCCGGCCATGGCCGGAAAAAAGGTCGGCAAGCTGCTGGTGCAGGGCATGGCGGAATTGCCGGCCGTGGTCGGCGAGCAGGTGGTGGATATCGGCATTGTGGCCGTACCGTTCCCGGCGGCCCAGCAGGTTGCGGATTGGCTTATTGTAGCGGGTGTGCGCGGCTTATTGAATCTGACGACGGCTCACATCATTGTGCCAAGAAAAGTTTCGCTGGTGGATGCCCGGTTTCTCGCGAGTCTCAGGGAACTGGCGTATGCGGTAAAAATCAGCGAGCCGAGAGTGCCCGCAGGGTGACGGAGTTTGCGAATCGGGTTTTCAGGCGGGCCGGGGAGTTCCGGCACCGTCTTAGCAAGAATAAGGACAAAAGGAAGCAGGTATGAGTAAACCCATGGAACGGTTGCTTGAACTGCGCCAAAAAGCCGAGAAGCGGCTTTTTGAGCAGAAGTTCAAAGCCAGGATGCGGATCACGGTGGGATCGGCCACATGCGAGAATGCGGCCGGCGCCAACGAGGTTCATAAGCGGATTGAAGAGTTGATCAAGAAGCACGACCTCAAGGATGTTGTCGTGGGGCGGGTGGGTTGTACGGGCAAGTGCGACATGGAGCCGGTTGTCACGGTCCTGAGCGCCGGTGCCATTCCCAGTAAATACATGCACATGACGCCCGAAAAGGCGGATAAGGTTTTCGAGTCGCACATTCTGGGCGGCAAGCCGGTCGCTGAGTTGACCATGCGCCAGCAGGCCGGGACGAAGGCGGCGCACTATGTTGTCAGCGTGTGCGGCGGGTCGCATTGTCATAAGGATACGACACCGGACATCGGGCAGGCGTTCAAGGACGAGATCGCGAAACATAAGCTCGAGGGGAAGGTGGCGGTCACCCGTTCCGCCTGCCAGGGCTTGTGCGAGGTCGGGCCGGTGGCGTTCGTCTATCCCGATGGCGTCATGTATCAGAAACTCACGCCGGAGGTTGTGGCGAAGATCGTCAAGCAGCACTTTACGGGCGGTCAGCCGGTGGCGGAAAATGTCTGGCAGGGCGATCGCGTAACGAACCGCTTTTTCCCGGTCTTCGGCGATGTGCCTTTCTTCGGCCGGCAGTTGCGCATGACCCTGCGGAATTGCGGGATCATCGATCCCGAAAGCCTGGACGAGTATCTGAGCGTGCGCGGCTACGAAGCCGCCGTGAAGACGCTCACCATGATGACACCCCAGGATGTGGTGGATGCCGTCACCAAGTCCGGCCTGAGGGGGCGCGGGGGCGGCGGGTTCCCGACGGGGGTGAAGTGGAACTTCGCCACCGCCCAGAAGAGCGAGGAGAAATTCATCATCTGCAATGCGGATGAGGGAGATCCCGGCGCGTTCATGGACCGCAGCACGATCGAGGGCGACCCCCACACCATCCTGGAAGGGATGATTATCGGCGGGTATGCGATCGGCGCGAAACAGGGTTACGTCTACATTCGCGCGGAATATCCTTTGGCCATCAAGCGCCTGGAAGTGGCCATTGAGGCGGCCCGCAAGGCCGGGTTCCTGGGCAAGAACATTTTCGGCACGAAATGGGATTTTGATATCGACCTGCGGCTGGGTGCCGGGGCGTTCGTGTGCGGCGAGGAAACCGCCCTGATCCGTTCGATCGAGGGCGACCGCGGCATGCCGCGTCCACGTCCCCCTTATCCGGCGGCGTCGGGCCTGTGGGGTAAACCGACCGTCATCAACAACGTCGAGACCCTGGCCAATATCCCGGTGGTGATCCTGGATGGCCCGGAGTGGTTCAGTTCGATCGGGACCGAGAAGAGCAAGGGCACGAAGGTGTTCGCCCTGGCCGGCAAGGTCTGCAACACCGGCCTGGTGGAGGTGCCGATGGGCACCACGCTGCGCGAGGTGGTCTTCGAGGTGGGCGGCGGAATCCGCGGCGGCAAGAAGTTCAAGGCCGTCCAGACGGGCGGTCCCGCGGGCGGTTGCCTGCCGGAATCCTGCCTGGATACGCCGGTGGACTACGAATCACTGGCGGCGGCGGGCTCGATCATGGGCAGCGGCGGGATGATCGTCATTGACGAGGATTCCTGCATGGTGGACATGGCCCGGTTCTTCCTGGATTTCACCCAGGATGAGTCCTGCGGCAAGTGTACGCCCTGCCGGGAAGGGACCAAGCGCATGCTTGAAATCCTGCAGCGGATTTCCTCGGGACGCGGTATGGAAGGCGACATCGAGAAATTGCTGCGGCTGGGCGACACGATCAAGAAGACGTCGCTCTGCGGGTTGGGGCAGGCGGCTCCGAATCCGGTCATCAGCATGATCAAACATTTCCGCGACGAATACGAGGCCCACATCAGGGAGAAACGGTGTCCCGCCGGCGTTTGCGCCGGCTTGATCACGTACTCCGTCGACGAGGTCAAGTGTATCGGGTGCGGGGCCTGTAAACGGAAGTGCCCGGTGCCGTGCATCAACGGGAAGCCGAAAGAGGTCCATGTGATCGATCAGTCCCGCTGTATCAAGTGCGGGCAGTGCTTTGAAGCGTGCAAATTTGATGCAGTAAAGAGGAAGTAGACATGACAACGGAAAAGAAAATTACGCTGTGGGTTGACGGCGTCAAGGTGACGGTTCCCGATAAGAGCACCATCATGCAGGCGGCCGACTCCATCAACATCAATGTGCCGCGCCTGTGTTATCACCCCGACCTGAGCACGATCGGCGCCTGCCGCGTGTGCGTGGTCGAGGTGGAGGGGCAGCGCAATCCGGTCGCCTCGTGCTGTTTCCCGGTGACGGAGGGGATGAAGGTCAAGACCTCGTCCCCCCTGTTGCGGCGGCTGCGGCGCGATGTGGTGGAACTGATCCTGGATAATCACCCGATGGATTGCCAGACCTGTGTCCGCAACGGCTCGTGCGAATTGCAGAAGCTGGCCTTCGATCTGGGCGTGCGGGAACGGTTGTTCCAGGGCGAGCGGAAGCGGTTCGCCATCGACAAGTCGTCACCGGTGCATCGCAACCCGGAGAAGTGCATTCTCTGCGGGCGCTGCGTGCGGGTGTGCGACGAGGTCCAGGGCGTGCACAACTTGAATTTGCAGCATCGCGGCTTCCATAACGTGGTGGCCCCGGCGCACGAACTCAAGATGATCGATTCGGTCTGCATCCATTGCGGGCAGTGCGTGAATGTCTGCCCGACGGCAGCCTTCGTGGAGCAGGACGCCACCGAAAAGGTGTTCGAGGCGCTGTCGGATCCCACCAAGCATGTCGTGGTTCACACCGCGCCGGCCATTCGCGCGACGATCGGAGAAGGGTTCGGGTACGAGCCGGGAACGCCGGTCGCCGGGAAACTCGTCACGGCTTTGCGCATGGCGGGGTTCCACAAGGTGTTCGATACGAACTTCGGCGCCGATCTCACGATCATCGAGGAGTCCTCGGAATTCATTCACCGGATTCAAAAGAAGGAAAACCTGCCCCTGATCACGTCCTGCTCACCGGGGTGGGTCAACTTCATGGAACGGTTCTATCCGGAATTGATTCCCCTGACCTCGACCTGTAAATCGCCGATGAGCATGCTCTCGACGCTGTTGAAGACCTTCTACGCCGAGAAGATGGGTCTGGATCCCAAGGACATCTTTGTGGTGGCGGTGATGCCGTGCACGGCGAAGAAGTTCGAGGCCGCCCGGGCCGAACACCTGTCGCCCTCGGGGCAGCCGTACACGGATGCGGTTCTGACGACGCGTGAGCTGATCTGGATGTTCAAGTGTCTCGGTATCGATTTCCGGGATCTGGCCGATGGCTCCTACGATTCGCCGCTGGGCGTGTCGTCGGGCGCGGCGGACATCTTCGGCGCCACGGGTGGCGTCATGGAAGCCGCCTTGCGCACGGCCTATGAGAAAATCACGGGCAAGGAACTGGAGTCGTTGGATTTCAACGAGGTCCGCGGGGTCGAGGGCGTCAAGGAGATGTCGCTGCAGATTGACGGGATGACCGTCAATATCGGCGTGGCCAACGGGCTGCAGAATGCCAAGAACCTCCTGGATCGGGTGGCGAGCGGCGAGAAGCAGTACCACATCATCGAGATCATGGCGTGTCCGGGTGGTTGCGTGGCGGGCGGTGGCCAGCCTTATCCGCCGCGCGGCATGCATGTGCTGGATCCGAATCTGGCCCGTATGCGCGCCAAGGCTCTCTATTCGATTGACCACGAGAAGTCGTTGCGTAAATCGCACGAGAATCCCGCGATCGAGTCGTTGTATGAGGAATTCCTGGGTGCGCCGAACAGTCACCGGTGTCACGAGCTGTTGCACACCCACTATCAACCCAAATGCCCGCGAGGTGTCAAATGAAGTCGGAATTGATGTTGAAAGAAGAGGCGAAGGCGAAGGTGATCCTGCCGGAGCCGGTGGTGAGTTACATTGAGAGTTGCCGCCAGAAGTCGCGTCCGGAAAGCCATCTGATCTCGGTGTTGCACAAGGTTCAGGAACACTTCGGGTACCTGGCCAAGGAACACATGGATGCGGTGTCGATCCTGATGCAGATCCCGACGGCGAAGGTGACGGGAGTGGCCAGTTTCTACCACTACTTCAACTTCACGCCCCGCGGCAAACACCGCATTTCCATCTGCCTCGGGACGGCCTGTTTCGTCAAGGGCGCCGGGAAGGTGCTGGACCGCCTGAAGGAGTTGCTGGCCATCGACGTGGGGCAGACCACGGTCGACCGGCAGTTCTCGATCGATGTGGCCCGGTGTGTGGGCGCCTGCGCTCTGGCACCCGTCATGTTGGTGGATGACAAGGTTTACGCGGAGGTCAAGCCGGACCAGGTCGCCAAGATTCTGGGCGAGTACGGGTTTGACGCCAAGAAGGCCGCCGGAAAGTAAGCCGGCCCCCTGGGCACGCCATGAGCGAAAAGAAACGCATTCTTCTGGTCGATAAAGACGCCGCTTATGTGGCGTCGCTGGAGACCTGGCTGAAACAGAACGGGTATGCCGTTCTGGTGGCCTCGGACGGGGCGGGCGCCTTGGCCATGGCGAAGGCGGAAAAGCCCGACCTGATGGTTCTGGAAGTCATGCTGGCGACGGAAACCGAGGGAATCGAGATCAGTCGCCAGATCGCCGAGATCCCGGAACTCAAGTCCATGCCTGTGATGGTGGTGACAGGCCTGCGTAAAGCCTGGAACCTGACCTGCAGCCTGGAACCTGATGCCAACTGGCTGCCGGTCCGGATTGTGCTGGAAAAGCCCGTTACGCGGGACGTGATGCTGAAGGAGATCCAGCGGTTGCTGCCCTGACTTGAAGAGCCCGGTTATGTGTAACGGCCGCCGAATCGCTCGGCGGCCGTTTTTTGTGCCGCCTTGACGGACTCGGCCTGATCTGCCGGGCAGATCAGCGTGGCTTCCGGTGTGTGAATCACCATCAGGTTTTTGCAGCCGATGGCGGCAATCAGGTGGTTGGGATCGCTGGACACCAGCAGGTTTCCGGTACTGTTGATCAAGAGCGTGGTGGCGGCACCCAGGGCGTTCTGGTGCTGATCCTGGGGGCAGGTTTGCGCGAATGAGGTCCAGGCCCCGACATCCAGCCACTGGAGCGGCATGGGCACCGCGACAACCTTGACGAGGGGATCGCGTGAGGCGGGCTCCATCACGGCAAAGTCGACGCTTATTCTGGGCAACGTGGGGTAGATGGTGTTCAGCGTGGAGCGGTAGTTCGGTGTCCCCTTGGCGGCGGCAATCTTCTGGATGCCGGCATAGTTCTCAGGGCAGTAGCGCCGGATGCAATCGAGCAGGGTCGAAGCCCGCCACACGAACATCCCGCTGTTCCAAAGATAGTGGTCGGCTCCCGCTTGAAAATACCTCAACGCCGTGGCGGCATCCGGCTTTTCCTTGAACTCCTTCACCGTATGCGCCCCGCCTGCGGCCGGGTTGCCTAGTTGAAGATAACCGTATCCAGTTGCGGCGTGGGTGGGGGCAATGCCGAAGGTTACCAGGGTGTCGGGCTGCTGCTCAACGATCCGGTAGCCGGCTTCCACGATTTTGAGGAACGATTCCACCGGCTCGATGATGTGGTCGGCGGTGAACACGGCGATCACGGCCTCGGGATCATGCCGGGCGAGCAGCGCGGCGCTGAAGCCGACGGCGTTGAGGGTGTCGCGGCCGCAGGGTTCCCCCAGATATTGCTCCGGTCCCAGTTCAGGGAGCACGCGGCGGATCATGGCTTCCTGCTTGTCGGCGGCGCAGAGGTAACGTTGTGCGGCGGGAACCAGACCCTCGAGGCGGCGGGTGGAAATCTCCACGAGAGTTTTCCCGCCGATGAACGGCAGCAGTTGCTTGGGGGCGGTGTCGCGGCTCATCGGCCACAGGCGTGTGCCCGAACCGCCGGCAATTATCAGTGCGTAGCGCATGGGGGTTTCCTTATGATTCGGCGACGCGCATGGAACGCCGCCTGATTTGTCCTGAGAGCCACTTCGGCCGCGCTGTAACGATCAGCCGCGCGCCATGCCGCCTTTTGTTCAGGGGTGGCCTGTCCGATATCAAACATCCAGAGCCAGTCATGAATACCGGCCGGGTCCGGTACGGTAGGGAATAGACGGGCCTCCCAGAGGCTGCGCGGGTCCTCCGTCTCGTCCGGGCTCCGGAGGTCGGCGGGGGACGCCCCGATGGCATGAACCCAGTCCGGCAGCGGGCGACCGCAGAAGGTACTGTCCTTGAAGGTGTCGTCAATGTGATAGCAGCGCAGGAAGAAGACGGGCAGTCCGTTGCGATTTCGCCCCGGGGCAAGGTCCACGCAGGCGCCCGGCGGAAGGGAAAGTTTTTGGCTGACGGTGATACCGGTTACCACGTTGCAGCCCGCCAGTTCGAGCGGTGCTTCGATATCGCAGGCCTCCACCCAGGAGTTCTCACCGGTGAGCGTCCCGCCCGGTCTGATGCGGGAGTTCATGACCATGACTGTGGCAACAGGAGGAGCACCCTGATCGTGCTCCCTCAGGCTTAATCCGCTCGACACCAGTTGCCGGGTGGTCCCGAAATGCAGGAAGGTGCAATGGGGCACGATTTGCAGGTGGAGGGGCAGGGCATGGAGAACGTCAAACGTCTGGTCAAGCGCCGCCTCGTCCCACTTTGAGCCGCTGGCCCGGGCTCCGTCAAGGTAGTGGGCCCGTGTGGTCTCCGAGCCGAGTGTACAGCAGACTTCGCGGTACAGGTCGAGACCCAGGGTCATGATCCGCACATGGGTGGTGGCCGACCAGTCAAGCTGGCCGTGGTCGCCCGGTCCGATCTCAAAGGCCTCCAGCAGGCGGAGAACGGCCTCGGTGTCGAAGCTCATGACACCGATATCCAGGATGGACTGGCCCTGCGGCGAGATCGCTCCGGTGGTGGCCTGCTCGGCGGGTGTGGGCTTCTGGAGATAGCGGATGACTTCGGTCTGACGTGCGACAAAAACACCGTGTTTGGCGGCCTGCTCGGGAGAATCAGCGGCCCCGAGGGCGACCACGCCGGGGAGATCCAGTCGGACGCTGGAAGGATCGAACAGCAGCAGGACATCGCCCGACGTCACCAGGATCTGGCCCGTTCCGGCACGGCCCGGCGGCAGGGCCAGATAAGTGGGAAGAATCCGATCAAACAGGGTGGATGTCTCTTCCTTGCCGGGAACGGGAATGAAGATCTTGCCGCAGGGACTGTAGGCGGGGAGCCGGCGGGAATCGCCACCGGCATGAATGATCATGATTCGCAACTGGCGCAGGGTTTGTTCGATGGCGCCGGGCGATCGCGGGTCAAGGGAGCGGGCGGTCAGTTCGCGATCCAGTACACGCATCAGGCAGAGGAAGGTGCTGCCCCCGCTGCCGATCCGCCGGCCGTCGAGGTCGGTGACCACCATGACCTGTCCGAAGGCATCGAGCAGGCCCGCCCGTTGCCGGAAGGCGAGTTGGGACTCATAGGCACTTCCCTGCGCCTCGTTCGACGCCGTAACGATCAAGTAATCCCATCTATTGGAGGCCACAACCATCGGGGAACCATAAAGGGCAGGGCGGGTGTGATCAAGATTGGTTTTTCGTCGGAGGGCTGCGAGGCGCAGGGAGGCTGAAGTGATTTTGGCCGAAGACCTGCCCTAGAGTCCCGTCAGACAAGTTCGCTTAAGAAAGGCTTCATCACTAATTCATGAAATGCAGGAAATCCGGATTTGAACAAAAGCACGCAAAGGCCGCGAAGGAGAGACATATCTACGCCTCCGGCGAAAATGCCAGAGTTTCGAATCAAAACAAATCCTGCGACAGCGGTGTATACCGCCGCTGTCACCTTCGCGCGCTTTGCGAGCTCCTGTTCAAAATTCTTTATCTTAGTTCCGGCTGTGCCGGGTTTGGGATAAGGTGGCGTTCGACGTCCCCGGCGAACGCATGGTTCATTGAAAGCAGCCGCCAGGGACGTCGGCTGCCACCTCAATCAGTGCTTAACACCTTTCACAATCCAACTTGCTTTCCGATCAATGCTAGCATATGCTAGCACCATGTCACGGCGACCCAATATTTATGATGTAGCCAGAGTGGCGGGGGTGTCCAGAACGGTGGTCTCTTTGGTTACGAACGGCAAGGCCGACCAATATCGGATTGCCCGGGAAACCCAGGACAGGGTCCGGGCGGCGGTCCGGCAGACAGGTTACGTGCCCAATTTTTTCATCCGGGACATGTACCTCAAGCGCCGGGTGATCAGCCAGGCGGGTGGGGCAGGGGCGGTCACGGATCCGGTCAAGGTGGCGGCGGTGATCAATCAGGCGTTAGCATCTGCCGGTTATCGGATGAAAGTTTCCTCCCTCTCCGCTGATCAGAACGCCGGCCTGCTTCTCCTGCTAGCCCCATCCTCCACGCCGCCCCCTTCTCCCAAACCATCAACCACTCCCGCGCCACCAACGACAAACGACCAACGACTAACGACCAACGATCAACCAACAACCACTCCGGTCCCGGTAATCGTTCCCCTCCCGATGCCGGCGGCACCAGCGCCGACCCCGGCACCGGTGATCGCTCCTCCGCTCTCCTCTTCTGTAGCACCGATCTGTGATCGGTCTCCCGATCCTCCCTCCGAAAGGGAGGGCGGCGATTCCTCGCCGCCGTCTTCTTCTCAACCATCAACCTTTAACGATCAACCATCAACCACTCCCCAACCACCAACGACTCCTTCTCTCGAACGACCAACGACAAACGAACAACCACCAACGACTCCCTCTCCCGAACCCGCGCCGGAACCGAGCCCGCCATCTGCGACCGAACCATC
>CAMBRF010000010.1 GCA_945870225.1 PVC group bacterium | reverse complement strand
AGAAGGTTGTGAGCGAAAGACACGCTTTGGAGAATAAAGTGAAAACGCTTCTAATCCGCCACGCGACGCTGGTTCTGCCTGACTCTTTGGTGGGGGATCAGTCCGTGTTCTGCCGCGGGGGGCGGATCGAACAAGTCGGCCCGGATGCGGCGCTGCGCGGGGTTTCAGGGGCTGAAGACTTCGATGCGCACGGGATGTATCTCGCTCCGGGATTTATCGACCTGCACATTCATGGCGCCCAGCATTACCTGCTCGATAACGGTCCTGACCAGCTCGAAGGTCTGTGCCGTCTCCTGCCTCAGTACGGGGTGACGGGGTTTTTGCCCACGTTGTGTCCCCGGCGGAAAGGCGAAGATGCGATGTACCTGTCTAGGCTCGCGGCGACATCGACGGATGGCGCGCGGGTACTGGGCTTTCACCTGGAAGGGCCCTTTTTGACGTTGACCGGCGCGTTGCCGGCTGAAGCGCTGGGAGCGGCTGATCCGGATCGGGTGCAGGCGTTGATCCGGGCGGCCGGGCCCTTTCCGGTTGTGTTCAGCATAGCTCCCGATTTCAAGGGGATTCTCGATTTGCTGCCGCTCATGCGGCAGGGCGGTGCCCCGGTTTTTATGACCCATACCGCCGCAAACGTGGAGCAGTCCCAGGCCGCCATCGAAGCCGGTGCCCGCCATGCCACTCACTTCTACGATGTCTTTCCCGTGCCTCCGGTCACGGAACCCGGGGTGCGCCCCTGCGGCGCGGTGGAGGCGATTCTGGCCGACCCGCGGGTCAGTGTGGATTTTATTCTCGACGGGGAACATGTGGATCCGGTCGCGATCCAGATGGCCTTGGCCTGTAAGGGGCCGGACCGGGTCTGTTTGGTCACGGACGCCAATATCGGCGCTGGAATGCCCCCGTGCCGTGCCCGTTTCACGCCGGATACGGAGATTGAATTCCACTACGAAGGCGGGCCGGCGCGAATGACCGAGAACTCCAGTCATCCCGGCTGTCTGGCGGGGAGCGGGCTGACTCTCGACCGGGCGGTACGAAATGCGGTTCGCCTGCTGGGTGTCGGGATTCCACAAGCCGTTCGCATGGCCACCGGGAACGTGGCCCAGGTTCTGGGACGGGATCGCGAGAAAGGCCGGATTGAGTCCGGTTTCGATGCGGATCTGGTGCTGCTGGACGCGGATTTGGGAGTGCTTCGTACCTGGGTGGGGGGCGAAGAGAAATACCGGAAAGACGATGGGAGACAATAAGAATATGAAAACCGAAAAAAGGAAACCGAGTATGTCGACATTCAAATTTCAGCCATCGAGCTGTATACCGTTCCGCGATCAGAAAGCCATTGAAAAGGCCCGTGCGATCAAGCGGAAGGATATGGAAAAGCACCGTAATCCCGGATACAAGATCCGCGTGGTGCCGGACGAGGATGTCGGGTTGATCTGGGTGGCCGACATGTTCAACCGCATCAAGACAGCGTCCGACGAGGGGCGAAAAATCGTGCTGATCACGCCCAACCCGGCCCGCGCCTACCGTCACCTGGCGCTGCTGATCAATCGATTCCAGGTCGATTGCCGGAATCTTTGGACGTTCAACATGGATGAATATGCGGATGAGAACGGCCGGGTGGCACCGGAGCTCTGGCCCCGCTCATTTATGTATTCGACGAAGAAGTTCCTCTATTACAGCATCGACAAGAAACTTCGCCCGCCGGAAAAACAAATCTGCGGACCGACCACCCGGAACATCAAGGACTACGGTAAAATGATTGCCGATGCCGGCGGTGCGGATGCGGTCTACAGCGGTCCGGGCTGGACGGGGCATCTGGCTTTCATCGAGCCGGATGCGCCGGAGTTCGATGCCAGCCTCAAGGAGTGGATGAAGATGGGGCCGCGGATTGTGACGCTGAGCCCCTTCACGATTGCCCAGAACTCGCTGCACGGCTTTTTCGGGGCGAGCGGTGATCTGGCCGCGGTGCCGCCCAAGGCGGCGACGATCGGGCCGGCTGAGGTGATCGCGGCGAAATATCGCATGGACGTTCATTCGCTGACCACGGCCGGAACTCGTGTGTCATGGCAGCGGCTGGTGACACGGCTCTGCCTGCACGGTCCCGTTACGCCCAAGGTGCCGACCTCGCTGCACCAGTTGCTGCGGACGGATGTGTACGTCTCCGAAACGGCGGCACAGGACATCGAGTGCGATTGGGAACACGAGTATTGAGAGTGGGGGGCGGCTAGGGCTCAAAGACAAGGGTCACCCTTTGGTCGGCGGACACATTCTTTTGTGTCACGACCTTGCCGCCCCACGTTACCTCAAGATCGCAGAGGGTTACCGGGCCAAGCCCCGCATGGGCCGTCGTCTCCTCGCCGCTCGAATAGCCGGCACCGATCACGATGTCGCGCCGCGCGAGCAGATGCCGGGGGTCGCCCAAATGGCCCGCGGCATACAAGCGGACGGTGGACCCGATCCCGGCCGCATTGAAGGGTTTGGCTTTCCCGACAACGCGGACGGTAAGCCAGTGCCCGTTGCCGGATGAGATGTTTCTGAATAGCACCGACGGGGTATTTGTGAACCAGGCCGGCAAGAAAAGGTCCAGTCGCCCATCCCGGTCATAGTCCGCCACCGGTCCTGGTGCGTAATAGCCGCACAGCCGGTCCATGGGCGGGGGCGAGAAACGTGGAACACCTTCCGCCGTATTCCCGAGGTTTTTCAACACGACCGGTTGAAGCCGATTCCGGTCATCCCGATAAGGGACCGTGAGCATGATGTCGATGCGCCCGTCATTATCGAAATCCTGAAGCGATACATGCGCGGTTTTGACGGGAACGCCGGTGGTGCCGATCTTTGGAAATTTGGCATCCAGCCCCGCTTTGCCTGTGATTGGCTCGAAGGTGGGCATCCCTTTCTGGATCCCCCTATTGAGATAGACATGCAGGTTGGCCGGCTGGCCGTGCTCGGTGGTGACCAGATCGAGCAGTCCGTCTCCGTTCAGGTCGCCAAAGGCCGCGCCGCAGGCGTGGGATTTCGGGTCTCCGACCGGTTTCGCGAATGGAGTCGTCCGGCATTCGCTATAGCGGGATTGGGGGCCGCTGACGAACAGGCGATTGCAGTCGGCCACGAAGAAATCGAGCGTCCCGTCATCGTTCACGTCCCCCACGGCGAGGCCCATGCCGGCGGTGCCCTTCGACGGAAACCCGAATTTCTCCGAAACGTCTTCGAAGGCCCACCCTCCCTTGTTCCGGAGCGCGATCACCCGTCCACCCCCGTTGTCCCAGTTTGCGTAATTCCCGTCCGTGAAGATCAGGTCGAGCAGGCCGTCTCCATCGATGTCCCAGGCGGAGACATTGCGGACCGCCAGCGGGCGGGGCCACGGGGTGGTGGATGGCGTAACGTCGTGAAACCCGCCGTGCCCGTCATTTTCGAAAAGAGTGCACTGGACCTGACTTACCTTCGGACCGTTGTTGCCAACCAGCAGGTCAAGGTCGCCATCATTGTCGAGGTCGACAAAGATGGCCGACGTGGACCGGGCACGTTTCCCCTCAAATCGGATGGCCTGTTCGTTCGAAAGAGTGAACCCTTCACCGGTTTGGATGAAAAGCTGGTTGGGGATCGGGGCATTCGGGGCCCCGTATTCCGGTCGGTCCGCGAAAGCCCCGATGTAAAGATCGGGCCGGCCGTCGCCGTTCACATCCCCCCAGGCGGCGGCATGGGCGAGACTCCAGTTTGTGAGATGCGGCGTCAAGTCGGCACGGGCGGTCATGTCTTCAAAGAGGAGTTCTGACTCCGTGGAGGCTGAGGCCGACACAACGGACAGCAAGAGGATTGCCCCAAACAGGTTCATATTCAACCTTTCATTAATAAAGCAGGTTGCGCCCGATGCTGTCTACGTGTCAAGCGTTTGCGGGGGAACTGAATTTTCGGGATAAAACAGACGAAATAGCGGAGGATTGTCTTCGGGGCATGTGACAAGTTTGCACGTCAGAGGGCCTCGTAGTGCTTTAATCCAGGATGCCGCAACTGGCGTATTTTGATGATATGACAAGAAGAAGGAATGACTCATGAGAATTGAACTGCGAGATAGTCTGGAAAATCTTATTCCCGATTCCGTCGTTGCCGCGCGGCCCTGCCAGCGCCTGGCTTTGGATGTGGCGCGCCAGGGCACGGCGGCCGTGCACATTCTCCTCAATGATGTACCCATGGGCGTGCCGATCAAGGTGGCCGTGCGCGAAAAGGGCCAGGTGGTTGGCGAGGCGCAGTGGTTTCACCTGCTGGATGTTCCCGTTGAGGAAAACACCGGTCTGGTTGGCTTTACGACAGGCAGGAAAAAGCTCAACGTTGCGCCTTACGAAGGGGTTCTTAATGCGCCGAATCCGCACGTGATCCGCGAAGCCCCCTTTCGCACGTTCGATATTCTCCAGCCGGTAAAGGGATCCCTGCGCCCCGAGGCCACGACCACCGCCCTCCGCCTGCAACTGCCCATTGCCGCCAACGCCCATCCGGGAGTGCGGGAATTCAAGCTTGAGGTGTCCTCCGGCCCGGTCACGAAGGAACTCTCCCTTCAGGTGCGGGTGCATAGTCCGGTCATTCCGTCCGCCGATCAGAACACCCTGGCCTATACCAACTGGTTCGGCTTCACGCATATTGCCAAGCATCATGGGTTAAAGCTCTGGTCTGAACCCTACTGGCGCATGCTGCGTAAATACGCGGATCTGATGAAGCGGGGCCGGCAGAACTGCGTGCTGGTGTACAACACCGATCTCTTCCGGATGACGGCGCGGGGCCCCGTGCTGGATCGTCAGCGCCTCCGCCGCATCGTGAAGATTTTCACTGATGCGGGGATTTATTATATCGAGGGCAGTTGGGTGGCGGGGCGCAAGGAATGGACGGCGCCGACGTTCGAGGCGGCCCTGAGCAAGAAGCCGGCCACGACTCCTGAAGGATATGCCACCATCGAGGCCATCTGCCGCCAGCTCATGGAGGAAATCGAGATCAACGGCTGGCGCGACCGCTGGCTCCAGCATGTGGCTGATGAGCCCCTTCCTTCCTGCGCGGCCGAATACCGCATTTTGTGCGGGATCGTCCGGAAGTTGATGCCGGGCATTCCGATCATGGATGCCATTCAGGATCCCACCCTGGTCGGATCCGTGGATATGTGGTGCCCACAGGTGCAGGAATATGAACGGGATCGCAAGGAGTACGAGACAGCCCGCACGCAGGGCGACCAGGTCTGGTGTTATACCTGTTGCTTCCCGGGAGGGCCGTGGCTCAATCGTCTGCTGGACCAGGAACTCCTGAGGCCGGTCCTGATCGGGTGGGGTGTGGCTCTGTACAAGCTGGATGGGTACCTGCACTGGGGCCTGAACTGGTGGCAGGATGATTTCCGCAACGTCACCAGTCCTCCGCGGCCCAAGGACAAGCCTGACGCCAATCTCCTTCCGGCCGGTGACACGCACGTGGTCTATCCCGGTGCGGAGGGGCCCCTCTCCAGTCTCCGGTTCGAAGCGCATCGCGAAGGGTTTGAGGATCATGAGCTCCTGCGGCGCCTGCAAAAGAAAAATCCTCATGCTGCCGCGGCCATAATCCGCAAGGCAATCCGCGGGTTTAGCGACTACACCAAGGATATCCGAAAGTTCCGCGCCGCCCGTAAGGCGCTGCTGGAAGCCCTTTGATCGGAGGCTGCAAACATGACCCTTGTGCATCTGAAAGTTAATGAGGAAGCCGGCTATGACCGGCAGGATGAACCCGTGACTTCCGGTATTCCCTGGCCGCGTGGTCTCCTGCGAAACTGCGACGGGCTCAGTCTGTCTGACCGGCAGGGGCATCGGTTGCCCATGCAGGCCAGGCCGCTGGCTTTCTGGCCCGACGGATCGGTCAAGTGGTCGCTTCTCACGGCCCGCTTGAACGCAAAGGGCGGGGGCACAACCGAATTTCTGCTTGCGACCAACCCCGGCTCACGCCGGGGTGCCCGTGCGGGCAAGGAACGCGGCATAAAGATGATACGCGGCCGTCAGGCGATCATCATCGACACCGGGGTCTTGCGTCTGACTGTGGACACGAAGCAAGGCGGGTTCATCACGGAGGTTCAGGGCCGGGCGAAAAACGGCCGGTGGCAATCCATGATTCTGCCGGGCGGCCTCAAGCTCTATGTCAATCGATGTGACCCGGATGGTGGCAATCGTCAGCGTTTCACCAATGGCGCTGACCCGTCGCGTGATCGGCTTACCCAGCCCCAACCGCCGCCCGGATTTACGAATTATGCCGAGGATCCCGCCTATTCCGTTTCTGTGATTGAAGAGGGACCCGAGCGGATCGGACTGCGTGTGACGGGCACTCATGTGGATGGACAAAGCCGCCGATTTTGTCCCTACGTTGTGCATCTTTACGCCTACCGGAACAGCGCCCGGGTGGATATCCAGCATACGCTGATCTACACCGGCATCCCGCAGCGGGATCTGATTGCGGGTTTCGGAATCGAAGTGCCGCTGCGGCTCGCGGATTCGGGGCGGCGTTACGATTTTGCGGAGGATACCGGGCCGGGAATTGAAACCAAGGTCCAGCCAACGCCTGACCATCCACTATGGTTCCATGGGCGGCTGATTCAGTTGACCTCTATGGGCTATCGGGCGGACAAGTGGACCGATCCGTCGTGTGGACCGGTCAAGATCATCGAGGGCGGTCGCAACCAGGGTTGGGCTCATTTGGGCGATGCGCGCATGGGTTGCCTGGCGGCGATCCGAGACTTCTGGCAGCAATATCCCAAGGCGTTCGAGGTGGACGCGCGGCAGGGTCTGCTGAAGGTGGAACTGTGGCCCACGTCCGGTGCGCCCTGGGATCTGCGACGTTACGCCCGGGGGTGTTTTCCTAATCTGTACGAGTACGCGAAGAAAAATTGGTCGGAATTCCCCGAGGAAACGCACGGAGCGAGGGGCATCGCCAAGACCCATGAGGTGAGCTTGTGGTTCCACTCGGAACCGCTGGCCGATCGCCAGACCCTGGCGCGCAAGGCCCTGACGTTCACCCAGCCCCTGATGCTCGTCGCCTCCCCGGCCTGGTATTGCAGCAGTGGGGCTCTGGGTGCCGTTGCCCCGCTTGATGCCAAACGCTTTGCCCGCCCTGATCGGGTTGTCACCGATTACATCGACTTCATGCTGGCTGAGCGCGAGCGGAACAAATGGTATGGCATGGTTGACTATGGCGATTTTCAGCAGACCCACGCCCGCGAGGACTATAATGTGCCGGTGGGCTCGGAGGACCCGGAGTCCTACCGTTGGCTTTTCGACGTGGGCGGACATGCCTGGCTGAATGTCGAACAGCGGCCCGACCAGGGCTTGTGGTTGGCGTTTGTGCGGACCGGCCGTCTGGACTACCTCCAAGCCGCGGCCGCGATGACACGGCACAATCGCGATCTCGATGTCTATCACTGGGGGAACTTCAAGGGGTCGGGTTCGCGGCACAACGTGAACCACTGGGGCTGTGGCGACAAGGAATGGCGCGTCAGCAATCCCATTTCCCTGCGCTGGCACCACTATCTAACCGGCGATGCCTGGACGCGTGAGTCCATTGGGGAAGTGGTCGCAACGTACCAGAGCTATCGCGAACTCGATACCGGCACTTACACCAGCGGCGGCGCCCTGATTTGCGGCCTGCTGGCCAAGTCGGAGCTTTCGGGCGCGGCGGCGGACCTCCAGGCGCTCAGGAACCTAGCTGACGTTTTTGCCGAGGCGGTATCGCCCGGCGGAAAGTTCGCCATGCGAATGCATGTCGATGCGCTCACGGGTCGTGGCAACGTGACGGGTGACCGGGAGACCGAAGGTTCACTTTTTTTCCTCCTCAGTTTCGGGTGCATGCAAACGTTGGTTGAGGTGGCGGAACTGTTGGACCACCGGGAGCTGTCCGACGCCCTGGTGCGGCATGCCTGTTCGCGCTTCGAGACTGGGGAGACCGGAGGGGACAAGAAACCGGAGGCGCCCACCTTTTCCCATGTCCAGGTGTTTGCCCATGCCTGGAAACAGACGGGGGATCGGCGTTTTCTGGCGTTCATCCGCAAAACGCTTACCTCATTGGAGACCGTCCTGCACCCCCGGGGGCGCCGGGGTGGTAGTCTGGAAACGCCACCGCACTTTGTGCCGCTCTACAGCCGCAAGCAAACCTGCTGGCTTCTGGGGGATATCGGCGTCCAGGCGGCCTTCGGCATGAAGGCGCTTGCCGGCACCCGCAAGGCCGTCGCGCGGAATCGGCGTCGGGCGGTTGGATGAGGCTGAACGCGGGCGGAGGGGATCATTGAAGATGACCAGGATGGATAAGTTGATGGCGGACTTCAGGGCTCCTGGACGTGACTGTCGCGGCGCGCCGTTCTGGGCCTGGAATGGAGCTCTTGAGCCCGCTGAGTTGCGCCGGCAGATCCGGAGCATGAAGGCGGCGGGTCTGGGTGGTTTCTTCATGCATGCGCGGCAGGGACTCGATACGGAATACCTGTCGGAGAACTGGTTCGAATGCGTCAAGGCCTGCATTGACGAGGCGGAAAAGCAGGACATGAACGCCTGGATCTACGACGAGGATCGCTGGCCTTCCGGCGCCGCGGGTGGACTGGTGACGAAGAACCCCGAGTACCGCACCCGCCAGTTGAAAATCGAGATTCTGAAAACCGCGAAGGGATTCAAGCGGACCCAAGAAACCCTGGCCGTATTTACCGCGCGGATTGAAGGGTCGACAGCCTATGAGGTGAAGCCCGTGCCGGCCCGCAAGGTTCCGGCGCCGGCGGCAGGTGAATCCATTCTGGTTTTCAGCGTCGTCATCCAGCCCCCTGCGGCCTGGTTCAATAATCAGACTTACGTTGACACCCTGAACCCCGCGGCCATCCGCGAGTTTATCAAGGTGACCTACGAGGCCTACCGGAAACACTGCGGCCGCGATTTCGGAAAGCGCGTGCCCGGCATCTTCACCGATGAACCGAATCCTGAAAACATGATGTGGACCAACCCGGTGGTAGCGGGGTCGGCGATCCTGTCATGGACTCCCAAACTTCCGGACGTCTTCAGGAAGCGGTATGGATACGACCTTTTACCGCATCTTCCTGAACTCGTTTTCGACGTCGAGGGCATACCCGTGACGCCGGCGCGCTACCACTATCATGACTGCGTCACGCATCTTTTCGTGGATTCGTTCGCAAGGCAGATCGGTGAATGGTGCGGGAAGCATGGGCTCCAGTTCACCGGCCACGTGCTGGACGAGGACACGCTTTTGAACCAAACCTCGAGCGTGGGATCCTGTATGCGGTTCTACGAACACATGCAGGCGCCGGGGATGGATGCGCTGACTGAACGCTCGCGAATTTTTTCAACGGCCAAGCAGGTCTCTTCCGTCGCGCGGCAGTTTGGGCGCAAGTGGCGGCTCACTGAAACCTACGGGTGCACCGGGTGGGATTTCCCGTTTGCCGGGCACAAGGCCCTTGGCGACTGGCAACTTGCGCTGGGGATCAACCTGAGATGCCATCATCATGCGTGGTACACGATGCTGGGGGAGGCCAAACGCGATTATCCCGGGGCCATTTCCCATCAGTCTCCCTGGTGGCCTTACTACGGCAAGGTGGAGGACTACTTTGCCCGCGTGGTGGCGGTGATGACGCGTGGGACGGAAGTGCGTGACATCCTGGTCGTGCATTCGGTCGAAAGCATGTGGCTTATGTTCAAGGCGGGTTGGCGGCAGCAGGACCGGAAGGCCAGGGCAATGAACGGGGAGTTTGCCGAGTTGGCGGAGCGTCTCCTCGGCGCGCATCTTGATTTCGATTACGGCGATGAGGAACTGATGTCGCGCCATGCCCGCGTGACACGCAAGAACGGCCGGGCAATTCTCCGGATGGGGAAGGCGGAATACAAGGTTGTCGTGGTTCCCCCGCAGGTGACGATGAGGTGCACAACCCTGCAAACATTGAAGAAGTTCAAGGCGGCCGGCGGAGAGATCGTGTTCGCCGGAGCCATCGCGGATTACGTGGACGCCATGGAATCTGACGAGGTCAGGGCCCTGGCCGGCCGGTGCGAGTGCCTTGAGACGGCGGAGGTAGGTCAGTCAAAAGCGCTGGAATCCCGAGGGCGCCGGATCTCGATTCAGGACGCCGCGGGACATGAGATCACCCCTGCGCTTTACCTGCTCCGCGAGGACGGCGACAACTTCTACCTTTTTCTCTGCAACACGGGCGAGGAATTTGCCAACACCAGCCGGAACAGGTGTGGCGACGGGCGGGGGCCTGTCCTTGAACCCGGCGCCGTTCTCGATGGCAGTTTCGACGATTGCGTCCATGGTCGCCATGGCAGGGTGCGTGACCGCACCCTCGCTTTCGCGGAAGTTCGAATCCGCGGTTTTGCGGGATGCGCCGGTGCACCGGTTGAGTTGAATCCGGAAACAGGAGATGAAACTCGGGTGGAGGCGAAGGCGACGAAGGATGGATGGGAAATCAGGACCAGTCTATCGGCGCTGGGGAGTCGCCTGTTTGTGGTCTCGAAGAAGGCGACTGTGCGGAAAATGACGCGACCGGTTCGCCTGGTTTCGACACGGACGGAGCGGCTTGATGATTCGGCCTGGGCTAACCGGATGTCAGAGGACAATGTGCTGGTGCTCGACCGGTGCCGGTACCGTCTCCGCAACGGCGACTGGCAGATGCCGATGGAAGTGCTCCGGGTGGATGGCGAGATTCGCAAGGTGCTGGGCCTCGTGAAAGGGGTACAGCCGTGGGCCAAAGAAAAGCCGAAGGTTCCGCGCACGATCCCGGTGGAATTAACGTATGAGTTCGAGGTGGAGAGAGTTCCGTCGGGGGCGCTCTGGCTTGCCATGGAGTGTCCCGCCAGTTTTGAGATCACGTTGAACGGGGTTCCGGTTACATCCGACACGGAGGCTGGATGGTGGACCGACCGGTCATTGCGCAAGCTGCCGCTGGACCCGATGCTGCTGCGTTCGGGCCGGAATGAGATCAGGCTGAAGATCCTTTATCCTGAAAACTTTCCGGGCCTGGAGATCGTGTACCTTCTGGGCATGTTTGGCGTGGCGGTGAAGGGAACGAAGGTCGCCGTGACGGCTTTACCGGAGACGCTGAGGGTGGGGGATTGGTGTGAGCAGGGGTTGCCGTTCTATTCCGGAAACATGGCCTATTGCCGAACGGTTCAGCCGGGACTTGAGAAAGGCGAACGGGCGGTGGTTGTCGTGCCCGACTATCGCGGAGTAGCGGTGCGTGTCCTTGTGGGGGGTAAATCCGCCGGGGTCGTGGGGTGGGAACCCAATGAGGTTGATATCACGGATCTCCTGGGTGATCAGCCGGTGGAATTGGCGATCGAGGTGCTGGGCCACCGCCGGAATTCGCACGGTCCGTTCCACGGGAAGGAAAAGTGGCCGGTTGGGACCGGGCCGGGTTCCTATGAATACCAGGCGGAGAGCTGGTTCGAGGGTTACCAGCTTGTCCCCTGCGGATTGATGCAGTCGCCCCGCCTGGAATTCCGCGCGCCGAAGGTGACACGCTGAATAATCCTTGGATTTCGGTCGGTCGGCCATTTCTGGCCGCCGCAGGGAGTTCTGCAAGAGTGTCAAGGGAGATAGAATGACGAACCGAATTAAATCAAGCGCGTTGTGGTCGGGGATAGGGCTCTTTCTCGTGATGCTGGCCCAATTTGTCGGGGCTCAGGAAACAGCCAATCCTGCCGCCATTATACCGGGAAACCTGCTGATCGATAACCCGACTCTTTATCATCTCGCTTTTCGCTGGCCGGTCAGCGGGGATGAAAACGTGAATGCCACGGTTCAGGTATCGTATCGTAAGAGCGGTCAGGCTCCCTGGAACCCGGCGTTGCCAATGCTTCGCATCAGCAAGCAGACCACAGGAGTGGATGGCGTCACCGGCGATCTTTTTGCCGGCAGTGTGTTGAATCTGGAGCCGGCGACCACCTATGATGTGCGTTTTGAGTTGGCCGATCCGGATGGCGGTCGGGCCGTTACGAATATTACGGTTGCCACGCGTGCGGAACCTGCGGAAAACCTGCCGGGGAAGCGCCGGGTCCATGTCTACCCGGCGGATTACAGAGGGGCCCGACAGGAGCCTGCCGCGCCCGACTTGCAGAGCGCGTTCACCAATGCCCAGCCCGGCGATCTGGTTCTGCTGCATGCCGGAAGATATGCCGGCCTCTTTCGCGTATCCGCGAACGGGACGGAGAAGGAACCTGTTATTTTCAGGGCGGCCGGGGACGGGGAGGCCATCATTGACGGCGGCGGTCAGGTCGACAAGAGTGTCATTGAGATCGAGCCCGGTTGCCATTACCTGAACTTCGAGCAATTATTCGTGCGTGGCGGCCGGACGGGGATACGCGGTTTGCAAAACAATGGCGTGGTGGTCCGGCGGTGTACGATCAGTGATGTCCTATATGGGATATCAACCGGCGCGACCAAGGGGAGTTTTTTGTGCAACAACTGGTACGTGGCCGACAATACCCTGACCGGCCGGTATTCCCACTGGAAGAAGCGCACTCACGATTTTTTTGGAGCGGGTATCAACATTGCCGGACGGGGGCATGTCGTTTGCTTCAACCGGGTTCGATATTTCTGGGACGGTATCTCTACCGCCCATGTGAAACTGCCGGTCCCAATGTCGTGGGCCACGGATCCGGATGGCGCCCAGAACGCGCTGGATATCTATAATAACGACATATCCGAGACGGTGGATGACGCCATCGAGGCGGATCATGGCCTTTGCAATATTCGCGTGATGCAGAACCGGCTGACTGACAGTCTGGTCGGCATCAGTGTTCAGCCTTGTTTGGCGGGTCCCATCTATGTGACCCATAATGTCGCCTACCGGTTCACGCAGGCGCCTTGGAAATTATATATCGCGCCCACAGGTGTCGTGCTCTTTCATAACACGACGATGGCGGCAATTTGGCGCTCGCTATGTAGCGCCAATACGCGCATCAGTAACTCAACCCTACGCAATAACCTGTTTTTGGGAGGGCGGGAAGGCGCTCACGTCAACGTCGGTGATGCCCGCTCCAGCATGGATTACGACGGTTTCGACCGGCCCATTTTCTATAACAACAAGCCATACCCGACTCCCGGGGATTTGGCCGCGGCGCTCGGTCAGGAAAAACATGGCGTGGTTGTCCCTGCGGACAGTCTGGTCAATCCGCCCACGTTTGATGTGGACCGTGACTATGCCCTTGTATCGGTCGACCTCAGGCTTAAACCGGATAGTCCGGCCGTTGATGCGGGTGAGCCCCTCCCCACAATCAACGACGGGTTTTCCGGGAAAGCTCCCGATCTGGGGGCTTATGAGTCAGGTCGCCCCCTGCAGCACTATGGTCCGCGCCCATGATATTCATAGGGGTGACTGTAGAATCCGCTGCGCAACTATACGATTTTGTGTATTCTGGTCGGCACTCAGGGAGATAAAAATATGATTCGGATAGGCTGGTCTGAAGTCGATACAACACCGGCAGGAAAGGTTGATCTTTCCGGACAGTATTATCATCGCGTTTCCGACGGTGTGCATTCACGGCTCACGGCAACGGCCCTGGCGATGGAGTCTGATGCGGGAGAGCAGGTTGTCATGGTTTCCCTGGAACTGGTGGGGTTCCAATCCGATTTTCAGGATGAGTTGCGGGCGAGGCTCCGCGCGGAACTGCCTGAACTGGAGTCCTTGAAGGTCTTCCTGAATGTGACGCACACGCATAACGCACCCGGTGTTGATCGGATCTGTGGAATCGGTTGGCTTGCGGAATTGCCCGGGGTTCTGCCTGCGGCGGAATACCGCGAATTTATGCTGGCCAAAGTTGCTTTCGCAGCGGCTGAGGCCTGGCGGAACCGTCGTCCCGGTGGCATCGGCAACGCCCTGGGGTTTGCCCGGGTTGGGCATTGCCGGCGCGCCGTTTATTCCGATGGCACCGCGGAGATGTACGGGCGCACCGACCGCGAGGATTTCGTCGGTATGGAGGGCGGGGAGGATTCCGGGGTTGATCTGCTGTTTGCCTTTGACGAAGCGCGGAAACCGACGGGCGTCATTCTCAACCTCGCCTGCCCGTCACAGGTGATGGAGGCTGCCTATAAGATTTCGTCCGACTTCATCGGCGAAACCCGGCAACGGCTCAAGCAGTGTTTCGGGGAGGAGTTCCGGACTTTGGGTCAAATCAGTGCCGCCGGCTGTCAGTCGCCCCGTGATTTGATCCGGAATTACAAGGGTGAACCGGATTTCTGGCATGCAAGCGGAGTGGGGGAGCTCGGGAAAAGGCTTGCGGAGACAGTGGAAAAAGCCTGTCTGGTGGCGTCTGCGAAGATTGATTTCGCCCCTGTACTGCGCCATGACGTCAAGACCGTCTCGTTGCCGCGCCGCCGGGCCTCCTATCAGGACTATATTGAAGCCCAAAAGAAGCTGACCGAACTGGAAGCCGTTCTGACTGAAGATCAGGCATACCGTCAGTTCTGCGAGGACGTCAGCCGGAATGAAAACATTACCGGACGCCCGGGCCCGTATGACAGCAAGCTTCATCATTTTGTGCTGATTCAGAACAACCGGGCGGCGGTGGCTCGCTATGAAAGCCAGAATGCACAGCCGGATTTTGATCTGGAAATGCATATTCTGCGACTCGGCCGGATCGTGTTCGTAACGAGTCCCTTCGAGCTTTATCTGGAATTCGGCCATCAGATCAAGGCGCGGAGCGCGGCGGAGCAGACGTTTGTCGTCCAGCTCTGCGCCGGGACGGGCGGCTATTTACCCAGCCTCCGCGCGGAACAGCTCGGCGGCTACGGTGGGCTGATCATCAACGGAAATGTCGGATCAGAAGGTGGCAGGAAGCTCGTGGATATAACCGTGGGCGCCATCAGCGAGCAGTGGAAATAATATGAGCCTGGTTTTGACACTGGATGCAGGAACCACCTCCCTGAAAGGGGCACTGTTTGACCTTTCGGGCGGTCTGTTGTGTTCGCGCGTTCATGAATACTCCCTGGACAATCCGGCCCCGGATGTTGTCGAACTCGATCCGGAAGTTTACTGGGAAGCCGCCAGGACTGTCATCGCGGAGATCTTGAAAGAGACTGCCGTCCAGCCGGAAAGCATCACGGCACTGGGCGTCACCAGTCAGGGGGAGACGCTGATCGTTCTCGACCGGAACGGAAAACCGCTTCGCAAAGCCATTGTCTGGCTCGATAACCGGGCCAAAGCCGAGGCGGATCTTATCAGGCAGGAATTTGGACGTGAACGGGTCTATCAGGTGACCGGGCAGCAGGATATCGTTCCGGGCTGGCCGGCGGCGAAAATTCTCTGGCTGCGCCAACATGAGCCGGCTGTTTTCAAAGCCGCTTCAAAATTTCTCATGGTGGAAGACTATTTGATCTATCGCCTGACCGGAACGTTCGCCACGGATCATGCCCTGAATCCTTCCACGCTCTATTATGACCTTTGCCGGGGCGGATGGTGGGACGAGATGCTGCGGTTTCTCGGTATTTCGACCGGGCAATTGCCTCTTTTGTTGAACTCCGGTGAGGTTGCCGGGACGGTTGTCGCGGAGATGGGCTTGAGCCAGAAGACGAGGGTGACGGTGGCGCCCATCGATCAGGTAGCGGCGGCGGTGGGGGCGGGCAATATTGCGCCGGGCATGGTAACGGAAACCACCGGCTGCGCGCTGGCGGTTTGCGCGACGGTCGAGCATCCTGTTTACGATCCCAAAATGCGCATTGGGCTTTACCGGCATGCCGTTCCCGGCCTGTTCGTGCTGCTGCCGTGGATTCCAACCGCCGGTATGATCCTGCGCTGGTTTCGTGATGAGTTTGGCGAGGGTCTCGATTATGCCGCGCTGTCGGCTGCCGCCGCCGCCATTCCGCCAGGTAGTGAGGGGTTGATTCTGCTGCCGCATTTCAGCGGTATGAATTCGCCGGATATCAATCCGGAGGCGAAGGGTGTTTTCTACGGGATCACCACGGCGCACCGGAAAGCGCATTTTATCCGCGCGGTTTTGGAATCGGTGGCTTTTGCATTGCGGGACAATGTGGAGTTGCTCGACGAATCCGGCATCCATTGCCGGGAGGTGACGTCGCTGGGTGGGGCGGCCCGCAGCCCGCTCTGGCTCCAGATCAAGGCGGATATCCTCCAGAGGAGTATCACGGTGATGCGCTGTGAAGAGACCACCAGCCTGGGGACGGCCATCCTTTCCGCGGTGGGCACGGGACTTTTCCCTGGCATCGGGGAAGCCACGAAGGCCATGGTTCGGTCGACGGTGACGATTTCCCCGAACCCGGATAACCGCGACGTCTACAATGCCGCCTTCCGGCAATACCGGGACTTGAATCGAAGATTATTTTAAAAACAGGAGTGAGGGTCATGGGCGAAATACGAAAGATCCGGGCAGGGTTCGTGGGGTTTGGGGAAGTCAATACCCCGCGGGAATTCATCGACAAGCGTTGTGCTGACGCCAGCCGCTTGCTGGAGAAACAGGGAATGGAACTGGTGGTGACCGCGCCGGTCAGCGACGATCCCGCAGGCGAGCAGGCGGCCCGGGCCGTCCGGGAACTGAAGGCGGGCGGGGATCTGGACCTAGTCATTGTCTGCGTGGCTGGCTGGATTCCGTCCTGGGCGGTTATTTCGGTGATCGAGCCGTTCAAGCATAAGCCGATCCTGCTTTGGGGCCTGACCGGTTGGCGCGAGGGCGACAGGTTCGTTACCACGGCCGACCAGGCGGGCACCACAGCCCTGCGCAAGCCGATGGCCGACATGGGCTACACCTTCAAATATGTGGTCACCTATCGAGGGCAGAAGCCTAAAGTCGATGAGATCGTGAGCTATGCCCGGGCGGCCCGGGCTGCGGCGCTGCTGAAGACCGCCCGGATCGGCATGGGCGGGTATCGCGACATGCGCCTCTACGGTACGATGTACGACGGGATCTCGCTGAAGACGCAAATCGGTCCTGAAATTGAGCATTTCGAACTTCTGGAACTGGCCCAGATGATCGGGAAAGTGGACCCCCGCGAGGTGTCACGTCTGGCTAAAGACGTCCGGAAACGCTGGACGTTTGTCAAGGAACCGAAGGCTGGTACGGTGGAGAAGTCGGTAGAACTCTACCTGGCGATCAGCGGCAAAATCAAGGAACGGGGATATCAGGGGTTTTCGTTTAACGACGTTGACGGGATCAAGAAACTGCTCGGCTTTGCGCCGGCGGGTGCGATGACCCTGTTGCATGACGAAATGGATCTGTCCACGGTTCCTGAGAACGACAGCCTGGGTGCGGTCACCCAGCTCATGATCCGCTATTTGACCGGACAGGTCGGTGCCTACCTTGAGTTCTATGAGTTTCTGGAAAACGGCGCGCTGATGGGGGTCCCCGATTATGTTCCCTCTGAGATCGTTGACGGAAAAATCACCGTCATGCCGAACGCCTTCGGGAATTTCGGTGAGGGGTTACTGAACGTCTCCAAGCTGAAAACCGGTCAGGTCACGCTGGCCCGGCTGGGGTATGCCGCCGGAGCCTACTGCTTGCACCTCGCGTTGGCGGAGGCCCGGACTCCGGCCAAGTGGGAAGAAGCCGGCTGGGCTCCGCCTGCTCCGCAACTCCCGAGCCTGGAGTTGATTTTTGACACGCCGGTGGAGGATTTCATTCAGGAGGTCATGAGTCAGCATTACATCCTGTCCTACGGTGACAACCGAGCTGTGTTGAAAAACCTGTGTGCGATTCTCAACATCAGGGTGATCCACAGCGGTAGTTCCATTCATGAGGGAGCCCGTGTTGCCTGACCCGGAGCCCTCCGTCTGGAGCCGCATGCGGGCATCCTGATTCGCTTCTGCGAGCGTATTCCGGATGCGTTTGTGGTCATCTGGGCCACGCGCTATGTGATGCATCCGGTGTCCGAACTCACCTTTGGATGGCTTTCCGCCCTTGAGAACATCACGGCGGTGCGCGTGTTCATCCCGGTTGCCTACATGTCGACGGGTCCTTCAGCTGCTTCCCGTTGGCGCTGTTGCACTCGCAATCCCTCAGACCCTTGGTGGCCGCCTTTGTGCTGCGCGGGCTGAAGGAATTTGGCGAACCGACGCGCCCTGTTGCCTTTTGGGTCCAGCGGGGCGCGGTTTGTTGTGGGCGGTTACGCCTTTTCGACTTTGGCGGACTTGAGCTTCCCCTTGATAACCAGAGCAAGGCTCACCGCAATAATAATCAGGACAATTCCCAAGAGCGGGCGGTAGACAATCCAGGCGATGGCAATTGTGACCAGTGACAGGAGGGCGGCCAGCAGAAAGGCCACGAGCCCCAACCCGGCCCCCACGATCGTGCCCAGAATCGGCACCACACTCGCCAGGACGGAAAGCGGTCTGAGCATCATATTCAGTCCGCTGAGCATCAGGATGAATCCGACTAGCCTGAGGATCCAGGTCAAGTTCCGGTTGTTTTCCTGTGCTTGCTGGATCATGGCCTCAGCCGAATGAACGCCCGTTTGCAGAAGCTCAATGTTTCCGCTCGTCTTGGTTCGGTAGGGTTCAAAAGTTTTCCCCACCTGTGCGGCAATCACGCTTACTTCCGTCGGTTTAGCGACCATGAAACTGATACGTGCATCCCCGATCTGCGAGGAGGATGGATCGGAACCAATGTAGAACCCACTGTCGTTCCGTTTGACTTTGTTTTTGAGGGATTCCGGCAGGGACACATCGTTGCTTACGGGAAGGGGTTCAAAGTTGTTGATCCTGTAGACTAATGACGGCGACAGGGTAAAAGCCCCGAACGTCACCACGGCCGCGATTTGTTCCGATGGCTCATAAGGGAGCGATGTGGGGTTCTGATGATCTGCCTGCACCTTGAATTCCGAAGAAGAGATGACTCTATCAGACCAAACCTTGCTGTACGAATAGGTCTTGGTCGTCTCCGTGCCTCCGCCAAGCTTCTCCTTGGTGTCGCTTTTGGAGGTCTCCTTCCACTGGTACATGGTGACGACGCGCTTCAGCCTCAGCGCATTCGCCGATACGCCGAAGACGGGATCTGTCAGCGTGGCGTCCGTAACGGCTCTGCCGGTCACATGGAGCAACTTTCCCGCATTGGCGGCATCAACACTGTCGGCGCTGACTGAGATAACCGTTTTGCCGCCTTCCTTCAGGGTCTTGTACTGTTTGACAGCCCGACCCTCGTTCCAGAAAAGCAGAAAGAAGGCGACAGCAACCATGGCAAGGCCACCCAGAATCCCCTTGATGGAGTCCCCGATACGACTGAACCACGACTGGTTTGTGACTTCTGTGAAACTATTCTCCGACTCTGTGAAACTATTCTCCGACATTGCGATTCCTCCCCCTGTTTTGACTGCCACCTAATTTGAAGCCATAACCCTGGCTTGCGAGCAGTGGCACTACTATCAACATGCTATAATTCGAAGACTTGCCGGTCAAGCCGTACCGTCAAGAGGCCCTATGAAAATCAATGCATTTGCTTCAAGGCGGCTCGGCGAAACGCCTCGCCCTGCAAAACCACTGGGTTTTCCCAAGGTTGGGCGAAGCCTCCGGCTGAGCCGGGGGGCAACAGGCTGCTTGCCCTCGCGTATATTTCCTGGAGTCGGTAAGAAGGGTTGAACCCGTTTTCGTGTGGCTGTAACTTGTCCTTGTTCTCGAATTCGGGTTGATGGCAATTTGGATTCTGCTACGGAATGATCCTAAAAGGTCTTTCTTATGGGCGACAGTATCTCCAAGCTGAGGGCACCCATGCCGTCTGACCCTGTCCCTTCTATTCAGGACCGTATGCAGGCCTTGCTTCGTGGAAGGCGCAGTATGGTTGGTTTGCTCGGCATGATCGTGCTGGTGGGCATGGGTGAGCATATGGCCGAGCGCTTTCTGCCGCTCTACCTGCAGCAGTTGGCGCAAGCCTCGACGGCGGTCATGGCCATTGGCCTGCTGGCGGGCATGGACGATCTGTTGTCCGCGCTCTACTCCTTCCCTGGCGGCTATCTGAGCGACCGGCTGGGCACGAAAAAGGCGCTGCTGTTCTTTAACGCCCTCTCGATGGTCGGGTACCTGTGTGTCATCCTCATTAGGTCGTGGTGGTCCGTGCTGATTGGCGCAGCCTTTTTCATCTCCTGGTCGGCCATTTCGCTGCCGGCCACGATGGATCTGCTGGCCAAGGTTGTGCCGAAGAACCGGCGCACGATGGGGGTATCGGTATTGGCGCTGGTCCGGCGCGTACCCAAGATGCTGGGGCCGGTCGTGGGTGGCGCGTGCATCGCGGTCTGGGGTGTTGAGGCGGGCGTCCGCGCGGCGTTCATCCTGGCCCTGGCGCTGGCCCTGGCCGCCTGTGTATTGCAACAGCGGCTGATCACGGATGATTCCAAGGATGCCCGGGTTCCCGAGGCCAGCCCACTGCGGTTGTGGCGCGAGATGCCGCCCGGTCTGCGGAATCTGCTCTGGTCGGATATCCTGATTCGCTTCTGCGAGCGTATTCCGGATGCGTTTGTGGTCATCTGGGCCACGCGCTATGTGATGCATCCGGTGTCCGAACTCACCTTTGGATGGCTTTCCGCCCTTGAGAACATCACGGCGGTGCTGGTGTACATCCCGGTTGCCTACATGGCCGACCGCTTCGGGAAAAAGCCTTTCGTGCTGATCACCTTCGGGTTCTTCAGCTGCTTCCCGTTGGCGCTGTTGCACTCGCAATCCCTCGGACCCTTGGTGGCCGCCTTTGTGCTGCGCGGGCTGAAGGAATTTGGCGAACCGACGCGCAAGGCCCTGATCATGGACCTGGCGCCGGAGGGCCGCAAGGCGGCGATGTTCGGTCTGTATTATCTCGTTCGCGACGTGCTGGTCGCCTTTGCCGCTTTTGGCGGGGCCCTGCTCTGGCGCGTGTCGCCGGAACTCAACCTCAAGGTGGCGTTCGTTTTCGGCGTGCTGGGAACCCTCTGGTTCGCCTGGCGCGGCCGCGATGTCACGGTTCCGGCCAAAACGACCTGAAAGGGTCGGACTTGTTCACGGAATAAACGAATGGCTGGATAAAAACCGGTCGGGTCTTTTTGCGGACACCCTTCATCCTGATGAGAGTGAAAAGACCAGGCGAGGCTCCTCGACTTCTTCCATTTTTTCTTATTGCGTATTGCATCTGGAAAAAGCAATGTTCCCCTCATGGTGACATCACCACCGCATGATAATCTACGTTCTTCCTTCAAGAACTCCCTGTCCGACTGCCGCCTGATCAGCTTCGGCATATGTTTTCTGGAATGCTGCCAAATGTCGTTAACCGGTGAAAAAGGAGAAGCCTGATGAGTCGTAATGTGTTCGGATGTATAATGAATACGGGTGTTATTGCCGCCGCGGGGATCCTGTTTGGCGCTGCTGTCGTGGCGCAGGCCGCTCCGGCCATTGTCCCTCCGCCTGACGCCGTCACACTTCAGGAAAAGTCTTCAGCTACGCCCCCGGTCAGTGTCTCGACGAATGTGCAGGACTACAGTCAGGGATTCCGTACGTTCATGAGCATGGGGGTGCCGGATACATCGAAGGCCCGGTACGTCAAGCTCGACTACTATGGCGGTGGTTTCCAGGACATGACGATGCATCGTCTTCAGGAATTCCAAATCTCTGGCAATGCCTGGCTGATTTCCGAAAACAAAGAAGATCGAAGTGTTCTGGTTACCTCTTCCGGCAGGACGCTGGAACTGTTTGATCAGAAGACGGCCACGAAAAAAATGATGGAAGAGGCGCGGAGCAATGCTGTGACCCAGACCGCGACATCCACGAAGGGCGTGGTAAAAGTCATGGGTGGAGTCAGGAGGAATTGCGGCCAGGCCATGGCTGAGGCCGGCAACTGGACTCCGGTCGATCTATCCCGCGATCTTGCCCGGGCGACGGCTCTTCTGGACAAGAAGATCAAGGCCAAGTCCTCAGGTGCCCGCGAGATGCGGTACGACGCCTTTCTACAGTCGGATGAGCCGGCGGGTGCGCTCTTCCTGCTGGCCGCGACGGCTTGGCAGAATGGGAAAACCCAGGAGGCGAACGCCCTGGTCGGCCGTCTTTTCACGCTGGTCGGCGATTCGCGGAAAGTCATTGTCGGGGCCTTGAATGTTGTGGCGGACTCACAGTTGGCGGCGACGCTGGATGCGTTCCGGAAGACGGGGGATTGGAAGGCCTATCAAATCTCCATCACCGGGCTGTTGAAGAAGTATCCAGCCGGCTGGCGCAAGGCGGGCGCGGTCAAGTTGCTGGCCGATCACCTGCAGGCGCGGGTGGCCATGACGGAAGCCCCGGCCCTTACGGGTGAGGGGCTGAGCGGGGAGGATTTGCAATTGGCCGCTGACCTGGCCTCGGAGACTAATCAGGTCGGAAGCGGAATGTATATGGGGCACGGCGGATTGTGGATTTTCCCACCCGCCAAGACCATGCGGGGGATGAAGAATGAGAGCGTTATTGGCCGTATCATGGCGCGCGGGGTCAAATCGATACCGCTGCTGATCGCGCTGGTTCCCGACGAGACGCTTTGTCCTCTGCGACGTGCCGACCTCGGCATGTCTGTCTACTACTCCGGTTCAGGCAATATGGCCCAGAAGCCCGAGTCAGAGAGGGCGTTGCTGTACTTCAACCAGATGGACCGCCCCGTGACCCGCGGCGAAATTGCCCGCACTCTGCTGGCCCCCTTGATGAAGCGCGGGGAAAATTCACCCTTCAATGAGGCCGGGGGCTCTCCCGAAGAGGTGATCGAGTCGGCCAAGCAGGTGTATGCCCTTCTGAAGGACCTGCCTCCGTCCGCCCTCGCCCCGTACTTCCTGAAAAATGGGGATCAGCAGCAGCAGCAGATCGCCATCGGTTACATGCTCCAGGATGATATTGAATCCAACGCGCCCGCCATTGAGGCGTTCCTGCTGACGCCCCCGGCGGAGGGGATGGAAGGCCAGGGAAGATGGATGATGGGGAGCGGGCTGGCGCAGCAGTACGTTCAGAAACGGGGCGAGAAAGCTGCGGAATTTGTCGAGAAGTATGTGGCCATCCGCCAGAAGGTTGAGTTGCCGGCCGGTATGGCGGATAACGCCGAATATGAGAAGATGCTCAAAAAGCAGGCCGATAATGAAATCAAAGCCTTGCGCGCCATGGTCAAGAAGCAGGACCTGACGGAGCTTGTGGCCAGCCTCGCCAGCGCCGGTGATGAAAATGATGGGGGCATGGCCTATTCCGCGCTGGGTCGACAGCCAGCCGCCCAAGCCGTGCCGGCCCTCCTTGCGGCGGCGGTGAAGACAACCAATGTCATGGCTCGGGTCCGGATTCTCCAGATGCTGCCGATGTTGCGCTATGCAGGCATGGAGGCGCAAATGCAGGAAAGCATGGCAAACGGGGAGGATCAGAGTCCGGAATCCATGCAGGCGGCGATGAAGAAATTCTCCGACAAGAACAAGTTGAATATCGCCACCAACGCCGCCGAATGGAAGATCCTACTGGCGGACACACGGGGGATGCCGAATGGAAGAATGTATTCCGGCGGGGCCTATGCCATGACCGTTGCCGACATAGCCGCCTCGGGAATCGAAGCTCTCTACGGGGATACGTCCCGCATGGAGTCATATGGGCGCCGGGGGGCCTATCTCCGGCCAGATGTGATGATGAAATATTCACGGGACCGTGCCGCCGCCCGACTGGCCGGAATAACGGAGGATCAGTTGCCGAAATTGCCAGATGCAGATGATGTGACGGCTGAGCGGCGCAAGGTGATTGACGCGGCCATCATAAAGGCCTCCCCCGCGGCACTGGGGGCCGTCCTCGATAAGTTGACCGACGCGGAGAATCTGTATCTGATGGCGGCGGCCGCCGAAAACGAGGCCATCACAAAGGCCCTGGCCCCGATGGCCCGGATTATCGAGTCGGTCAAAACGGCCCCCGAGCTGTCTGCGGCAGAGGTGGACCGGATCAAAAAACTGACGGGCACCACGGTCTCCACGAATGTGATCGCAGAGATGCGGGAGCTATGCACGCGGCAACTGAAGGCCGGAAAGGCATTCGTTGTCACACTTTCCTCCGGCGGACTGGGTAAGGGCTTACGGCTCGAGGTTACCGTGATGGATGCGGCGATGCAGCGCATGAATGGCCGCTCCGGTTATATGTCCATGCTCGGCAAGAACGCGAAACGCAAAGGCATGGTCATGGGTACGCTCATGAATAGCGGAAGCTATGGAAACGGCATGTGGGTTGTCGATCTTCCGGCCCCGGTGACGACGGGGACGGTCGCGAGTGTGTCGGCTGAAGACGACGATAATCTGGGAGATCGATTGGATTTCATGGAGCGCCACCTGGAAAGCCAGCAGGAACAGTTCGCGACGGCTGCTGAAACATTTTGCAAGGCCGATGAGGCTCTTGGACAGGGGGCCTCGGTGACCTTCATGGGGATGCTCCCGGTCGAAAAAAAGGATAAACAGGACGAAGGGTCCGACGGTGAAGGCGTTGTGGACGTCGGGATCGAGTAGAGCGGGGCGTCGGCGGCCCTGTTATGACAGAGGGGAACGTGCCTATTGCACGGATCAAGTTAAAGGCGGAAGGATTGAAACATGACACAAAGCGCGGGTGAAAAGTGGGACAAGGTGCGTTCTCAAATGGAGGCGCTCCGGAAGGCGATCGGCACGGTGATTGTCGGGCAGGATGCTGTCGTGGAGTTGTTGCTGACCTCTCTTTTGTGCAAGGGGCATTGCCTGATCATTGGCGTTCCGGGGCTGGCCAAGACCCTGTTGGTGACGACGCTGGGCAGGACCCTTGGCTTGGTCAGCCGGCGTATCCAGTTCACGCCGGACCTGATGCCGATGGACATCACCGGAGGTGAGATTCTGCAGGAGGAAGGGGGCGGGCGTCGCCGGTTCGAGTTTGCGCCCGGCCCGATCTTCGCCAACCTGATTCTGGCCGACGAAATCAACCGTACGCCGCCGAAAACCCAGGCCGCCCTGCTGGAAGCCATGCAGGAGAAGCAGGTCACGGTCTCGGGTAAGAGCATGAAGCTGACGGAGCCGTTCATTGTGTTCGCCACCCAGAACCCCATTGAGCATGAGGGAACCTATCCGCTGCCCGAGGCCCAACTGGACCGGTTTTTCTTCAGCCTGACCATGGACTACCCGCCCCTGGACCAGGAGCGCGATATTGTGCTGCGCACGACGGGGCGTCATTGTGCTGAAACACCCAAAGTCCTGGAGGCTGACGAGGTTCTTGCCCTGCAGGATATGATCCTGGATGTGCCGGTGCCGGACCATGTGTTGTCTGCGATCCTGCGAACGGTCAACGCGACCCGCCCGAGCTCGCCGCTGGCAGGCGACCATGTGAAGCGTTATGTCGCCTGGGGTGCCGGTCCGCGGGCCTCACAGACCATGACCAGCGCGGTCAAGGCCTTGGCCCTGCTGCGTGGTCAGTCCGCCGCCTCACTCGAGGAGGTGCGGGCAGTTATGAAGCCTGTTCTGCGTCACCGCGTGATCCCGAACTATAATGCGACGGGCGAAGGGGTGACCGTGGATCAGATCATCGAAAAGCTTGAAGCCTCTCTCTGATCCAGTTTCCCGGGAGTCACGTGACACATCGACGATTCCAATACTTGCGGCCGGAGGATATCCGGCAGCTGGCCGGGTTTGAATTTTCACCCAAGGCCGTGGTGGAAGGTTATTTTGCGGGTCGGCATGTGTCCCGGGCACGCGGGTCGTCCGTCGAGTTCCGCGACTATCGCCAGTACGTTCCGGGGGATGACCTGGCGCTGGTTGACTGGCGGGTCTTCGGGCGTACGGACCGGTTCTACCTTCGGACTTACGATCATGAGACCAGTATGGATTGCCACCTGTTCCTGGACAGCAGCGCCTCGATGGGCTTTGGGAGCAATCCGTCGAAACTGGAGTACGCCTCGTTCTTTACGGCCTGTCTCGCCTATCTCGTTATTCGCGGCGGGGATCGGGTGTCGCTCCAGTTATTCGACAAAACGATCCGGACGTTCATCCCGCCGGGCAGCACCAACCTGCATTTAAACGGGTTATTGAACCTGCTGGAACGGAATCAGCCCGGGGAGCGTACATCGCTGGCGGAGTCTTTGCGGCATTCCTTTCCCCTGCTCAAACGGCGCGGCATCCTGGTTGTGGTGTCGGATTTCTTTGACGATCCGGCGGCGATCTTCTCCGCGCTGGGGCCCTACCTGCATCGCGGGTTCAAGATTTTCCTGTTTCATGTCCTGACGCCGGCCGAACTGGAGTTGGACGACAAGGGGCTGGTGTCGTTCCGGGATCTTGAAACCGGACAGCGGGTCACGGCACACACCGATGATGTGCGGGAGGGTTATCTCCAGGCGATGGGCCGGCATATCGATGCCCTGCGCGATCTGGCGGTGCGGCGGAACGTTGACTACACCGTGGCCCGGACCGATACGCATTTTTACCGCCTGTTTGAGAGGTTGACCCAGTGAGCGTCATTTTCCTCAACGCGATCCTGTGGCCCCTGGCCCTTCTGGTAGTCCTGCCGTTGGTGATGCATCTGTTCGCCCGCGCCAGACCGCCGATCGTCGACTTCAGTTCGGTGGAGTTCATTCAACGGGCCCTCCGTTTCACGCAGCGGGTCCGCAAGCCCAAGGACTGGCTGTTGCTGATTTTGCGCACGGCGGCCGTGGCGGCGGTGATCCTTCTCTTTCTCCGTCCGATGCTGTTCTCGCACGGCGGGGGAGGCCTGTTTGAAAGGCGTAACGTTGTGGTGATCCTGGATGCGTCGGCCTCGATGGGGTGGTCGGACGGCAGCCAGACGCGTTTTGCCGTGGCCTGTGCGGAGGCTTCGGAGATTCTGGCCGGGCTGTCGTCACGCGATGCCGCCGACCTGATCCTGGCCGGTGCCGGACCCCGGGCCGTGTTTCCGGCGATGGGCGGGAACATCGGCTATTTACAAGGGGAAATCCGGCGGGCGCGGCTGACCTCCGAGGCGCTTGATCCCGATGCCGCCCTGCGTCTGGCGGTGCGACTTCTCGCCGGGCAGGAAGGCCGGAAGGAAATCTGTATCATCAGCGATTTTCAGGCGTCGAACTGGCGCGGTTTCAAGCCGCGGTTGCCGCCGGATATCGGCCTGACGTGTGTGGGAACGGCGCGCGGCGAGTCGCCTAATGCCGCGATCCTGCGTGTCGAGGTTGATCCTGCGCGACCATTGCCGGGCGAGGAGGCGACCATTTTGTGTGACGTGGCCAACTTCTCAGGAGCCCCGCAACGGAAGACGATCATTCTGGCGGTGGAATCGGCACGGACCTCCCATGAGGCGGTCCTTCCCCCCTGGGGGCGTGCGACCGTGACCTTTAAGCAGCGGATCGCGGCCCCCTTGTCGTTCGCCGTGAGTGCTTCGCTGGCCGAGGATCCCTTTCCGGGCGATGACCGGCGCTGGGCGGTTGTGGAACCGGCGGATCTGTTGCGGGTCGGATTGGTCTCTTCCGGTAAAGGAGAGGCGACGGCCGCCGCGTGGGCGAAAGGGTGCCGCGCCTTGGGCTGGGCGCGACCGGATTTGCTGACGACGGAGGCGCTGGTGAACCCCGAGATGATCGGTGATGTCCTGTTACTGTCCGGCTGGCCGGGAACGGATTCTTCCCGCGTGCGGGGGGTTCTTGAGCGGGGCATTCCGGTGGTCTGGGCACCGCCGGTCGGTATGCCGGTGTCACGATTGATGACAGTTCTGACGAATGCCGCCCCGTTGGGGGACTCGCGGGCTGTGACCGTGTGGGAGGAGAACCCCGAGGGGTTCCGCCTCAAAGTGGCGGCGCCGGACCACCCGGTGTTCCGGGCGTTTGCGGCCGGCGAGTATGGGGACCCGGCCCGTGGGCGTGTTCGCGGCCGGCTGGCCGTCACGACCGCGCAATTGCCGGCGGGTGACCCGCTGATATCCTATGAGGACGGGACACCCGCCTTATGGATGTGCCGGGGCCCGTTGCCGCTCATTCTGTGGAATATCACGTTGGAAAAGGGACTTTCTTCGGTTCAGAACCAGGCTGAATTTGTGCCCCTTCTCGGGGAGTTGTTGTTGGCGTCCAGACGGGGCCTGCCGGGTTCGGTCCGGGTGCTTAAGGACAGTGTTCCCGGGCAAAGGTTGACGTGGCGGACAGGAGTCGAGGCCCGCGCCGACGAGATTCGGTTGCAAGGTCCGGACGGCTCCGATGTGCCATTGCGAGCGCTGGAGACGGCGGGCGGGGCCAGAGTGTCAGAGCCCGTGGAGCAGCCCGGAGTCTATGATTGGATGGCCGGTGAGCGCGTAATGAGTCGCGAGGTGGTCAACTTCCCGGCGGTCGAATCGGATCTCCGCCCCCTGTCGGATACGGAGATCAAGGGATTGGGCGCCCTGACGGCCTCGTCCGGGCGTGATGTCCGGGATTGGCAGGCGGGGATCCCGCTCTGGCCGCGATTACTGTGGCTGGCCCTGATCCTTCTTCTTTGTGAAGGGGGCGTCGCCGCTTACGATTCGTTCCGGAAGCCCGGACGTCCCCCCGCCAAGGAGGTGTCCACATGACGGTGAATCCCCTGTTGCCGATGGAACAATGGGTTGTGTTGGTGGTGATCTTCCTGGCCGGCGGCATGTTCTTGGCCTGGCGTGCCTCGGCCCGGCTCCCCGTCCGGGCGCGCGGGTTCGCCCTTGCGGCCCGGTGTCTGGCCCTGGCCGCCCTGAGTGCGCTGGCCTTGAATTTCGGGCACTGGCGGAAGCCGGACGCGGACGTCAAGCCGCGTTGGTGTATTCTGCTCGACCGTAGCGCCAGTATGGCCACGGTGGATGTGGCGGGACAGAGCCGGTGGGCGGCCGCCTGTCGGCTGGCGGCGCAGTTGGAGAAGGAGGCGGGCGACCGGTGCGATCTGGACGTCCTGGCCTTCAGTGATAATGTCGACGGCGCGCGCCAGACGGCCGCCTCGATTGCCCGGCTGGTTCCCGATGGGATGACGACCGATGCCGGGCGCGCCCTGGAGATGGTTACGGGAGCGGGGGCCGTGGGCGGAGACCGGCCGATCGGGATCATCCTGCTCTCTGATGGACGCCAGACGGTTGCGGAAGTTGACCCGATGTCTGCCGGGCTGCGGGCCCGGGCTCAGGATGCGCCGGTGTTTGCCGTGCCGTTCGGTCAGATCAGGGAAGTCCGTGATATTGCCGTCAAGGCCGCCCGGCGACTGGTGATCGGTTTTGTGGGGCAGCCCGTGCGTATACAGGGCGAGGTGACGTCACGGTGGTCCAGCGAGGTCTCTGTGGCCGTCCGGTTGCTGGATGGGGCCGGGCGAGCTGTGGCGACCAATGACGTCCGGCTGCCCGCCGTTGGCCGGGGTACGGTCTCCTTTACCGTCGTTCCCGAGCGGACAGGCTACGCCTCGTACAAACTCCAGGTGGTCCCCTGGGAGGGTGAGAACGATGTTCGGAACAACGAGTCAGCATTTGAGATCAATGCGCTTGATCGGAAGATTCGAGTATTGTTGGTGGAGGGTGTGCCATACTGGGACAGCAAGTTTCTGGGGCAGCATCTGCGCAAACAGCCGAACATGGAGGTGACGGCCGTCTACCGCACCGCTCCGGACCGGTTCTTCAAGACCGATCCTGCCGGAGTCCCCCACTCGGAGTCAAAAGCCATCTTTCCTGACACGGCGGCGGAATTGGGTTCCTACGACATCGTGGTGTTCGGTAAGGGCGCGGAGTATTTTCTAACACCCGGCCGGATTGCGGCGCTGAAGTCCTTCGTGGCCGACCAGGGCGGAAGCATCGTGTTGGCGCGTGGCCGGCCCTATGCCGACCAGGGCGGCGGGCTTGAGGACCTGGAGCCGGTGGAATGGGGCGGAGCCTCCTCGGTGGACTGCCGGATGACGCCGCGCAGCGAAGGTGAGGACAGTGGCCTGTTTGCCGGGTTGCTGCCGGGGCGTGACGATCCCGTGTGGTCCACTCTGCCGCCGGTGCGCTGCAGTCAAACCTCCGTGGGGCTCAAGTCGTTCTCCCAGGTTCTGGCGGAGGGGCGTCCGACAGGAGCGTCGCAGGCGGTTCCGCTGTTGGTGAGTCGCCGTTTCGGCAAGGGCATGACCGTGGTGATGAACGTCGACGGGTTCTGGCAGTGGTCGTTCTTTCCCTCGGCCCGGGCCGCCGCAGGAATGTATCAGGAGTTATGGACGCAGCTGATGCTCTGGGCCGGGACATATTCGGAGTTTCTGCCCGGACATGATTATGCGTTGCATCTCGGGGCTGTGGCGGCATTGCCGAATACGCCGGTACGGGTCGAGGTGCGGCGGCGGGGTCTGGCGAAAGACGTCCGGGAGGCCTTGCGGCTGCGCGTGGCGCGTGGCGCCGGTGCGGTTCAGGAAATCGTTCTGGCGTCGGGTGACCGGGCGGATACCTGGGAGGCGGTCATCACCTTGACCGATCCCGGATTGTACCGGGTGACGCTGGTGTCGCCGGCCGTTGAGGACAAGGGGCATGAGTTGAGCGCCCTGTTGCTGATCCGGGATCCGCCGGGCGAGCGGGACGACGTCAATCCGGATCCTGAATTTCTGGCAAAGCTCACGGCGTCATCCGGAGGCCGCGTACTGGAGGCGGGTGCACTGGTCGCGGCCATGTCACAACGGGAAGAGGCGCGGAGCCGGCAGGCTGATCAGGGAAGCAATGTGGTGTGGGAGCCGCTCTGGGACCGGGGATGGATCCTTGTGGTCATTCTGGCGGCACTGTCAATGGAGTGGATGATCCGGCGACGAAACGGACTGGCGTAACGGCAATGAGCAGCAACGTAATCCCTAACAAGGAGTTTATTGAGCATCTGAAGCGCTTCAGATGTGTCTGGAGGCGTGGTCTTGTGCTGGCCTTGATCCTGCGGGTCATCGGGTTGGCGGTGGTGGCGGGTGCCCTGTATTTTCTGGCGGACTTCTTCCTGTCGCTCGACGAAGCGGTGCGCGCCGGGTTGAATATTTTGCTGCCGCTGGCTCTGATGGCGGCGGCCGCACCGGAAGCGATCCGGATTGCCCGGCTTGGGATGCGCGAGGCGGCGGACCGTACTGATCGGATCGGGCAACACCGGCGGAAGGATGTGTTGACGGCCTGGGAACTCCAGCAGGACGGCGGGAGGGAAGGCGCCTTGCCCTCGTTTCTGGTACGACGCAGTGTGGATGAGGGATGTGCCCGGCTGGCGGTTCTGAATCCGGATTCCGTACGGCCGCATGAGCTGTTGGCGCGCCGGGGTCGTGTGCTGGGTCTGCAAATCCTGGTAGCCCTGGCCGTAGTCCGGTTGTGCGGCATCGGGGCGTTCCTGACGATCACCCCGCGTTTGCTCTGGCCGGGTCGGGATATTCCCCCTTTCAGCCATTACAGGTTTGATGTGAAGCCGTCCGTCCCTGTGATTCTTTACGGCGGAGCGGCGGAGGTTTCAGCGACGATTCGGGGTGCCGCGGTGGTGGATCAGGTCTGGATGATGACGCGACGGTCCGGGCAAAAAGTCCAGCGGGCTGCCTGCTTCCAGGAGGGGGATAACCGGTATGCCCAGAGGCTAGAGAATGTCACCGTCCCGGTTGAGTTCTGTTTTGCCGTGGGGCGGGCCCGGAGTCATTGGCACAAGGTTGAGCTGCAGTTGCAGCCGCAAATTGTTCTTACCCGCGTCCGGCTTGTCCCGCCGTCCTATACCCGTTTGCCGGTTCGCGAATTTCCGGCGGGCCAGGAGGATGTGGCGGGGGTGCGCGGGACAAAAGTGACGCTGACGCTGACGAGCAACCGGCCGCTCAGGGACGGGATGCTGACGCTGGAGCCCCGGATCGCGGTAAAGGGAGCAGGCCCGCTGGTTGCCGGGTTCAAGGTGTCCGAACGGTCCATGGCTTTCGAATGGACGTTGGATGAAGATGCGGAGGTCAAGGCAACGCTTCGGGACATCAGAGGCACGCCCACGGCAGATCCGCTGGTTGTGCATCAGAAGCGGATTCCGGATGAGGTGCCGAAGACCACGCTGACCGAGCCACCGGTGTATTCCATGGCGACACCGACGGCCTTGATAAAAGTGGCAGGTCATGTTGAGGACGATTTCGGTATTGAGCAGATCGACTGGATCCGGTCGGTGGTGGGGTTCAATGATCGGGGTATCACCCTGCGGAGGGGGTCAGCCGGGAAGCAGGTTGAATTTGAGTCGGAGCTGAACCTTGGCCAGTTGGGGGTTGAGGCCGGCCAGATGCTGGAATTCTATGCGGAGGCCCTGGATAATAACCCGACCCTGCCCGGCGTCGGCGCTTCGGTTGTCGCCCGCGTGAAAGTGATCAGCGAAGCGGACTATGCGGAGATGATCCGTAATCGCGAAGCGCTGGAGCAATTTACCGCACGGTACGAGGCGGCCGCCGAGGCCATGAAGCGTGTGATGGAATCACTGGAGGAATTACAGGGGTTGGTGTTGTGGAAAAACCCCGACCGGACCCAACTCGCCGCGACGGTTCAGAAATCCCTCGCCGCCCACGCTGATGCGGAAAAGCTTTTTCGTCAACTGGCCGCCGATTTTGCCGCCTACGACAGTGAGAAGACATTGAAGACGACGGCCGGCGAAATTCTCACAAAGCTTGCGGAAAATAAAAAGGAACTGGAGTCCATGCGCGAGCCGGACCCGGGAAATACGGCCAAGGCTGAGGGTATGCTCAAACGGTTGGGCGCCGAAGCGGAGTCGTTAATGCGGCAGGGACTCAACGCCGAGGCGGCGGCTAAGGTGGCCAAGGTTCTGGATGGCGCGGCGCGATTCCAGGTTATTATCAAGCGGCAGGAGGAACTGGTCCGGCGGTTGAAGCAGCGTTACGGGGCGAAAGTGGCCACGGCGGATCTGCCCTTCCTGCCCGGGTATGGCGAGGAGCAGGGTGAGATCGGCAAGGAACTGGCGGGTTTTGCGACGGACGTATCGGCCGCCGCCGTTGCGTTGCCAAAAGGCCTGGAGACGCTGGGTCAGGACACGATGATGTTTCTTCAGGCCCTGGATCAGACGGGAGCCTCGAACCATATGGGCCAGGCCGTGATCGCGAGCCGGAACACGGATGCCCTGCGCACCTACCGGGAGGCGCAACTGGCGCTGGAGAAACTCAAGTCCCTCCTGCAGGTTGATCCTCAGGGCGGCACCAATTGCTTTGTGGATTTATGCCGGGGGCAGTCGCCGTCATTCGGGCCGGGCGATATGAAGAGGACGCTGCAGGAGATGTTCCGTTCGTTGTGCCGCAAGAGGGGAGTCGGACAGGGCCGGGGTTCCGGGCAAGGCGAGGGATCCGGGCAAGGTGAGGGCGGGGATGAAGGCGGCGGATCGGGGACGGGCTCGGAAGGGTATTCCGAACTCGGGACCCCGGTTTACGGGCCCGGGCGGAGTTCGATGGGGCAACCGGGTGGCGGGGATGAAAAAGCCGGAACGGGGGAGGGCCGGGGATCAGGGACCGGAGGGGCGGGGCGCCGTGCCGACGTGGTGGAGAGGATGCCGGGGATTGACTGGTCGGCGCCATCGGGCGAAGCCATCCAGACTGAAAGATTGCCGGTCAAGTATCGTGACGCGGTGAAACGCTATTTCCAGAATGGTCGGGAAGGAGGCGAGCGGTGATAGGAAAAACCCTGCTAAGTGCTGTTTTGTGCGCGGCGATGGGGTGGGCCGCTCCCACACAGGCGAAAGAGGCGGCGGTCCGGTGTGCCAATCTCATTTACGCCGGAACTCAGACCTCCCGGTGTTTCAGTGACGAATTTCTGAGTGCGGTTCAGCGGGAGAGCACGATTGCCACGGAACGACGTTTCAAGAGCGTGAAACTTGATTCGGAGGAGTTGTTCGCCTTCCCGTTTGTGGTGATGACGGGAGAGAAGGAGTTTTATCTTTCAGCCAAGGAACGGGAAAACCTGAAGAAATACCTGACCCGGGGCGGGTTCCTGCTGGCTTCGGCCGGGTGCTCCAGCAAGGAGTGGGACCAATCCTTCCGCCGCGAGATGCGCCAGGTTCTTCCGGATCGCAAGCTGGGTCGGATCAGCATGGATCACGCCATTTTCAAAACGGTTAAAACGATCAAGGATCTCAAATTGAGCCATGGGGGATCGGATCCGTATCTGGAAGGAATCGAAAACGACGGCAAAACCGTGGTGATCTATTCGGCGCAAGGTTTGAACGATACCGCCCACACGGTGGGGTGTTGCTGCTGTGGTGGAAATGAAATTATCAATTCAATGGAAGTGAACGTTAACATCCTGGTGTACGCGCTGACGCATTGATGGGGCGAGTGGGTGCGAATATGAGTTTTGGTCAAAAAACCGGTTTCTCCGCTGAAGGGACGGCGCCCGTGTCGTCGGCGAAGACTTTTGCCCGGAGGGTCATGCTGGCGGGCGTGATGGCCGGCCTGTTGTCCGCCGCGGGGTTTGCGGAGACGGAGGCCGTTCCCACCGTCCATTGGACGGAGAACCTGAGTGGGGCCCTGGCGCGCGCGGGCAACGAACTCAAGCCGGTCCTGGTTGTGTTTTCCTCGCCGAATTGCCCCTGGTGTGTGCGGCTGAAATCGGAAACCCTGGCGGAGAAGGACGTCCTGGCTGCGCTGGAGGGGTTTATCTGCGTCAGCATCGACACCTCCCGTGATGAGAAGACGGCGCAGTTGTTCCAGTTGAGAGGTGTCCCCGCGACGGTGATCCTTTCTGGTGACGGGAGCCCGCAGTCCATCGCCGAGGGCTTTATGGACAAGGAGGCCTTTCTGACTTTCCTGGATCGATTCAGGAAGGGGGGTGCGGAGAAGGGGTCCTCCTCTCCTCAACTGGGGAAGTGGTTAAAGGCGCTGCAGGCGAAAGAAGTTCCTGTCAGCCAATGGCCGGAACTGATGGCCGGGCTTGGGAGCAAGGCGGGTCGCGCCCCGCTGCATGATGCGCTGATCGCATATGAGCCGTGTCCCCGTCGCGACTGGATCGACCTCCTGAAGCATCCGAAATTATCGGTGCGGCTGGGGGCCTTTGAGATTCTGGAGGAACGGGCCGGCCAGACCTATGGGTATGATCCGTGGGTGGAGCCCGGCGAAAATCGTGTGGCGCTTGATCAGTGGCAGGGCTGGGCGAAGGGGAGTTCGAATGAGGCCCAGCGGGTGTTTGCGCCGCTGACCGAGGAACAGATCGCGGGGCACATACGGGACCTGGCCTCCGGCGACCGGGACCGGTCGGCACGGGCGGTGCGCATGCTTGAACAGGCGGGGGAGTCGGTGATCCCGGTGCTGGAGACGTGGGTCGCCTCGGCTGCAGGGGCCAGTGAGGACGCCCGCCGGCGGGTGAGGGAAGTGCGCTATTTCTTGCTGTTGCCCGATTCGCTTGGGCTCGAGCGTAGCCGGATTGTGCATCGACTGGTTTTCGGGAATCAGGATGAGCGATTGCGCAGTCTCGCGGCGGCGGCGGTGGCGGGAGAGCGGGCCCTGCCGGTGCTGGCCGATTTCCTGGGGGAGTCGGACCCGTTGATCCGGGAGGCGGCCGTGGATGCCCTGATCAGCGCCGGCAAGAACAAGGCCTTCCGGTATCTGGGGGATCTGCTGAAGACGGAGCGAGATGATGAGGTCGTCCATGCGGTCATCAGGGGCGCGGGAAATCTTAAGGGCCAGCAGGCGGTGGAACTGGTCAGACCATTCCTCACCCATGCCAACGAGGACCTGACGGTGGCCGCCCTGTCAAGTCTGGGGAGGACGAAGTCTGCCACAGCCGCAAAGGCCGTGAAGGAATGCCTGAATAATCCCAACTGGAGGGTGCGGGCGGCGGCTCTGGAGGCGCTCGGGCAGCTTCGGGCCCCGGGAGCGGAGACGGAGGTGATGGCCTGTCTTGATGATGCGGATCCGTTCGTGCGCCGCACGGCGGTGCTGACCCTGACGACATTGTCGGCTAAAAAATCGGTCAAACGGCTTGCGGAGGTTTTTCTTAAGGATGATCCGCTAAAGGGGCCGATCGTGGCGGCATTGCGGCAGATGGATGAATCTCTTCCGGAGACGTTCGGCCCGGCATTAAAGGGCAAGGACCCCGAGGTGTTGCTGTCGGTGCTGGAGGGGTTGGGTGACGGCCGTTCGGATTCCTGGCGGCTGGCTTTGCCGTATGTTCGGCATGAAAACGGCGATGTGGCCTGCGCCGCCATTCGCGTTGTGTCGCGGGGGGGCAGTGCGAACACCGGGGTCCAGGTGGAATTGGCCAAAGTGTTGCATGATGGAATCAAGGACCGGGTTCAGGCCGTTTTCGAATCGTATAAGGCCGATGCGGAGCGCGAATCCTATTCGAGATCAATCGATATGTCCGACAGTGTGGATATCGATGAGATGATCGCCGCGCCCCCGGTGGTCAGCAATGCCGTGGCGGCGGGGGGCGAGGGTGAGGGGCTGGCTGGATTATTCGCGGCGTTTTCAGCCGCACCGGCACCGGCAGTTACGACGGTGGTGACCAACGTGGTGCCGGAACAAGCCAGTTTACAGGATGTTTTCAGCGCTTTCGGACCGGCGGCACCTGCTGAGGTGCCGCTTGCGCAACCGGCCCCGGCACCCTCGCAGGAGGTCGGAAGTCTGGTCAAGGAGGCGTTGGTGTACCTGGACCCGAAGCAGGATGCCGATCTGAGGTTTTCGGCCGCCCTGATGCTGATGGCCATGGGGAATGGCACAGGCCTGACGTATTTGGTGTCGTCCCTCGACTCCCGCACAGCGGAGGAACGGCTGGAGATTGCCAAACGGGCCACAGCATGCCGGGGTGAAGCGGCCGTCCCGTTGGTGAAACGGTTGCTGAGGGATCCATCGGCCGACGTGCGCCAGGCGGCGGCGTCGCTATGCCTGAAGGAAACGGCGGGGGATCTCCTCGTGAAGGAACTGATCGAGGCGGCGGTCGAGGCGGGTTCTGTGCTCAGTCCGTCCGACCTGTTCAGGGAATCCTACCAATGGTTTCAAGTGGTGCGGCGTCCGGCCATCCGGCGGCAGATCGGGTCAGCGGCAAGGCAGGTTTTGGAGAATAACGACCGGGCGCGTTACGACGATCCCCGACGCATTCTGGCGTTAACGTTGCTTGATTCCTGCTGGCGGGAGGGGGACCAGTCGCTTGTGACACGGTATCTGAGTGACGATAATCCCTATGTGCGGCGGGCGGCTTGGTATGCCTGGGGCAAACATCAGCCCGGCGAGTTTCTTAAAAAAATCCAGACCGTGGCACGGGACTCTTCGGAATGGGTACGGGCCGTCGTTCCGGCGGTGTACGGGCGTGTGGGAATCGATCCGTGGACTGTTTATTTCGATGCGGAGACGGCGACGGAGGGCGTGAGCAGTTTCACTGATTCATCCGGCACCCGCAAACGCTTGCCGAAGCCGGTGGTGGAGGTGCTGACGGCATTGAGCCGCGACCGGTCTCTGGCGGTGCGTACCGCAGCAGCGTTGTGCCTGTTTTCAAACCGCGAAAAAACGGATCTGCGGGTGCTGGCGGAGATGCTCGAGTCGACGTCCGACAAGCGGATGGGGGCCTACCGGTTGCTCTCATCCATACGGGAGGCGCCGGTGAGCTGGCTGCGCGAGATGAACGTGAATGAGGTTCTGGCACTGTTGGATACCGTGATCCAGCAGGTCGGGAACGAGGACGCCCAGCTCATTAGTCTGCGCAAGCAGTTGAGCGCCGGCTCCGCCGCCCCGGCGGGGACGAAGGAAGTTGTGCTGCGTAGGAATGAGCCCAGGCCGGCGGCCGGGCCGGCCGGCAGCGGACGCACTGACGTGCAGCCAGGCGGACGGGAGCCGGGCCCCGTTCAGACGGCAGGGGCGGGCGCTCCCGTGCGCCGCGTGGTGTTTTTCCGCAATCCCGGCTGCCGTGACTGCGAGCGGGTCGCGGAACTGCTGCGGGCGCTGGGAACGGAGTTTACCGATCTGGCGGTGGAGGAAATGAATATCCGCAACCCGGATCAGGCGCGTGTGAATGAGGCCCTGTGCGAACGTTTTGATGTGCCGGACAAAAATCGTCTTGTGGCGCCAGCCGTGTTTTGCGGGGCCGGCTTCCTCATCCGGACTGACATCACATTCGAGCGGTTGGGGCAGCTGCTGAGCCGTTCGGAGGCGACGGAGACGGCATGGCGGGAAGTGAGCGAAACCGCGATTGCCCAAGCGGACGTGACGCTGGGCGAGCGATATACCGCCATGGGTGCCGGGATTGTGTTTGTGGCGGGACTGCTGGACGGGATCAACCCATGCGCGTTTGCGACGATCATATTCCTGCTGTCATACCTGCAGGTGACACGGCGCGGATCGCGCGAGATTCTGGCCGTGGGTGGCGCGTTCGTGGCGGGGATATTCATAGCGTATTTTCTGCTCGGGCTGGGTTTGGTGGAAGTGGTGGTCAGGTTTTCCCTGCTGCGACGGATGGGGGTTGTTCTGAACGGGGGGCTGGCGGTGTTTGTGGCCGGGGTGGCCCTGCTGAGTGTCTGGGATGGGGTGCAGTGTCTGAGAGGACGCATGGGAGACATGGTGCTTCAGTTGCCGGGTTTCCTGAAGGCCCGGATTCATGATGCGGTGCGACAGAGCGCTCGGCACCGGCATTTTGTGGCGGCGGCCTTCGTGGCGGGGTTGGTGATTGCCGTGCTGGAACTGGCCTGCACCGGGCAGGTTTATGCGCCCACCATCCTTTATATGTTGAAGACCGGGCAGGGGCGGATGGGGGCTGTGGCATACCTGTCGCTTTATAATGTGGCGTTTATCGTGCCGTTGCTGGTGGTGTTTTCGGGGGCCTACGGCGGGTTGCGCAGCGAGCGCCTGACGGTGTGGCTACAGCAAAGGGCGGCGCTGGTGAAGTTTGCCACGGCGATCCTGTTCGCGGCGCTTTTTGTACTCTTTGTTTTCGGCACCCTGAAAAAGGGCGGGTAAGGCGGGTCTGATTCAGGTTGCGTTGAGCGCTCGCAGGTGGCAGCATGCGCCAACAACACAAAGGGTGTAGTAGTAAGGGGAGGGGATATGGATGCACTTATGACATGGTGGATGGCGTTGCAGCCGATGAATCAGTGGTTCTTTGTAGCCGCTGCTTTTTTTACGGTTTTTTTCCTGATCCAGATGTTTTCGGCGCTGGCCGGACTTGGCGGCGGGGATGCGGATCTCGATGGGCAGGTCGGCTCTTCATTCGAACACGACTCGCCCCATGATGCCCAGGATTCCGTGGCGGCTTTCAAGCTGCTCTCGGTTCGCTCCATTCTTGCTTTTTTCACCCTGTTTACCTGGGCGGGTGGATTATATATGAGTCGGGGTCTGCCGCAGGCGCGGGCGTTGACTTACGCTTTGATTTGGGGCTTGGTCGCCATGGTCATGGTGTCCCTGCTGCTGCACCTGCTCCAGCGCATGTCCCAGACTGGTAATATGCGGGTGGCCTCCTGTGTGGGAAACTCGGCTACGGTTTACCTAAACATTCCCAGGGATGGAACTGGAGAAATTCGGGTGATGTGTGATGGGGTTGTGACCATGCAGAAGGCGCGGGCCAAGGGCGGCAGTGCAATTGCGGCCGGTTCACCGGTAAAGGTCCTCCGGGTTTTGGGGGACAATGCGGTCGAGGTTGAAAGGGAACAGGCGGATACGGTGCGAAAGGATTCGGTTATATGAATATGATATGGAATGGACTCGTTTTGGCTCAGTTAGATGCGGGGATGGAGACGGGCGTTTCTCTGGTCGCGGTCTTTCTGGGTATTTTGCTGGCGGTCATCATCTTTGTGTTGTTCATGACATTCGTCAGCCGATACAAGCGGTGTCCATCCAATAAGATTCTGGTCATCTTCGGAAAGACGAGCAGTGGGGCCTCAAAGTGCGTCCACGGGGGCGCGGCCTTTGTCATGCCGCTGATCCAGTCGTACGATTATCTTGATCTGGAACCGTTTGTGGTGCCGATCGATCTGTCCAACGCGCTGTCTCAGGAGAACATTCGAGTGACCGTGCCCACCTCGGTGACGGCGGCCATTTCGACCCAGCCCGGTGTGATGGAAAACGCTGCGATCCGTCTGCTGGGTTTGAGCTCCCAGCAGATTCAGACCTTGGCCCAGGATATCATCATCGGCCAGATGCGCGCCGTGTTGGCGACGATGCGGATTGAGGATATCAATCGGGATCGTCAGGTCTTCATGTCGAAGGTGAACGAATCCGTCGCCGGGGAACTGGAGAAAATCGGTTTAGCCGTGATCAACGTCAACATCCGCGACATCGAGGATGAGTCGGGTTACATCAAGGCCATCGGACGTAAAGCGGCCGCCGAAGCTATCAACCAGGCGAATGTGGACGTGGCCGAGCAGGAAAAGCACGGGCAGATGGGTGTGGCTGAGCGCCAGCGCGATCAGCGCATTGCCGTGGCCGCCGCCACAGCCGAGGCTGAAATCGGCGAGGCGGATGCCCAGCGTAAGAAACGACAACAGGTGTCGGCCGCCATGGCGGAAGCCCAGATCGGTGAGGCGTCGGCGGATAAAAACAAGCGTCAGCAGACCGCCAAACTGGAAGCCGATGCCGTGCAGTCGGAAACGGCGGCCAACGCCCAGAAAGCCAGCTATCGGGCGACGCAGAAAGTGGCGGAGGAAGAGGCCCGTAACAAGGGCGAAATCGCCGCCCGGGAGGCGGACGGGTCGATTCGGGTCGCCCAGGAAACGGCACAGAAACTCGCCGAGGACGCACGCTCCATGCGCGAACAGTCGCGCCTGAACGCCGAGATCGTCGTGCCTGCCGAGGCTGAAAAGAAACGGGTGGTTATCGCCGCCGACGCCGAACGCGAGCAGTCGGTACTGCGGGCGAAAGGGCAGGCTGAGGCGACTCTGGCGAAGATGACGGCAGAGGGCAAGGGCTTGCAGGCCGTTCTCGACGGCAAGGCGCTGGGCTATCGAAATCTCGTTCAGGCCGCCGGCGAGCCGCAGGTGGCCGTGTCCCTGTTGTTGATCGAACGGTTGACGGAGATTGCCAATATTCAGGCGAAGGCCATTCAGGATCTGCCGATCGAGAAGGTGATCATCTGGGACGGGGGATCGGAGAACGGTGGGATGTCAAACCTCGGAAAGAAATTGATGGGAGCCCTGCCGCCGATGCATGAATTGGCCAAGCAGGTTGGTTTGGACCTGCCCGAGTTTCTGGGCAGTATCCGTCCGGAAATCAAGAAGGACGAGCCGACGAAGTAGGATGATCGGAAGTAAACGAGCCGTTGCCGTCACGATTCAGGCGGTAACGGCTCGTTGTTAACAGGGGGTCCTGGTTGGGTTGTTGTCCGGGACCTAAGGGAGGGCGCGCATGTTGCGCGCCGCGGACGGCGACACGCCGTCCCTCCCAAAATGGTGACGTCGATGCCTTGCACATGTTTGATGGAACAAACTCATAGGAGATATCGATGATCAGGAAACGGACCGGGCTGGGACGGGTTGTTGGCGTGGCGCTGGTGTGGGGTTCGCTCCTGGTTGGAGTGGTGAGGGGAGCCGAGGAGCCTGCGGATGACCGGCGCGCCCGGATCAAGGCCGATATGGCGGCCGTGCAGCAGTATCGCGCCGGCCTGGAGCAGGTCGTTAGTTTCGCGAAGTCCCGGCCCGATTTGTTCCCGACGAGCCGGCCCACGAAAGCCCGCCTGATGACCCGGGAGCAACGTGAGGAAGTCTGGACCGCATGGAAGACATTTCTCGACTACTCAATCGCCATGGATTCCGTCCGGCGTGCCCACAGCAAAACCTTTCTCATTGTCGACCGTCAGGTTCGTGACGAGTCGTTCCTTGTCGCCTACGCCGCTTTCCTGGCGCAATACCGGTTTTCGCTCGATTTCGTAAAACTCGTGGAGAACGATCCCGGGCTGGAGGTGCTGCTGAACGATTCCGTTCCGGAACTCGGTTTGGAAAAGGGGACCTACAGCCGGTTTGAGTTCCTGGTCCTCAACGTGGCGCGCAAGGCGGAATATCTGGCCTTCAAGTCTATCTGGGTGACCACGTTCAAGAAACCTGATCGGAGCAGTGTGAACATTGATCAGGATGTCGCCGTCCTCGCCAAGGGACGCATCCAGGATTCGCTTCTGACCGCCGATAACGCGCTTGAGTTGGTGCGCAAGGGCGGCAGCCTGGCCTGGTTCCCCGTCCAAAAAGGAGTCTCGATCTGGATGGGCGATACAAAGGTGTGGCGCTGGAAAGGAGGCCTTATTACCCTGGAGCAACTTGCCGTGGCGGCCAAGAAACTCCTTCCCGGTGATGTCCTGCTTGAGCGTCGCGAATGGTACATGTCGAATGTCGGTCTGCCGGGCTTCTGGCCCCATGCGGTGCTCTATGTGGGGACCCCTGCGGATCGTAAGGAGTTTTTTAACGATCCCGACACCCGGACCTGGGTCATGGCGCAGGGCCAGGAGGACGGCGACTTTGACGCGCTGCTGAAATCGAAATACCCTGCGGCCTATGCGCAATGCACGGCGGTGCTGGAGGAGGGTCATGTCCCCCGCATCCTGGAAGCCATCGGGGAGGGGGTCCTGTTTACCACGCTGGAACATTCCGGCGCGGCGGACAGCCTGTGCGCCCTACGTCCGCGCCTGACCAAGAAAGAACGGGCCGTGGCGCTGTTCCGCTCGTTCCACTATGTCGGGCGGCCCTATGATTACAATTTTGATTTTACGACCGACTCGGCCATTGTCTGTACGGAGTTGGTGTATAAGTCCTATCAGGTATGTCCCGACTCGCGCGGGTTGACCTTTCCAATCCTGAGTATTCTTGGGCGGCCTGCCACCCCGGCCAATGAGTTGGTTCATCAATTCGACGCGACCTATGGCACGGCGGATCAGCAGTATGATCTGGTCCTGTTCCTTGACGGACAGGAGAAGACCAGGATCGCCAGCGAGGGATCCCTTGATGAGTTCAGGAAGAGCTGGCGGCGCCCGAAATGGCATGTGGTGACACAGGGTCATGCCCCTGCCGAGGTGACCGTCAAGCCCGACGTCAAGCCGGAGGCGGGGCCCGCGATATGACCGGCGCGCGTCAAATCGCGCCCGGGGTTCAGGCGGCGTTGCTGTTGTTGTGGGTGACCTTGTTGGGCGCGGTGTTCGCCACGGTGGAGATTCAGATTGAGGGTGGAGCGGGGTGGGCGGCCAACCTTCCGACCTGGCGGCTCGACAACTCCTGGTTGAACCTGTTCTGGGGCGGGAAGACCATTACCGGCTACCATGTCTGGGTATTTGCTTTCATGGCGCTCGTGTTTCACCTACCGCTGTTCATAACCGGACTGTTCTCCTGGCGGCATGAGGTCCGCATCATCGGGTCGGTGATGGTGTTCTGGATCATCGAGGACTTTTTATGGTTCCTTTTTAATCCCGCCTTCGGGTTCGGGAAGTTTGCGCCCGAGTTTATTCCCTGGCACAAGCATTGGATGCTGGGTGTTCCGGTTGATTATATCCTGTCCCTTGCCGCCGGGGTGGTGCTGATCGGGTGGTCGTATCGGAGCACCCTGAAAAAGGAGACGGCATGAAAATTCTCTTGTTGCATGCCTCGGCGGGTGCGGGACATCGGCGGGCGGCGGAAGCCCTGGCCAAGGCGTTTCTTCAGGCACGGCCGGAGGCGGAGGTCAAGGTCTGCGATATCCTCGACTATACTGCCGGGATTTTCAGGAAAACGTATTCGGAAGGCTATCTCGATCTGGTCCGCAAGGCGCCGGAGTTGTGGGGCTACCTCTATTCCGAGGCTGATCGCAAGGCGGATGTTCCGTGGAGAAAGGAAATCCGGGCCGTTTTCAACAAGATGAACACGCTTTCGTTTCTGAAGTTTTATAAGGAGTTCGATCCGGATATTGCGGTCTGTACGCATTTCATGCCGCTGCAACTCCTGACCCGCGCGTCACGGCGCCGGCGCCGGCAGGCCCGGGTGTATTGCGCGGTCACCGACTTTGCCGTCCATTCCCTTTGGATCCTGGAGAATACCGACACCTACTATGTGGCGATGGAGGAGGCCCGGCGGCATCTGGTCCGGCGCGGGCAGCCGGCTGACCGGGTGGTGGTGACAGGTATTCCGATTGATCCGGTGTTTCAGCAGGGGCAATCGAAAGCCGACGCGATGAAGGCGCTTGGTCTTCCGTCCGATCTGCCGGTTGTGCTGCTATTAAGCGGAGGGTTCGGCGTGGGGCCGACGCTGGATCTCATCCGTGCCTTCGGGCAGGAGACTCCCGTTTGCCGTCTGGTTGTGGTTGCCGGCGCGAACGAGAAGATGAAACAGGAAGCCGAGGCGCTGGCGGCGACCATCCGCACCCCGGTGGTGGTCCACGGGTTTGTCTCCAACATTCATGTGATGATGGATGCCTGTGATCTGGTGATCTCCAAGCCGGGCGGACTGACGACCTCCGAGGTTCTTGCCAAGGGCCGTCCGATGCTGGTGATCAATCCGATTCCCGGTCAGGAGCAGCGGAACTGCGAGACAGTTCTGGAGGCCGGGGCCGCCGCGCGGTTGTTTGAGGTGGAAGATGCGTATTTCAAGGTCAAGTCCCTGTTGGAGGATCGTGACCGTCTGGATCAGATGGGGAACCGGGCAAAGCGCATGGGCCGCCCCAACGCCGCCGCCGCGATTGTTGCTGACATTCTGGCGCGCGAGACGAAGTAAAGCGCTGGCTCAGCGCCAATCTCAATCAGGAAGACACGCTCATGAATGAAACGCCCGTTGTGCCTGTTTCCCGCGGCGGCGTCTCTCTCAGGAGCGGGCTGAATCAGGCTGGGATGGCGAAGACGCGTTTCGTTCTTAGATTTGTTGTCTCTGTGACGATGACGCTTTATATCATCTTCCTGGTTCCCATCTACATTCTGGCGGGATTGCTTCTGGCTCACGCCGAAACCTGCCAGGGACGGCTTTTTGCTATGGCAGTCATCCTTGGTTGTCCTGCGCCCGTTATGTTTTGGATTGCATCGTATCTCAGGCGAAAGCGCGGCATCCTGACGGTGGCTCTGGCGTCAGGCATGACTGCTGTCCTTCTGCTGGGAATCGATTACTACCTCACACCGGAGGGGCTCCCTATGAAGGGGGCGGAGGTGCGTTCGTGCTTTACAGGGACGACGGCGTATCAGAGATCGTCCATGGCTAATCTGGTTCCGGAAATGGACCAGCTTGTATTGGCCTCCTACGTCATTCCGACGATGGACCGGTTGATGGATGAGCGTAACACGATGGAACTTCGGGCCCAGATCCTCGCCGTCTACGGCGAGATGCGATGTTCTCCCAAATTCGAGTGTCTTGGGTCCGTCTTGAACCAGACTTATCAGGATCTCTTCCTGAGGCATGCGGCGGTGGGGCATTTTTATGAGTACATACCGGATGCGCCTGCGTCGCGACGGCTGCCCGTTGTGATATTCCTACATGGCAGCTTGGGTAATTTCCGGGGCTATCTATGGGTGTGGAAACGCTTGGCCGACGAATACGGGTTTGCGATAGTGGCGCCCACCTTTGGAGCAGGGAACTGGGATGAATCAGGGGGTGGGGATGCGATTGAACAGGTGCGCCGGTATTGTTCCCTGCATCCCCAGATGGACGCGTCGCGTATCTATCTCGCGGGTCTGTCGAACGGAGGCCGGGGCGTCTGTATCGGGGCGCGGCGCGCGCCGAATGCCTACCGGGGACTGATATTCATCTCACCCGTGTTGGAACCGGAGGAACTCCTAACCGCGCCGTTCGTCTCCGCGTGGAAGGACAAACCGATCCTGCTCCTCCATGGAACCGCCGACAACCGTATTCCTGTCGACTACATTAAGGAGGCGGAACAATCGATTAGGCGACTGGGGATTCCTCTTGAATCCCAATTCTATGAAGGGCAGACTCATTTTCTCTTCTTCACGATCCGTGATCAGGTGTGCGGTAGAATTGGAAACTGGCTGCGGAACAACTGAGAGCGGGGTGTCCCAGACCGGAGAAATCGACGACTATGAATGAAACGCCCGTTGTGCCGCTATCCCGCGGATTTGTCTCGCTCAATATTTCGCAATTTTGCGGGGCGCTGAACGACAACGTGTTCAAGGTGCTGGCGATCCTCTTTATGATTCACTTGCGCGGGGCGGACTCGGCGGCGACCATTTCCGCGATGGCCGCGATGGTGTTTATTGCGCCGTTTCTGCTTTTCTCCGCGGCGGCTGGTGTTCTGGCCGACCGTTTCAGCAAGCGCAATATCCTGGTGTTTTGCAAGGTGCTGGAAGTCGCGGCCATGGCGGGGGCGGTGGCCGCCTTCTTCTTCCGGTGTGAATGGGGCCTCTATGCCGTCCTTTTCCTGATTGGAACCCACAGCGCCCTGTTCAGTCCTTCCAAGTACGGCATTGTACCGGAGCTGGTCGGTCGCGACCAGTTATCCAAGGCCAACAGCCTGCTGGTCATGGCCACCTTCCTGGCCGTGGTGCTCGGTTCTGCCGTGGCCCCGTTCCTGATCGGGGTTACGAAATCGAATTACACCCTGGCTCAAAGCCTTTGCGTCGCCACGGCGGTGGTGGGATTGGTTGCCGCTACCATGATCGGGCGTACTCCGCCCGCTGGATCGGAACAGAAGATTACGCCTCTGTTCCTGCGGGATATCTGGCGCACCCTGTGGTCCATCCGCAGGGATCGCTATCTGATTCAGGCCGTTCTAGCTTCAGCCTATTTCACCATGCTGGGCGCCTACATGCAGTTGAACCTGATCCCTTTTGGCATGCAGCGGATGGGGTTGACCGAAGCGCAAAGCGGCTACCTTTTCTTTCTAGCCTCGATAGGGATCGCGGCCGGTGCGTTCCTGTCGGGTAAATTGTCCGGACGTAATATCGAGTTCGGGATTGTCCCCCTCGGGGCGACCATTCTGGCCTTGGGTGCCTTGGCTCTGAAGTGGCTGCCGCCATCGGTGGTGTACGCCGGGCCCGCCGTGCTGGTGGCGGGAATGGGGGCCGGGTTGTTCATTGTGCCGGTGGATTCCTTCATCCAGTCGCAGGCCCCGCAGCAACAGCGGGGCGAAATTCTTGCCGCCGCCAGTTTTCTCAGTTGGGTTGGTGCGCTCGTGGCCTCGGCACTGGTACTGCTCACCGTCAAACTCGGCTGGTCGGCGGCAACGGGATTCCTGTTGATGGCCGGGCTGACCCTGGTTCTCCTGGTGGTCACGCTGAGGGTGTTGCCTGATTTTCTGTTGCGGTTCGTGCTGCTGGTGGTGACACGGCTGGCGTATCGGATTCGAATCCTGGGTAGTGCCAACGTGCCGATCGATGGGGCTGCGGTTCTGGTCTGCAACCATGTTTCCCATCTCGATGCCCTCCTTCTGGTGGCGACCCAGCAACGGCGGCTGAGGTTCATTGTGGAATCCTCCCTCTACACACGCTGGCCCAGGTTGGCCTGGGCGTTCAACCTTATGGGTTGTCTGCCGGTGGATGCCAAGGCCTCGCCTAAACAATTGGCGCAATCACTGGATGCCGTGCGCGCCGCTCTGGCCAAGGGGTACATGGTCTGCGTGTTTGCCGAGGGGACCCTGACCCGCACGGGCAATCTCCGCGAGTTTCGGCGCGGGTTTGCCTATTTGGTGAAGGAGACGGATTATCCCATCATTCCCGTCTACATCGGAGGTGCCTGGGGGGCGATCACCAGCTATTACCAGGGCCAGCTTGTTCGGCGCCGGTCCGCCTTGCTGCGATACCCTGTCACCATTCTGTTCGGTCAGGCTTTGCCTCCGACCACGCCGGTCCATGAGGTTCGTCAGGCCGTCATGGAACTTTCCTGCGAGTATTATCAGGACCGTAAACCGGCGCGACGCCCCCTCGGCGAGATGTTTGCAAAATCCGCCCATGCCAATTGGGACCAACTTGCCATGACCGATGCCGCCGGGAAGCGGCTGACCTACGGCAAACTGCTTTGCGGGTCACTGGCATTGGCCGATAAACTCCGCACCCTTACGGCAGGTCAGGAGCGGGTGGGGATCCTGCTGCCGGCCTCCGTGGGCGGGGCCCTTTCCAATATAGCGGTTACATTATTGGGCAAGACAACCGTGAACCTGAACTTCACCGCCTCCGCAGACTCATTCCGGTCTGCGGTGCAGCAGTGCGATCTAAAAACGGTCATCACCTCAAAACTGTTTCTGGAAAAAATCGGCCCGGTGGCGTTACCGGTCGGGACGATCTATATCGAGGAGTTGCTGGCCGCCCTGACGGCGGGGGCTAAGCGAAAGGCTTTTCTGAAGGCGATATTTCTTCCGGCGCGGCGACTGGGTCGGGTTCCGGGGTTTGTGGCGGACCGTCCAGCAACCATCATTTTTTCCTCGGGCTCCACGGGAGAGCCCAAGGGGGTTATGCTGAGCCACCATAACATTATCTCGAACATCGAGTCCCTGCGTCAGGTCTTTCGATCTTCGCCCACGGACAATGTCTGTGCGGCGTTGCCCTTCTTTCATTCGCTGGGCTATACGGCGACCATCTGGTTTCCCTTGTTGAGCGGGTTCTCGGCGACCTACCACGCGAACCCGCTGGATGGCGGCGTGATCGCCAAGCTCGTGCGAGACAACCGTTCCACGATGTTGTTTGCCACGCCGACATTTCTCATGCTGTATTTGCGCAAGGCGACGAAAGAGGATTTCGCCTCGCTCAAGTATGTCGTGGTGGGGGCGGAAAAACTCAAGGAGCGTCTCGCTGTGGCCTTCGAGGAGCGGTTTGGTCTCCGTCCTCTGGAAGGTTACGGGGCCACCGAGTTGTCGCCGGTGGCCACCCTGAGCCTGCCGCATGTCGAGGCGGGAGGCGTGGCCCAGCGCGGCTGGAAGGAAGGCTGTGTCGGGCTGCCCCTGCCGGGAGTGGCGGTTAAGGTGACGGACCCCGATACCGGGCGTTCTCTGCCTGTGGGCGAAGCCGGCTTACTCAAGGTAAAGGGGGCGAACGTCATGCTGGGGTATCTTGGCAAGCCCGAGCTGACCGCCGAGGTGCTGCAGGATGGATGGTATAATACCGGCGATGTTGCCCGGATGGATGCGGAGGGGTTTGTGGCGATCACCGACCGCCTTTCCCGGTTCAGCAAAATCGGCGGGGAGATGGTGCCGCATCTGGCGATCGAGGAGGCGTTGCACCGGCAACTGGGCCTCTCCACCCAGGTTCTGGCGGTGGTGTCCGTCCCTGATGATCGGAAAGGTGAGAAGCTCGTTCTGCTGTATACTGATGAGGCTGGGGATGCTGCTCGCCTTGTCCAGACAGTGGAGGCGGTCGATATTCCCAACTTATGGAAACCGGGCCGGGAGTCCTGTTTCCGTATCGAGGCCCTGCCTATATTGGGCAGCGGGAAACTGGATTTGCGAGCCCTGAAGGACTTGGCCCAACAGTATACCCTGACAAGGTAAAAGGTTTTGGAAGAGGCGGTATGCAGAACATTATCATTGATCAGCCGTACGAGTTCGTTCCCCCCTGTCGAGGGCTGTTCTGGCCCATGTTGCTGAAACCCCTCCTGCCGGTCTACCTGCGCCGCACACATGGCGTCGAGGAGGTTGAATTGATTGGCGTGGAGCGGTTGCAGAAATCCATCAAGGCCGGGCATGGCGTGATGATCACGCCGAACCATTGCCGCCCGCCGGATCCGATGGTTCTAGCCCATCTCGGCTATGCCGTCGGGGCGCCTTTTCATACCATGGCGAGCTGGCATCTTTTCAAGCAGTCCGCCGTCCAGACCTGGTTGCTGCGGCGCGCGGGCGCTTTCAGTGTGTATCGAGAGGGCATGGATCGCGAGGCTCTCAAATGCGCCGTGCAGATCCTCGTGGAGGCGAAACGTCCCCTGGTTCTGTTTCCGGAAGGTGTTATTTCGCGAACCAACGACCACGTTAACCATCTGATGGATGGGACGGTGTTCATTGCTCGTAATGCCGCCAAGCAGCGGGCCGCGGACGGAGGAACCGGGAAGGTCGTCATCCATCCCACGGCGATCCGGTACTTTTTCGAGGGTAATCTGGAGGAGGCCCTGATTTGCGCCCTGGAAAAAATCGAGCATCGCCTGTCCTGGCGGCCGCAGTCATCGCTCAGTTTGACGGAACGGATCGTCAAGGTCGGTGAAGCCCTGCTGATGTTGAAGGAGATGGAATACTTCGGAGGGCCGAAAACAGGAGACCTGAGGGCACGGTTGACGGCGTTGATTGATCATTTGCTGGATCCTCTGGAGATCGAATGGCTCAAGGGTAAGAGGAATGACAATGTTGTGACACGGGTCAAGAACCTCAGGGCCGCGATGTTGCCTGAGCTGGTGGCGGGGAGTGTTGATGAGGCGGAGCGCGCCCGGCGCTGGCGTCAACTCGCCGACATCTATCTGGCCCAGCAATTGTTTTTCTACCCACCGGGCTACTTCTCTCCGCAACCCACCCCGGAGCGACTGTTGGAGACGGTGGAGCGGTTCGAGGAGGACCTGACGGATCAGGCCCCCTTGCATCACCCCCTGCGCGCTGTGATTGAGGTGGGCGAGGCGATTGAGGTTTCGCCGATCCGTGAGCGGGGCGTGGAGACCGATCCCATCATGGCCCGGATCCGGTCCGAGTTGGAAGCCATGCTGGTGGGGTTGGCCTCCCGGCGCCGGATCGGAGTGAAGCCGGGGGAGGTTCTTGAAAGATGAAGCAGCAGGGATGGAAGTGGCTGGTGGCGGTTCTGATGCTCGGACTTCTGGTCGGGATCCTGGCCTTGATTGCCTGGTCCAATTCGGCGGCGGGTGAGGGGTCCTGGATAGCCGGCCGGGCGGCGGGGTTGATGCTGAAAGGACTCCTGATCGGCGTGAGTCTTGCGGCCTGGTTTTGGACTCAGTCGCTCATTGCGAGCCGGGGCTTAAAAGATGGCCAGATCGGCGATCTTCTTCATGACCTCACGGCCTCGTGGAATACCTGGTTGAATACTCACCGGCGGGCCGCCTCCGGCCTTCTCGTTGCCAGTTCGGCCGGCATCGATCTCTTCGGGTTGTTTTTGATCGGGGCAGGTATTTTCGGGCCCACTCTGCGCCCCTTTCTCGCCTTGCTGCTTCTCTTTGCCTTCCGGCAATTGTGCCAGGTGATATGCGCGCTGCCGGCCCCGCCCAGGATGATCTGGTTTCGACCCCTGGTTCCCTTCCCTTCTGGTGACCTACGGGACGGCTAATGATTTTTTCATTTCGGGGCACACGGCCATTGCCGTTCTGGGGGCGATCGAGGCCGCCCATTATTTGCCGTTCGGTCTCGGGATTGCCGTCGCCCTTGTAGCGGCGCTTGAAGGAATGGTGGTGATTGTTCTCCGGGCGCATTACACCATGGATGTTCTGGGTGCCATTGTGGCGGCCTTTTGTGCGGCGGGTCTCGCCGGGAAAATCTGTCTGGCGGCCGGGCTCTGACCCGGCATTGAAATTCGGAGAGGGATATGGGCGACGATCGCGCCAATCTACAGCGGCTGGTTATCGGGGGTCTTATTGCGGCGGCCTTTTTTCTCGCGGGTTGGAGGCTGATGCCCACCGGGGGTTCATGGGACGCCCTGCCTCACATTCTGGGCGGAATGGTCTGTTTCGTTCTGGGTTCGTGCGCTTTTGCGGTTCCTCTGGCGCGATGGCTTGCCGAGCCATGGGGCTCACTCTATTTTTCGAACAGGCGTGCCTCCGGAAAGGCGCCGATGTACGGCATACCGCAGGCCAAGCGGAAGAAGGGGATGTTTGAGGAGGCCATGGCGGACTATGAGGCGATCGTCCGCGATCACCCCGACGAGCTTCGGGCCTATGTTGAAATGATGGACATGGCCGTAGTGGATATGCAGGACCTGCACCGGGCGGAACTTGTTTTTGAGCACGGGCTGCTCGTCCTGCAGAACGAGCATGATCTTCGTGCGCTGAAGGCGATGTATCGCGCCATCGCCTCCCGGATCACCCGCCGCCGATCATAAGGCTGTCCAACAGGAGATTATTTCCTTTTGCCTTCGCTCTTAGTTTTGTGAGATATTCCTGCGCCTTGATGAGGGCTGGAGGTCAGCCTGTTTTCAAAGTTGTCTTTTGCTGGCTAGTGGGCGGGTGTGCCATGGCCGGGTTGTTGGTGGTATTAGGAATAGCGGAGAAAAGAAAATGATGACACAGCGTGGGTTCAAAACAATGTTTCTGTTTCTTTGTGGAGCGTTTGTCAGCGGGGCGCTTCTGGCTGCGCCACCGGTGATTCAGAAGACGGAGCGCGGGGTTCGGGTCGAAACCGACCGGTATATTGCCACCCTGGACAACGGCCTCATGGTCAGTTTCATCAACAAATTCACCAAGGAAGAGTACCTTGACAACCAGGCCGATCCGGCCGGGTTCCTGCCGCATCTTCCAAGTGGATTAGGGACGAAGGGAACAAAGGAAGCGCTCGATGCCGCGCGGCGAATTTTTATGATGCCGTGGGGCGAGCAATCAAGTTCACTTTACTTTCCCAACCAGCATTACGCCACGGCCGAGAGCAAGTTCACCTTTGAGGCCAAGGATCCGAATGGCTGTGTCCTGACCTACAAAGGGCTGACCGACAGCAAAAAGACCTACAATGACGTCTACAGCGTCACCGTCAGTGTCGATGGAGAAACCGGCGACCTGCTGGTGACTCCTTTCGCAAAATCCAGCGAACCCGGCGTGTACGGCGCCAACTTCACGGTCAACGCGATCGACCGCGGTATCACGATCGAAGCCCCGATTTTCGATGGCGTGCGCCTGACCCATGATCTCAAGCCTCAGCTCTGGATCAACGAATGGGCGAATTTCTGGGACTACGCCTTTTTGGCCCTCAACGGACGCCGGACTGGCGCCGTCGGGATCTGGTGTCAGGATGCGGAGCTGAAGTACTACAAGCACCTGTATTATCTGGTTAACGATGAAGGAATCTCGTTCTCGCTCGGTTCATTGAGCATTCCGCCCTACGAGGAGCTGAAAGAGGCGCAGGGCCAGACCTGGCGCTTCCAGGCCTTTGACAAGAGCTGGGCGCAGGCCGCGGCCCGGTTCCGCAACTGGCGCCAGGCGAACGTCAAGATCGCCCCCCGCCCGCAGTGGACCCGCGAAGTGAACATGGTCAGCCTCGGCGTCAATGGGAAGTCGCGGTGGATGCAGCTTCTGTCCAACTACGTTGGCAGCAACAACCTGCCTCACACCGTGACCTTCTCGCCGACCATCCGCAAGGCGACGTTTGATACGCAGCATTGGGACAATACGCCGCACGACGGATTGAAGGAGGATATGAAGGCGTGGAAAGCCTCAGGCGCGAAGCTCATGGCCTACCTCCAGCCGATGATCATGTGGGGCAGCCCACCAGCCGATCCGGCGTTCCGGCGCATCTACGACATGCATCTTGATGCCGATACCCGTGGTGCCTTCCAGTCAGACACCTCCAAAATCAGGACCTATATGGACCAGCATCACCTCGGGCACCCGGAGTGGCAGAAATGGTTCCTGGGCTGCGTGTCTGACTATATCAACGTCTACGGGACGGACGGCGTTTACCATGACCAGTCGTATATCTGTCCCATCGACAATCGCGGTTTGTCTGTGAACAAGATGACGTCGACGATGGGTATGGCCGACTATTTCTACAAGGCAGCCATGCTGAATACGAATGCCATCCATGGGACCGAACACCTGACGGAGGTCAACTCCGTCGGCGCCTCGCTGGGAATCGGCTCGGGATTGCACTGGAGTTCCGCCAGGTCGATGCGTATGCAGCGTGTCAAGAACGCCTCGCCGATCTCCAACTCGCTCCATTATCCGAATGCGACCATATTTGGTTTTCCGCATTTCACGGATTACATGGGCGCCGATTCCGGCAACTTCCACATGGGAATGGATTTAAGCGAGCGGCGTGGAGAGATTCCCGGACAGAATCTGCAGAATCCCTCGTATTTTCCCGCCAATGTTCCGTTTGAGAAGTGGGTGAACGAGTACAAGCTGAACCGTTCCCGTTCGCTCACCTTTCTGGAATACGGACTGCGCCCCGCTTTCCCCGAGGACTGGGACCGGAATGTGCGGTCTTACTTCAAGGGCCGGAAGGGTGATGAGTTTCGCTATGAGAATACGCCGTGGGGGTCCCGCTTTGTGCAGGTGCTTAAGAAAGGGTCTCGCCTCGTTTATGCCCGTATTCACGGCGTCACCGAGACCAACGTGGAGAAGGGGACCGGCGGAGAGGGTCTTGAGTCGATGTACCTTCGCGACCTGACCAACGCGCCTTTGCCTGTGGTTGAAGGCAACATCGCCGGTTGGGTGATGTACAACGCCGATGGGCCCAGCGGGCTCAACCCCGAGACCTACTATATTCTCGATCCGGACGTGAAGCGTCCCGCCGTTTCCTTTGCCGGCAGTCTCTATGAAGGGTGTGTGGAGGACGGCTACGTCAATAGCGCGGTGGCCATGCTGCGGTTGATTGCCCGACCCCAGACCGTTGTCTTGACCGGAGGCGGTGCCTTGGTCCTGAGCGCGCCCAATGCCCCCAAGATGGTTTGGGTTAACGGTAAGGTTGTCAAACCCGGGGCCGCCGGGGAAGGCAAGTACTCTATCGGGTACGGGCGTTATCCGACCCGCATGTGTGTTCTTCTGAAGGATCCTCCGGCTGGGTTTGATGATCTTCTGTCAACGGCGGGATATCGTGCGGTCAGCGAGGTCGGTCTCGATAACTTCGACAGCGCCTACCTGACCTCACTGATGAAGACCTCGACGGTGAAGATCGCCGGTAAAGAATTGAAGGCGATCTCCGGGCCCGAAGTCGCCGGTGCGCTGAAACAAATGACGGTAGCAGTTGCGCCGCCGGCTGGTGCCGTGGCCGGGGTTGTTCGCGTTCATATCCTTGCGGGAAATCCCTGTTCAGAGTTCGCCGTGAACGGAGTTCCCGTCAGTATTATAAACAATGTCAAAATGCCTCCCGTTGAGGTCAAGATGGCCGCGAAAGAGCCTGCGGTTATCTCTGTATCGTCATTGGGCGGCATTTCGCTCGCCTTTGAATGGGTCGAGGCTCCTCCGCCTGAGGTGAAGCCGGCCAAGTAAGGCCGTTTTGCCCCTTCTCAGAGCCTCTTAAGGCCATGATACAGACCGTGCGCACGTGCGGTCTGTATTAAAAAAAGCTCAATTTTGAGCTCTTTCACCTTGGTCTTAGGATGGCTTGGATGTAATATATGTCTTGTCCGAGGGGGGGCTGGATATGACTGCTACGGTACGGAAATTGGGTCGGGCGGTTGCCGGAGGCTGGAACAGATTTATGGTCCGGCGGAAGGAGGCGGCTGATGCTTTTCCTCAAAATCGCCGGCGGTTTTATCGTTTCCGATGCTCGCTTCCCGTTGAATTGCACTTCGATACCCCGGGACACCTTTCAATCATTAAAGCTATTGCGCGTGATATATCCAGCGGGGGGATGCGAGTGGAATGTGCCTCCATTCCTGCCCTGATGAGCGCGTGTCATGTGGCTTTTCGGATTCCTGAGTGGGGTTCTTTCAAGATTGGCAGCAACAGTCTCGTCATGGCCCAGGCTCACGTTCAGCACTGTGACCGTGAAGGACTGAGTTTTGGCCTGGCCTTTTCCCGTCCTATCTGAAGGCTTCAGTGCCCGCCCCTGCCGGCTCGTTTTGTATCAGCCGTTTTCAATCCTTGGGACGCCATATGGGCCGTCAGCCAGAACCGCTACCCGTGAATCCGGCTGAGCGGCGAGAGCGCGGTCAATCGACTGTTGAACCATGGCTTCGGCCAGGTCCCGTCCCCTCAGGTTTCCTGTTAATCCGGTGCCGCCGTCACACCCCGGCAGCCCGTGAAACGCCATGCCTGTCAATTGGGGTGAGCAGTAAACCAGCCGGTTCGGATCACCCAGTTTGCGCAGGGCGCGGCCCCACATCTGCAACTCCCACTGTTCCGGGACAAAGGTCCAGTCGGCTGACAGCAGGCGGCGCTCCAGTTCGTCAATACCCAGTTCTGTCAGCAGCGGCAGGAGCTGCCGGTAGTGCGGCCCTCCCACGGGATTCTTGTCGGTGTTATTGGCGGCCAGGATGAGCGTTCCGCCCGCCCGGACGGCCCGTGAGGCCTCGACAGCCGCCTTAGCCGCCTGGTAGTGATTGATCCCCACGAACCCGGCATGCGTCACAACCACGTCGTATTCGCTCGGGATAGGGATGATGGATTCGGTCATCACCCTTTCTGCTGCCGCGCGATGCGCCTGCTCCAGCGCCCCGGCAAACACCCCGGTAAGCTGGCGGTTCCGTCCGATCGTGACGTTGATGATAAAATCCACACCGGCCTTGGTTGCCACCTCCATGGCCTCTTCCTGGCAGGGGTTGCTCTCCAACTGAAGGCTGGCCGCCCGGACATCGGCCATCATGCGTGCCCCGTGGAAGACGGTCGTGGCCTTTTCTCCAACCAGCCCGGGGCAGATGGACTTCGGGCCGCCGCTGACCCCGGCCATGAAATGCGGTTCGACCAGACCTGTCAGGATCTTCAGGTCGGCATCCAGATAGTGACGGTTCAGCCAGATGTCCGTACCCCGCCGCGTGCGCCCGATGCAGCGCAGGGATGACTCATCGCGGCAATCGTGGTTGACGATGGTGACATCGGCCTGGAACGCCGAGGGGGTGAGGATGGCGCGTAACTCGTCAGCGGTCATTTCGCGATGGGTGCCAGTGGCCACCAGAATCGTGATGCGACGGACACCGCCTTCCCGTAGCTGGCTCAGGAGAGGCTCCAGTATGCCATCGGGCCCGCAGTAGGGGACCGGCCGGGTGTTGTCGCTGATGACGATCACAGCCGAAGGATCGGCCTGCCGGTTCCGGCAGGCCCGCACAAGGCTCGAGAAGGAAGGCGAGCCAAGCGGTGTCGCCAGGGCGGTAAGAATGGCCCCGGCGGGATCGGCCAGGGGACGAATCTCCGGAAGACGCAGGAGATTCGTGGCTTCCGGCACAGCCAGGCTCAGCTTCTCCGCCCCGAATTCGAGCTCCATCCTTTTGCTCATTTCGCCTCCAGCACGTTCCCGCGGTTTAGCACGAAGACGGGGTCAACGGCCGCCTTGCAGCGCCTGACGTCTTCGACGGCGGCCGGACCGTAGCAGCGCAGAAAGTCCTTGCGCTTGCGTTTGCCGGTGCCATGTTCCCCCGAATAGACGCCACCCAGATCCGCTGATTTGGCGACAATGGCATCATACAGGGCCACGCCGCGCTCGAGCTGTTCGCGATGCGGCAGCAGGGTGAAGTGAAGGTGACAGTCCCCGAGATGCCCGAAGGCCAGATACTCCATACCCGCCTCGTTCAAAATACGGTGCGTGAACGTCAGGAACTCCTCAAACCGTTCGGGGGGCACCACGGTATCCGTCATGATGGTGAAGGCATTGCGGTGTTTGACCACCTCCAGGGCATTTGCCGGCAATGAATGGCGCGCCTCCATGAACATCGTCCAGTTGCGTTCTGAATCGAGCAGCATCACCGCTTCATCCTGAACGCCGCAACCGCTCTCGAGGATCACACCCATCCACTCCTCGGCGGCCTCATCCAAGGAGCGGTCATACAGGGGGACCTGCAGGTAGATTCCCACCGTATCGGCTCCATGGAACAGAAGATTGCGGTGGTTCATGTAGCTCGGGCAGTTGACTCCGAAATATTCCAGCGCGCCCAGCGAACTCAGGTCGCCCTTGAGGTGCGACTGGACCTGGCGATGGAACGCCAGCGCCATCGCTTCATCACGCAGGGAGAAAAACAGATCCAGTACGGCGTCGGGACTCTTGCGCAGGCCGAACGTGCAACCGGTGACCACGCCAAACAATCCTTCGCTGCCGACGATCAGGTCGATCCAATCCATGGTTCCATCCAGGGCGGAAAACGGGCCGCCGGCGTTTTTGATGGCGGGGCGCGGGTAACGCGGGACCGGCCATTCGTGCCGGCCGGCGCCGGTCTCGAGGATAAAGCGGCCATCGCGTGAGACATACTGATCCCGTTCCGCGCGGATCAGTGAACCGTCTGGCAGCACCATCTCGATGGCGCGGACCCATTCGCGCGTGGCGCCGGCGGGACCGGGCACAAAGCCCGACGCATTGCATACCACGATCCCGCCCACACAGGCGTCCGCGCGGCTGGTGGGGTCGACGGGATAGAACAGCCGGCCTTCCGTGACGCGCCGGACTTCCTTGCGCATGTCCTCAACAATCATTCCCACCGCGCCCCGTACAGTCTGGGCTCCGGCGTCGACGATGACCGGCGGTCCCCCGGTGCCATCGGCACTGAGGAAACGGACGAGGGACATTACCACGCCGCCTTCGGGCGTGGCGCTTCCGGTGAGATTGGACTTTCCTCCAGACAGGGTGATGGGGATGCCCGCCTGCGAACAGGCTCGCAGGACCACGGCACAGTCGCGCGGGTTGGCCGGGCGGCTGACCGCCTGGGCGCTGCCGGGCAGGTTTGAACTGTCGTTGGCAAACCCCGCAACGATATCAGGATCGCATTCCAGCACCACCCCGAACCGGTCCCGCAGGAAAGCCGCCAGCGCCGGCAGCGCGCCGATGCCCGCATGGTCACGGCAGAAGGCGTCCAAGGCGGATGTTTCCGCATCGGTCAGTAAGGGCTCACACTTGATGATGTCTGTACTCATGGTCTCTCCTGAGGGTCTTTCTAGGGTGATAGCAGATCGCTGATGACTTTTTCCAGCAGACTCGTCACATAAGCGAAGCGGTCGTAATCCAGTTTATCGGGCGTGTCGTGTGGGGTGTGGTAGTAGGAATACCGGAAGGGGGCGGTGTCGGTCACCATCAATGCCGGATAGCCCCGATGGCTGAAGCCCCAGTTGTCCGACCATTCCACGCCGCTGATGGCCCCGGGCAGCGCGGCTCCCTGTGAAGGAAAGGCGGCGTGGCGGCGGAAGGAGCCCACGGTCTGTTGCACCAGGTTGCGCGCCGAGGTGCTGCCGACGAATGAGATGAAATTCCCGGTTGTCGGGAAAAACCATGAAAATACAGGGGAGGGGTACCGCTGACTGTGCGGGGCATCGGAATAATATCCCAGTGTCTCAAGGCTGAGCATGGCCACAATCTTTTCCTGGCGGGCCCGGCAGCGGTCCGCGTAGACGGCGCTGCCCATGTCGCGAGTCCAGAAGAACGGGGGTTCCTCATTGACGAAAGCCACCAGGCGAAGCGTGCGGGGGGAGGGGTGTCCCGCATAGGCGCGGGCCAGTTCGAGGAGCGCGGCCACACCCGAGGCGTTATCATTGGCGCCCGGGCAGCCCATCACGGAATCGTAATGGGCGCCGATCACGACGACTTCATCCGGCAGGGTCGTGCCGGGGATTTCGACGATGATGTTGAAACAAGGTCTGCCCCGTGCCGCGCTGTGGACCGGTATGTATTCCTGGCGTTGTACCGCGTAGCCCTGATTGGAGAAAACTCCCTCGATGTAGAGACGGGCAGCTTCAAGTTTATCGTATTCGGTGGCCACATTCCGGTCACCCAACGTGCCTGCCAGCATCTGCACATGATCCTGAAGCCGTTCGCGGAGGTTCTTCTGATCCGCGGTCAATTCCGGCGGGCGACCCTGATAGCTGTTGCCGGGCATACGTAGCAAGCCGCTGCCCGGCAGGGCTACGACCCCGGCCAACATCAGGAGCGGAAGGGCGCTTGCGATCAGGGCAACGACCGGCGGGATAAAGTCACGAGATCCGGCACGGCTCCGGATAAGACGGAACGCCGCCCTTCCAATGCGCGGTAGGGCCAGCAGGGAGAACAGAACCCAGGCCCCGCCCAGGAAAAATGACGCGAGTGCGAGGACAACCCGCACGGAGTGCAGCGTTCCCTCCTCGCGAAAGGGCATCGCCACCAAGGCGGCTGTCGTCGCCGCAAAAGTCAGGAACAATGCCGACAACAGTACAATGATCCGTTTCATGGGGGGAAGGGTTCCTGTCATGATCCTAACCTGCCATAAACCCTGCCGCGCGGATTCGGTCCAGGGTTATCCCTTGAGCCGGGCGGGTTTTCTCAAGGTAACGCTGTACATACTTGCCGATGATGTCGTTTTCCAGGTTGACGCTATGGCCGGTTTTCAGGGTGCGCAGTGAGGTTTGCTGCCAGGTATGCGGAATCAGGTGGACGGTAAAAGATGCGGGGCGCAAGTCCGCGATCGTCAGGCTCACCCCATCAATCGCCACCGATCCCTTTTGCACCATGCCCGAGAGGAGGGCCTCATCACACCCGACCTCCAGCATCCAGTCTTCGCCGGTCTGGACGATTGATTTCACCGTGCCCTGCCCATCAATGTGTCCGGTCACAATGTGCCCGCCCAGTCGGTCGTCGGCTTTCATGGCACGTTCCAGATTCAGGGCTGACCCGACCGGCCGCTTGCCCAGCTGGGTTTTGCTTAAGGTCTCTTTCAGGACATCACAGGTGAACTCGGAGGCCGCAAGGGTTGTCACCGTCAGGCAGACGCCCTGGACGGCAACGCTTTCGCCCTTTACCAAGGGAGAGTCCCAGGCGTCGTGCCGGATCACCAGGCTCATGCCGTTACTCCGTGCCTTCATCGCCGCCAGAGTTCCGACTTTCTGGATTAGACCTGTAAACATCAGTGCGGCCCTCTCTCGCTCATTGCCCGTATCATCACATCGTCGCCCAACCGCCTTGTCTCCACAAGCTTCATTCGTGGCGCCTTGGCCAGCGGCCAGCCTTTTCCGCCGACTGCCGGTACCCCGGTATTTCCAAGAATCAGGGGGGCCACAAACCAGACCAGTTCATCCACCTGGCCTGTCCTCAGGAACGCCGCGGCCAGTTCGCCCCCGCCTTCAACCAGAACATGCAAAGCCCCAAGCCCCTGCAGCTTTCGCAGCAGGGCTTTCAGGGAAATCCGACCGGCCGATGAAGGCAGGCACCACACCTGGGCGCCGCAGGCGGCATAGGCCGCGCGCCGGGCGGCCGGGCACCGCATGGTGGTCGCCACAATGGTCTGGAGGTGGGCCCCATCGGTCAGGACCCGGCTGGAGTAGGGGAGCCTTCCGGTCGAGTCGATAATCACCCGGAACGGCTCCCGCCCCCGTGCCGGTCGGGGTAACAAGGATGGATTGTCAAGGCAGGCGGTCGTCGCGCCCACCAGAATGACATCACAACGGCGGCGCAGATCCTGCACCACGTTCCGTGCGGCAGGTCCGGTGATCCATTTTGAACGGCCGGCCGCATCGGCAATTTTTCCATCCAGCGAAACCGCCATCTTGAGGGTGATAAACGGCCGGTGCCGGGTCATAGTCGAGGTGAAAGGGGCGATCAGTGCCCGGGCCTCATCGCCCGCGACGCCCGAAACAATCTCCATGCCGGCCCGCTTGAGACGGCGCAAGCCCCTGCCTGCATGGAGGGGATTGGGATCCACCGCTCCGACCACCACCCGCCGGATTCCGGAGGCGAGGATGGCGTCCGTGCAGGGCGGCGTCCGACCCCAGGTGCAGCACGGCTCAAGGGTCACATACAAAGTGGCGCCGCGCGCCCGCGTCCCCGCCTGCTGCAGCGCCAGCACCTCGGCATGCGGTCCACCGGCCTTGCGATGGAAGCCGCGCCCGACGGCAACACCTCTGCGGACCACCACGGCACCGACAGGGGGATTAGGGCGTGTCAGCCCTTCACCGCGCCGGGCGCATTCCAGCGCCTCCTGCATCCATTGTATGTCTTGGTCAGTCCGCATGGTTACTGCTCAGCCCCAGGAAACCCTTCACGAATTCCCCGGGATTGAAAGGTACAATATCATCAGCCCCTTCGCCCAAACCGATGAAACGAACCGGTAGCCCCAGTTCCTTTTGAAGCGTAAAAATAAAGCCGGCCTTGGATGATCCGTCCAGCTTGGCCACCACCACGCCGGTGAGGGCGACACATTCCTTGAACATGCGGGCCTGAACCACGGCATTGTTTCCCAGCGTGGCATCAAGCACGATCCAGCTTTCGTGTGGCGCGCCGGGCAGGGCCTTGGCCACGGACCGATGCACCTTCTGCAACTCATTCATCAGGGGCTGCTTCGTGTGCATGCGCCCGGCGGTATCGATCAGGACCACGTCCGACCGCCGTGCGATCCCCGCCTTTACCGAGTCGAAAGCCACGGCGGCCGAGTCGGCCCCATGTGCCCCCACGACGGCATCCAGGTCCAGCCGGTCGGCCCACAGTTTCAATTGATGGGAGCCCGCCGCCCGGAAGGTGTCTGCGGCGGCCAGCAGGGGTTTCAGTCCCTCCCGTTTGATCAGGTGGCCGAGTTTGGCCGCAGTCGTTGTTTTGCCCGAGCCGTTCACTCCGGTGATAAGGACGACGCGGGGCGTCTCGCCGGAGCGCCAGGTAAAGGGTGCTTCCGCGGGGAAGGTCGCCTGCAGCATGGTCTCAATTTCAGACCGGACATCCCCCCGGCCTGCCTGGCGGCGGAGGCGTTCGATCCATTCCCCCACAAGCCTCGGCGAAATGTCCGCCTGGATCAGCGCCCGCTCCCATTCCTCAAGGGCGGCTGGATCGGCCTTGGCCAGTCCCGGTACAAGCCGGGCCAGCCCGCCCACAATCTTATCACGGGTCCGCGCCAGGGCATTCAGCCAGGACTTCATGGCTTATCACCCGGAACGACTTTCGCCGCAGGTTCCGCCGCGGCGACATCCTTCCGCAACCGGTCCAGGACCCCGTTCACAAAACGCGGTGATCCCACGTCGCCCAGGGTTTTGGCAATTTCCACCGCTTCGTTGATCGAGACGGCGGCGGGGATATCCGTGCGGAATGTCATCTCATAGGTTGCCAGACGGATGATATTGCGATCGACTCCGGCCATTCGCGTGATGGACCAGTTTTTCGCGCACTTTTGAATCAGCTTGTCGATCTCACCCTTGTGGGTCATCACGCCCCGCACGGTTTCCTCGACAAACTGGCGCGATTTGGCGCTGCCCTTACGCTCCAACCAGAACGAAGAGATCGCCACCTCCACATCATCCGGATTGAAATCCAGTTGAAACAGAAGTTGAACAGCCCATTCACGGGCTTCATGTCGTGATCCCATTCGACTACGCTCCCATCTGCCGGTAGAGGTTGGCCATCTCGATGGCCGCCAGCGCGCCATTCCAACCCTTGTTGCCAGCCTTCGTGCCGCACCGCTCAATGGCCTGCTCGATCGTGTCGGCGCACACCACGGAGTTGATCACAGGCACCTGCTTGTCCAGGGCGATTCCCACCAGCGAGCGGGATACCTGGGCATTGATCAGATCGGCATGCGGCGTAGCGCCCTGGATCACCACCCCGAGGGCCACAATGGCATCCACGCCGCCCTTGGCCGCCAGCTTTTGGGTTGCCAGCGGGAGCTCGTTGGCGCCCGGCACCCAGACCACGACGATATCCTTATCCGTCACACCATGGCGGACCAGGCAGTCGATCGAGCCTCCCACCAATTCCTTGGTGAAGAAGTCGTTGAATCGGCTCACCACGATTCCGATCTTCAATCCTTTTCCAATCAGGTTTCCCGACAGCTCTTTCACGTTTGTATTCATGATGTTCTCCTCTTACAACCAATGACCCATTTTTTTCTTTTTCGTTGCGAGATAGCGTTTGCTGTGTTCCGTCGACGGCAAAATCAGGGGGACGCGCTCGGTGATGTGCAGGCCATAAGCTTCCAGCCCCACCACTTTACACGGGTTGTTGGTGATCAGCCGGATCCGGCTGAGGCCCAGATCAGCCAGGATCTGGGCGCCCGTTCCGTAATCGCGCAGGTCGGCGCCGAAGCCCAGCTTCTCATTTGCCTCCACGGTGTCCAGTCCCTGCTCCTGCAACTCGTAAGCATGGAGCTTGTTCGCCAGCCCGATGCCGCGGCCCTCCTGGCGCATGTACAGAACAACGCCCGTTCCCTCGGCCGCCACCATCTGCATGGCCTTTTCGAACTGCACCCCGCAGTCGCAGCGCAATGAGCCGAACACATCGCCCGTCAGGCATTCGCTGTGGACCCGCACCAGCGGGGCGCGCACCCGGGTGGGGTCGCCCAGCACGAGTGCGAGGTGGTTTTCGTTGTCCACCGCGGAACGGTAAAGCTTGAGTTTAAACATACCGAATCGTGTCGGCAGATCCACCACGCGCAGGAACTCCACCAGGCGCTCCTGCTTGCGCCGGTAGGCGATCAGGGCCTCGATCGAGGTGATCTTGAGTTTGTGACGGGTGGCGAACCGTCTTAATTCCGGCAGGCGCGCCATCTTTCCGTCGCTGCTCAGGATTTCACAGATGACCCCGGCAGGGAAATGTCCGGCCAGGCGCGCCAGATCGACCGCCGCCTCGGTATGTCCGGCCCGTGTCAACACGCCGCCATCCCGGGCCTGCAGAGGGAACATGTGGCCGGGACTGACCAGATCCTGGCGCGTGGCCTTGTCCGCCACCAACGTCCGGATGGTGCCGGCCCGGTCCGCCGCGCTGATGCCGGTGGTCACGCCTTGCCGAGCGTCTACGGATTCCATGAAAGCCGTCCCGAAATGATCCCCCCCGGCGCACCGGGTGGCCATGCAGCGGACGCCCAGCTGTTCAAGACGTTCCCGCATCATGGCCACACAGATCAATCCGCGTCCCTGCTTGGTCATGAAGTTGATGGCCTGATCCGTGATAGCATCGGCCGCCATCACCAGATCGCCCTCGTTTTCACGGTTTTCATCGTCTGTAATGACGACCATCCGGCCCTTGCGGAAGGCGGCCAGAACCTCTTCCACCGAGTCGAATATCGTTTTTATTTTCTTCACGGTTGTGCTCAATCACGCCTCCTTAAACGACAAAAAACCCGAAGACAAAGGATCTTCGGGTTTTCGTGCCGGTATGATGACACACCGGTTTTGCCTTCTCCCATCCAGACTGAGGGGCTGATACGCCACCATTACTGTCGGCCACGGCATTTCACCGTGTCTGTCCCGTTTGACCGAGACTCGCGGGCTTTAACCGCCGGTTGGGACTTTCCGCTTATCGCGGAGCACCCGTTCCCGAAGACAACTTTACTATCGCATCCGTCGTGAAATCTTTCTCAACTTCACTAAGGTAGGGAATCTAGCGTATTTCGGCCCGCATTTCAACCGCTTTCAGGGAGGCGCCAAAGGCTTCCTCAAGGAGGAGCCATGCCTGTTGCCTTTCGAAATGGGATTGAAGCACGGTCCGTTTCATCTGGAGAATGGTTTCCTGCACCTTGCCAGTATCGCCGGGTGCCAGATCGCGCCGGGCGGTGATCTCCGCCGCCAGGTCTTCCGCCCGCTTGATGAGCGCCCCCGAGTCGGTCTCCAGTCGGGCCGACCGCCGGGACGCGTCCTGCCACGCCGTCACGGCTCCGTCAAACTGAGTCAGGACATTCCGCGTGGTCTCCCCGAAAACCGCCGTCCAGCGCCTGCAGTCTGCACGTTGAAGCCGGGTGGCGCCGGGGCCCAGGGAAAATACGGGGATTTCCACGGCGGCTTCGATGCCCCAGGACTCATCCTGCGATTCATCAGTGGCCAGAACCGGATCCGGGATGGCGCCGGGCACGGTCTGTAGGTTGGCCGCCGCGGACAACGCCTCATGTGACCGGCCGCGTGTGTAGGAACCCTGGATGTGGGTGAACCAGGGGATTCGCAGGCTTTTCGCCTCGCGCAGGGAGGCCTGAGCCGACTGCTGGCGCCAATAAGCGGCCACCACTTCCTGCCGGTTCTCAATTACCTTCACCCGCATTGCAGCCAGACGGTCACCCCCCAGTGCCCGCAGCCCGGCCTCCCGTGCCGCAGGTGGGTCCTGCAGGACGCCCGCGACCGGGATCCCCGTCATGGCGGACAACTCCGCCCGCTTCTGCGCCAGGCTCGCCTCCATCCGTTCGCGATCCATCAGGACTTGGTAATGCCTTTGAACGGCGGCCAATTCATCCACGGCGGTAACCTGCTGTTTGTCGGCCAGAATTCGCAGGGTCTCCGCCTCGGCCTGCCGGATCGCCACCAGCTTGCCGGCCAACTCCAGGTCCTGCTCCAGATAGTCCAGTGTGTTGAACAGCTTTCGTACGCCGCACAACAGACGCCATTCCGCCGCTCTCAGGTCGGCCGAGGCGGCGGCAAACCGGGCGCGCGCGCCGTCCCCCTGTGCCCACAACAACCAGGGATTGGGCGGAAAAATGCGCAGCGCCAGTTGCAGGGTGTCCTGGTCCCGTGCATCATCCCCGCGCGCATCCAGAGGGCGCCAGGCGGTGTTGGTGTAGGGGGGGATCACATTGTAAGCGGTGTTGGTGTACCAGGTCCGCTCGGTGCGTTGCCCGCCCACATCATAGCCCACCCTCAGTTCAGGGTTGAGCAGGCCCGAGCAGGTAACCGCCTCAGCGCGGGCGACCTCCATGGCCTGGCGCAGCAGGACGATTTCAGGCTGATGGGCGAGGGCGGCCGTGATGGCCGAGTGGACATCCAGTACGGTGTTGGTGACCGCTGAGAGTGGGGCGGTGGAGTCGGGCGTGACCTCGCCGGCCATCGTCGGGTTTGCTGTTTCCGACCACGTGCTGCGGCAGCCAGAAAGAGCCATGAGCAGGACCGGCCACAAGATCATGAAAGCCCTGTTCATCGGATTCATCGGGCACCATGGCCCGGCATCAGCGGGATGATCCAGTCAATCAGGGGCTGCCAGAACGGGAAGAGCGTACGCAGTTGCACGGTCTCGCCCGGCAGCAAATCGGTTGGGCCATCCAAATCGCAGACGATCCGCCGGCCTCGCATGGTGCGGCCCGGGACGGGATTGATCTGGCCCGGTAGACCGCGCACAGCAGGTTCGAGGGAGGTGACGCGCGCCGCAAACGACTCGCCGAAGCCATACATGCGATCCACCCGCATCGCCTGTCCCACCTGCGAATCGCGTGCGCTGATTTCCGGTACAAAGCCGATCACGCGCCGGGCTTGATTCTCCACAATGGTCAGGATGGGCAGGCCGGCCATGACGACATCCCCCGGCCTGAACATGATCTGCCCTACGGTGCCAGCTTCCGGAGCCTTCAAGACGCGCTCCCGGCGCCGGGCTTCCAGAGCGGCCACGCGTTGCGCCTGAACCTCGACCAGAAAGTTCCTGCTGCCGCCTGATCCGGATCGGGCGGTTGCTCGCAGGGCGGCCAGAGCGGATTCCTGCTGCCGCCGGGTCTCTTCCACGCGCTGTTCCTGTTCACGAATCGAGGTTGGATAGAGTGCCATTGCCTTGGCCAGGACGGCTTGCCGGGTTCGGAGTTGGCCGACGGTCGAGGCATCGATGAGTCGCTTTGTGAGGAGTTCGTTCATGCGGGTCAATTCCCCCTCCAGAACCCCGAGTTCGGCTTTATCCTGGGCCTCCTGAAGACGCAGTCCGTCCAGTGTCGTCTGGGAAGAGGCGAGGGCTGAGGCAAATTGGCGTTCGACCTGAAGCGCGGACTGCTCAGGGATCGGCAGGGTGACCCGTGCCTCCTGACGGAGCACCTCTTCAGCGGCCAGTTCGGCATCGATTTGCGCGGTCTCCAGCCGGGCGACCACATCACCGGCTTTCACGGTCTGGCCGACCACCACGTCCACGGCAACCAGCCGGCCCAGTTCGAGGGAGGCGATGGGATGTTCGACAATCTCGACGTACCCGACCATGCCGCCGGTGCGGGCGCCATAAATGAACAGAGCCAGCGTCGCCACGGCTGCCCCGAGCCATACCAGCAACGGCCAGTGGGCTTTCCAGCGGCTCCATCTCACACGGGGATGCCCCTGCGGCTGGGCTGACTTGATCTCAGACGGCGGACCCATAGGCTGTCCTTCACAATTCGACGGTTGTACGCTGCATCAAGAGGTTCACATTCGAAACCTGCGCCAAACCCTTCAGGCCTGCAATCAGGTCGCCCTGGTAGGAGGGGTCGCGCAGACGGACCTGATAGGCGAACTCCTGTCCCTCGCCCTGGATGGCGTCGCGGACGGCGATCAACTGGCAGGATGAACAGAACTGCTCGATGACCCGCTGAATGTCGGGGGATGCCGTCGTCCCGGAGGGGAGGGAGAAACGGACCAGTCCCTCGTAATCACGGCGTGAGGCGAACGGCGCATAGTGCAGGAAGAAGACCACCAGACAGAAACCGATGGTTCCGATCACGGCCACGGAAAAAACCGAGGCCCCGCATGAAATGCCGACCGATAGCGAGGCAAACAGGAAGATGATGTCCCGCGGGTCGCGAATATGGGTTCGGAACCGGATGATGGCCAAGGTGCCCAGGATGCCCAGCCCGCGCGCCAGGTTGTTTCCGATCGCCATGATCAGCACGCTGGAGATCACCCCGCTGAGAATGAGGGTCTGGACAAAGGACCGGGAATAGGAAAGCCCCTCGTAGGTCCGGCGGTACACATAGGCGATCATCAGGCACAAAACGAAACTGGCGAGGAACGAGACGATAATCTGCTCCACGCCCAGAATCCGCGCCGGACCGAAGATTGTCAGAAACTCATCCATAATGACCTTAGTAATCCTGAAGCACGGTTTCGTAGGGCGGCGTTTGCGGGCTTCCCCTGAAAATCGCCTCATTCAAGACGGCATTAGAGTACTTGCAGTGTCCGTCCCGGACAAGATCGAATTCTTGCGTCAGGTCCACCATCCAGCGTGGGGCATCGTTGAAGGTTTTCAATTCGAGGACGACGCCGGACCATGGGTAGAGCTTGTTTTGGACCAGGCCGGTATCCATCGGGATCCAACGCCCGTCCGTACCCCGTACATCCCAATCGGCAGCCGGTTGATACTCAAGCCGGCGGTCGAAGCTGACCCTCGCATAGGGTTCGTTGTTTCCGAAATACGATTCACGCTCGTAACGGATGCGCACCACCGGTTCGGCCTGCAATTCGCGTGCCAGTCGGACAAAGGTGAGGAAGCCCTCGTAGTCTTTTGCCTTTGCGAAGGGCAGGGAGACGTGAGTGGAGTAAACCAGATCGCGGCTCCAGGCGGCGGCAGGAATCACCGCCCGGCTCTTGGCCACAATCAGGCCATGCTTGCGTTTGACCTCGAGGAAGATTGGACTGTCCGGTTGAGCGTACGTCCTGACTCGCAACTTGAACCGGTTATCCATCTGGTTCTGTGTGGCGTAATGCAGCGGCAGGCCGGGTCCGTCCAGTTGCAGGGTGATGACCGTGTAATGCGGCGGGTCGCCCTGACCGTGGGGGTCCGGCGAACAAAACGGGCGGAGGTAGTCGCGTATCGGGCCCACCATTTCGGGCGGGATCACATACTTCGCCTCATGTCGTTCGAGCATCATGACCTATACGCCCATGCTTTGGGCGAGAGAATGGGCTTTGTTGTCGCCATCCACCAGGCGCACCATGGCCAGGGCGAACTCCATCGTGGTGCCGGGCCCCTGGCTGGTGACGAGCCGGCCATCCACCACGACGCGTTCGTCGAGTCGCGGCGTCACCGTCAGTCTGTCGGCAACGCCGGGATGGCAGGTGACCCGTCTGCTGCGGAGAAGGCCGGCAGCCTGAAGGACCAGGGGGGCGGCGCAGACGGCGCCGATCCATTTACCCGCCCGGTCGAATTCGCGGAGGGTTGCCAGGAGACGGTCGTCCTTGAGAAGTCGTTCCACGCCGGGTCCGCCGCCGGGAATCATGAGCACCTCGAATCCGGAGGGGTCGAGGTCTGCCCAGGGTTGATCCGGCAGGAGCCGGACCCCGCGCGAGGCCGTCACCACGCCGTCATCGATTCCGGCTGTCACCACGGTCCACTGGGCACGGCGCAGGACGTCAATGATGATGACGGCCTCCATCTCTTCAACGCCATTAGCCAGTGGGACGAGAACAGTGGGCATCTTAGTCCCGGCTTCTTCCGCCCAGGAGACCGGAGCGGTAGAGGTAGTAGAGCAGGGTGAGGAGCGCCGTGAGGGCCGAGGCCACATAGGTCAGGAAGGCGGCGTTGAGAACCTTCCCGGCGTCCTCCTGCTCCTGATAGGTGACGATACCCGACATGACCATGAGCCGTTTGGCGCGCGCACTGGCGTCCCACTCCACCGGCAGGGTGACGATCGAGAAGAGCACCGTCACCGAAAAGAGCACGACGCCCACCATGAGCAGCGCGGGATGGTGCATGACCGAGCCGAGCATGATGAAGATGTAGGATCCGTAGGAGCCGAACTGGGTGGCGGGAACGAGGGCGGAGCGCATTCCCAGCCAGGCGTAGCCGGTGGCGTGCTGCATGGCATGGCCGGCTTCGTGGCAGGCCACGCCGATGGCGGCAAGCGAGTTGGAGCCGAAGACGGACGTCGAGAGCCGGAGGGTTCGGGACGTCGGGTCATAGTGATCGCTCAGCATGCCGTCCACCTGCTCAATGGACACGTTCTGCAGGCCCTGCTGATCCAGCAGCCGGCGGGCCGCTTGCGCGCCCGTGAGGCGGGAGGCTGCCGCGATTTTGGAGTACTTGTTGAAGGTCGTCTTAACCTTGATGGTGGCAATGATGGCCAGGATCATCCCCGGCCCGATGAAAAGAAAGTATTTGGGATCAAAGAACATTATGGTTGCATCTCCTTATTCCGGTAAAACTGCGATGATTTAATCAAAATCAGGCCCGTGTGACAAGCGGTTGCTGACGCCCGGATGAGGCCATTCTCCCTGGCGGACGACCTCGCTTGCCAGAGTCCGATCCGCAGTATATATACACAGCAGGAGAGCAATCGTCATGAGCGGCAGAGTCTTTATAGAGCATCAAGTACGGACTGTCGAATCGTTGGAAGGTCTGTGGGATCTCTTCGTTCCGGCCAAGGGATCAACCCTGAACCCGCTGCGCCTAGCCGGGGCCCGCCACTTTTTACTGCCGGTTCCCGGCGTTTGGGAAACCCTGATCGGTCTTGAAAATTACCGCGGCCAGGCCGTGGCAAGACGCAGGTTCTCGACGCCAAGTTCATCGTATGCGCGCCTTGTGTTTCGCGGCGTCAGCCACACGGCCCGGGTATATCTTGATGGCTGTCTTGTGGGGCAGCACCACAACGCCTTCACCCCTTTTGCCGTGGACCTTCCCGCGCTCAAAGCCGGCAGCCACGAACTCCTTGTCCACATCAGCAACGAACACGGCGCGCTGTCGGCATTGCATGTCCCAAACGATTACTACAACTATGGCGGCCTGAATCGTCCGGTCGAACTTCAATATCTGCGGGGTTCCTCGTACATCCGGTTTGTCCATTTCACTCCCGAATGCCCAAACCCCGCGGCCGGGAGGGAGGCTCGCTGGTCAGCAGGCGTTCAGGCGGAGATCGTGAACCTGGGTCCGGCCGTGCGGACAGCGCTTGATGTCAAGGTAGCCGGGGCCACGCTGGCTTTTCCCCAACGCACGCTGCGACCCGGTGTGACGGTTCTGAGCGGACGGATGGCGTTTGCCCGCGTCACCCCCTGGGATTGGCTGAATCCCCGGCTCTACTCCCTAACCGCTCACCTCATGCAGGACGGTGCGATCGCTGACGACCTGATTGACCGTGTCGGGTTCCGAACCGTCAAGACGGCCGGTCGCAAGATCCTCCTGAACGGTAGACCAACATTTCTTTTCGGGTTCAACCGGCACGAGGATACGGCGCTGCATGGCTGCGCGCAAACGTTCGACGTTATCCATCACGATATCGCTCTCATGCGTGACCTTGGAGTTAACGCTGTCCGCACTTCCCACTACCCCAACGACCAGCGGTTTCTTGATCTCTGTGACGAGCACGGCATCATGGTGTGGGAGGAAAGCCATGCCAGGGGGCTGGACGACGCCAGGATGGCCCATCCTTGTTTCCGGGATCAGTGCCGGCAATGCATTGCGGAGATGATTGGCTGGCACCACAATCATCCATCCATCGTCTTGTGGGGCATCTTGAATGAGTGTGCCAGCCACACGCCCGCTGGGCGGAAACATTATGCGGAACAATTCCGGCAAATCCGGTCGCTTGATCGAAGCCGTCCGACCACCTTCGCCAGCTTCCGGCACGGGAAGGATCTATGCCAGGACCTGCCTGATGTGTGCGGCTGGAACTGGTATCACAACTGGTACGCTCAGATTCCGGTGGCCGATGCCAATCGCGACGCGCTTCGCGTACTGGATGCCACGCCCGCGGGCCGCAAGCCGATCATCGCCAGTGAATTCGGCGGAGAAGGACTGTACGGGTTCCGAGATCCGAACCGCCGGGCGAAATGGTCGGAAGACCGCCAGGCCGACATCCTTGATGAGTGCCTCTCGGTTTACCTCGACCATCCGCGATTCAGCGGCGCGTTCATTTGGCAGTTCGGCGACGTGCGCGTTGACGAAAGTATCGCCACGACCCGTGCCCGCTGCATGAACAACAAGGGTGTGGTGGACGAATACCGGCGCCCTAAACTTGGCTACGAAATCGTAAAACGCTACTTCCATGCTATGCGCCGGCAACTTGGCGGCACGCTTCGACAACAAACACGGATTCCTGCCCGCGCGACGCGGGTCGCTGAACCGCCAGAGACGTGATGCCGGGCAGATGACGCCTGTGCCTCAGTGTTTATGGTGTCATCCCCGTTCTTGACCCCTCCTTCCGTTCCCGTCACATTCCCGCCATGACATCTTCCCTTCAGACCCCATCCAAAGGGCGGTCGACTGACCGGCCCAAAGGCTCCATCACCCTCCCCGCTGAGGTCGGCGAAGAATCCATGGTCGTGGATCTCGCCCGCAAATGGGGCGCCGATGCGATCCGTGACAGCGATGGAACCGAGTTGTCCCAGGAAATGCTCGATCTCGGCCTCTCCGTCTCTTCCACTCCGGCGGCGGAGAATCCCTCAAGGCCCCCATCAAGGTGGCGGTGGTCAACGCCTGGGGTAATTGGAAGGCCTGGATCAACAGTTTCGGTGCCCCGCAGAAATTCCTGGTCAAGCGGCCTGATGTCATCCAGGTGGCTGGCACCAACCTGCTGGAGTGTCTTGCCGGGTTGCCTGTGGAAATCCAGTTCCTAAGTTTCGCCGAAATCGAAAAATCCGGTATTCCCAAGGACGTCAACGTTCTGATCAACGATGGCGATGCTGAAACCGCTTGGAGCGGCGGACGCTGGTGGGGTAATGCCAAGGTGGCGGCCGGCATCCGCGCCTTCATCCATCAGGGTGGCGGCTTCATCGGCTGCCGCGGCCCCTCCGCCTTCCCCTCCAACGGACGTTATTTCCAACTCGCCGATGTCATGGGTGTGGATAAGGAAACCGGGCGAACCCTGCAGTCGGCCACCATCCCGGCAACGCCGGTCGCCTCGCATTTCATCACCGCCGACCTGACCGGACCCGCCGACTTCGGCACCCATGAGACGTTTGTCTTTGTGAGCGATCCGGCCACGCAGCTTTTGGCGGCCAACGGCCTGCACGTCATGGCGGCGGCCAAGCCCTACGGCAGGGGGCGCTCCGTTTTCTTCGGGGGCCTGCCGTTTGACCTGACCAATGCCCGCCTCCTTCACCGTGCCATCTTCTGGGCGGCCGGTCGGGAGGGGGATCTTAAGAATTGGTTTTGTGCCAATCCGCTCACCGATTGCGCCTGGTATCCGAAGAGCCGGAAACTTGTCGTGGTCAACAACTCCAGCGAGCCTCAGGTCACCACCGTCTTCCGCGGCGATGGAAAAACCATGCGCGTCACCCTCAAGCCCTCCGTCAGTCGATGGCTGGGCTGAGGCGGCAATGATTACCGCACACTCTGGCAGACGGTGATGGCGGCGACGCCGACGATGTCATCGGCACTGCACCCGCGCGAAAGGTCGTTGATGGGTTTCGCCAGACCCTGCATAATGGGGCCGTAGGCCTTGGCGTTGGCCAGGCGCTCCGTAATCTTGTAGCAGATGTTGCCCGCCTGCAGATCCGGGAAAATAAGGATGTTGGCGGCGCCCTTGAGGGGACTGTCGGGGCACTTGCTCGCGGCCACGGCGGGCACGATGGCGGCATCCACCTGCAGCTCCCCGTCCACCACGGCGTCGAGCTTCAGTTCCTCAACACGTTTCCGGGTCAGAGCTGTGGCGGTCACCATCTTGTCCACCAGCGGGTGCTTGGCGCTGCCGCGGGTGGAGAACGACAGGAAGGCCACGCGGGCCTGACGGCCCACCAGGGCGTGGTAGGAATGAATGGTGGAGACCGCAATGTCCACGAGCTGTTCCGCCGTGGGGTTGGGGTTCACGCCGGAATCGGCATAGAGCAGGATCCCGTCGCCCGCCAGGGTGGGCGAGGCAAGTTCCATGACGAAAAAACTGCTGCCCGTGGTGATGCCGGGAGCGGTGCCGACGCAATGGAAAGCGGTTCGGACCATGTCCGGGGTGGAGGCGATGCTGCCTGCCACGAGTCCATCGGCCAAGCCTTCGCGGACCATCATGTCGCCGAAATACAACCGGTCCTTCATCAACTTGCGCGCCTGATCGATGGTGACACCCTTGTGTTTGCGGAGTTCCGCGAATGCCTGAGCCAGCCGCTCGAAATCAGGCGAACGGGGGTAGTCAAGTACGGTCACCGGCAGGTTGTCAAAAGAGAGGCCGATGGCGGAGACCTTGGCTTCTTCGGGTGTCGCCAGCACGATCACCTTGGCGGCGATGCCGGCTTGGGCAATCTTGATGGCGGCTTGCATGACGCGTGGGTCGTGGCCCTCGGCGAGGACCAGGGTGCGGCGGGCGGAGCGGGCTTTCGGGATCAGGGTGTCGAGCAGGGACATCGCGGTTCAACCTTTCGGTGTGTTAATAGGCTGGGGGTTATTTCAAATCACAGGGGGGAATGATCTTGGAGGGGACGGTCAGCAGGCGGACGGTTTCGCGGGCAATCATCAGTTCCTCGTTGGTCGGCATGACGATGGCTTTGAGTTTGCTTTCCGGTGTGCTGATGATAGCCGGACAGCCGGCGACCTGGTTGTTCTTTTCCTCGTCCAAGAAACAGCCCAGACAGTCGAGCTTCTTGATGGCACGTTCACGGATATAGGCGCTGTTTTCCCCGATGCCACCGGTGAAGACCACGGCGTCGGCGCCTTCCAGAATGGTGTAATAGGATCCGATGTACGAGACCAGGCGGTGGATGAACATGCGGATGGCCCGCTGGGCCTGCATATTGCCGCCTTCCGCGGCGGCGATATTGTCGCGCATGTCGCCGCTGCCAATGCCCGAGACGCCCAATAGCCCGCTGCACTTGTTGAGCACGCGGTCGATATCGTCGGCCGACATGCCGCGCCGAACGAGGTACAGCACTACGGCGGGATCGATGTCGCCGCAGCGCGTCCCCATGACGAGACCGTTCAGGGGTGTCATCCCCATGCTGGTGTCCAGCACGTTGCCGCGATCCACGGCGGTGATGCTGGCACCGTTGCCCATGTGGGCGGTGATCAGTTTAAGTTCGCCGAGCGGCTTTCCGAGCAGGTCGGCGGTGGCGTAGGAGACAAACTTGTGCGAGGTGCCATGGAACCCGTACTTGCGAATGCCGAACTTCTCGTAGTAGTCGTAGGGGATGGCGTAGAGGTAGGAGGAAGCGGGCATGGAGTGATGAAACGCGGTGTCGAAGACGGCCACGTTCGGGATGTTTTTAAAAACCCGCTCGCAGGCATCGATGCCGCCCAAATTGGGGGGGTTGTGCAGGGGTGCCAGACTGATGCATTCCCGGATGTTGGTTTTAACCTCGTTGGTCACAATGACCGAGTCATGGAAATTCTCGCCGCCATGCACCACCCGGTGCCCGATGGCTTCCACCTGGTCGAGACTGGTCAGCACGCCTTTTGCGGGATCCACGAGTTTGGCGCACACCATGCGGAGTGCTTCATCATGGTTGGTAACCGGCGCCTCTTCCTTGACGGCCTTGTCACTGTTGCGCTCATACTTGAGGAAAGGTTCGGACAGGCCGATGCGTTCGACGACCCCGCGGGCCATCACGGTTTCTTTGTCCATGCTGTACATGGTGAACTTCAGCGAGGAGCTGCCGGCGTTGACGACCAGGACATTCGACGGCGAGCGACGATCAGCGACAGGAATATTCATGATTCTACCCATATCATCCTATGTTCCCCGGGGAACTGGTTAAATCGGGCCGGACGACAAGCGGTGTTTCTACTCCACGCGGGGTCACCAGACCAGACATCAAACGGATAAATAGTGCCACAGGACCAAAGGGTATTCAAGCAGAAGTGCGGTTACGATTCCAGCTGCTCGGCGAAGTCGGTCAGGACGTTCATGTAGTTGATGTAGGCGTCGTATGGCGAGCTGTAGGGGTTGAAGTATTTATGCACGTCGCCATCGGCGAACCACTTGGTGCACATATAATAAAAATGATCGGATGTCTGCAGCCTCCGCCATGTATGGAACAGGTCCTTCCGGTTCCGGGCGCGCACCTTGGATTCAAGATCGTATACGGACCGGAGAGCGTCGTTCTGCATGTCGTTTCCCATCCAGGCCGTAAGGTCGCGCTCGACATCGGCCCAGGACATGAACTCGGGCACGGACAGGCTGGCGGCGGGTTTCGATTTCTGAGCGACCTGGGCCGGGGTCAAAAACTGGAAGTGGGGATCGGCGAGAATGTGCGCAGGAATCAGCCGCAGGAAGTCGAAAATTCCGGTTTCCTCCCACTGGTGTTCGCCAAAGGTCTCATAGTCCATAAACAGATTGATCGTATCGCCGGCGTTATCGAGTTGATGCACCCACCGGGCAAACTTGGCGGCGGTCAGGGGGAACTCGGACCACTCCCGGTTGGAGAAGCGGAAGGCGATGTCGTCGGAGAGTCGGTAGTTTTTGAGCAGCAGCTTGAGGGTCCGGCAGCCTTCCGGGCGGTAGACGCTGTTCGGGCTACGCCAGCCCAGGATGCGGTCGGCTCCCTCCGCCAGGATGGTCTTGTAGCCCAGGTCCTCGACTTCCCGTGCGATGGCGTCGCTGTAGATCAATTCGGTGTTGCGGAAGGTGGTGGCCTTCTGCCCGAATAATTTAAAGATCCGCTGACGGTGCAACTCCACCTGTTCCCGGAACTCAGGCGCCGAGAAGATGAAAGCCAATGAATGGTGGTAGGTCTCATTCAGGAACTCGACGCAACCGGTGTCGGCCAGGCGCTTGAAACTGTCCAGCACGGCCGGGTTGAACTGCTCGAACTGGTCGAGGGCGACGCCCGAAAGGGAGAAGGCGATGCGGAAGTCGCCCCGATATTTATTCAGCAGGTCCAGCAGGACGGCGTTGGCGGGGAGATAACACTTTTCGGCCACCTTGTTGAGGATTTCGCCGTTATGCTCATCGTCCTCGTAGTGATGCTCCTGCCCGATGTCGAAGAACGTGTAGTGGCGGAGGCGGCACGGCTGATGAACCTGAAAATAGAAGCAGATCGAAGGCATAGGGTCCTAAGCCTGAAGCCGGTTGTAGACTCCGATGATACGTTCGGCGGTGACTTCCCAGCGGATGGCTTTCAATTCCTTCCGGCCATTCCTCAACATCTCCCGTGAAAGGACGGGATAGCGGAGCACGGCGAGGATCTTGCTGGCCATGTCCTCGACGTCCCAGAAATCGACCTTAAGCGCGTGGGACAGCACCTCGCTCACCCCGGCGTTCCGGGAGACGATGACCGGGACGTCATACACCATGGCTTCGAGCGGTGAGATGCCGAAGGGTTCCGAGACGCTCGGCATCACGTAGAGGTCGCTCATGGCATACATCCGCTCCACCTCCGGTCCCTTGAGGAAGCCGGTGAAGTGGAAGCTCTTCCCGATACGGAGTTGACCCACGCGCTCAATCAGGCGCGGCAGCATGTCGCCCGCCCCGGCCATGACGAACGTGACATCGGGCATGATTTCAAGAACCTTGGCGGCCGCCTCGACAAAATAATCCGGCCCCTTCTGGAAGGTGATCCGGCCGAGGAACAACACCGTTTTGCCGGTCTTCCGGCGGGGGACATGGTACACCTTGCCGATGTTCCGCTTGGAGACGGCATTATGGACCACCACCACCTTTTCAGGATCGATGCCGTACTGTTCCAGAATAAGGTTGCGGGTATAGTGGCTGACGGCAATAACGTGGTCGGCGGCTTCCATGCCAAGCTTTTCAATCGCGAAAATGTCCGGGTTCACTTTTTCGCCGCTCCGGTCGAATTCCAAGGCATGGACGTGGACCACGAGCGGTTTGCCGCTGATACGCTTGGCGCGGATCCCCGCCAGAAACGTCATCCAGTCGTGGACGTGAATGACGTCGAAAGTTTCCCGGCGGGCGATCGCCTCCGCCGCCTCGCTGTAGCGGGCCACCTCGGCGATGAGATTCCTTCCATACGGCCCCACAGGCTCAAGGATGCTGTGTGCGCCCAGTCGGCGGGCGATGATGGCTTCGGTTTCGATCAGGACGTGTTGATAGTCCGTATCGGTCAGGTAGGGGCGCAGGATGGAATCCACGGCCCGGATATTCAGGCGATTAAGAAATTCTTCAATGCTGTCAGCGTCCGGGGCGGGAGCGAGCGGGGCGGCCGCCACCAGTTCCACATGGGACTTTCGGGCCGGCCCGCCTGCGCGGGGGATGACGAAGATGACCTCGGTACCATGATGCACCAGAGCCAGCGTCATTTCATAGCAGGCGGTTCCAAGTCCCCCGCTGATATGGGGCGGGAATTCCCATCCGAACATCAGGACGCGCATGAATCTCCTCAAGTGGATCCGATGCAGTCCTCACGCCAGCAGCAATCACGATAGGGGCAGGCGGGGGTTCCGGTTCCGAAACAGGCGACATTCCCCTCGGCCTTCTGTATGGCCAGGATCAGATCGGCCTTTTTCATTTTCCCCGGATCGACTCCGATTGCCTTCGCCTTAAGTTTGATATCCGGCAGCTTCATCTGAGTTCTCCTTATCCGTGCATCATCCTCGCCGATGCGGTTATTCCAAGGGCACAGGCGGGATTCTACTCGCAACCTCCGGGGGAGCAAAGCGTAAAAAGACGGATCAGTTCGGCGGTGCTCCAGGCTTGCGCCGGGCAGCCATTGGGGCGGTGGGGGGGATCGCCGTCGAAGATCTCGGGCACATTGATCATGCCGGGCCCGTTCAGACTGTAGTCCAGCAACGGCTGAAGTTCCTTCAGCAGGAAACTGACGGCCTGACGGCGGTCCAGTGTCACCTTGAGATAGGCTTCGCCGAAATGGCCCAGCAGCCAGGGCCAGACGGTGCCCTGGTGATAGGCGGAATCGCGCTGTTCCTGGTCGCCCTCATAGCGGCCGCGGTAGGCCGGATCGCGGGGGGATAATGTCCGCAACCCGTAAGGCGTTAACAAATCCTTGCGCACACGCTCGACCACTCCGATTCGTTGATGACCCTCGAGCGGGGAGAACGGCAGCGAGGCCGCCAGAATCTGATTCGGCCGGACGGCGGTGTCGAGCACTCCGTTGGCATAGGTGTCGGCGAGGCAATTTTCGGTTTCCATCCAGAACCGTTGCGTGAATGCGGTTTTAAGCCGCGACGTCAAGTCGCCGGGCCAGGGCCTGACTTCTCCGAAGTCCTCGGCGAGCTGAGCGGCAAAGCACAGGGCATTGTACCATAGGGCATTGATCTCGACGGCGCAGCCATGCCGGGGGGTGACGGGCCTCCCGTAAGCCTGGGCGTCCATCCAGGTCAGTTGGGTGGACTGGCTGCCGGCGTGGAGCAGACCGTCCTTCTCCATGAAGATGTCGTTCACGGTGCCGGCCATGAACCGGGCCAGGATGCGCTGCATCACGGGCCAGAAATGGACTCGCACGGTCTCCCGGTCTCCGGTCCAGTGCAGCATCTGCTGGACAGCCCAGAAATACCAGAGGGACGCATCCACGGCGTTGTAGGCATTATGGTCCGGATTGGCGGCAAAAAAATTGGGGATGATCCCCTGGCGTTCATGGGGGGCCATGGACTTCAGGATGGCCACGCCGGCCTCGGGGTTGCCGGAGCAGAACGTGAGGCCGGGCAGGGAGATCAGGGTGTCACGCCCCCAGTCATCAAACCAGGGATAGCCGGCAATAATGGTCGTGCGCCGCTCCGGGGCGGGGGTGTGGATCACGAAATGACGGCCCGCCTGGATCAACGGGAAAAGAAGGGGCGTCAGGAGGGAGCTGCCCTGGCGGCGGGCGGTCTCGCGGTCGGATTGGGCAAGCGTATGGCGGCGGGCCATTTCGCGGGCCCAGACCGGTTCCAGGGGGCCGGTCTGTTCCTCGAGGGCGGCTGCGATCACCACGCTTTGACCGGGTTTCAGGACCACATCGATCACTCCGGGACAGAAGAGATCTTCATGGTGATCATAGCCCCGCTCGGCCTCTATGAAATATTCAAAGTTACGGTACCAGTCGGGAGCCGGGACGAAGGTGGAGGGGCGGCTGGCCTGAATGAACAGCGGCGGGAGCCCCTCGTAGGGATGAATGCTGAACCCCTGGGCGACGACCTGGGTTTGGGTGCGAATGAAGCCATCTTCGCGCTTCAACTCATGGTGGCCGCGAAAGGCCAGAAGCGGTTTGAGGCGCAGGGTCACGGGAGCGGTGCTGTGCTCAATGCGATAGCGGACCAGAACGGTGTTTTCATCCTGGACCATGGCGATGCTTTTATGGACGACGGCCTCCCCGATCCGGTAGCGGAAGACCGGGCACTCGTCCAGAGTGAAGGCGGTCAGGTAGCGGTGGCCGTGGGGATGAAAGACGCCGGGATAACGGTGGCAGGCGAGGGCGAATTCCTGATCAGGGGTAACGATGGAATCCTCGAAATCAGACAGCAGCAGGAACCGGCCGGCGGGTTCAGTCAGGTTGGCCACGAGCAGGCCGTGATATTTGCGGGTATGGCACCCCACGGCCGTGCCCGAGGCGTAGCCGCCCCGGCCATTGGTGTCCAGCCATTCCTGGCGGAGCGCCTCCCGCATGTTGTGGCAGGCGGCCTCATCCATCTTAACGGTCATGTTGCGATATTCCTTTGAGTGCGGGAGTCAGCCGCAACCCTGTTCATATACTGTCTGCATCCATGACCGTCCAGACTTAAAAGCACGGGAAATTAAGGTGAAGGAACTGGGTATTGCCCTGATTGAAGCACTCGCCTATACTCAGACGCTTATTGACAGTGAAAGGATCAGCTGACCATGTCCAACCTGACGCATGAAGAGACCACGTTACGCGAAAAACTCGATGAAATCATTCGGCGACTTCCGCCTGAGAATGTGTCGTTGGCGCAGATCCTGGAGTTGATCGGGAGGGAAGGGTTATTGTTGTTCTGCATCTTCCTGACCCTGCCTTTCATGGTTCCTGTTTCGATACCCGGCGTCAGCACGGTTTTTGGCGCGGTCATTCTGCTGATCGGTGTCAGCGTGGTGTTTGATCGCACGCCATGGTTGCCCGAGCGTTTCATGCGCAAGGAATTCCCAGCCGCAAAACTCCGGACGGCCTTTGAGAAAGGAATAGGCTGGGTTCAGCGATTGGAGAAAATCAGCAGGCGCCGCTGGCTCGGGCTGACCCATGGTCCCGTCATGCATGCAATCAATGGCTTGATGGTCGTGCTGGGTGCGGTTCTGTTGATGGCACCCTTCGGATTGATTCCCTTTAGCAACACCCTGCCGGGTCTAGCGATCCTGCTTCTGGCCATCGGGATCCTGCAGCGTGACGGGGTGTGCATTTTGCTGGGATATATCACGAATGTCCTGACGATCATTTACTTTGCTGTTCTGATTCTGGGGGGTGGACTCGCCATCCGGGAACTATGGCGTGTCGTGTTGGGCTGGTTCAGCGGTTCGGTCTGATTGTTGCCTCACGGTGCCCAGATCAGCCAGACAAAGGCGGCCGCGGCGACCACGGCCGCCAGCGTATAGGGAATGCCTACACCCATGAATTCCCGGAACGATACCAGGTAGCCCCTCTTTTTCAGCATGCCGATGGCCACCACATTGGCCGAGGCGCCGATAGGCGTGATGTTGCCGCCGAGACAGGAACCGATCAGCAGCGCGAACATGAGCAGAGGAACCGGTGCGCCCAGCGAGTCGGCCACCTTCTGCGTCACCGGAATCATGGCCAGCAGGAACGGGACGTTATCCACAAAGGCTGAGACGCAGACCGAAATTGCGATGATGGCAAGGAAGGAGAGGAGCAGATTTCCGCCGACCATCCCGGAAATGCCGCCGGCCAGTTTGTCCAGCCAGCCGGATTCGCTCAACCCGCCGACCACGACAAACACGCCGATCAGGAAGAAGGTGGTGTCCCAGTCGAGTGTGCGGATCAGGTGCCGGGTGGACCCCCACTTGGCGAAGAGCTTGAACCAGAGTAGCCCCAGGATCGCCAGGACCATGGTCATTGTACCGGCCAGCCACTTGAAGTCCGGATCGAAGACCGAGGTTGTGGATAGGCCAAAAATCAGGGCGAGCAGCAAAATCGTGGGGGTCCAGGCGCGGACAGTCTCGACCCGGATGGATGTGATGCGTTCCCGGTGTTTCCGCAACACGAATGCGGAAACGGCCAGCGCGGCGAGCCCCCCGATCTGCACGGCAAAAAAGATTCCGGGCTTGCCATGGTAGACAAAGAAATCGTTGAACGTGAGTTTCATGTAACCGGCCAGGATCATGCTGGGCGGATCGCCGATCAGGGTGGCCGTGCCCTGCAGGTTGGAGGCCATGGCGATCAGGATCAGGAGCCGCACGGGGGAGATCTTAAGCTTCTCCGCCAGGCTTAGGGCGATGGGTGCCACCAGTAACACCACGGCCACATTCTCGACGAACATGGAGATGAACCCAGCCAGGGCGCAGACCACCAGCATGGCACCGCGCATGGTTTTGGTCCGGTCCACCAGGCGCTCGGCAATGACCGCCGGCATCCTGGACATCAGGAATAGTTCGGCAAGGATCAGCGTGCCGAAGAAGAGGGCGATGACGTTCCATTGAATGAGTTCGGTCAGGGCGTCATGCCAGGGCAGGGCGCCGGTCAGGACCAGCGCCAGGGCACCCCCGCAAGCGATGACCGACCGCCATTTCGGGAGCGCGACAAACAGCGCGTAACACAGAACGAACACAATGACGGGCATGATAGGCGGTTGCATGCCGCTGAAAATAGAGAAGGACTAATGACCGGTCAATTCAATTTGGCGCCATGGGATGACTTAAAACCAGTAGGCGGCGGTCAGCACCAGATTCCGACCGGGTTCGTTGATCCCTGAACCATGGATCCGGTAGTCCTGGTCCAATACGTTTTCCAGCGCCACAGTCAGGTCAAGGTTCCGGGTCACCCGTGAGCCGGTGCGGAGGTTGCAGACCGCATAGCCGGGCGTCCCGCCGGGCGGAATGCGCTGCGTGTCACGCTTGTCATCCGCCGAAAGCCGGTCCGCTTTCTCCGCCGCCTTCCCTGAAACTTCAGCCCAGTATTTTGCCGTCAGTCCCTGCCAGCGTAAGCCGGCTTCGGCGGACGGGGGCATCAGGCGACTGATGGTGTCCTGCTTTTTCTCGGTTGTGGATTTGGGGTAACCGTCCACATAGCCTTCCATCCATGAGGCGGTGATCCAGGTGGACCACTCAGGGGTCAGGGCGAGGGATTCGGCCAGTTCCACTCCCTGGATGTAGCCTTCACCTGCATTCTTCTTGGTCACCTCGGATAATCCGTCGATGGTGCGCCCGGTGGGGGTGCGGACGATCAGGTTGTCAAGGGTGGTGTAATAGTAGGTGGCTTGCGAGGTGAGTCGGGCAAAGCGGGATTTAATTCCGAATTCGTAGGACACGAACCGCTCGGGGTCCAGATCGGCCACGGGCGTTTCAATCTCAGTGCTGCGCGCAGTGTCGAAGCGCGTCAGGTCGGATAGGTTGGGGGCGCGGAATCCCTGGGTGACTCCCGTAAACAAGACATGACGCCGGTCATCCGTGAGCGGGGCCAGCAGGCGGAATGAACCTACGACGGCATCCCAGTTGTCGCGCAGGGACACGGGGTCGCCGCTCAGCGGATCCTTGATCCGGCGCGCATCGACCCGTGAGGTTGTGTAACGCAGGCCAGGTACGACATCCAGATGACCGTTCAGGATGTGGAGGGTATCTTCGACGAACAGCCCGGCGGATTCGTAGGTGGCGTTGTCGGCCACAGGACCTTGAATTTCCGATTTGCTCAACTTGCCGCTGGCTTTGTACTTGCGGGCATAGGAGTCAACGGCGTCGTGGTAATATTCTGCGCCATAGACCCATTCGTTCAGGTCGTCTTTTGATTCCAGTTGCAGCGTGGTTCCCCAGGTGGTTACGTCGAAACCCTGTTTTTCGGAGGAGCGATCCTTTTTGACCCGCCACAAATCCTCGGTCTGGACCTGACGGGAGAGGGACCATTCCACGGCGTCCACGGGGCCGTCCAGATGTTCGGTGCGCTGCTTGAGATAGGTCAGGTCGCGGTGCTGGTCATAACTGTGGACCCGGTCATCGCCTTGGGCGAGATTCTCCCAGTCGATGCCGTAGATGGTTTTATGGGTGCGCCAGGCGTCGTTCTGGTTCACCGTCTGATGGCCGAAGGTCAGGCGGGAGTCGGGCGTCAGATTGTAATCCACCCGCGCATCGTAATCCTGTTCGTCGTAACCGGTGTGCGACTGCTTGCCGACCTCCCGACCGCCCCGCAGGTCGCCGAATTCCTTGGCGGTGAGGCCGCCCGTGAAGGCGGCTTGCGAGCCCAGCGGCCCGGAAGCTTCCGCGCGCCCGATCGTCGACCGTTCGGCGGTGGCTCCGCGATATAACAGACGCCGCTCCCAGCCGTTGGTGGTGCCGACCGGGGCGGAGGGCGGAACGGCGATCATGGCACCGCCAACGGCATCACTGCCGTACAGGACCGATGAGGGGCCCATCACCACGTCGTACCGGTCGATCGAAAAGGGGTCCACGGTGCCCCAGTACTGGTTGGGTCCGTCGCGGAAGACGGAGTTGTTCAGGCGAATCCCGTCGATCAGGCACAAGGTGCGAAACCCGGTGAACCCGCGCAGGAAGGGAGAACTTTGTCCCTGCGAGGTGCGCTGGATCTGGACGGAAGGCAGGCCGGCGAGCATGTCCGGGGTGGTGCGCGCGGCCTTGTGTTCAATACGTTCGGCCGCGCCGATCCGGTAGGTTGCACGCGGTTCCGACTGCACGTCACGCGGAAGACGCGAGGCGGTCACCACGATGCTCTGGCTGGCCCGGTTGGTGTCGGCGGGAAGCTGGACCAGGGCCGCATGCAGGGTTCCACCGCAAATTCCGCACAATACGATACTTCGGATGACAACGTTCATGAATCGATTCTCCTGATTGGATTACAACACACAAACGTAGGTGGCGGACATATGGTTCAGTAAATTGTTTTACGATTTGAATTTCTATGGGATGCTACTGTGCGTATTTTATTCTGAATTATGAATTCTGACTCCTGAATACCTGAGTTGTTGCGAATAACTTTCAAATCATGTCATCCGATCCTGATCATATCCCTGGGCCCGACCCTGACGCCGAACTGATGGCGCAGGTGGCTGCCGGATTGGAGACGGCCTTTACCGAGCTTGTCCATCGGCATCAAAACCACCTGCTGAACTTTTTCATGCGGATGGGCGTTTATAATGATGCCGAGGATCTGGTGCAGGAGACTTTCGTCCGTCTGTACCGTTGTCGGGACCGGTACCGGCCAACCGCGCGGTTTACGACCTTTATGTATGTGCTGGCGCGTCATGTGTGGGCGGATCGCGGACGGAAACTGGGGCGGATAGAGCGGCTTGGCGCCAGCCTGAAGGTGGATGCCGGGATTGACGCGCAGACGCGCCCGGTTCGTGCCGAGGCGGGCCTGGATGTGCAGGCGGCGTTGGCGAAGTTGTCGCCGAAATTGCGGGAGGTTGTGGTGCTGAACGTGTATCAGGGGTTGCGGTACCAGGAGATAGCCGACGTGCTGGAGATCCCGCTCGGAACGGTGAAGTCGCGTTTGAACCTGGCGCTGACCGCGCTGAGGGAGAGTTTCGATGCGAAATAATACCCATGACAGGGCTGACGCTGAAGGCGGGCCGGAGGTGCCCTCGCATCTTCAGTCCGTGATCGAGCGCCTGAAAACGCTTCCACCCGGCACGGTTTCCCATGACCTCGCCCCGGAGATCCTGGCCAGGGTTCGGGCCACCGAAACAGTCAAGATCACTCCGTCCGTCTTCTGGCGTTGGGTCTATCCGCTGGCCACCGCAGCGTCCCTGGCCCTGGTGCTTGGCGGGTTATGGGTCTGGTCGGTGCGCCGGGCGGAGTCCGACGGAACACCCGCCGGCCGGGCGGTGGCCTGGTTGTGCCGTACCCAGGAACCGGACGGTTCCTGGAATACGGCCCGGTGGGGCGGCAATAAACAATTCGAGGTGGCGCTGACCGGCTTGTCCCTGATGGCAATTCTGGGCGGGAAAGAAGGCGTGGCGTCGGGCCCCGTTGTCGATCGGGCGGTGGATTATCTGCTGCGCCGGCAGGATGAACACGGCGAGTTTGGCGCCCCCTTCGATTCGGCGCCGTACAATCAGGGCATTGCAACGCTGGCGCTGATCCAGGCCTATCGCGTGCAGAAGGATGAACGGATCAAGTCGGCGGTCGACCTTGCGCTGAAGGCGATCTGCGAGCGGCAGCATCCTGATGGCGGCTGGGGTTACCGTCAGGAAGCCACGCCCGCCTCCAATCTTTCCATCACGCTTTGGCAGCTCGAAGCCCTGCGGCTGGCCGCCTCTTCGGGCTGGGCTGATCTGCGCGGTCCGATCCAGCGGAGTTCGCGGTGGATCGCGAGCGTGGCGGATGAGGACGGTACATTCGGATACCGGCAGAAGCGCGATTTCCCGGAAGGCTCGCCGACGTTGACGGCGATGGGGGCCCTGAGCATGCTGGAAGCGGCGGAGGGGACCCCGATTCCGCCGGCCCGCCGGCAGGCCATCAAGGCGCAGGTGGAACGATTGGCGGCCGCGCCCGGTGAGACGGATTATTATCGGCGCTATTTCCTTGCGGCGGCCCTGGCCCGGCTGGATGAGGAAGGTCCCCGCCACCGGTTGTCTGAAATTCGGAGCGAATTGGCCGGCCGGCAGGTCAGGCAGGGCCCCGAGGAGGGAAGCTGGCAGGCGGACGATCGCTGGAGTTCCTCCGGCGGTCGCGTCTACGCCACCGCCCTGGCGTCCCTTTCGATGCGGTAGAGTATCCATAACAGCTCAAGAATCCAGAATTCTGGCTCCTGACTCCCGAGTTGTTGCGATTTTTCTTTCCTCGCGGGCGAAAATGGGAAGAATCCCCCTCCACTTTTTCAAGGGAGACTTTCATGGTTGCAGAAGTGGATCCGAACGAATCGCTCGATGCCGGCTCGATTCCGCGCTTGAGCGCCGAACTGAACATTGCCCCGCGGCAAATCCTGGCCGTGGCCAGATTGCTGGCTGAAGGTAGTACCTTGCCCTTCATCGCCCGGTACCGCAAAGAGGTCACCGGGAACCTGGATGAGGTGCAGATCGGCAAGATCCAGGAGCGTCTGAGTTACTACAAGGAACTCGAGGAGCGACGTACCACCATTCTCGACTCCATCCAGGAGCAGGGGAAATTGAGCGATGACCTCAAGGCCCGCATTCTGGCCTGTACCACCAAGAACACCCTGGAGGATCTCTACCTGCCGTTCAAGCCCAAGCGCCGCACCCGCGCCATGATTGCCCGGGAAAAGGGGCTTGAACCGCTGGCCACTCTGATTCTGGGGCAACCGTTGACCGGGACGGCGGAATCGGCCGCCGAACCGTTTGTTGACGCGGAGAAAAAGGTGGCTTCACCCGCCGAGGCCCTTGCCGGTGCTCGCGATATTGTGGCGGAGATGGTGTCCGAGAACGCCGAGATCCGGGCCCATGTCCGGACCACCTTTGCCGCCAATGGCTATGTCGTTTCCGAGGCCATCAAGGAAAAGACCCAGGAACCGACGAAGTTCGAGCAGTATTACGAGTTTAAGGAAAAGCTGGCCGATATCCCCTCGCATCGCTACCTCGCGATCCGGCGGGGTGAGAACGAGGGGATCCTCCGCCGCTCCATCCTGGTGGATGCCGACCCGATTCTCAAGCGACTTGGCGAGTTGATGAAGGTGAACGACCGGTCCCCTTTTGCGGCCCAGCTCCGCGCGGCGATTGAGGAGGGTTACAAGCGGCTCATCGCCCCCAGCGTGGAAACGGATGTGTCGGTGGACATGAAGATGAAGGCCGACCGGGCGGCCGTGGAGATTTTTGCCAAGAATCTGCGCAGTCTGCTGCTCGCCGCACCGTTGGGCGGGCGAAGTGTCATCGGTGTGGACCCGGGGTTCCGGACAGGATGCAAATGCGTGGCCCTGGATGCAACCGGCAAGTTCCTGACCAACACCACCCTGTACCTCAGCCAGGGGGACCGGTCTGAAATGGAAGCGCGGATTGACCTGGCGAAAATGGTGGCAAAGTACCAGCCGGCGGCCATCGCCGTGGGGAACGGCACGGCGGGCCGCGAAACGGACGCCTTTGTCAAGGAAACCCTGGCGAAGGCCGGCATCAAGAATATCATGGTGATCCAGGTCAATGAGTCGGGTGCGAGCGTTTACAGTGCCTCGGAGGTGGCCCGTGAGGAGTTTGCTGATCTCGACCTGACCGTGCGCGGGGCGATTTCCATCGGGCGCCGCCTGCAGGATCCGCTGGCGGAACTGGTCAAGATCGATCCCAAGTCCATCGGGGTGGGCCAGTACCAGCATGATGTCTACCAGCCGCTGCTGGCGCAGAAACTGGAGGACGTGGTGGTGAGTTGTGTGAACCATGTGGGCGTGGAGCTCAACACGGCCAGCGCCTTTCTGCTGGCGCGGGTGTCGGGCGTGGGCCAGAGCCTGGCCAAGAAGATCGTGACCCATCGCGACAAGGCGGGCGCCTTCAGCAGTCGCGTTCAATTGCTCAAGGTGTCCGGTTTGGGGCCGAAGGTCTTTGAGCAGGCGGCCGGGTTCCTCCGTATTCGCGGGGGCGAGCATCCCCTCGATGCGTCCGCCGTTCATCCCGAGCGGTATGCGTTGGTGGAGAAGATGGCGAAGGATCTTGAGGTGGACTTGAAGGCGCTCGTCGGGCACGCCGAGCTGGTGGATAAGATCGATATCCGGAAGTATGTCAGCGCCGAGGTGGGGGAACCGACCCTCAAGGATATCATCGCCGAACTCAAGAAGCCGGGGCGCGATCCCCGCGAAACGTTCGAGGCCACCTGCTTCCGCGACGACGTGACCAAAATGGAGGACCTCAAGGCCGGCATGGAGTTGACCGGGATTGTGACCAATGTGACGGCGTTCGGGGCCTTTGTGGATATCGGAGTACACCAGGACGGATTGATTCACGTTTCAGAGTTGGCGGATCGATACATCACCGATCCCGCCGAGGTGGTCCAGACAGGGGAGCGGATCAAGGTCCGGGTGCTGGATGTGGATATTCCGCGCAAACGCATTGCCCTGAGCGCCAAGAGCAACAGCCGGCCGGGGGCGGGTGGTGGCGCGGCGGGAAAACCCGGTGCCGCAAGGCCGCTGGAGCGGCGGAACGTGCCCGGTGGCGGCGGGTCAAGGCCGGCGCCGCGTCCCGCGTTCAACAGTAATCCCTTCGACGCGCTGTGACGTCCGGGGCTCTATTGGGAGGGACGGCGTGTCGCCGTCCGCGGCGCGCATAATGCGCGCCCTCCCATGGCCGTCCGCTGAGCTTATTCCGCCGAAATTTCCAGTGTGACGGTGCGGTTGCTTCGTCGATTGGCGGGCGAATCGTTCGGGAAAGGCGGGTTGTCCTCGCCTTGCGAGGCGGCGGAGAAGGTCGTGTTGGTCAGACTGGCCTGATGGCGCAGGAATTGCACCACCCGTGTGGCGCGGGCCAGGCCAAGATCATAGTTATCGCGATAAGGTCCGCCGCCGCGCATGGGTGTGTCGTCCGTATGACCGCGCACCTGAATGACCAGCGGCCGGTCGATCCGGCCCAGCGCCTCCGCCACGTCTCCCAGTCTCCGTTCGGCTTGGGGATCGAAGGTGGTATGGCGGGAAAACACTGCGTCCTGAAAGGTCAGGGTGGTCGTGGTTCCGGTCGTCGTTGCCTGAACGCCCTCGATATTCAGTGAGTCTGCCCAGGCAAGGGGAGGCGCCTGTTGCCGTTGAGCCGTCAGGACAGCTGCCTCGGACGGCGCTGCGGGGTTATCGTTTGTCGCGGTACAGGACTCAAGGTGGACCGTGCTGTCTTGGGCGCCGTCAGACGCCGGCAGGGACACTGGCCTTGTTCCCGATGTGCAGATCATCATTCCCGCCGCTCCCATTCCGAGCAGCAGGGCGAGAATGGCGATCGCTGCAAACGCGGCGGGCAGGCGCCAGTCGGAGCGCCAACCGTTGGGGGGCGGATCGATCGCGGGCCGCTGGCAGGGCGCGGCGATCGGTGCCGGAGGGAGAATGCCCCGCCGGTTCGATTCGGCGGCCAGCACGGTCATATCGGCTTGCGGTTTGTTGATGATGAATGCGGGGATCGTTTTAAGGCCCAGCTCGCGGGCGGCCTGCAGCCGCCGCCGGCCGTCAATCGTCTCGTACCCGGAATCGGTCTTGCAGGCGAGGATGGGCTGCAGGACGCCGTGGGTCCGGATGGATTCCAGCCATTCGCCGGGCAGAGCGTCGGCGGGTTGCGTCGGCTCTGCAAGGCTCGCCAGCGGGAGTTGCAGGAATCCGCGGTCGGAGGCTGTTGCCAGGGGAGTTTCAATCCGGGCGACTTCGGACATCAAGTCGCCCAAGCCGCGGCCGAGTGTTTTACGGGGCATATTCATGAGTGGGGAATCACATTCAGCGGGGTTTCAGGTTGCGGGGTATCGAAAATGCGGCGCAGGGCCGCGCCGAGGGCGGGCCGGTCATCGGCCTGTTCGGGATGACGCCGCTGGAGGAATTCACGCGTCAACTGACGGTACGCCACCGATCCGGTGCAGTTTGTGTCATGGAAGATCACCGGCTTGCCGAAACTGGGGGCTTCCGCCAGGCGGATATTGCGAGGGATGAGGGTTTCAAAAACCTTGGGGCCATAGTGGGTCACCACTTCCTGTACAACCTGTTGGGCCAGGTTCGTGCGGCCGTCGTAGAGCGTCATCACGATACCCTCGATATCAATCGTCGGGTTGGCCCCGCTCTCCCGCAACTGGCGGATGACACGGCTCATGACCGCCAAACCTTCGAGGGCGAAATATTCGCACTGGATCGGGAGGATCACGCTGTTCGAGGCGGTCAGCACGTTCATGGTCAGCATGCCGAGGGTGGGGGAGCAATCCAGCAGGATGAAGTCGTACCGGCCTTCGGCGACGATCGGGGCGAGCGCTTCCTTGACGCAATGGAGGTAGGCGTCGGTCCGGGCCATTTCCACTTCGGCGCCGGAGAGGTCAAGTTCGGAGGGAATGATGTCCAGGTTCGGAAAGGCGGTCGACTGAACGAAAGCGGAGGCCGGCTGTTTCCCGACGAGGGCGGGGTAAAGGCTGGCGCCCGGCTGTTTGGCCAGGCCCAGTCCGCTGGTGGCATTGGCCTGGGGATCGAGGTCGACCAGGAGGACGCGTTTCTTCCGTTCCGCGAGGCAGGCGGCCAGGTTGATGGCGGTGGTTGTTTTTCCAACGCCGCCCTTCTGGTTCACGATCCCGATTGTTGTTGTGGCCATGATTACTTCCCTGTTCTCAAAACGGCTGCCTTTCATACCTTACTTGCGGCACGGAGTCAGTGTAAAAAAAGGATCGGTGGCGGTAAATTCTCAGGTTCGGAACTTGCGGTGGACAAACCTATTGCCGCGGCTATGATCCCGAGTAGGTCCATTGCGGACGACAGGAGATGCCGAGATGCAGAGGAGAATTATACGGGCCTTGCTCCGTTGCCTGTCCGGGTTGGCGCTGGTCGCGGCGGGTCTTTATGGGGCAGGAGAGCCCGGTCCGTCGCCCCGTAGTGTCCTGATTTTTTCCGGCCACATGGCTAATCCAACCAACGGGCCGGACACCCGGGGCGCCGCATCGTTCAAGGGCCGGCTCGAGTACGAGTTTAACGATGCCATTACCGCTTTGCTGGCCCAGCCCTCTAATCAGATTCCTGGCGTGACCTATGAACTGGTGCCGGCAACCAGCAATATGTCCCTTAAGGCGCGGGTGGCGTATGCCAACCAGAGACAGCCGGGTTTGTACCTTGAAATTCATCATGACTCCGCCCAGCCGGATGATCTTGCCAAGGCGCGGTCTGAAGGGGTCGGTAGCGAGCGATGGCTTCAGATGCGCGGTTTCTCTGTCCATTATTCGGAGCGGAGTGCCCGGGCGCGGCAAAGTGAGACCTTTGCCGGATTGCTGGGGACGGAAATGATTGTGCGAGGGGGTGTGCCGAATCTTTACCATGCAGACCGGGAGGGCATGCGGTGCACTGACCGGAAACGTGCGATCTACGACAGGATTCCTCCGCACGGTTTATTTGTGCTCTACCAGATCAAGAGTCCCTGCGTTGTCTTGGAGTGCGGGACCCTGGCCAACCCGCAGGAGGAAATAGAGCTCTCCACAGTCGAAAGGCAACGCTTGATTGTGGCCGCCATCAACCAGGCCATTCAGAAGTTTTTCGGAAGCACCGAATAAGAGTCGCCCCTGCCATCCGTTGCGGACGGTAAGCCGCTCGCTTGACGCGCAAGAGTTCTGCGCGGTGAACGATCTCCACGTTCCGTGGCGGTAGCATGTCGTATACTGTTCATAGATGATCGGAAGCATAATCTTGGCTCGGTGGACTCCCAATTCGGGACGAATGAGATTGCTCTATGGCATAGCGCGCCAGGGAGCGTGGGTGCCGGGGCGAGGGTTTTTCTTGATGGGCATGTCGAGAAGCAGTGAAAAAATCCCTATTTTCTTCATATCAATAAAAAACTTTAAAATTTCAAGATGGACTAGTTGACACTTTGGGAGGGGTGACGTATAACTTATCCCAGTGATTGAGACAGTAAGTCTCTGAAAGCTAGACACGAGAGCCGAAACCTGGTCGGCTGTATTTGAAAGCAAGTCGACCGGGGTGCGGTGTATTTTGTGTCTTGATCTTTGATAACGGAATAATCTGCTAAGAAACACTTCGATTCGGAAGTGATGTGATTTGTTAAGCACATGTTCTGATATACGTCAGTTACTGTTAACCTGGGAACAGGTTGGCAGGTATTTTTTTTACGGAGAGTTTGATTCTGGCTCAGAACGAACGCTGGCAGCGTGGATTAGGCATGCAAGTCGAACGAAAGTTCCGAGTGTAGCAATACAAGCGGGACGAGAGTGGCGGAAGGGCGCGTAACACGTGGGCAATCTGCCTCTTGGTTGGGGATAACTCGCTGAAAAGTGAGCTAATACCGGATACGATGGTCTACCGCATGGTGGATTGATCAAAGATGGGGAGCCGCAAGGTCCTGTCGCCGAGAGAGGAGCCCGCGTCCTATCAGCTTGTTGGTGAGGTAACGGCTCACCAAGGCTTACGGGTAGCTGGTCTGAGAGGATGGTCAGCCGCACTGGGACTGAGACACTGCCCAGACTCCTACGGGAGGCTGCAGTCGAGGATCATTCGCAATGG
>CAMBRF010000009.1 GCA_945870225.1 PVC group bacterium | reverse complement strand
TCACCTGGGCACATTGGGACGTCTCCACCGAAGTTCTCCAGATCGGTTACGTGCGACACAATGACATCGTACGTATTGGTCGTGGCTAACTCTCCGAGTGCCGCCAGAGCGATGCTGCGCACGTATGCAGAGGAATCGGAGGTTGTCTTCGTCAGAACTGAAATGGCCCGTCGATCCTTCATGATGCGTAGAGCCACGACCACGTTGTTCCGGTCATTTCTGTTGGTCGCCGTGGCCATGTCTTTAACCATCACAGGAACGCCGGCATCGTCTCCATAACGGTGCAGCGCAAGTGCTGCGCGACGCCGCACTTCACAATGCGGAGACGAGAGGCCCCGACGAAGTCGTGTCATAGCCTCAGACCTCTGGTCGTGGGGAAGCTGCGCGAGTTTGTCTTGAAACGTGACTTCTATGAGAATTGACGTGGGGTCGCAGAATTTCTGGAAATCAGATTCTACCTCTGGTGACAAATTACCGCCATTCGCGGCCCAACCCACAGCGAGGCTAAGGATGACAAGCCATGTTGCGATTGTTTTCATTTTGTCAGACCCAACGTTACGGCTGTGGCGCGGGTTTCCCGTCGCCACCAGCCGGTGGTTGGGCGACCTTGATTGCCTTCGTCAAAACTATGCGGTTCCCGTGGGATAATTGCACTTCTTCTTTGTCAATCTTGTCAACAGGGAGTCGGTAGATGTTTTCAGCTGTACCGACCTTGCTGCCGCTCTTGTATGGACTACTGACGGAGTCGCGTTCGACAATCGTCACATTCCCATCTCTGACAGAAATGACCGCATCGTACCATATGCCACCACCTTGAAAGTCGGAATGGTGGTGGATAGCCTTTTGGTCTTCGCCGGTCACAGCAATATTCGTTTCGCCACCGCCATGGACATTTCCGACAACGCATCTGGCCATGATCTGTGGATGATCGTTAGCCAGAGAGACGGCACAAGAGACCCCAAGAAGCACAGTCATGAGGAATGTTTTCATTTTTTCAATCTCTTTTGCCCAACGCTAATCTTGAGGCGCGCTGGATTCAGCGTCGCTTCCGAGATTTTGTTCGGTGTTTTGTCCTTTCAACAGCATGTAGACCTTGGCTATGCCAAGCGCAATCGCAGGCATCCACAGGAATGACAGCACAACACCGATCCAAATTGTCTGGCTGCGCCAACCGTTGCACAAATGGAGCGGCCACGCGAAAAAAACAAGGACAGAGTCCGCCCATGCCGGGGCTCCGGCGCCTTTGGGATATGACATCAGGGTGAATGCGGCAAGACAGAGCAACGCCACTTCAATCGCGAACGCGATGAGTGGCACGACGATCAACCAGAACAGTTGTGATCTACGCTTCATAATCTTTTACCGAACGTCAGCGCTGAGGATCGGCGAGCTTGCGAGCCGTATCCTCCGGCGCTTGGTTCGACCGGTCCTCTTCCATGACTGCAATCGGTCCTCGCCCCTTGGTCACAAGGGCGACCCGCTTCGCAGCCGGATCAAAGATGCATATCTGATCCTGCCCCATCTGGAACAGAACCTTGTCACTCGGAAGCAGTGTAGCATTGCGGACATTCCATGCACCGAAAGGGGTCTCGAACGAAAAGTGGACTTGCGCTCCCGTATTGGTGTGCGTTCCCCGTAACCCCTCAATCGGCCAGAAGCCAGACCAAAACTCCCACTGGCTGTCCTTGGCCGTGCCCAGTCTCGCTGCCTGCCCAAAGTTGAACCACGAGTCTTCTTCTTGTGGTGGGTCAGTATACGTGCTTCGCCAACTCGGCGCAGCCTGTGCCGCAAAAGCCCTCTCGATGGTGATCAACTTTGGATTACGTCGGTCTTCCGCCACGAGACGAGCCACCAAGTCCCAACGGTTGCTGTTCTCTGACGAGGCTCGGACAAAGAGGCGATCATTGGCATTGGTTGATGCCAGATCGAAGACCTTGCGTCTCTCGGTCGTTGCGAGGTTCATCCTGTATGCATTTCCGTCGTCAGCCGCGATGAAGTACATCAGAACCTTTTCCGGGAGGGACATCGCTGACAACTGGACAATCTCCATCCGCGTGTACAGTGAAGTACCGCTCGCCAACCAGTACCACCCGAACAACAGCAGGTAGGACACAGTCTGAATCACCAACGAACCCCTGATGGATTTTCGCAACCACTCGGGGTCTCGGCGCAAAGCCGAGGCAACAAAGGGGAATTCAAGGGCGATGGTTATGAGATAGGTCAGCCCCGCCATTGCCCAGAAAAAAAGCCAAGCGTTGTTCAGGTCTAAAGGAAAAGCTCGTACAATCGCACCGCGCAGGAAGAGGCCGCCAAGCCAAGCAGAGAAGTAGTTGGCAAGAATGATTAGCCCGACTGTCTTCCCCTTGGCCAACCCGAAGAACTTGGCGAGCAGATACCCCTCCAGCAATCCAATGACCAGGTTGCCGAAAACCAGGTGCAGCATGCCTGCCCACATCAGCGGTGTTCCGGCATTGGCCAAGGCCGCCGAGGGCAATGCTGCGATGCCCAACACCATTACTCTTGTGATATTCTTCTTCATATCTTGTGGTCGAACGTTTACCTTCACTTTCGGCGAGGAACGAGCCGTATAGCGCAAGGTGTTGTTGGGATTCACGATGTCCAATCTCGACCTGTATCCTTGAAGCTCCACTTTCCATTCTCAAGTGTTGCTTCCATTTCAAAACCTGAGGCATTCATGTTGCCGTAGTCACGGCTAAACCAGAGCAGTATCCTTTTGCGGCTTCCCTTCACAATGCTCACCGTGAAGATCACGGCGAACTTTCCGGTTTTGGGGTCTACAATATTACGAAGAGAGTCATCATCAATTTGTCGCGATTGCGATGCGGGACGGACTAAAAACGGGAGATCAGCAAGCCGATTCATAACTTCCAGTGGAGGATCCTTGAATTCACCGTTTAATCTCCCCTCGCACACAAACACGGCACCATCCCTCTCTCCGATCAATGGAAGATAGTATCGGAATGCAGCCTCAAGAAGGTCATTCCGGGATTGTTCGCTTGCCAGGGGCGTCGCACACGCTGGAAGTAAGCCAAGTATTAGAATAACAAATAGGTTCTTCATTTTCAGTTTTCATCCCAACGTTGGCGGTGACAGGAGGTGAGCCCGTCAGGGCTCGCCGTACGTGTCCGCCGCCTTGTTCGAAACTCCTTCGTTTCGTCACTTTCGCCGATTGTCGCCCCTGACCGTGGAGAGAATCCTTGCGGCAGCATCCCGGTATGGGGCCGGGTAGTTTGTGTTCTGCGTAAGGGCATCAAGTAGAACAACAGCCGACTTACTGTATTCGAGGGTTCGTTTCATCAGCAAGATTGTACTCGACGACACCGGTGGTTCATTTGTGATCGTCCATGCGGTGATGAAGGCATTGAGTTGCTCGTAAGAGTTCGTGGCTGCATTGTCATGGTGACGCAACGCATTGCTGGCCAACCTACGCAGTTCAGTCGGGGTCGTTTCAGCCGAGGAGATCCGCGTCAACTCGTTTGAGACCGCCTGTCCCATGAACGCAACCTTGGCAAGTGTCTGCAGAACGTCTTGCTTTCCCGCATCAGCGGGTTCGGCCGTGGCAGTCAGCTCGAGAGCACAGCAAAGGATAACCAGCGTTGTGATTATTGTCTTCATTCTGTCGTTTACTTACCTCCAGCGAGACGGTCAAAAAATCCTCTTTCTGCTCCAATACCATAATTGTGGGGGATCAGAACACAAGGATCGGCTCCAGATCGGCCGTTCTACGGGTATTTTGCGATGTCGATTTTCGTGCGCGCTCAACCAAAACTCTGACAGGGGGCTTTTAAGACAGTCTCAACGTTGGCGTTGAAGGTGCGAGATCCGCCGCGGACCGAGCTACCTTCCGACGCCTGGTTCGATGCCTTGTTTCCGTTGCCCCTCAATGACAGAAGGCCATATAGATCCATGTGCCGATCGCCGCCGCGAGCACGTCCAGAGCGGTCAGCACGCCGAAAAGCAGTTTCCGATCGGCCGCAATCAGGGCGCGGACGCTAAGCGTCAGCGCCAGCAGGGCAATGGGCAGACACGCGAAGCCGCAGACGACCCAGACTTGACCGAAGGCGTCTTGCGCTCTGCTTCCCCATCCCATCACGTGGGCGATCCCGGCGAGACAAGCCGATGCGATGGCGAGCAAAGGCACTGCGACCGCAACCGCTGATGCGCTGACGGCGACGATTCCCCGTTTCCATCCTCTTTCGTTCATTCTCTTCTCATCGAACGGCAGCCTTCTCCTTATTGGCAACCCGTCAGGGTTGACAATAAGGAGCGAGGCGTTGTTGGAACGTTACCATTTGAACATCCCAAACACCACGTAACAATAGGCAACAAAACCAGCGACAAGACCCAAGGATGAGAGCGCGGCACTGACGACGGATTTCAGCAAGAATTCTTTTCGAGTTCCAGATGCACCCATTCTCATTGTGAAGACAGACCAAATGGTTCCCGCAACGAAGAGGGTGGCAGCCAAGAAGTCTTTATCGATGGCCCATTGATCGAAAGACGTCATCATGCTGTATGTGTTAACAAAGACGAAGACGACGAATACGACCAGAATGATGATGAATTTTATCATGGCGTTTCCGTTCCAACTTTACCGGTCAGGCGCGGGTACTACCGTCGCATGCGCCGGCTTGTTCGACTTTCTCATTTGTATCCCCAACTAAGATTTGTCCCGGTTCCCGCAAACCAACAGTTCGTGAATCTCACTTCAAGAAAGTGATCCCGACACATATAGCGAAGGATGTCGCCTCGCTTGGTTTTGTCGCTGCTTGCGAAAGGCCAATTGTTCTTTTGGTCGTAGGGCGGCCCAAGTTTATTGATAACACGGCCAATGGGATCATCCGCATGGACGAGTTCCGCCGCTGTGGCTGCGGGAAGGTGGAGGTAACCGTACGGTTCCCACTTCTCGCTAATCCTGTTCCAAACTCTCCCGTCCTTGCCGTTTAGTCTCGTGCCGAACAACTTGGCGTAGTAACTCGGAGGCATAACATCAACACCGATGCTTCGCAGCATGAACCTCCATCCCGAATAATTGGGGATGATGGAGCCAGTATCGGGAAACGTGTAGCCATAACCGACAAAATAGTAACTCTCGTTGTCCGCAAAGATGTATGCCTGCTCGATGGCCCCATGCATCCATCTCCTTTTAGTCAGGATGGCGCCGGCCGTCGATGGGGAAATCTCGAACTTCGGAGGTGTGGCAAGGTTCTTGACCCAGTCATCGCGCGTCCAGCAATGCGTCGTCCCTTCCTTCGGATCGTAAGTCTCCATTCGCCCGTGGGTAGAATCGAGTGGATGGACTCCGTCGAAGAGCGACAGGATGTCCTCATGGAAGAATGCACCAGCAAAGAGAGAGCCGATACATCCACAGGCTGCCAAGATAAGTTTCACCATCCGTCTTATTTTCATCTTGTCGAACGTCGAAAGTCAGGTTCCGAGCGGGACGCGAGGTCGCCTGGACTTTCTGGTTGGCGGTATATTAATAGCCAGCCACACCAATTGATTTGGCCACCGTGGCTAACCTGTGATCCCTTGTCCAGAGAGGCATGTTGCTCAAAAGCGCCGATGCCAGGAGATTCATGTCTATCCAGCCAAGGCCTTTACCCCCCAATTTATGCCGCTCGATCAAATGCATCACTTCTTCGTTTGTGGCGACCTCCGCTATCGGTAATTCAGAAAGCAAGTTCAGGATTTCATCTCGATTTGAGAGGTTGCCGCACGCGAGTTCACCAATGACAAATGGATGTGTGGCGACATGACCTGACGCAAGAAGGTCTTCAAGCAAAGCCTCACCTTTGCGAAGGTGGTCCACCCAAACCGAGGTATCCACGAGAACGGTGTGCATCAGGCCACTCTCCGCCTCGGTATCGGGCGCAAGTCCTTTTCTGATCCCCCAAGACTGGCCAAGCGTTTTGCGCTCTCCAGCGCGATAAGCGCCTGAAGCCCTTTATGAACCAAGGACGTCTTCTCTTTTATCCCGGTGATATGCGAAGCCTTGCGGAACATCTGCTCGTCTATGTTAAGTGTTGTTCTCATGCATATGTGTATGCACTATCTGCGCATCATATTCAAGTCCATTATTCTGCGCCAACGTCCACCTTCAGTTTCGGCCTGGAGCGCAGCGGAAAGGCCGTACACTGCAAGGTGATGTTGTGCCTCCTATCCCCCAAGTGTCGTATGTTCCCAGTCGCAACTCTTCGAGCGGTCCACCGTTGCGCCTATTTGGGCTTCATCTCCTCGACGTCGGTCTCTTTGCCATTCTCGTACACCCTGATCACTGCGACTAGGTGATCATTGCTGACCGGTTTGGCAGACACGAAACGGCCGCGCCATTGCTTGCCGTCTCGGTGCGTTCACTCACCAACCAACACGCCACGCTCATTCCACTCACGGTATGTCTCGGGCTGACCCGTCTTGTAGGCGATCTCCCTCTTCTTCGTCCCATCAGGATGCCACATGGTCTCCAAGCCGTCCAGCACGCCCATCCGGTAATGCGTCTCGGCGACCTTGATCCCCTCGGAATTCCAGGCAGTCCATGTGCCATCCTGCTTCCCCCCTAACATAGGAGCCTTGGCAACTCTTCGTGATCCGTGCGACTGGAGACGTCTGATGCGACCAGAAGGTCCAGAGACCATCACGCTTCCCGTCTTTGAAACTACCCTCGACGCTCTTCTTTCCGGAGTCGAGGTGCTCGGCATAGGGGCCGTCCGGTGTCGGCGCAGCAGCGGCTACCGTCACAGAGAACGCGGCAAGAATCGCCAAGAGCCATGGTCTGTTTCCTTGCATGTTGTTCATCGGCTCCACCGTGTTACGGTGCGCACAACGTGGCGTTCAGGCTGAGGCGATTCAGGATGTAGGCCATTAGTTTCGTTCGAATGGAATTCGTTGAAACGTGGCAAGGATTCGAGCTGAAAGAGTATTTGAACAGAAGGCGCGAAGGCCGCAAAGGCATGCGCGGCAAAGATGCCGCGCATGCAGGGCATTTCTGGCACCTAATCTATGCTGCGGCGTCTTCGCCGCAGCACTTCGCGTGCTTTGCGAGCTTCTGTTCAAAAATCTTCATCTTGGGTCCGGCGAGTCCGGATTATGATCACGACTATGGGGAAGCAAAGACGAAGAGGGCGTGTTCTGGGCCGTGAAGTGTGCTAGGTTGGCGGAGTGAGCTGTGTTTGTGAAGGACGGCGATGATGAAGCGATCACCAGGAAAAATGAACAGCGATAGACAGGATGAACAGGATAATCCGATAACCGGAGAATTCAGGAGCCCGAAACCTGAAACGTCCGGACCCGGAAACCCTGATTCAGCGGGGAAGGACCCTGTCTGCGGGATGACGGTTTGTCCCGGTGAGGCGGTGGGCCGACATGAGCATGGCGGGGTGACGTACCTGTTTTGCAGTACCCACTGTCTGGAAAAGTTCAAAGGGGACCCGGCTCGTTACCTTGAAAAGCGTGAAACCCGGACAACCGTGGTCCCGCCCGGATCACGCTATATCTGCCCCATGCATCCGGAGGTGAGTTCAGAGGGGCCCGCGGACTGCCCGAAATGCGGCATGGAACTGGAGCCCGAGAGGATCGTCGCCGGGGACGAGGAGGCAAGTCCGGAATTGCTGGATATGACGCGGCGGTTCCGGGTCTGCCTGATATTGACCGCTCCGGTGTTCGTTCTGGCCATGGGGGCGCATCTTCCCGGTCATTCGGCGATGGCCCTGCCGTCGCCGTGGGGCGGGTGGCTGGAACTGGTTCTGGCGACACCGGTGGTCCTGTGGGGCGGGTGGCCCTTTTTCGGGCGGGCCTGGATGTCGATCCGCAACCGCAGTCTGAACATGTTCACCCTGATCGCGCTGGGCACGGGAACGGCATGGACGTATAGCGTGGTGGCGGCCGTTTTTCCGGGAATCTTTCCGGCGGTGTTCCGTCATCAGGACGGCACGGTGCCGGTGTATTTCGAGGCGGCGGCGGTAATCACGACCCTGGTGCTGTTGGGGCAGGTGCTGGAATTGCGAGCCAGGCGGCGGACGGCGGGCGCGATCAAGGCGTTGCTCGGCCTGGCACCGAAGACCGCCCGCCGGGTGGGTGAGGCCGGCGCGGAGGAGGATGTCCCGCTCCAGGAGGTCATAAAGGGTGACCGCCTGCGGGTGCGGCCGGGGGAACGGGTTCCTGTGGACGGTGTGGTGTTGGAAGGAACGAGCGCGGTGGACGAGGCGATGGTGACCGGCGAGTCGATCCCGGTGGAGAAGACGGCCGGCGACACCGTGACGGGTGGAACGGTGAATGGGACGGGTGGACTGTTGATGCGGGCGGAGCGGGTGGGCGAGGAAACCCTGCTGGCGCAAATTGTCAGGATGGTCGGGGAGGCGCAGAGGAGTCGGGCTCCCATCCAGCGGCTGGCGGATGCCGTGGCGGCCTGGTTTGTTCCGGTGGTGCTGGGGGTGGCGACGGTCACGGCTCTGGCGTGGCTGGCGTGGGGGCCGGAACCCAGGGCGGCCTACGCGCTGGTGAACGCGGTGGCGGTGCTGATCATTGCCTGTCCCTGCGCGCTGGGCCTGGCCACACCGATGTCGATCATGGTGGGGACCGGTCGCGGGGCGGGTGTGGGCGTGCTGATCCGTAACGCGGAGACGCTGGAAATCACGGGGAAGGTGGATGTGCTGGTTGTCGACAAGACGGGGACGTTGACCGAGGGGCGGCCGAAACTGATGTCGGTGGTTCCGGGTGAAGGGTGGAGCGATGGTGAGCTGTTGCGGCTGGCGTCCGGACTGGAGCAGGGGAGCGAGCATCCGCTGGCGTCGGCGATTGTCGGGGGGGCGAAAGCGCGCGGCATTGCACCGGCCGCGGTGCGTGATTTCCAGTCGTTTTCCGGGAAGGGAATCACGGGGATGGTCGAGGGCAAGCGCGTGGCCCTGGGCAACGTCAGGCTATTGGATCAACTAGGTATTGCCGGGGGCGGTTTGCTGGAGCGTGCCGCCGCCCTGTATGCCGGAGGTCAGACGGTGATGTTCGTGGCGGTCAACGGCGAGCCGGTCGGCGTGTTGGGGGTGGCCGACCCGATCCGGCCCTCCACGCCGGAAGCGATCCGATTGTTGCGCGAGGCCGGGGTGGAGATCGTCATGGTCACGGGCGATCATCCCGCCACGGCGCAGGCCGTTGCCCGGACGCTGGGGTTGGAGCGGGTGGAGGCGGGCGTCCTGCCCGAGCGGAAGATCGAGGTGGTCCGGCAGTTGCAGCAGGAGGGGCATATCGTCGCCATGGCGGGTGACGGGGTCAACGATGCGCCGGCCTTGGCCCAGGCACATGTGGGCATCGCGATGGGCAGCGGCACGGATGTGGCGATGGAGAGCGCGGGCATTACGCTGGTCAAAGGCGACTTGCGCGGGATTGTGAAAGCGATCCGGCTCAGTCGCGGGGTCATGCGCAACATCCGTCAGAATCTCTTCTTTGCGTTTGCGTACAATGCTGTGGGGATTCCGGTGGCCGCCGGGGTGTTGTATCCTGTTTTCGGTTTATTGCTCAGCCCGATGATTGCGGCGGCCGCCATGAGTTTCAGTTCGGTGTCGGTCATCAGCAACGCCCTGCGGCTGCGCCGGCTTCCGTTGTGATTGGAAAACGGGAAGCTTTCCACAGGAGGCAGGCTGAAGAAGATCAGTTGCTAACATCGATTGACAGGATGAACAGGATAACCCATTGGCACTAAAAACTCATGTCGCCAAGATTCACCACCCGCTTCGCCCGCCTCAGGCGGGCAAGCTGGAGACACCGAGGCACGGAGAAGACCTGACAGAAGAAAATGTTGCGGGCATTTAAGCTGCGGAGTACCCGCCTGCGCCAAGGCTTCGGCGGGCAGGCCGCACCTGAAATTCCCGCAACCCGTTCTGGAGTAATATACGGAGAAAAGAATTATTTACAGAAGCCGCGAAGTTCGCAAAGAAAGCAGACGCGGCGTCTCGCCTCGTTCGCACCGAGAATTCCTCTGCCTGCCCCTCGAAACCCAAGTATGAGCGGGCGTAAGGATGAGAGACGCCGGTGTCCCTACCGGCGTTTGACCGTGCGAGGGACCGCCCGGTCCACCTTTTGGGGATGGCTAGTGTTTTTTCATAATCATAATCGTAATCTTAATCATAATCCATTCTGGTGCAATAGATTACGATTACGATTAAGATTACGATTAGGATTTCAATGGGATGCTACGGTAATGTTTGAAAAACTTGACCTGCATCAAGGCGGTAGGGCTGGGGGCGTGCATAATGGGCCGCAGTTTGAGTGATGGAAGAAGCGGTTGAAACCCAACCAGAAGGAGCAGAGGAAATGAGCAGCATGTTTTGTTATCAGTGTGAACAAACCGCCAAGGGCGCGGGTTGCACGTCGTTCGGTGTATGCGGCAAGGATCCGGATACGTCCGCCTTGCAGGATCTTTTAATCCACGCGGCGGAGGGGATCAGTCAGTACGCCCACCGGGCCCGCCTGCTGGGGGTTACGGATCGTGAGACGGATATCTTCGTGGTGGAGGCGTTGTTCACCACGGTCACCAATGTGAACTTCGATCCGGCCCGGCTGGGGTCCCAGTTGCTCAAGGCCGCCGTGATCAAGGACGGGGCGCGGCGGCGTTACGAGGCGGCGTGCAAGGCCAAGGGCGTCGCGGTGGAAACGGTTCAGGGTCCGGCCACGTGGCTGCCTGCCGCCGGGCTGCAGGGGCTGGTCAAGCAGGGTGAAGACGTCTCGCCCGAGAAGCGCAATGTTGTGCGGGGTCCGGATGTGGCCGGGACGCAGGACCTGATCCTGCTCGGGCTCAAGGGTGTGGCCGCCTATGCGGATCACGCGCTGGTTCTGGGCAAGGAAGATGACAGCGTGTATGCCTTTATCCATGAGGCATTGGATTTCCTGACCAAGACCAGTCCGTCGATGGACCAATTGCTCGGGTACGCCCTCAAGACCGGTGAGATCAATCTCAAGGTCATGGAGTTGCTGGATGCGGCGAATACGGGCGCCTATGGCAATCCGGTTCCGACCGCGGTCCGCGTGACCCCCATCAAGGGCAAGGCCATCCTGATTTCAGGGCATGATCTCAAGGATCTGGATGCCCTGCTCAAGCAGACGGAAGGCAAGGGCATCAACATCTACACCCATGGTGAGATGCTGCCGGCGCACGGGTATCCCGGCCTGAAGAAGTACAAGCACCTAGCGGGCAACTACGGGGGAGCCTGGCAGGATCAGCGCGCGGAGTTCGATGCGTTTCCGGGCGCGATCCTGATGACCACGAACTGCATTCAGAAGCCCAAGGAGACCTACAAGGCGCGGATTTTCACGAGCGGGCTCGTGGCGTGGCCGGGGGTTGAGCATATTGCCGACGGCAACTTCAAGCCGGTGATTCAGGCGGCCCTGGCGGCGCCGGGATTCGCGGCGGATGAGGCGGAGAAGACCATCCTGGTCGGGTTCGGGCATGCGGCGGTGCTGGGCGTGGCAGGTCAGGTGATCGATGCGGTCAAGACGGGTGCGATCAAGCGCTTCTTCCTGATCGGCGGGTGTGACGGCGCCAAGAGCGGGCGTAACTACTACACCGAGTTTGCCCAGGCCGTGCCGAAGGATTGTGTGATCCTGACGCTGGCATGCGGCAAGTATCGGTTCAACAAGCTGGACTTCGGGACCGTGGGAGGGCTGCCCCGCCTGTTGGACTGCGGCCAGTGCAACGATGCCTACACCGCGATCAAGGTCGCGGGTGCGTTGGCGGGTGCGTTCAACTGCACGGTCAACGAGTTGCCCTTGTCGCTGGTGTTGTCGTGGTATGAGCAGAAGGCGGTTTGCATTCTGCTGACGCTGCTCCACCTCGGCATCAAGAACATCCGGCTGGGCCCGAGTCTGCCGGCCTTTGTCACCCCGGCGGTGCTCAAGGTCCTGGTCGATAAGTTCGCCATCAAGCCGATCGGCACGGTCGAGGAGGACCTGCGGGACGCGCTGGTCGGAAAGTAAGGGCGGTTCAAGATCCGGGGCCATGCACCCGGGAGGTGAGGGGGCGGGGAAACCCGTCCCCTTTTTCTTTCCGAATAAAGAGTTTGAACAGAAGGCCGCGAAGGCCGCTAAGAAGAGGGTTTCCTTACCGCCTTCTCCCGCAGGTGAACTATTCACCCTGCAAACCGGACCGGAGCGATGCCCCGGGTATCCGTCGCCGCGCGAAAAAGCCCTCCCCACAAAGGCTGCTCCGTCTTTTCGGCCGGGCTTATTCCTTCGCCTGCGGTGGTGATATACAGGTCCGAAAGGTCCGGTCCGCCGAACGTGCAGGAGCTGACCCTTGAAACAGGTAGAAGCGCCTCTCCGATTTTCCGGCCGGTAGCAGGATCCCAGCGCGATACTTTGAAGCCCGCCCACTCCGCCACCCACAGCATCCCTTCCGCATCGATCGTCATGCCATCCGGAAAGCCGGCGGGTGGCGAGCCAGGTGTGTTCGCCTCTCGCGAGCTAAAATCGATAAGGCGCCGGCGGTTGGAGAGGTCGCCTGTCCCGACATCGAAGTCAAACATTTCCACACACCGGGTCGTTGTATCGATATAATACATGGTCTTATGATCCGACGACCATGCAAGTCCGTTGGAGCAGCCGATGCCCTGCACCATGTTCCGGCATGTCCCGCCGGATTCCAGGCGATAAAGCGCACAGCGGGGATTCTCTGGGTCATATTGCATGGTTCCGGCCCAGAATCGCCCGGCCGGATCGCATTTTCCGTCGTTGAAACGCTGCCCGGACAGGAGGTCTCCCGGCAGACATAGAGCAAATAGAACAGAATCCAGAGACGTTAATCTTTTGGACGACAAAGGAGTGTCCAAAGAGTCGATAAGGTAAAATCCGTCGGCAAGCGCCGCCACCAATCCGCCATTTGTCCTAAGCGCCACCGCGCCGACCGTTTTCCCAACCAAAACCTGTGCGTCCCTGCCGCTTGCGGGATCGAATCGATGGATTTGTCCCTGGAGGATATCCACCCAGTAAAGCTGTCTCTTCTCCGTGTCCCAGACGGGGCCCTCGCCAAGTACGGCATGGGCGTCCAGAACCAGTTGTGCGTTATATTTCTGCATCAGGAAACCTCCGTTCAGATCAATGCCCGTCAAAGCTTGAAAATGTTCATTCCGCCGCTTACATCGATCGCCGCGCCCGTGGAATAGTCAAAAACACCCTTACCGACGCAGGAAACCATGTTCGCCATCTCTTCCAGCGATCCCCATCTCCGTGTCGGCGCCCACCCTTCGGCAAGTTTGCGGTCGATCCCTTCTTTATGGACAAGCGACATATCCGTGGGAATCACGCCGGGGCGGATCTCGACGACCGGGATGTCCGCTTCGCCAAGACGCGCGGCGAATTGCTGCACGGCCATATGCAATGCCGCTTTCGACATGCCATACCCGGAACCGAAGGTCGCCGTCCGGTATGCCTGGACCGAGGTGATGAAAACGACACGACCCTTTTGGATGATGCCGGCCGCCCGCCATTGGATCATCCGGGAAGTAATCTGCTGGGTGATGAAATAAGGCCCGATCAGATTGACATCGAGCACATGCCGGACATCCTCTTCTTTCACCTTGAGGATGTCCACTGAAACAGGTTCGATGCCGGCATTATTGACCAGCAGGTCTACCCGGCCGACTTCCCGGTCCACAAAATCAATCAGCCTGGATCGGCCTTCCGGTGTCGCGATATCGCTGGCGCACAGGACCGCTTTCCCGCCTTGTTCCTCGATGGCGCGTTTTACTTCGTCCGGCCCTTTGGTCGGATTGGACGGGTCCTGCGCGGTCCGGGAATGGATGATCACGGTATATCCGTCGCGTGCCAGCTGCAGCGCGATGCTGCGGCCGATGCCGCGGGATGCTCCGGTGACGAGGGCTACTGGTTTTTCTAAAAGCATCTCAACAATCATCCTTTTCGAGATCTTGATTTACTCATCACTGGTCAATGTTTCTTGCGCAAAAGCTTCCCTGAGCAGACTTTGGTCAACTCCCCTTTTTCGTAGGCGATACGACCGTTCACGATGACATATTCCATGCCACGGGTAGGTGTGGCCGGGGCGTCGAAATCATGCGACGTTTTAAAATTGTCCCAATCGATGATGGTGATATCCGCCCAGTATCCCTCTTGCAGCCTGCCGCGCTCTGTGATCCCGAGTATGTCCGCCGGAAGGCTGGAAAGCTTGCGTACCGCTTCGAAGAGCGACATGGCCCTGTCGGTTTTTACCAGTTTCTCAAGATAATACGGGACGGAATTGTAGGCACAGACGCTGACCTTTTCCCCGGGTAGCGGACGTCCTTCCGGAAACTTCCCGGGGAATCCGCAGACATCCGTGGCGACCATCCCCATCGGATGGGCCAGCTGTCCGATGTCCACCCGCCGGTCCTCGATGAAATGCCAGGTGGCGGAAGGATCGTCGCGGATGATGTCATAAAGGATCTCAAAGACGGTATGGTAAAGCGCTTCGGCCCGGTCGTGAGGGCTCTTTTCGAGGGCGAGTTCGTAGGGGGTCCTGCCTTCAACCGCCTTGTTCCTGCAATGCTGGATCACAAATTCCTTACACCAGTAAGGATCGGTTGCAGGACATACCATATCGAATTTAAACCGCCCCGAGATCAGAAATCCGGTCAGCTTTTCTCTGTAGTCGGTGTCTTCCAGCTTGCGGATGAACGCTTCGCGGGAAAGACCCCGGAGCCATTCCGGCAGGATCATCCGCTCAGGCCGGAACGCGTCGGCGATATTCATCTCGAAGCTGATGGAATACGGCAGGGTCAGTGCATTGAATGATACCCGCACACCTTGTGCACTCGGACGGTCGATGATCTCCTCCAGCGTTGCACGGCGGATGGCATCGTCGACATAAGCCGGATGCGGGTGCGGAACGAGATAGAGGGGAGTCAGATGGGAGATCATCAGATTGGTCCCCGGAACGGCCATGGCGTATTCGAGGACTTCGAGCAGCCCGTGATACCGGCCTGTGACTGTCTCTCCCTGGGGGCCGTTGTAGAGTCCGTATGCCGTTTCCTCCGGGCCGTTCGACGGCCATTGGTTCTGGTGGTGGCGTGTATGGGGGGCGAATACCGCGTCGTACTCTGTCAGCAGACGCAACAGTTCCAGAATTTCGGTTTTCCCTGCGAAATGTCCCGGTACGCCCGCGTCAAGGCTTGCCGACATGCCGAAAGCCCCCGCATCCAGTGACTCGCGAAGAAAGGCTGTGATTTTTTCGATTTCTGCCGGCGTCGACTCGCGGGTGAAGTTTGATCCGAGCACCGCCCCGCGCAGCGAATTATGCGGGACCAGTGAGACATAATTGATCCCGGTTCCGCCAAGGGATTCAATATGGTCCATCCAATTCCCGAATGTGCTCCAGCGGAGGGTGCAATTCCAGTCGGCCGCGATTTTTTTTACAAAATCCGTCTCTCCAACCGGTGCATACCCGGTTCCGCAATGCCCGCCAACACTGGTTGTGATGCCCTGCATGAGAAAATTGTCAGTCGCCCGGTCGGAATCCAAGGTCAGGTCCACATGGCTGTGTGCATCAATGAAGCCCGGGCAGACGAAAAGTCCTGTGCCGTCGATTGTTTTTATCGCATCCGACTCCTTCGTCCCTTTGGAAACAAAAACAATGCGTCCGCTTTTGATCCCGATACTGCCGATGAATTCCGGCTCCCCTGTACCGTCGATGATCCAGGCGTTTCTGATCAGGATGTCAAGCATGCAAAACACTCCGTGATTTGCTGACTATATCCATGGCCTGTTTCAGGCTTGCTTCAATCTTATCGCACATTTCGGCGGCCTGATCGTCCGTTGTCACCAGCGGCGGCGCCATGGCAAACCAGTCCGCGTCGATCCGCAGGATGATGCCGTTATCCAATGCGGTCCGTTTCAGCGCGGTTCCAAGTTTCCGGCCTTCCGGGAAAGGCCGGTTTGTCACCGGATCTTCCACCAGTTCCACCCCGAGCAGAATCCCTTTGCCACGGACTTCGCGGATGACACCGTATTTCTTCAGTCCTTCCAGCCGACCACGGATGTACTTTCCGAGCGCCCGGGCCCGTTCCGGAAGTTTCTCTTCGGTCATCACATTGATCACGGCTGTCGCCACCGCATCCGCCAAGGGGAAATTGGCAAAGGTGTGGCCATGCATGAAATTTTGCCCGTTCGCTTCGGTTCCGGCGTTGAATCCCTGCGCCAGGTCCTCCCTTGCGATCATGGCACCCACCGGAATCAGACCGGAGGACAGTCCTTTACCCGAACAGATGATATCCGGTGTCACCCCGAAAGTCTGTGCGGCGAACATATCCCCCGTCTTGCCAAACCCGGTCAGAACTTCGTCGAAGATCAGAATGACACCGTATTCGTTGCAGGTGTCCCTCAACATGTGAAAATACTCTTCCGTCGGGGTGATGATTCCGGCGGTGTTGCAGATCGGCTCCACCAGGAACACTCCCACGGTCTCCGGCCGTTCCGCCTCGATTGTGCGCCGAACAAGCTTTGCCGCATACCGGCAGGTCTCCTCCCATGTGACGAAATCATCCCGCAGCTGTTTCGGGGAATAAACTTTTACGAAGCCCGGCATCTGCGGTTCGAATTTGATCTTGCGCGGAGAGCCGCTGGCGGACATCGCCCCGAACGTCGCTCCATGATAGCTCAGATAATTCGATAGTACTTTCATCTTGTCCGGCTGACCGTTCTGCCGGAAATACTGCCGGGTGAATTTGATGGCGGCCTCGATGGACTCCGAACCTCCGGAAAATGATTTAATATAGTTGAGGTTCCCCGGCGTGACCTTTCCCAGCGTTTCGATGAATTTCAATGTCACATCGGAAATGCTGTGCAGGGGCGGGACCATTGTAAGACGGTCCATTTGCTCTTTCATCGCCGCAATAATACGGGGATGCCGGTGTCCGAGGGATGCCACGAAAATTCCACCGATGGCGTCGAAATATTGTTTTCCCTCCGTATCCCATAGATACACGCCCTTGCCCTGCGTAAACACCACTGGATACTTCATGAACTCCTGGCCGGGCATGAAATCAATAAATGTGCGATTGATATATTTTTCGATATACGCTTTGTCCATCGTTCGGGCCTCTTTTAAAGGATAAGAAACCGATATTTGGTGGTACGGGCATATGCTCGTTGAGACCGCCCTAAACCATCGTTTTCCGGGCTGGAAGCATGTAGCAATCTGGAGCGAAGGTCAAGACCGGTAATAAAACTAAACCCGCTTGCAGGGTGATGATGTTTTCATTTCCTGGACGCGTATCAAGGCGGATCGGGGGAACCATGTTAGTACCGCCTCCGGCGGAACAATTAGACTCCTTTGCGATCTTCGCGACTTCTGTTAAAATTCTTCTCCGTCCCAATTCCTTGCCATAAGTCGACGCATTCAAGCCGTAAGGGGCTGATGGCCTGAAGCCTGAATCGATTCAGCCCGGGCGTCCCTGTGGGGAGCCCGTGATTGCGGCTTGCCTTTTTCGACTATCGTGACACGCTATGCAGCGGAGGGCGATTTTATGAAAACGCTGTCGCGTAACGCCATCAGGCATCTGGGTGCGCCAACCATTCTCAATGCTCTTCCCGATGGTGCGTACATCACGGATGTGGATCGCAATATCCTTTTCTGGAACAAGGCGGCCGAGCGTATTGCCGGCTGGTCGGACTCCGAGGTGACCGGGCACAGTTGCGGTGACAACATTCTGGTCCATGTCGACAAGGATGGCCATGAGTTGTGCGGCAAGGAAGAGTGTCCGCTGCACCGCAGCATCATCACCGGGCAGCCGAGCCAGGAGCCGATTCTGGTCTATGCCAAGCACCGTTCAGGCGATCGGATCCCCGTGGAGGTGTCGGTGGCCCCCATTCGCGATTCCGCAGGCAGGATTGTGGGTGGAATCGAGCTGTTCCGGGATCTGACCGACAGCGTGAAGGATATGGAACGGGCCCACCTGATCCAGACCACGGCCATGGCGGGTCATGCGAACCTCGATCCGCGCCTGACGGTGGCTGTCCGCTACACTCCGAACGAAGTTGTTGGCGGCGATTTCTACCATTACGAAATGCTGTATCCCGATTTACTCGGGGTGATGATCGCGGACGTCATGGGGCATGGTGTGGCCTCCGCCCTGTACACCATGCAACTGCGCTCGCTTTGGGAGGACTGGCGGGAGGGGTCCGGGGACCCGGCACGTTTCGTGACGCATGTCAGCCGCCAGTTGCACACCCTGGCCGGGGATGCCGGCTATTTTGCGACGGCGATCTGCCTGACGATCAATCCGGCCACGGGCGTTGTTGACTATGTGCGCGCCGGTCATCCTGCGCCCCTGCATATCGGGCAGGGTGGGCGTGCCCGTCCGGCCGGCACGCCGCAACCGGCGCTGGGGATGATTGAGGACGCTGTCTACACCAGCGAACGCCTGATGATGGCCCCCGGAGAGTCCCTGCTGCTCTATACGGATGGCGCGATCGAAATCGCCAGCGCGGAAGGCGTGGAACTGGGAGAGGAAGGTTTGATTGGCCTGCTGGCCCGCCCGGATGTCCTGTGCGAGGGTGTTCCCCGGCTCGACGTGCTGGAGGAGAAACTGCTCACCTATTCGGCCGGCATTCATCTGGAGGACGATCTGACCCTGCTTGCCATCACGCGCCGGTAAATTCCGTTTCCTTGACGCACATCAAGGTGATCCCGGGCGAAGCATGACAGGATGGTCCCATCAGAACGGAGAAGGACTTATATGAAACGGAAAATCATCAAGATAGTGGAAGATAAGTGTACGGGATGCGGGTTATGCATTCCCAATTGTCCGGAGGGTGCGATTCAGGTGATTGACGGCAAGGCCCGATTGATCAGTGATCTCTTTTGTGACGGATTGGGGGCCTGCCTGGGGCATTGCCCGGAGGGCGCGATTGTCATTGAAGAGCGTGAAGCGGCTCCCTACGACGAGGCGCGGGTGATGGTGAACATCGTCAAGGCTGGAGCTAACACCATCCAAGCCCATCTGGAGCATCTGCGGGATCACAACCAGCAGGAGTATTTGCAGCAGGCGGTGCAGTATCTGAATGCGCAGGGCATCCCTAATCCGCTGGTGGCGGCAAAGCCTTCAGGGGGGCACGCGCCTTCCGGTTGCCCTGGGTCGCGGATCATGACCTTTGGGGCCACGGCGGCGGCGCCGGTTGACGCGGCGCCGGGGACCCGGCCTTCGCAACTTACCCATTGGCCGGTCCAGCTGCATCTGGTATCGCCGCAGGCTCCTCATTTCAAGGGGTGCGACCTGTTATTGGCGGCCGACTGTACGGCGTACGCGCTGGGTGATTTCCATAAGGATTACCTCAAGGGAAAAGCCCTGGCCATTGCCTGTCCCAAGCTGGATTCCGAGCAGGAGGTTTACGTTGAGAAGATCACCGCCTTGATTGATGAGGCCGGGATCAACACGCTGACGGTGATGATCATGCAGGTGCCCTGCTGCGGGGGACTGCTTCATCTTGCCAAGCAGGCCGCAGCGGCGGCCAAGCGGAAGGTTCCGATCAAATGCGTGGTGGTCGGCATTCAGGGTGGGATCCTCAAGGAAGAGTGGGTGTGAGAATGGTTAATGGTTAATCGTTGATGGTTGATGGTTGATGGTTGATGGTTTTGGGTTGTGGGTTGGCAGAAAAAGGTGATTAAGATGAGCCAAGGCGATGAACATAAGGGGAAGGTGATTGAGCTGGCGGGCGGGGTTGAGTACGCGGCGGGTTCGGTGGTGAGCAAGACCATCCTGGACAAGAAGACCGGGACATTGACCTTGTTCGCCTTTGATAAGGGGCAGGGACTGAGCGAGCACACCGCGCCCTTTGATGCGACCGTCCAGGTGGTGGATGGTGTGGCGGAACTGGTTGTCGGAGGGACGCCCCATACGGTTACAGCCGGTCAGTTATTTATCATGCCAGCGAACATTCCGCATTCCGTGAGGGCGGTGGAACGCTTCAAGATGCTGTTGATCATGATCCGGTAGTGACCGGATATTTTGACAGAATGTTCAGACTCAAGACGGCTCGGCAGGGACGGTTCGCCCTACCTGATTAAAATCTAGTGTTGCTTGAATTTTCAGGGGGTAGGGCGAACCGTCCCGGTGAGCCGCCGCTTTGCCCCATCGCTTCACACGATGGTGCGCCGTTTTGAGGGCTGACATCGGGGCTTGTATTGGCTAAATGGAAAGCGTAACCTCTTGCGCTTATGGTACGTAGATTACTTCAAAAAATCAGTCATCAGATTAAACGCCTTGGTCGCCGGTCCGCTGTTCCGCGGGCCAAGGATACCTCTCTCGCGAAGCCTTTGCCCGCATCGGCGCCAGCCCGTTCACAAGCCGTGGCCCGTGCGCCTGTCTCCTCGGCCCGTGCGCCTTACGTCCGGCAGCCACCGGCGCGTGCCGCAAGCCGGGCGGCTCCTGCGGCAGCCAAGCCGGCGACGGCCGCCCACAAGCCTGTTGCCAAGGCGCCTGTCGCCGTCAAACCTGTGGAAAAATGGTCGGCGGATCAATATGTTGTGCCACCCGCCGAGGGAAAGACACGGTTTCACGACCTGAACCTGGCGGAGCCGATTCTGCATGCGATTGCGGACCTCGAATTCCAGTATTGTACGACGGTCCAGGCGCGTGCGATTCCCCCGGCGCTGGAAGGCAAGGATGTTACGGGTCGTGCCCAGACGGGAACCGGCAAGACGGCGGCGTTCCTGGTCACGGTTTTCACTCATTTCCTGCGCAAGCCGCGTGTGGCACCCGGGAAGATGGGGGCACCTCGCGCCCTGATTCTCGCCCCGACCCGTGAACTGGTGATCCAGATCGAGCACGATGCCAAGTTGATCGGCAAGTACTGCGGGTGCAAGGTGCTGGGTGTTTACGGCGGCATGGATTACGAGAAGCAGCAGACCCAGTTGATCAATACCAGTCCCGATATCATCGTGGCGACCCCGGGCCGGCTGCTGGATTTCAGGCGGGGCGGGATTCTGGATCTCCGCCACGTTGAGATTCTGGTGATTGATGAAGCCGACCGGATGCTGGACATGGGCTTTATTCCCGATGTGCGGACGATCGTGCACTCCATGCCAAATTGCCAATTGCGCCAGACGCTTCTTTTCAGCGCCACGCTGACGGAGGATATCATGCGGCTGGCCTCGCGCTGGATGAATGCGCCGGTCACGGTGGAGGTGGAGCCGGAAAAGGTGACGGTGGATTCCATCAAGCAGGTGATTTATACGGTTTCGTCCAAGGACCGGTTCTCGTTGTTCTATAACCTGTTGCAGCGGGACAATCCTGAACGCCTCCTGATGTTCTGCAACCGGCGGGATGAGACCGAGCGCGTGATGTGGATGATGGAGCGGTGTGGGATCAGCGCCGCCCTGTTGTCGGGTGCGGTTCCCCAGAAGAAGCGGTTACAGGTTCTGGAAGGTTTTCGTGACGGTACGATCCGGGTTCTGGTGGCGACGGACGTGGCCGGACGGGGTCTGCACGTCGACGGGATCACGCATGTGATCAACTACGACATTCCTTTTGATGCGGAAGATTATGTGCACCGGATCGGGCGTACCGGTCGGGCGGGTGCTACCGGGGTGGCCTATACGTTTGCCTGTGAAAACGAGGCGTTCTCCATGCCCGAGATCGAGAAGTATATCGGGCGTTCCCTGGACTACGAGAATCCTGAGCCAGCCCTGCTGGTTCGGCCGCCTGCGCTGGGGGCTCACGAAAGCCATCGCCGGCCCGCGCCGGCGCGCTATGCTGGCCGTCCGTCCGGACCCCGCCGGGGCGGCATGGGTGGTAGTTCCCGTCCGCGCTGATTCGGGCCTGCCTTAGCGTCCCCGCGACCTCGTGTCGCGGGTCGCGCAAATTTTAGGCACCTGCCGCACAAGGCGGCAGGGAGCCATCCTGTCACTCCCAGTAATTGCCTGCCGCACAAGGCGGCAGGGAGCCATCCGTAACTCCCGGGTAATTGCCTGTTGACGGGTTTGGTTTTATCGTGATACTTAACTACTAATTAGTAGTTATGTTTCATTTTTTCAAAAGAACCATGGCGGTCTGGATTGTGCTGTTCGCGGGGTGGGGCGCTTCCGCCGGGGGTCCCCTGGCGGCGGGGGATATCGCCGTGGTGGCCTTCAACACGGATGAAGACGATGATTTTGCCTGGGTGGCCCTCCGTGCGATTCCGGCAAACACCAGGGTTTGCTTTACGGATTCCTCGGTCAGTAACGGGTTCTTCCGCTGGAGCGAGCACCTGGGGGATGCGGTTCTGCCGGGTCCGCTGACCTGGACCCATACCCATGATCTTCCGGCGGGGACCGTCGTGGCCTGGAGAGGTAGAACCGTGCGCGAATGGAGTGTGGGAACGTATTCCGGAGGATGGCCATCCCTGTCAGTGGACGGGGATCAATTGTTTGTCTACACCGGCACGGTTTCCACGCAGGAAGGCGAGGTCACGACCTGGCGCGGGCTTGCCCTTGACGCGACGATGATATACGGGCTGAACTTTGCCAATGGGGGCTGGGATAATGTCACGGGAGGCGGGACGACGACGAGCTTTGTGCCGCCGGGCCTCAGCACCAGCCAGTGGACGGCCGTGCATGTGGACTCCCGTGATAGCGGGTTTTACGCCGGAATCCGAACGGGCACCGCCGTGCGATTGCTCCGGGCGATTTCCGTCTCCACCAATTGGTCGACAAGCAACGATCCGCTCGCCAGCACCCAATGGCCGGGGCTGTTCACGGTGTTGCAGGAAAAAAAGGGTACCCAGTTGTCCCTGCGCTGAAGGAACGGATCAGGCCTTGACGCCGACTCGCCGGCAGCGGGGTCGGAGCGGACAGTCGGCACACTGGGGATTACGCGGGGTGCAGAGGGTTTGTCCAAAGGCTACCAGGTAGCGGTTCCAGGTTTTCCAATAGCGCGCGGGGAGAATGCGGCGGAGGGTCGTTTCCGTCTCCAGCGGGGTCCGGGTCCGGATCAGGCCGAGCCGGTTGGAAATACGATGAACATGAACATCGACGCAGATGCCGGGTTTATCGAACGCCTCCGAGACCACAAGATTGGCCGTTTTGCGGCCGACGCCCGGCAGACGGACCAGATCCTCGACGGTGTCGGGGATCCGTCCGGCGAAAAGGGTTGTCACTGCATCGGGCAGTTCTTTTAGTAGGCGCGCCTTAGTGCGGTAGAAGCCGACGGGGTGGATGAGGTTGGTCAGGTCGGCGAGGGATATCCTGCTTAGATCCTCGAGGTCCTTTACCGTCTTGAACAAGCGTTCGGAAACGGCGGAAGTGGTCTGGTCCCTGGTCCGGGCGCTCAGGATGGTGGCGACCAGGACGCGGAATGGCGCGAGGGTGCGAACGGCCATGAAATCAGCGACCGGGGAAGGGTGGGTCTCGAAATGCCGCCGGATGCCTCGGTGAACAAAGGTGATAAGGGTTTTCCGTTCAAGCGCGCTGGTCATGGACGCATATAGGCGCAGAACGGCACGCACCGCAATAGAAAATTTCGGATGTTGGCTTGGGGGTTGACGATTCGCCTGCTCGTGTTAAGTTCTTGGAGATTACTCAATAAGGACTGTTTACCATGCAAAAAGATTCCCTCGATTTTCTGCGGCAGCTGATCGGTATTGCGAGTCCCTCCGGATTCGAGTGGGGGATTCAGGAAGTCCTCAAACGCCGGATGCGTGCCACCTGTGACGAGATTCGCGCCGATGTCCACGGTAACGTCATCGGGGTGATCAATCCCCAGGCGAAGGTCCGCGTGATGTTATCGGGGCATTGCGATGAAATCGGTCTGATGATCATGCACATTGATGACCGCGGGTATCTCTACTTCTCGTCGGTGGGCGGAGTGGATACGGCGGTGATCAGCGGTCAGCGGGTAAAGGTTCATGCCGCCGGCGGCGCGGTGTTCGGGGTGATCGGGCGCAAGCCGATTCATCTTCTCGAGCAGGAAGAACGCGGCAAGCCGGTGAAGATGCATGAACTGTTCATCGATATCGGGGCCAAAAAGAAGAAAGAGGCCGAGCGCCATGTGGCGGTGGGGGATTACGTGACCATCGACGTGGGGCTTGAGGTGATGATGAACAACCTGGTGGCCGGTCGCGGCTTTGACGACCGGGCTGGCGCGTTTGTCGTCACGGAGACGTTGCGGCGTTTGAAGGGGCGCAAGGTCAAGGTGGGGGTATACGGGGTGACCAGCGTGCAGGAGGAGATCGGCCTGCGCGGGGCCCAGACCAGTGCGTTCAGCATTGACCCGCACGTGGGGATTGCGGTGGACGTGGGCTTTGCCTCCGATTTCCCTGGGTCAGACCCGAAGCGCACGGGCGAGTGCCATCTCGGCAAGGGGCCGACCCTTCATCGCGGCCCGAATATCAACCCTGTTCTGGGGCGGTTGCTTGAGGCGACGGCTAAAAAGCGGAAGATACCCTTCCAGGTGACGGCGGAGCCGCGGGCAACGGGAACCGATGCCAACGCGATCCAGGTCAACCGGGCAGGCGTGGCGGCCGCCCTGCTGAGCGTGCCGAACCGGTATATGCATACACCGGTGGAAGTTATTTCACTGGACGATCTGGACAATGCGTCCAAGTTGCTGGCGGAGTTCCTGGTGGATTTCGATCCGGCGCAGAAATTCATCCCGGGTATGTGAGCCGGGCGGAGTCTCTTACCGGACAAACCGGTACTTCAAGATGCACCACAAGGCGCGGAAGCCGTCGCGCCAGGTGATTTTTTTGCCTTCCTCGTAGGATCGGCCGTAATAGGAAATGGGCACCTCGTAGATCCGCCATTTCTCGTGGGCGACCTTGGCGGTGATCTCCACTTCAAAGCCAAAGCGCTCCTCCTGGATGACGAGGCCCTGAAGAACCTCGCGGCGGAAGACCTTGTAGCAGACTTCCATATCGGTGAGGTTGAGGTTTGTGGCCATGTTGGAGAGCGTGGTCAGCAGTTTATTCCCCATGTAATGCCAGAAATAGCACACGCGGTGGGAGCCTCCGCCGAGGAACCGTGAGCCGAAGACGACGTCCGCCCGGCCTTCGAGGATGGGGCCCAGCAGGATCGGGTATTCCTTCGGATCGTATTCCATATCGGCGTCCTGGATGATGATGATATCGCCGGTGGCGGCGGCAAACCCGGTTCGCAGGGCGGCGCCCTTGCCCCGATTCCGCTCATGGAACAGGACCCGCCATTCGGGATGTTCGACGGACATCTCCTTCAGGATGTTTCGCGTACCGTCCTTCGAGCAGTCATCCACGAGGATCAGTTCCTTCTCGATCTGGGGGTTCGACTCCATGACGAGTTTGACGATGTCGCGTATCGTTGTGGATTCGTTGTAGACCGGAATGACGACTGAAAGTTTCATCGTTGCTCTCCGCTAAGGCCGGGGTGTATTCGTAACCGGGCGCTATTTCCGGGCGGACCGTTCACTTACCCAGCGATGGATTTCGGTCCGGGTTTTCTCCCAGACCTTTGCGTCGGTGCGCTCCTTAATGAACCGATCGTAGATATCGAAAAACGTCCCGGTGAAGGTGTCGAGGGACGTCATGCGTTCCTGGAACCGGCTGACCGGTTCCAGTTTCTCCGCTTCGGGGAGTTTCAGGCCCCGGAAGGTAAACAGGTCGGCATCGAGCGTGACCTGCCAGGTATCCTGGCCGCGGGCCAGAAGCAGTTTGGCGCGGCGGAGTTTCTTGCCGCTCAGGAGGGCGATTTTGGCCTCGACGCTGAGTTCGGGGGTGCCGCGGCGGAGGACGGTTTCGTGAGCGCCCTGTCCTTCCAGCACGAACATGAGCGGCCCTTCGACCATGATGCCGAAATCGCCGCGGTCCGGCACACGGATCATGCCGCCGCGTGCTTCCGAATAAAACCAGAGCCAGGTCAGGAAGTCCTGGCCGATACTGTCCCCGGCGGTCTCGTCCTCGCAATCCGGCGAAAAACTGGCGGGCGCGATATCCCGCACATCGACTTTCAGGCGGTGGGCGGCGGCATAGACGGGGGAGACAGGGATCAACCCAAACCCCATGGTTTCGCGGAAACTGGCCTCCAGCGCATCCATCTGCTTATCCGAGACGGCCTCGGCGTAAAGGACCTGGCTTTTGGGGAGGTGGACGAGGGCCATGCCCTTCAGTTGAGGCGGCATGGTGGGGAGCAGGCGGTCGGAGATTTCCTTGCGGATTTCGCTGCGGGTACGGCGATCGATCTCGGCGCGGCCCTCCGCCTGCATCCTGACCAATTCCTCCATGCGGCACTCGGCCCGCAGCAGGGATTCGGGGATCTTGCGCTCGGCGCGCATCAAGGTCATTCGCAGAAAGCCGGCGAAAAGGGCGGTCTCAGCCGTGATGTGAGTGTCGAGCAGATGCCGGCCGGTAACCCAGCCGTGGATCGGTTCGGAGCCGAGGGTGGTGATGGGCGGCGCGGCCCGCGCGGCGAAGCGTTCCACATAGTCCCGGGGGAGGGGCTGCGGCAGGTAAAACATCCGGAAGGTTATATTTCCGCTTTCGAACGACATGGCTGATCTCCCCGGTCGTCCGTCAGGCGTACCCGGCTTTTTTGAGTTCGTGGGTTATGGCCTGCTGGAAGGCCTGTACATCCTCGGCGCTGGGGCGGTAATCCTTCTTGTCGGCACCCAGGGACAGGCGTCCCATCTGGTCCAGCGCCCAATGGGCCTTCACGCCGTCTGAGAAGACGGCGGTGCCGCTGACCATGCTGCCGGGGCGGACGAGGCGGTCGAGCTCGACTTTGACTCCGCCGGGGGCGGATTCGGGTTCGAAGGCCGCCGGATCATCGCCGGGCAGGGGAGGCGGAGGCGCGCTGAGGTCCTGAATGGGGGCCGAGGGCTTGTTTTGCTCCTTGAGTGCCAGACCCAGATCAATCACCAGGAAGCGGACATCGATATAGGCCAGCTTCAGCTTGAATTCCTCGGACAACCGGCGCTGGATATCCGACAAAGTGCTTCCATCCTTAACCCACTGGGCAACCGTTTTTTTCTGGTCATCGGTCAATTGTATAGACATCCACCCGCTCCCATGAAGTTCGATGGAGTATTCCAGAATGCGCGTGGCCTGTCAACGCGCAGCGGCGGCCCCGCCAGGGCAGACGCATCAATAGATTCGGCTATCCGGGGATTTTTGACAGGATTAACAGGATGATCAGAATAGTGGTGGGTTACCGATCACAGATCGGTGCTACATCGGATGGAATGTGAGGATGGAAATGGATCACCGCGCTGTGCGCTCGGGAACCGATCACAGATCGGTGCTACATCGGATAGAGCTTGAAACTGGAAATGTAGCACCGATCTGTGATCGGGGCAGAGGTTATTTCTGGATGATCCTGAAGAAGGTGCTGGTTTCGGACAGCGTGAAGTTCCCCCAGAAATTGGTACGGGGTGCGGGCAGGGGGACAGGGTTGGTGGCCAGATCAACCCAGTTCGAGGTGACGAGGCTGATGCAGAACTGAATGATCTGGACGCCGGTCCCGAGATCTCCAACCGATTTCAACGAAGTTTGCGACAAGCGGTTGTTCCTTAGAATCTCCTTGATCATAACCGGTTCATGCCAGGCATTGGGACCACCTAACTCATCCGTGGTGAGCTCAAAGGCGAGGTCGACCGGGGCGGGGTTTCCATACAGCCAGTTGGTTTGTCCCAGGTCTTCTGAAAACACGGAGAAATCGTTCCACTGATAGTCCGGAGGTGTCAGTGCCCACGACCAGCCGGACAGGGCGTCACTGCCCGCCCCGCCAAGTTCCATGGAGCCGGGGAAGACGGCTTGAATGCTCACCCAATAGATGGTTCCGGAACTGGCGAGCCAGGGCGTGGCGACATTCAACAGGTCCACGTAGTACTGGAATTTGTGATCATAGAGGGAGGCGCCCGGGGAAAGGGTGCTGTAGTAGACTTCGTAGCAGTTGGATATCGACACGAAGACGTTGGTCAGCAACAGGCCCGGGTGGCTGGGAGTCGCTCCCTCCTGGGGGATGTCCTGCCACCAGCCGAGATCAAATCCGAGCGGCTTGACAGCCATGTTCGTCGGGGGGAGAACCGGGCCGGGGAAATTGGTTTTGTAGCCCAGATACGAGCCCCACCAGTGAAGGTCGGTAATGCGCCGTCCGTCGGAAAGGAAGTCGTCCGCCCGCAGGAGTGTGGCCACATTCTGTACCCGATAGGAGGCCAGGCTGGTTCCGTTGGTCGGATCCAGCGGCTGGGCCCATTTCTTGGCGCGCCGGCCTTCCACGGACGAGATCAGTTGAAAGGCCATGTTGACGGGTTGGTTGACGTACAGGGCATTGGTCGGCCAGCCGGGCGGCGGGTGGAACAGGGCATTGGTGGTGGAATTCGTGATGAGGACGGCCGCGTCGTTCCAGTTCCGGAGGGGATCCGTTGTTTCCCATCCCCAGGGTGTTCCTGTCGGCGTGTTGGTGTAGACGGCCTCGATGGCGAGCCAATAGACCTGGCCTTCCTTCTCGTTCCAGATCCTGTCGGCGGGAAAATCCACCGTGTATTCGTACACATGTTCATAATACGGCGAGGGCATGAAGCTATTCAGGATGACGGAGGTGTAGTGCCGACCCGCCACGAGGCCCGGGGGCGGATTGCTGACGGCGGGGTCCGAGAGTGGATACAGTTCCCTTGCAAGAATCGATCCGGGGCGGGAATAGGGGACCTCCAGAGTCGCCGGCACATCGGTATGCCACGTTAAAAGAAAGGCGACAGGCTGAAACGCCGGGGAGGGTTGCTCGTGGTAGTCACCTGAGAGATAGCCCTTGAAAGAGCCCCACCAGCGAACGCCGGCAACCGGGCGCCCGTCACATAGCCAATCATCCGCTACCTTGAAGGCAGAGACCCAATTCTGCGTTGAGGTGCCGATGCCCCACGACTCGACATTGACCCCATACTGGAGATCGGGAAACTGGCTCCACTTGAGCCCCGGGGCGTTGGTCTCGACCAGCGGGGAGATGGGGGGGGTGATGTTGTGAAAGACGGAGACACTATTGGTTACATTTACATAGTCAAGGGGGTCAGCCGGTGAGTCGGCTTCCATATTGTTCAGCCAGGACTCAATTTTAAGGGAAGTCGAACGATTGGCGAACACATCCGTGCCGTTCATTTGCCATGTTTTAAGAGCGCTATAAAGAGGCGCTTCGGAGGGCAGGGGTATTTGGAAAGAAAAATTCAACACACGGGTTGCTCCCATTCCTTTAGGAATATCACCGAAATTCCAAGCGGGCACGAACCAGCCGCCGGGGCGAGTTGGAAAGCTGGAGGGATTCCAGCAATACCAGGCCCACAAATCCTCATTGACGGCATTCACGTCCACGTTGGCGGCAAAAATGTAGGGATAATTGAACTCAGTTGGTCCGGAGCGGATATTATTCCAGGCGAATTCCGCCGTCAGGACCACGCTGAAGAGCGTTCCGTTCCATTGATTCGTGGTACTGAGAGCCTCGACGTGGGAATTGGTGGCCCCGGCCCATCCCGTTTGGAGGGACGGCGTGTCGTTCGAAATGGTGGCTATGATGCTGAAGCTCGTGATCTTGGGAGGGGGGATGGGAAACTCGCTATCATATTTAATATCTGTGATATACCCCGTGATGGCCCGGTGCTGGTTGGTTCCACCAGCTTGTTCGGCGGTATTGTCGTAAAATTCGTGCGAGCGGAAGTCAAACACAACCGTGTTGGTATCGGAGAACCACTGACCCCGGGCAGAGTGGGGGTCGGCATCAGGTCCGGTGTCAGTGCCGGAGACTGGGGGTTTGGTGATGGGGAGCGAAGGGGCGGCGAGAACAGATGTACCCATAACAAGACTGGCAGCCACCAACCATGATGTGAAAAGAAGACGAGTTCGCATAGCCCCCCCAAGCATTTATGACGGCACTATTATGCCATGAAAACAGGATCTTGCCCATAGACTTTAGCAGGAATCGGGCCGGTTACGGCGCATAGCAGGGGTTTGTCGTAATCGTAATATTAATCAGTAGCATCCCACAGAAATCCTAATCGTAATCGTAATCTATCGCCCACGCCCTGGGGAAGGGAGGGGTTGCCTTTTTGGTGGCAAGGGAGAGGCACGGCGGGATATGATGGGAGGCGAGCGTGATGATAGGGCAATGAGACCATGAGTGCACAGGCGGCAAAAATGACCCATGTGGCGCAGGAACGCGCCTTGCTTGTCCAGGTTATTATCGGGCGGGCCGGTCGTGACGTGGCTCGGGATTCCCTCGAGGAATTGGAACGCCTGGCGGACACCGCCGGGGCGGTCGTTGTTGGCACCCTTTCGCAGAACCGGCAGGCGCCGACGCCTAGAACGTTCATTGGGGAGGGCAAACTGGAGGAAATCATCCTCGCTTGCAAAGAGGCTTCGGCCAATCTTGTCATTTTTGACAACGATCTTTCCCCAGGCCAGGTCAACCATCTCGATATGGCCCTCGGGATCAAGGTCATTGACCGGACCGAGGTGATCCTTCAGATATTTGCGCGACGTGCTCGTTCTGCAGAGGCGCAGATTCAGGTGGAGCTGGCGCAGTTGCAGTATCTTGTCTCGCGCCTGCCTGTTTCCGAAAAGCAGGCACGGTTTACGGGCGGGATCGGGATGAAGGGGCCGGGCGAAAGTCCGCTGAAGCTCCGGAACGAACCCATGCGCCGGCGTATCCGGGACCTTGAGCATAAATTGGAGGCCATTCAGCAGCGCCGTGAACGCACGCGTTCCCGGCGCCCGTGGTCGGCCGTCAGTCTGGTGGGCTACACCAATGCAGGTAAATCGACGGTCCTGAACACGTTGTCATCGTCGGAGGCCTATGTGGATGATCGTCTTTTTGCCACATTAGACACAAAAAGCCGCCTGGTACGCCTGCCCGATGAACGGGATGTTCTGTTGACCGACACCGTTGGATTCATCCGCCATCTACCCCATGGGCTGGTGGCTTCCTTCCGGTCAACTCTTCAGGAGGTGGCTGAGGCGGACTTATTGTTGCACGTTGCGGATGCCGGGCATCCCTACGTCCGGGAGCATTGCGAGGTGGTGTTTGATACGCTGTCCGAGATCGGGGCCAGGGACGTGCCGTATCTGTTGGTTTTGAACAAGTGTGACCGACCGGAAGCGCAGCGGGCGTTGCCTGAATTGATGAAGGTGTTTCCCGGGGCGATTGCTGTTTCGGCCCTACAGAACGAAGGGATGGCGGTGCTCAAAGAGCGGATTGCGGCCGCCCTGCCCGCAAAGCCCAGGGGGGTGCAGGAATGAGGCCGTCCAAGAGAACCCCGATCCTTCTGGCGACTGTTCTGTGGTGCGTGGGTTTGCTCACGATGCTTCCCGGCTGTGCGCGCGCCGAGCGGGAGGCTGACGTCCCTGTTCGTTTCTACTTTGCCCAGATCACCGACACGCACTGGGGGGCCGGCGACACCGTGAGCCTGACCCGGAGCGCCGTGGCCATGATCAATAAGCTACCTGTGCCAATCGAATTTGTCGTGCATACCGGCGATGTGCTGGCTGATAGGATTGGGGATGAGCGCGTGGTGCGGGACGGTCTGGAGGCCATGAAGGCGATCAAGGCTCCCGTGTACTATCTCCCCGGGAATCACGATGTCCTGAAGGATGACTACAAGAAATCAGCCCGCTTGTTCGAGCAGTATTTTGGGGCTTTGAGCGGACGCGTGGAGATCAAAGGGGTGGTTTGCCTCTTTGCCTGCACGGAGTCACCGAAAAGTGATAACCGGAGTCCGGGGCATATCCAGCGTGAGTGGGTGGAAGATCAACTGCGGGACGTCGGTAACCGGCCGGTTCTGGTATTCATGCACAAGCCGCCGGTTCAGGATATTCTGACGGAGAGCCAGTCCGAGGCATGGGAAAAGGAAAGTTATCACCCCCGGTGGGCTCAACTTTTCGATCAACATCCGGGAATCAAGGCCGTGGTGGCCGGTCACTTCCATCGCGATGAATTGCACTGGATCCGGTCGGTTCCGGTCTACGTGGCGTCCTCCCTGGCCCCGTTCTGGGAACGTCAGCCCTCCTTCCGTTTATACGAGTATCGGGATGGTCGGCTGAGCTATTGGACGATCTACCTGGATCGTTCCGTGTCCAAACGAAAAAACCAACCCTGAGTTTCCCCAGGGTTGGTCCTAACACGAGAACGTATTCAGGTGTCTTAGTTCAGCTTATGGAGCAACGGATCCGTGATCGTGCAGGTTGCATCCGTACCGATCGTGAGGTAGTCATAGGTGCCACTCGCGGGGCAAGAGGGAGAGGTCTTCATATACTTGTTGACCTCTGTCTCATCAGCGAGGTCGCCCTGAGCCTTCTTTTCAGCCAACGCCCACTGCTCTTTACCCGCTTCGATCTGACGCAGGTTGTTGATGCAGGCTTTCTGCTGCGACGTTGTTCTGGCCTTCATAAACGAAGGAATGGCGATAGCCGCCAACAAACCGATAATGGCTACCACGATCATGATCTCAACCAACGTGAATCCCTTTTTACTCATCTTCTTCATTTTCATCTCCTTGTTTTTTCTTTCTCTACTCATTCCCAACCACAGGTATGATATTAAGCACACGTCGTGCCAATGATCTCAAAACCGATTTACTGTCGCAAAAACATCAAAAAATGTCAAAAATAGCCAGAATCCCTGAATATCGGCCCCTCGTTATTCTCGTTTTTGCAAAGCAGGCCGGAAATTTCTTAAAAACTCTCATTCCGGTGCCCCGGGGAGTTTACGGTAGAGCGTGGCGAGACTGATCTTCAGGGATTTGGCGGCCTGCTCCTTATCACCCTTCGAAAGGGAGAGAACCTGTTCCAGATACTCCCGTTCCCGTTCGCGCAGGAAGGATTTCAACGATTTATTGCGATAAGGATCACTGGCGGGGTCGGTTGAGGCGTTGGGCTTGGCCAGAGGTTGGATCTGATTCAGGATTCTCGGGGGAAGAACGTCGGGGGTAATTTTGCCTTCCACTGAGAAGGTGATGGCGTGTTTAACGGCATTTTCGAGTTCGCGAACATTGCCGGGCCAGGTATACCGCTCCAACATGTCCTTGGTTTCCGGGAGCAGTTTGGGCAGATCCTTTCCTTCCGGGGTCTCATGGCGTAAAATGTGATAGACGAGGGGGAGGATATCATCCTGGCGGTCGCGCAGGGGCTTGATTTCAATGGGGATAACACTCAGCCGGTAGTAGAGGTCTTCCCTGAACTTTCCTTGCTGGATCAACGATTCCAGGCTGGTATTGGTGGCGGCAATGACGCGCACATCGATGGAAATGTCGTCGTTCCCTCCCACTCGCCGGATTTCTTTTTCCTGAAGGACGCGGAGCAGTTTTCCCTGGATTCCGATCGGCATGGACGAAATTTCATCCAGGAAAAGGGTGCCGCCGCTGGCCGTCTCGAAAAGGCCTTCCTTGTTGGCGGATGCGCCCGTAAAAGAGCCCTTCATATGGCCGAACATTTCTGATTCCAGGAGGGCCTCGGGCAGGGCGGCGCAGTTGACGGCTAGAAACCGCTTGTCCTTGCGGCGGCTGTAGGCATGGATCGCCTTGGCGACCAGTTCCTTCCCCGTTCCGCTTTCGCCGGTGATCAGAACCGTGGTGTCGGCCGGGGCCACGCGTTTAATCATCTCGCATACGTGGCGCATGGCGGGACTTTCGGCCACGATATTCTCAAATTTGTACCGGCCGACGAGTTCCTCTTTAAGTTCCAGATTTTCGGACAAAGCGCGGCTGTATTCCAGCGCCCGTTGAATGGTGATCAGGAGTTCGTCCATCTTGAAGGGCTTGGTGACGTAGTCGAATGTCCCCAGTTTCATGGCCTCAATGGCTGTTTCCACCGAGCCGAAGGCCGTCAGAATGATAACCGGCATGGTCGGGCGAACCCCGCGGGATATCTTCAGGAGTTCCATCCCGTTGATGGGGGTCATGCGGATGTCGGAAATCATCAGGTCGAAAATCTCCGTATTCAGGAGGTCCCGAGCCTTGTTCCCGTCCTGAACCGACATGACGTCGTAGCCTTCAGCCTTGAGAAGGCTGTTCATGAGGCTCAGCATTCGGGGTTCGTCGTCAACAAGGAGAATCCGCGCCATGATTTGCCTTTCTGAATCATCAATACTGGCCCAGATGGTACTTTCATTCCCGTTAAAAGGCAATAAATTTCTCAATTTCTCGAAGACGGGAATATGGACCTGCTGAAGGGCAGAGTTGTGGCCGGGAACTCCCTGGAGCGGCAAGTCATCCAGTGTAGAGTCTCCTAAATGACGGGGGCTATGTCCGCCCAGGCTTGACCGCCTTAACACCTCCAAAAGGAAGATTCACCACCCGCTTCGCCCGCCTCAGGCGGGCAAGCTGGAGATACGGAGACACCGAGAAGAGAAGAAAGTTTGCAGGCATTTAAGCTGCGGAGTACCCACCTGCGCCAAGGCTCCGGCGGGCAAGCCGCACCTAAAATTCCCGCAACGTCTCTTGGAGCCATTCAGGAGAAAGAAGAGGGTTAGGGCGGCCTCGTCCCTCTCTATGAATTCCTCCGGGAAACCGTGGCGTTTATTTTGGCCACGGTATTTCCGTGGACGAAACAAACGCCACATTTGCATTTTCTTCTCTGTGTCTCCGTGTCTCAAGCGAAGCGGGTGGTGAAGTGTTTTCTTCGTCCTGCTTGAGTGGACCGTGCGAGGCGTCCTTATTTATTGATGACTTCGCTCATCTTAAAGATCGGCAGGAACATGCAGATTACGATGCCGCCGATCACGACGCCGAGGAAGACCATAAGCAGGGGTTCGAGCAGGGAGGTCAGCGACGCCAGCATGGTTTCCACCTCATCGTCGAAGGTGTCGGCCACGCTACTCAGCATTTCGTCCACTTTTCCTGTTTTCTCTCCGGCGGCCATCATTCGGACGACGAGAGTGGGGATGCAGGCCTTGTTGGATAAGCCGACAGACAGCGTGTCGCCATGTTCAACCGACTGGCGTGCCTCCATGATGGCAGCCTCGATCACCCGGTTTCCGGCGGCCTTGGCGACAATTTCCATGGCATTCAAGATGGGGACGCCGCTTTGAACGAGTTGGGCCAGAGTTCGGGAGAATCGGGCGATGGCCACTTTTTGGACCAGGCCGCCGATGACGGGGGCCTTGAGTGCAAACCCGTCCATGACCCAGGCGCCGGCGTCTGTTTTCTTCCAGCGCTTGAACATCCACACCGCTGCCAAGATGGCCGGGATAATGATGGGACTGTATTTCTTGGCCCCATCACTTAGATCGACCAGGAACTGGGTGGGCCCGGGCAAGGCCGAACCGAAATCCTTATACATGCTCGCAAAGACCGGCACGATGAAGATGATCATGCCTGCCGCAATGATCAGGGACATGGACAGAACCACCACCGGATAAGTCAGGGCTGATTTGACCTTACGTTTGAGCTTGGCGTTGGCCTCAAGCAGGTCTCCGATACGCTTCATGGTTTCGGCAAACTGTCCGCTCTGTTCCCCGGCGCGGACCATGTTGACGTAAAGCACCTCGAAAACGTCAGGTATTTGCGCCAGGCTCTCGGAGAAGGAGGCCCCACCCTCGATGCTTTTTCTGACCTCCGATAGGACCATCTTGAAGTTTGGGTTGACCGCCTGTTCCTCGAGGGTTTCAAGGGATGCGACGATGGGCATGCCCGCTGCCAGCATGGCGGCCATCTGGCGCGAGAAAGAAGGCAAGTCCTTGTTGACAATCTTATTAGCCCCGCGGACCCGCTTATTGTGGAGCGGCCGGGCGGATTTTTGCGAAGGAGCCGCGGGTCTTTTCGGGGCGGAGGACGGGCGGGCGCTTTTCTGGGCAGGTGTGCGAGAAGGGCTCGCGGGACCAATGGCTGGACTCATTTCCTGTTCTCCCTGTCAGTATTGTCACATTCCGGGATCATTCTCCGCCTGTCATCTCAAGGGCCGCTTCGAGGGACGTGATCCCTTCTTTGACCTTCTGAAGCCCGCTTTCCTTGAGGGTGATCATCCCTTTGGTGCGGGCGACTGTCCGGATTTCTCCGCTCGTGGCGCCTTTCATGATCATCTGCTTGATCTCATCATCCATGGGGAGCACTTCCATGATGGCGCCTCGTCCCTTGTACCCTGTGCCGTTGCATTTCGGGCAGCCCACCGCCCGGTAGATGGGCGTATATCCAGCGGCGACCTTCGGCGAGCCGGTGCCCTCTGTTCCCTTCCCGGTCTGGCGCAGGAAAAAGGCAGGATCGATTTTGTTCGCCGTCAGGACATCCACAGGCAGGGCCACCTCCTGGCGGCAGGCAAGGCACAATTTCCGGTAAAGACGCTGGGCTTGGGACAGGACCAAGGAGGACGAGAGCAGGAAGGGCGGGATGCCCATGTCGATCAATCGGGCAATGGCGCCCGCTGCATCATTGGTGTGCAGCGTGCTGAGCACCAGATGTCCGGTGAGCGCCGCCTTGACAGCGATTTCCGCCGTTTCGGTATCGCGGATCTCACCGACCAGCACAATATCGGGATCCTGCCGTAAGATGGACCGCAAGGCGGCGGAAAAAGTCAGCCCGACATGGGCGTTCACCTGGACTTGGGTGAGTCCCAGCAACTGGTATTCAACGGGATCCTCGCAGGTCACGATGTTGACATCGGGCTTGTTCAATTCCTGAAGACAGGAATAGAGGGTGGTCGTCTTACCGCTTCCCGTGGGACCGGTCACCAGGATGATGCCGTGTGGTTGGTCAATGGCGTAGGACAAGGCCTTGAACGAAACTTCATCCAGACCCAATCCGCTCAAACTGGGGAAAAGGGCGCTTTTATCCAGCACACGCATGACGATTTTCTCGCCGAAGATGGAGGGGAGAATACTGACGCGGATGTCCACCTCTTTGCCCAGCGCCTTGATCCTGAAGCGGCCGTCCTGGGGGACGCGCCGTTCCGCGATGTCCAGATCCGACATGATCTTGATACGGGAAACAATGGCGGCGTGAAAACTCTTGGCAGGACTGGGCCGTTCCACCATGCCGCCGTCGAGCCGGTACCGTACGCGCAAGGTTTTATCCTGCGGTTCAATATGAATGTCACTGGCCCGTGTCCTCAGTGCCTCCACCAGAATCATGTTCACCATGCGGATGACCGGGGCACCTTCCGCGCGTTCCATCATTTCTTCAAGGCTGACTTCGTTTTTCTCATCATGTCCGACCTCGACCTCGCTGTCAGGGCCTTTCATGATGTCTTCCAGGTCGATATCCTGCTGGGCTTCTGGCACTGCCAGCACCTTGGCCAGGGTGTCCTGAAGTTCCTTTTCACTGGCGACCAGGGGCGTGACGTTCAGTCCGGTCAGGACGTGCAGTTCATCCACCGCCACGATGTCGAACGGGTCTCCCAGCGCCACCACCAGCGTTCCGCCGATTTTCATGAGGGGTAGCGCCTGATGCTTTTTCAGGACGTCGGCCGGAAAAGACTCGATGAGTTGGGGATTGGGCGAGAATTGGGAGAGGGTGATGGGGGACATGTGCAGGTACTCGGCCAGTCCCAGGGTGATGTCCGCCGGCGCGATCAGCTTATTATCCAGCAGGTACTTTTCCAGGCGCACGGAGAGACCGTGGGCTTTCTCCTGGGCCTGATGCAACACCTCTTCACTGATGGCTCCCCGTTTAAGGAGGACATCCGTAAATCTCAATCCATGCGGAACCGTAGTCATGCCCTTTTTACCGCCATTGGGTTGGCTGATGCCGTCGTTTGTCACGGCTGCATTCTCTGCCAAGAGGGGGAGGAAAGTCAAGCCGCCCGCGTCCCTGGGTTTTAGGTTCCCTGCCGCCTTGCGCGGCAGGTGCCTGAAATTTGTGCGGCCCGCGACACGAGGTCGCGGGGTCGCGAATTGCCCCGCCGTGTTGCCCGGGTTTTGAACTCGGCTTGCGGTTCCGGAGTGCAGAGGTTATGCTTATTTCCTGATGTCGCTGTATGAAAGAGAGTATATGCGCCCGGACAGGGACGTTCCGGGCCGGGCGGGGGCGGAGCCACCGCTGCCGGTTCACCTTCGTCTGGCATTCTGGATCTGGTGTTGGTTCCGCCGGTTCCGGAGACCCGGGCCTAAATGAAAGAAAGAACAGATTATGAGTGACCCAACCCTTCTGGGGGCCGGTTCCCGAAACGGCCTGTTGACTGAGAAAGACGTTGCCGCCATTTGCGATCAGGCCGTGGCGCGGTGGGCCCTTGACGGCAAGCGGGTCCTGTTTGTTGTTCCGGACCTGTCCCGGACCTGCCCGATGGATCAGATGTTCCGCCTGCTGTACGAACGGCTGGCCGGGCGCGTCAAACTCATGGATTTCCTGATCGCTTTGGGGACCCACCCGCCGCTGACCTTGGAGCAGATCCACAAGCGAATGGGAATCACCGCCGCCGAGCATGCGCAGAGCTATCCCAAGGCGCGCTTTTTCAATCATGAATGGAAGAACCCCGATCAACTGGTGGAAGTGGGGCGGTTTACCCGATCCGACGTCCGTGAGATCACGGAGGGGCGTTTTGAAATGGATGTGCGGATCACCTGTAACCGGATGGTGATGGACTACGATGTGCTGGTCATCATCGGTCCGGTATTCCCCCACGAGGTGGTCGGTTTCTCGGGAGGCGGAAAATACCTCTTCCCGGGCATTGCAGGGCAGGAAATCATCGATTTCTTCCACTGGCTCGGGGCCGTGATCACGAATCCGGTGATCATTGGCAACAAGTGGACGCCCGTGCGGCGGGTGGTGGATCGCGCGGCGGCCATGTTGAAGATCGAGCAGAAGGCGTTCTGCATGGTGGTCCAGAACCACGAACTGGCCGGTCTCTATGCCGGGACCCCGGAGGAAGCCTGGTCGGCGGCGGCGGATCTTTCCAGTCAGATCCACACCCATTATTCGGAGAAGCCGTTCCACACGGTTTTGTCCTGCGCGCCGGAAATGTATGATGACATCTGGACCGGCGGAAAGTGCATGTACAAGATTGAGCCCGTGGTGTCGGACGGCGGCAAGGTGATCATCTATGCCCCGCACATCACGGAGCTGTCCTCGGTGCACGGCGCCGTGCTGGAGAAGATCGGCTACCACACGCGGGATTTCTTCCTGAAGCAGTGGGACAAGTACAAGGATTATCCCTGGGGGGTGGTGGCGCACTCGACGCATGTGAAGGGCATCGGGACTTACGAGAATGGCGTGGAGAAGCCGCGCGTCGAGGTCATTCTGGCCACCTCCATTCCCGAGTCCGTCTGTCGCCGGGTAAACCTCGGTTATCTGGATCCGCGCTCGATCAGGATCAGCGACTACGAGAACCGCGAGGCGGAGGGCATCCTCTGTGTGCGGCGGGCGGGCGAAATCCTCTATCGCTGGAAGCACGCCCCGGCGGCGTTAGGCGGCCCGGCTTAACGCCTGGGATGCAATTCGATCCGGTACCGGTAGAAAGCGGAGGGTGGGACGAGGGCGTTCGTGTAGAGGATCGTCTGCCCGATCCCGGTCAGACCGGCGAAGTTGGCGACACTGTCCCAGTTGTTGGTCAGGCGGAGCTGAGGCTGCCAATCAAGGGTGTAACGCCGGGCATCGAATGCCAGATAGGCGTCCCCCTGAATAGGCAGGGTGTCGAATTCCACGGCGATCACGCCGTTTGACTGGTCGATCCGTAACCGCAGCGTATCCGCATCGTCGAGGGTGGGATCGGTTCCGGCCACATATTCCACGACATTGGGCGCTCCGTCATCATCGAAATCATCCGCGCCCAGGACCCCGGTTACGTGGGTGATCCCGTCCCCGGGATTGGAATCGACGATGCCTTGTTCCCAGTCATCCGGAAGGGTGTCGGCATCCCGGTCCGCTGCCGCGGTGTTGACCCAGCCGGGGGTCCCGACCAGCGCCGAGGAACGCCAGGCGGCTCCCGTGTTATTGTTGGTCCCGGCATCGATCAGTTCAAACGAGGCGGCCGGGTTTGTTGGCCACGGCGGGGTGACGCCGTAGGTCACCGCATCGATCACGGTTCCGGCGAGATCGGAGAGTGTGAGGGAACCGCCGGCATTGGGCAGAGTGAGCGAGGGAATCTCAAGCACGCGGCTCGCATACTCGGTCGCCGAGGTCCAGACGAGCGGGCTATCCCAGATGGGTGTTTCCGGATAACGCTGAATCAAGGCGGTCCCGTTGCCCAGTTCCGTGTAATAATTCGTGAGCACCGGCTGGGCATCGGCCACCACCAGATAGGACGTGGCCCCCAACATGGTTCCGAAAGGCAGGCGATAGGACTCACTGCCCGCCTGCAGGGTCCACTGGCTTAGATCCACGGCCTGGCCACCGCGATTGTAGAGCTCCAGGTATTCCCCGCCGGCCGGCGGATCGCACATGATCTCGTTAATGACCACGTTGGTGGTGACATAGATGTTGGTGGGATTCCAGAGGGTCGTGTTCTTGTCGGACCAGGTTCCGTTCTGGAGGAAGGTGCGCCGGTCCAGAATCGCCTGTTTCACGGAGATCACCTGATTGGTAAACGCCGTCCGGGAGATGCCCAGCTGGATAAACGCGGGGAGCAGTTGCGCCTGAAGAGTATCGAGCTTGGGGAACAGGTAATTCGTGGTTTGAAGGGTATGGAAATACCGCCACAAGGTCATCTGCTGGCGGTGGCGGTAGGGAAGGGTAAATTCCGAGCCGGTCCCGTTTTCAGGATAGAAAAGAGTTTTGCCGAGCGTGCTGGCGGCGGAGCTGGGGGGCGGGGTGTCGTCCCAGATGCTGGGATGAAGCGGGTTCTGATAATAGGGATGCAATTGCGGCAGGACATTGGTGTTGGGGCCGCTGATGATGGTGTCGGTGCGGAAACTCATATCCACATCCCAGGGGAATTGCTCCCAGCGTCCGTCGGCAGCACGACGATGCTGGAACATGTTCCACACGAAAAACTGGTCCGCATTGGCGGTCATCGCAAGGAGCGCCAGACTGTGCTGAATGGACTCATACCACAGGTTGGTGCGGACAAGGTCGTTCTTGGCAGCCCCTGTGGCGCTATCCAACTGGGCGTTGACGTCATTGAGATTGTCCAGGGCGGAGTCGCCCCCGGTCAGGTTGCGGCCGGTCCAGCCCGCCCGGCTGACGTAATCGTTCTTATCAATTCCGTTTCCCTTGAGGAAGTCCTCCTCGGGATCCTCCAGTTCCACGGTGATGGTGGGCACCCCGTTGAGCCAGAGGCAGACATGCCGGGTTCGGGGTGCGGGAAGACCGACCACCCGCTGCAGGTCGTAGCCCAGCCATTCGTTGACCACCCGGGTGTAATCGGTGAAGGTATTATAGATCCGGTTCCGGAAATTAATGCCGCCCTGTTTGTTGGCGAACCAGGCGTTCAACAGCCGACTGCGATGCATGCGGACCGCCACGCCCGTCCGGAAGGAGGTGTTTCCGGATTCAATACGTCCGCGATGCCGGACGGAAACGTCGGTGAAGGCTTGTCCGTTCGGGCTGACCGCACAGGCGCGTCGGACAAAGGGGTAGGCGAGGGGATGGCCGTCCATCATCATGTGCCAGTCGGGCAGATTCGTTTGCACGGCGACCCCTTGAATCCAGTAGGCGTAATCGGTGCTGGGATCGTCCTGGGCCGGGCGGGTGGCGACCACGCCGTTGGTGCCCAGGGCCAGGATCTGATAGCGAACCAGGGTCCAGGCCGAGGTGGCGGGCGGTCCTTCGCTGGCGTACTCCCCGTCAGAGGCCACGCTGTCGGGCGCCACCCCGTCATCGCGCATGGTGAGGGAGGTGTACTGGGCGTCGCTGAACTGATAGGTGTTGGATCCCACCTCCCGGTAGCGGAACTGCACATTGGTGGCGGCACCGGCCGGTGTGATCCGGGCCCGGATGATGTTGGTGGAGCCCACCGTGCCGACGTCGAAGGATCGCGCACCCTGCTCGAGGCCGAACGGGGCCAGTCCTGAATGGACGCTGTTAAGACGGCCGGGCGAACCTTGGGTCGTGAACGCTACCTTGCCCGTGGTTGCGCCGACCACGCCATACACATTGTCGCCGAGTCCCTGCCGGCGAACCCACCATGACAGGATATAATTTGTTCCGGCCTGCGCGGCCAGAGGGGTCGAATAAACCCGGTTGCTGGCCCCGTCCCCATAAAGAATCAATTCACGGGGCGGATCGCCGGGCGTCCAGCGCGAGGCGTTCCCGACCAGGGCCAGGGCCTGTCCGCCGCCGCGCCCCATTCCCGTTTCGGTACGGGATTGGGAGTGATTATTGGTGGCGACCCATCCCTGCATTCCCGTCTCGAAGGTCCCGTTGCTTGTCAGTTCGACCGCGCTGCCGACGGCCTTGACCGACACATCGTCCACCCAGCATTTTCCGTCGTAATCCAGATAAAAGGAAAGAATCGCATTGGTCCCCACCGCATTGGTAAGCACCACCTGCTGCCAGTTTGTATCCGCGGCGGACGCCGCCCAGTTCAGGTTGGTGTTCCCGGTCACCGCAGGATTGACCCTTTCCAGTGAGGGGCCGTATCCATCCGCGGCCACGGGCCAGGGCTCAAGATCGTCATACGTCAACCGGTCCAGTTCCCGTCCCTGGGTATTCTTCAGGATCAGTGTCTCACCGCCATTCTGGAGCGTGCCGGTCCAATTCCCGATCGTGTTCGTGATCCCGTAAAGCGTCATCACGGCCGATGTATTCGCCGCGCAGACCAGGTAGCCGGTCGGGGCCAGGCTTGTGCCAGCCGGCAGCATGAACCCCGTTCCCTCGATATCCCATCCGGATACATCCACCGCCACGGTCGCCGGGTTGAAAAGCTCCACATACTCGTAATCCGCTTCGTTGGTTTGCACCGGATGGTACATGACCTCATTGAGGATGACATCGGGCGGCGGACTGCCCACCTGAACCCAGGACCAGTGAAGGACTTTCCGGCTGACCTGCCGCGCCTGGAAATAGAGTGTTGCCGGCGTTCCGACCTGCATGTCATCAGGGGTAAAAAAAGCGCTGAGCGAATCGTAAAAATGGCCAGGGGTGTTTCCCGCGCCCGTGGCGCGGACATGAAGGACGCCGTTGCCCGCCTCATCCCAGGGGACTTCCTGGGCCGAGGCCTGGTGATTGCCGCTGTTGGTCAGCCAGCCTGATCCCGGCAAGGCGGCGGAAAAGTCGCTGTTGCCGATGTGGTTCGTTCCGTCGCCATCCACCAGATAGACGTCATCCAGCAGGACTTCACCCGGCCCGTTCAGATACACCTGAAAACAATCGGCGTGGGTCACCAGTCCGGTGGTCATATAGGAGGTCCAATGGGCCAGTGGCGCCACGGTGGAGGCCAGTCCGTCGTTGCATATCTCGAGCGTGACCGTCGGCGCCGGGAGATACTCCACCTCCGATTCCGGCAGGCTGAACACGGCCCCGTTGCTGGAATAGCCGTCGAAGGCGTAATACATCCAGGTGGCGTTGGACAGCCCCCCTGCGACGACCGTCGTGTAGACCTGGTTGCTTGCGACCGCATCGCCGGTCAGCCCCGCATCATTCATCACCCGATTATTCGTAACCCCGTTGATCACCGTCCGGCAAACGACCTGGGTCGGCAGCGGTTGCGCCACGACCGCGACGGTGACGGTGAAGGTTTGCATCGTGGCGGGGGCGGCGGGTGTGATCAATGGCGTGAAAAAACCACCGGCGGGAGCTGCGCCCGGCGAACCGCCCGGTGGTCCGACAAACCAGTTGGAGGCGCCGTTGGCGGTATTGGTCGCCACCCGCCGTTCCAGAGAGGGACCGCTGCCATCCGGTGCCGTCGGCCACGGGGCGGCGTCCAGGTAATCCACCCGGTCCACCAGGATCTGTGGCACGAAGCCGGTCGGTTCCGGGATGCCCGGCTTGTAGAGCCGGACACTGTCCCCGGCGTTATCCAGTTGCCCCGTCCAGGGGCCGTAGATCGGGATGTTGGTCGGGATGCTGTAAGCTGTCCGGAACGCCGTAAGATTTGTTGCCCCCGTGACCAGCAGGCGCCCGCCTGCCGGTACCGTGATGTTGGTCGGGAACAGGTAATCTACGGCCGAGGCCAGTTTCCAGGTATTGGTTGGTCTTTCGGAATCGTAAAGCGGCGCGTTGCTCGCGGTGATGTTCAGCAGTTCAATGAACTCTTCCGCCGGATTGTCGCTGGCCGGATGGTACATGATCTCGCTGATCACCACCGGCCCCACCTTGGCGAGCCCGTTCGAGTCCCCCAGCGTATTGGTGACCATGAAGGTGAATCCTCCCCAGCCGTCGGGTGAACGCCCCAGCGACACGCCGTTCGAGGATGCCCCGAATTTCACGTAGTCGGCAAACCGCACCAGGTTTGATGAGGTGAGATAGAGGGTCTCGCCTAGTTCGCTCAGGGCGAACCGGTTGCTGGCCACGGCGGAGGGGCTGTCAAACTGGTTGGTGGTCAGCACCAGGAATCCACCAGGTTGAATGGCGTCCGTGTGGGTGAGCTGGTACTTGCGGCGCTGGACCGGATCATCGCTCAGATACCAGCCCAGCACCGAAACCGCCTGCGTGGAGGTGTTCAGTAACTCGACCGAATCAATGTCAGGCGGATCAGTGTGGGCGAGGATCTCGTTGATCACAACATCCGGTGCGGAGCCCCCTCCCGCCCGGCCGGGGGTTCCCTGGAACGCATCGCTGGCCGCCCAGCTTCCGGGGCTATTGGGGTCGCCATTGGGTGCGGTCAGCACGAGCGAGGCGCCTTCCCCGTCCGGTGCCTCCGGCCACGGAAAGGTGTCATCATAGGTCGTGGAAAAAAGAATCGTTCCATCGCCCTTGCGCAGGGTTACCGTTTCGCCCTCGTTGGCCAGTTTGCCGGTATAGACGCCGAGGATGTTGGTCAGGCTGCCGTACCGGTTCGTCATGGAGGCCACACTGCGGACCAGCAAGCCATAGGCGCCTGCGGCGAGATTCGTGCCGGCTGGGAAGGTAAAGGTAATTCCGGCGGAAAAATAAGCCCCTCCCAGATTGATGGGCGAGGCGGAGGTGTTCCTCAGTTCCAGGAATTCAAATTGATCATCATCCGCCGCGTTGGTTGACGAAGGCAGCGGGTTGTACATGAGTTCGCTGAAGACAAGGTCAGCGGCCCGGGTTGTGAGCCCCGCACCAGTCAGGAGCGCGCAAAGAGTCATGAAAACGAAGTTTCGTGTCATATTGCCCCGGAAACTGACCGTTTGCCATTTTGCCTAACCATTACTTTGTGGTAGTATACCGAACATGCGGGGCAACATGAAGTCGTATCTTTTGGGACTGGCGGGTGTGGTGGCGGCCATCAGTCTGACGCCGGCTTGTCTGCGCGCCGATATTCCTTACGGGCGGACGGTGGTCTATTATGATGAGTCCACCAACACGTTCTCACGCGGGGTGTCGGACGCTCTTTCGCTTGAGAATCTCCTGGGGCACTTCAAGACGTCCGTGGACATGATTCCGGTCAACGCTTATGCCGCAGGGCAGATGAGAGCGTACGAGGCTGTTTTTTACGTTGGATCCTATTATTACGCATCGCCCTCTGCGGCTTTTCTGGCCGACATCAGCACCGCGACCAATACCGTGGTCTGGCTGAACTACAACATCTGGAAGCTGTTGGGGAGTTCCAATGACACGACGCATCTGGGCTTACGCTATCTTCACACGACCAACGGGTTTGATTCCGTCGCCTATAAAGGTGATTGGTTGTATGCCCCCTCCAACACCGATTTGATGGTCATGGAGCCCACAAATAACGTGACGGTTCTGGCTGTGTTTACCTCGCGGGTCAACACGGCCAGGGCGCCGGTTCCGTATGTTTTGAAGTCCTCTAATTTTTGGTACATGGCGGATAATCCATTCCAAGGATCGACGCTCTGTGACCGCAGCCTGGTTCTGGCGGATCTATTGCACGACATCATGGGGTCCAAAGGGGTTCAAGGACCTCGCGGGCTTGCGCGAATCGAGGATGTTGCGCCGGCGCTGACTTCTACTTCCAAAGTGGTCCGCATCGCCGCCAGTCTTACCGCGCTCGGTATCTCGGGAACCTTCGGCGTTATTCCCCGATACCGGGACCCCATTGGTCAATACACCAATCAGGCTCCTGCCGACCTGCCGATGACGCAGAACCGTCCGTTCTTGAGGCAGATTCGCTCGTTGATCCGGGGCGGGGCCTTCATTGCCGCCCACGGCTACACCCATGAGAGTGGTGATAAAGTCAGCGCCGAGGGCTGGGAATTCTGGGACTACGCCGCCCGAAGCCCGCTGACGAACGATAATTGGGCGTGGGCCGAAGGGCGCGTCACGAACTCCGCCAACGAATTCCTGAGCGCCGGTCTTCCGGTTGAATGCTGGGAAACGCCGCACTACCAGGCTTCGCTTGTGGATTATAGTGTCTTTTCAAGTCTTTATCGGGTGGCCCATGAGCGGATGTGTCTGCATCGCTATCGCACCGAGGGGTTGTCCCGGGCGGCGTTGGATGCGATCTCCGCCGTGAGTTCCAATGTGGCGACAAGGTGGTTTCCTTACACCGTCTATCAGAATCATCTCGGGACCCGCACGCTGCCTGAAAACCTGGATCGCTACGTATCGGACACCAACCAGTTGGACTCCAACGGGTTGGTTTACTCGATCTCCAACAAGGTGGAGTATGCACGCAAGTTAAAGGTGGTTCGTGATGTGGTTGCCGGCTTCTATTACCATCCTCAATACGACGTGGGACCAATCACCAACCTTGTGGCGGAGATGCAGGCCCTGGGATACACCTTTGCTGCGCCCGGAACGCTGTCGCGTGAGGAGGCGGTGACGATTCATACCAATCCCGTTCCCCATGAATCCGGCGCGACGCGCCTATTCGTTGTCGGCTCAACCAATCTGGGGGCCGATCTCGTACTGGGTGACCTGGCTGGCAGTAACTCCCTCGCCATTCGCGGCGGAGCCATCGTGTCAAACGAGGAAGCGTTGATCGGACTCGACGCGTCCTCCGGTTCGAATACCGTGTTGGTGTGCGATTCCGGATCCACCTGGGTTGGGGCGCAAACCTTTTTTGTCGGATATGGTGGCCGGCATAATGCGGTCGGCGTGATGACCAACGGTGCGGTTGATGCCATGGATACCGTCATTGGGATGATGGAATCCTCCGCGTTCAACGGGGTGGTGATCAAGGGTGAGGGTTCGGTGTGGAGCAACCGGTACGGGGTGACGGTGGGCCAGGCGGGCCTCTCCAACGCCCTCTATGTGATGAGCGGGGGCCGGCTCCAGTCCCGCTATGGGGAACTGGGCGCCGTAACGTCCGGTTCGGCCAATCTTGTTTTTGTGGGGGACACCGGTTCCGTATGGGCGCTCGGTAGCCATCTCGTCGTGGGCAATGGGGGCTGCGGGAATGTTCTCGAGCTGCAGAACGGCGGCAGGGTGGAAAGCGCGTTCGGCCTGGTCGGAGTCGGGCATACCGCCTGCTCAAATCGTGTAAGTCTGACCGGTGCGGGAACCGTCTGGACCAATACGCACCGGCTGTGCATCGGGGTGGATGGGGCGGGGAACCGGCTCGATATCAGCGGCGGTGGCCTGGCGAGCTGTGACGCCCTCGTCATCGGCGATTACAGTCTGGCTGTCTCCAATGAGGTGCGCATTAAAGACTCCTCATCAACCCTGCTGGTCACGGGTGACCTTATTGTGGGCGTGGACGGGGCGTATAACCGTCTGCTTATTGAAGATGGCGCACGTGTCGTCTGCAGCAATGTGGTCATTGGTCAATACGCCTCGGCGGGCGGCAACGAGATCGTTCTGTCCGGGGCGTCTTCAAGTCTGACTGTCAGCAACGCCGCCGGACCGGGGGGTGTCACCATTCTTAACGGCAAACTGCGCATTGAGAGCGGCTCATTAACGGCGGGCTCGTTTGTGATCGGACCCAACGGCCAGTTTGAATTCCCGTCCGGGGCTTCAAACACCGTGCTGAATCTAGCCGGTGACTTCAGTTGCTCCGGTACCAATCAGGATTTGACCCTGCTTGGCGTCACCCTTGCTTTTTCAACTTCCGCCTTGCACAGGATTGATCTGAATTGCCGTGATCAGGGTGTCGAGCTTGAGGGGTTTGTGACCAATCGCGCGTTGGGAAGGCTCGAAGTTGGCGGCACGGTGACCGTGACCAATGTCTGCTACAGCTGGGCGATCAGCGGGAGCGGGACGATTGAGGTGGCTGATGGGGCCGTCCTGTATTACGTCAATGATGCCGACTGGTCAGGTTCTGTCACCATTTCCGGAAGCGGGCGGTTCGAAAAAATACCCGTTTCGCTCAGCAATCTGTCGCCGCTGACAGAGGCCGCCTGGATGATCGGGTGGAATTCGGCCTCGGGCCTCAACTTCCGGATCGAGTGGGCGGAATCCCTGACCGGATCAGAGTTTCAACCGGCCACCAACCTGATTGGCAGTGGAAGCCAGGATGTATGGGTGGATTACGGGGGTGATGGCCGCCCGTCGCCCGACTTAGCGCCCCGGCGGTTTTATCGTCTGAAAGCCTGGCCGCCACCTTGATTTTAAAAGCGGCTAGGGCTTGAGCAGCCATTCCTGACCGCGGCCGGCCAGAATGTCGGCAATGCGCCTTGCGGCCAATCCGTCGCCGTAGGGATTCGGCGTATTCGTCATTCGGTTGTACAGTGCGCGGTCGGAGAACAGTTGATCCAGCGCGGCCTCGATCCGGTCGCGATGGGGGCCGACCAGCAAGCAGGTTCCTGCCTCCACCCCCTCCGGTCGTTCCGTCACATCGCGCAGGACCAGCACGGGCTTCTTCAATGCCGGAGCCTCTTCCTGAACGCCGCCGGAGTCGGACAAGATCAGGTAGGCACCGTTCATGGCGTGCAGAAAGGCGATATAGTCCAGCGGTTCCGTGAGCAGGACGTTGGGCACGCCCGACAGGATTTCCTGCGCCGGGCCGCGCACGTTCGGATTCGGGTGAACGGGATACCAGACATAGACGTCACGGTGGGCCCGTGCAAAATCCCGGACGGTTTCGAAGACCTCGCGGACGGGCGCGCCAAAAATCTCACGGCGATGACAGGTCATCAGGATGTAGGGGGCCCCCTTGGGCACGGGGCAGGGGGGCGGTTGGGTGCGGTGGAGAACCTGGGTGAGCGCATCAATAACCGTGTTGCCGGTGATGTAGAGTGAGGAGGGCGGCATGCCCTCACGATGGAGATTCATGGCTGAGCCGCGTGTCGGGGCAAAATGATAGCGCGCCACCAGTCCGGCCACCCGGCGATTGAATTCCTCGGGGTAGGGCGCCCAGCAGTCCCCGGTCCGGAGCCCGGCCTCGATGTGGCCAAACGCCGTATGGGCATAGAAACAGGCGACGGCCGTTGCCATGACGGTGGTGGTGTCGCCCTGCGCCAGAACGACGTCCGGGCGATTCGCGGACAGATACTTCTCCATGCCGTGCATCACCAGGGACGTGACATCCTGCAGCGTCTGGTTCGGCTGCATGAGGTTCAGGTCGACATCCGGGTGCAGATCGAACACGGTGAGCATCTGGTCGAGCAACTGACGATGCTGTCCCGTCACCATGACCTGGGTTTCGAAATCGGCGGCATGGCGTCTGAGTTCAAGCACGACCGGTGCCACCTTGATGGCTTCAGGCCGGGTTCCAATGACACAAAGTACACGTTGTCTGGGCATGGGGTTCCTCCGCGTCCTATTGCTAACAGGAATCAATCCCATAAATCAACTCAATTAACTACAATAGCATCCCGTAGAAATCCTAATCGTAATCTTAACCGTAATTGTAATCTATTGCTCAAGAATGGATTATGATTAAGATTACGATTAAGATTATGAGCAAACTTTCAATAATCACGATTTCGTAAAATGCTTCAAAATCATCAGCAAATACGGGTTGTTGTGATCATGAAACGTTGCCTAGGGGACGTCACTCAATTAACTACTTGATTAAACGGGAGAGAGCTGTACTATCCCTAAACAAATCAAGGAAATGGGAGGAGTTTCGATGATTAACTTAAATGAGTTGCACGCGGATGACCTGAAGAAGATTTTGAAGATACGCCAGAAGGTCGAGATACTCGAAATGGAAATGGCCACCATTTTGAAGCAGGCCGAAAGGCGCGCTCCGGCGTTGAGCGTGTCGGTGCGGAATATGCGGGTCCCCCGGAAGGCTCAGCCGAACCTGCGGGATATGCTCCGGGGTATCCTGGAGAAGGCCGGCAGGCCCATGTCCGTCGCGGAGCTCTACGAGGCTTCGTTGCTGACCGGTTACCAGTGGCGGTCGCAGGAACCGATCAACGCCTTGAACGTCAAGATGTACACCGATAAGACGTTCAAGAAAGAATCCCCGGGCCAGTTCGTTTTGCGGGCCCGCAGGAAGGCTTGATCGCTTCGGGAGCCTGAAGCGGAAACGGCCGGTTGGACCGGCCGGTGCGGCCATGGCAGGGAAGGGTTTTCCCTGCCGGGGCGCATGAGCCGTATGTAAATCACCGGGATGGATTCAAGGAGGCATGTTATGGCCGAAAAAGATCCTCGTTCTGAGACGCACAAAGCCTATTTCATCGAGTTAATTCTCATGCTGTCGTCATCTGCCATGCAGCAGCTCGGGAAAATCATCAACCCGATTACCGGCAAGGCGGAACTCAATCTTGAGGCGGCTCAGGCCACCATTGACATGGTGGAGATGCTGGAGGCCAAGAGCCGCGGCAACCTTGACCGGGATGAGACACGCCTGTTGACGAACACCCTCACCAGCCTGCGGATGAATTACGTGGAAACAGCGGCCCTGCCCGCCAAGGAGTCCAAGCCGGAAGCCAAAGCCGAGCCGGCTGCTCCCGCCGCCTCCCCGGCGGCGACGCCGGCAGTTCCGCCGGCCCAGCCGGAGAAGGATCCCAAGTTCCACAAGACCTACGGCTGATCCCTCAGCCTGACTGCTGGCCAGCGAGCAGGTCGTCATAGAACCGTGCGATGCTGGTCCAGTAGTAGGGGGCGAGCCAGCGAAAGCCGATGCCCAGCGTGGGGATGCAGAGCAGGCCCCAGCCGATGAACCGGCATTGCAGGCAGAAGAATTTCCACTTGTTGCCGTCCATCAACTGTTTGCTGCGTCCGATGGCGTTCAGGGAGCCGAGGGCCGGGTCCTCCGCGAGCGCGAAGTAGGTCATGCTGTACCGGAGCTGGGCGAGGATGGCCGGGATGATGGCCAGGAGCGCCAGAGGGAAGAGGACGAGCAGGATCGCGGGGGAAGGCGTTGCACCCTTGAACATGCTTGTTGCGCCAGCCAGCGCCGTGATGATCACCAGGATCAGTCCCGGCAGCATCCACGCGAGAACCAGCAACCCCATTAACAGGGCGGCCAGAAATAAACCCAGCGTCATCGCGCAATCAATTACAATCGGCCTGTCCCGCGTCCCCGCTCATCGGGACTCGTGGTAGGGCTGGCGTTGTTGATAGAGCTTGAGGCGTTTTTCGATGTCGGCGGAGCCGGGGGCCAGGCGCAGGGCTTGTCCGGCGCAGGCGACGGCTTCCTCGAACTGGCCGGTTTCGGCCAGTGCTGCCGCCAGAATGTCATAGGCGCGCGCACTGGCGTCGCCGCTCATCCTGGGAAGGTCACGGGCCAGGGCCAGGGCTTCCTTTCCGTCGCGTAGCCGCGCCTCCGCGGAGGTCGCCAGCGTCCAGGCCAGTTGTGAACGCGCAAAGGGATGGTTGGGTTTCCATTTCAGGACGTTGCGATAATACTTGATGGCATTCGTCTGATCGCCTTGCAGGGCATACGTCGAGGCCAGGAGAGACAGGCAGTCGGTGTCATCCTTCTTTTTCAACAACGAGAGCTTCCACCACTGGATGGCATCATGTCGGTTACCCTGGAAGAAGGCGATCCGGCCCGTGTTGAAATAACCGATATAGTTGGCGGGGAACACGCGCATGGCCTCGCGGAATTCTGTCTTCGCCTCTTCCCAGCGCGACTGATTCAGGTAGACGACCCCGAGGTTGTTGTGTCCCATCGCATATTCCACGCAGGGGAGGGATGGATTCTGAATGTACTGGCGTTGAATGTCATCGAACGACATCCGGGCGAAGTCAGGTAGCCGGGCGAACAGGTTGGTCAGGAGCGCCGTGGCCTCGTCGAACTTGCTTTCCCCGATCAAGGCGCCGGATACGGCCACCGCTACCTTGTAATTGTTGGGCCGCTTCTTGAGCACGTCACGCCAGATGGAGTCTTCCGAGCGATAATCGAGGTTGCGGGCCCGCGTGAGCGTGACGAACCACACGGTGACCAGGACGGCGAGCAGAATGGCGGCCACCGGGTGCCAGGCCCCCGGACGCGGGAGCCGTTTGAGGAAACGTTCCGACGCGACATACCCGCCCAGAACGACCAGCACGATGACCCCCGCCAGAGGCAGATACATGCGGTGTTCAAAGGCGGCATCGGAGAGCGGCATGATGCTGGAGGTCGGGGCCAGAATGACAAAAAACCACGCCAGGGGGAAGGCGAAGGCCCTTCGCCGAATAAGGCCCCAGAGCGTGACGATCAGCAAGCCCACGATCACCAAGGCAGGACGCCAGACTTCGGCCAGGGACTGCGCGAAAGGCCAGCGGTAACTCAGGCAGAGCGAGGTCGGGACAAAACACAGGCGAAGGTAATGGGGGATCACGCCGGCCTGGGTCAGCAGGTACCGCCACGGCGTAATGGCCCGCTCAAACAGGCCGCCCGCCTCCATGGCCTGGGCCATGCCCATCAGGAGCAACAGGGCGAAGATCCCGAGGGTCAGCAGCATCGCCAGGTAAACCTTCCATCGCACCCGGAGTGCGGCGCGCCAGGAGGAGGACACCATCAGGCTGTCATAGAGAAATAGCATCAGGGGGGCGGTGACGATGATTTCTTTCGTCCCCATGCCGATCGCGCAAGCGGCCACGGAGGCGTTCATCCACAGCCGGGGGCGGGCGGAGGTGAGCCCCCGGATGAAGCAGTAAAAAATCAGCAGATAAAACAGTCCCATCAGGGCTTCGATGCGTTGGGCAATGTAGGTGACGCTTTCCGTCTGGAGCGGGTGGACCACCCATAGCAAGGACACGACAAAGGCCAGGGGCACGGCGGCGACGTCGAACCGGCCTGCAAAGCGGGGGAGCGAAAGGGTTCTCCATACGATGCCGAAGAGCAGCCATCCGTTGAGGACATGAATCAAAACATTGGTGATCCGGTAGTCGGCGGCCGTCAGGTCGCTCAGGGCGAAGTTCACCGCAAAACTCAGGTCCGCGACAAAGCGAGTGGGCACTTGCACGGCTTTCCATGGGGGCCACAAGGTGTACAGGTTGGGGTTGTTGGTGACGGCCCTGGAGTCATCGAAGATGAAGGGGCCCGAAAAGCTGTTGGCATACGCCACCACGGCGGCAGCCAGAAGGGCGAGGGGAAACCATTTGGTGATTCGATCGAGGTTGTCTTGCATGGTATGTCTCCGCGTGCGCCATTGTAAATTCAGGGTGGAAGATAACGGCTGAACCTTATACATTGCTGCTGGTGTTGTAAAAAGGTTTTAGTTTCTTACGAATTGAATTCGTCGAGACGTGGTTAGGATTCGAGATGAAAGAGTATTTGAACAGAAGTCGCCAAGGCCGCAAAGGCATGCGCGGCAAAGATGCCGCGCATGCAGGAAATTCCGGGTCCCCAATCCATGCTGCGGCGTCTTCGCCGCAGCACTTCGCGTGCTTCGCGGCTTCTGTTCAAACTCTTCATTTTGGTCCCGGCGATGCCGGGTTAGGGTGTTCGGGATGAAGGCAGCGGATCATGTGAAACGGATACTGGTCGTCATGCCCGCCCACAATGAGGAGGGGCGGATCGGGGCGGTGATTCGCGGCGTGAAAGCCGTGCTGCCGGCGGCGGATGTGGCGGTGGTCAACGATGCCTCCACCGATGCGACGGCCGACGAGGCGCGGGCGGCGGGCGCCAAGGTATTGACCCATGCCGTCAACATGGGGTATGGGGCCAGTTTGGAAACCGCCTTTTTCTTCGCCATGCAGCAGCGGTACGACGGAGTGGTTCAGATGGATGCCGACGGCCAGCACCTGCCGGGTGAGCTTGAGGCCCTGTTGGCGCCGCTCAGGGCGGGTACGGCGGATATCGTGATCGGGTCGCGTTACAGTGGCGGCGGGACGTTTCAAACCCCATGGATCCGGCGGCTCGGTCAGCTTTTTTTTGGTGGAATTCTGTTCGTGTTGACGCGCCGGTGGTTCGCGGACCCGACCAGCGGATTCCAGGCGCTGAACGGCCGCGCGTTGCGACTGTTTGCGAGCGGGGTTTTCCCCTGTGACTATCCCGATGCGGACGTGCTGTTGATGGCACATCTCGCCGGTCTGCGCATCCGCGAAGTGCCCGTGAAGATGGCGCTTCGCTCCGGCGGTGTCTCCATTCACTCCGGATGGAAGCCGCTGTACTACGGCATCAAGATGTTGTTATCGGTGTTTGTCGTTTTGTTAAACACCCCTATGTGGCGCGGCTGGCGCGGGCGGCTGGGGCCCGCATGACGCGGAAGGAGAGACCATGTTTCCCAAACAATTGATAGCCTCGGTGGTGATCGCCCTGTGCCTGCTGGTGCTGATCGTTCGATTGGTGCAGCGGGGGCATCTGGATATTGCGTACTGCTGGCTGTGGCTGGGCATCGGCCTGGGGGTGTTGCTCCTGGTTCTGCACTACGACTGGTTGTTGAAACTGTCGGACGTGATCGGGGCGGTGGCTCCCACGACCACCCTTTTTCTGCTTGGGTTTTTGATGGTGTTGCTGTTGTGTCTCCAGTTTTCGATGGTCATTTCCACGCACCGTCGTCAGATCAAGCGCCTGACACAGCGACTGGCGGTACTGGAGCAGAATGAGGCCGGGCCGGCCGCGACGTCCCCCGGGCGGGATGACCGGAAGGGGTCATGACACCGCGCCTGGTTCTAGCTTCATCGCCGGTCAGCGTCGAGGAACGCTACGGGGTTTTTGCCGGTGCGGGCAGCACGGAGCCTTCCTTCGGGTTGTTGTGCCTGGCCGCCTCCGCCCGGCGGAGCGGAGCCGATGTTGCCGTGGTGGAGGCCTCGGCGCGGAATCTTGACCTTCCGTCCGCCCTGCGTGACGTTCTGGCCTTTTCTCCCGATGTGGTGGGATTGACGGCGACCACTTCCGAAATTGTCAGGGCGGCGGAACTGGCCGCCCGGATCAAGCAGGCCCGGCCGGACATCCTGACCATCGTGGGCGGCTGCCATGTGACGGCCATTCCGGAAGAGACGCTGGAGGCGTTTCCCGCCTTTGACATGGCGGTCATCGGGGAAGGTGAAGAGACGCTGGGAGAGATCCTGCGCGAGCGGGCCGGCGGAGAGCGGGTGCCTGGCGGGATCGCCGGGACGGTCACGCGCGACGGCGGGACCCTTCGGCGGCACGCGTCGCGTGCGTTGATCGCGAGTCTCGATGACCTGCCGCTGCCGGCCTGGGATTTGCTGGAGGGGTTTCCGGGGCTGTTCCGTCCCTCGCCGGGGCGGATCAAACGCTGGCCCTGCGCCTCGATTGTCCTGACGCGGGGCTGTCCCAACCGGTGCGTGTTCTGTGACCGGTCCGTTTTCGGCAACCGGTGCCGGGCTTACAGTCCGGCCTATGCCCTCAACGTTGTGAAGGATCTGGTCGGGCGGTACGGTGTGCGGGAGCTGTTGATCGAGGATGACACGTTCGTGATCTCCAAGGACCGGGTGCGCGAGTTTTGCGAACGCCTGATGGCTGAAAAAATAGCGCTCAGCTGGTCCTGTCTGGGCCGCGCGGACCGGGTCGATCCGGACCTGTTGGCCCTGATGAGAAAAGCCGGGTGCTGGCATATTTCATATGGGATCGAGAGCGGGGACCCCGACATTCTCAAGACGATGCACAAGCATCTGGACCTCGATCAGATTCGTCAGGCGGTGCGCTGGAGCCGGGACAGCGGCATGCGGACCAAGGGGTTTTTCATCGTGGGTTTTCCGGGCGAAACGGTGGCGTCGCTGGAGCGGACGAAGGCGTTTGCCTGTTCGCTGCCCCTGGATGACATCAGTGTGATGCAGATGACCCCGTTTCCGGGTAGTGAATTGTTCGGCATAGCCGATCAATACGGAACCTTCACCCGCGACTGGCGCCGGATGAATGTGCTGAACACCGTGTTTGTGCCGCACGGGTTTACCCGTGAGGCATTGGAGCAGGCCCGCGGCGATATCTTGAAGGCCTTCTACCTCCGGCCGGGCGTGATGTGGCGGCAAGGACTGCACACCTTGCGCCATCCGAGTCTGATTCCCGGTGTCCTGGGCGGGTTTCGTGCGTTCAGGAATGCGGTTCGGCGCGTATGAAACTATCCATCATCACCCCCTCGTTCAATCAGGGCCGCTATATTGAGCGGACGGTGCGCAGTGTTCTGGAGCAACAGGGTGATTTCGAGCTGGAGCATCTTGTGATCGATGGCGGGTCCACGGATGACACGCTGGCGATTTTACGGCGGTATGAGCCCCGGCTGCGCTGGATCTCGGAACGCGACGGCGGGCAGAGCGACGCGCTGAACAAGGGATTCAGGATGGCGACCGGCGAGGTGCTGGGCTGGTTGAACTCGGACGATACCTACCAGCCCGGGGCCCTGGCGCGCGTGGCGGAGGAATACCGGCGGTCATCCTTTGAGTGGTGTTTCGGTCATTGCGGCATCATCGACGAGGAGGATCGTCCGATCCGGGAGTTCATTACCCGCTATAAGGTGGCCCAGTCCCGCCGGTACTCCTACCGGCGTCTGTTGCGTCGGGACTTCATCTCGCAGCCGTCGGCTTTTTTCTCGGCCGCCGCCTACCGTGCCACCGGTGAAATCAGCCGTGACCTGATGTATTCAATGGATTACGACTATTGGCTGCGTTTGGGAAAGCAATGGGAACCGCACTTTATCGATGCTTTTCTGGCCAATTTCCGCTGGCATACCCAGTCGAAGAACGGCGCGGCCTACCGGAAGGCAGCCTGGGAGACGTTTCAAACGGCGCGTCGTCATGCGACCGCCGGGCAATTCACGGATCTCGCCCTGCACCTGGGGCACTGCGGTGCCCTGAACGTGTTATACCGCCTGATTTAGTTTGCCTGAAGTTAAACGTCCTCGCCCACCGCCACGATCCGGCTTTCCGAATACCCTGCGCCGGGCTTGGCATCGATATAGGAGTCGGTGTGGTATTCGGATATATCGTTCAACCGATGAAGCATGGTGCGGAGCGACTCAGCCGCCTCCATGCTCGAGTTGAGCAGTTCCGACCGGCTGAGCGGTCCTTCAATGGCGGGCTGACGCATAAGGAGTTCAAGGCTGGTCAGAATCACGGTGGCGGGTTGACCAAGGTGATGGCAGGCCGCCCCGATGCTCTCTACCATGACCCGCTGGCGTTCGGCGTGCTTTTCGGCCTCCTCGGCGCGTTTCCGGTCGCTGATATCCAGGAAGGAGAAGACCATGCCGACCAGTTCACCATCGGCATCCCGGTTGCCGGCGACGGAAACCTGAACCATGAGGGCGGAGCCATCCTTTCTCTGGATAACGCTCTCTCCGGACCAGTCCTCTCCTGATTGCACGGTCGCGATCATGGTGTCGACCTGTTGGGTGTCGGGGATAAGGGTCTGCAGATCGTAACTGAGCAATTCCTCTTCAGAGGCGACTTCCCATAGGGCGAGGGTTGCCTTGTTCACGTATTTAAGTTGTCCAGTGAGGTTGGAGATGGCGATCCCGGTTGATGCGTTCCGGATGGCATTATTCACCGTTCGCAGCATATCCTCGGCCTGTTGGCGAAGGGTGACATCACGGATGAAGCAGCAAAAGTAGAGCTTTCCTCTTACATGAAGCCGGTTGACGGCGATTTCCGCCGGGAAAAGGGAGTCATCCCTGCGCGTGCAATGGGCCTGGATGAGGATGAACCGATCATTCTCCACACTCGTCTGGAGTGTTTGGAGGGTGTCGTTATCGGCGCCGGAAATGATGGCGGTCAGGTTCAGGCTGCACAGCTCATGATGTGATAGCCGCAGGAACTCCGTGGCGCGCGTATTGGCATCCACAATGCCGCCGTCAAGATTGGCGATGATGGCGGCGTCGTAGACGCTTTGCAGGAGTTCCTGGAAGTCGGAGTCGCCCACGCGGTGACTTTCGCCCGGGGAAGGGGAGGCCATTTCAATCTTGGAGGTTTGCGCAGCGGTCCGTACACGGCGGGTGCCACGGCGCAAATCATCCTTGAGATCCGGCGGTATATCGATTCGCATGGTTTGCGATAAACGGTTCATAGTTAGATTAATCCTGCCAGGCTGTAATGACGACGCGATCCACGATGGTTGGGCTGAGTCCCCCAGGCGGAATGGGTGTGGGATCACTGTAAAGCATGCCCGACCATCCGCCGTTCTTGGAAATATTCCCTGCCGCGATAATGGCGCCATTGCCAAAGACATCGCCGTTCCCCTGTTTGTCGAAAGATCCGGTTTTGCAGTACACGAGACCGGTGAAGGTCCACGTTTTGGCCTGTTTTACGGTGATGGTGCCATCGCGGGACACCAGCACGGGGTAACGTTGCGCAGCCGTCTGGGTGATTGTCCCGTTGCCGGTGGTCTTGAGTTCGATATCACCCGTGGCGATGAAGCAGCCGTTGTACGTGCCGTTCCCGAAGGACAGGGAGCCATTGACCCACATGATACCTCCTGCGGGTGTGACCGTTCCGGACAGCGATTTAGAACCGCTGAAAACCTGACCATTGGTCAGTGCCGTGCTGTAATACGGCGTCAGGTCAATGTCGGGGATGGCCACAAGAGGAACCGCCGCGACAACCCGTGTCCCGATGGTCCCTCCTGAAATGGAGGGAGCCTTGCCCGTGCCGGTGATGGTGGCGCCTCCGACCATGCTGATGCCGCCACAGGCCTCCACATTTCCTCTGACGGTGTTGACGCCATTGGCTGAGTAGATGCCGTTGCAGTGCATCCAACCGTTGCTGATCTGCATGTCCGAGTTTCCTGCCCATCCCAGGTTCCCGCCCGCCAGCATGGCGAAGCCGTAGGCATTCAGGCCGGGCACGGGCGGGGGCGGGGCATTGGTAAGCGGCAGAGGATAATTCTTGCAGTCCATCCTCGCGACGGCGGAAACGTTGCCGCAGAAGCCCGTGGAGATGATGGAGGCCTTGTTGCTGCTGATCGAGATCACCGTGACGTCGTACGAGCCTTCATCAAAACTGGTAAGGGGGAACAGGGCCGCATTATTTCGCGCCGCAAAGTTAGTCTTCAGCAAACTGTAGGCCTGATTGGCGCCTGATTCCGCAATCAGTTGGGCTTTCACGTAATCACGCTGCCGTTCCGTCGAAAATATCTGCTGCCGACCGACGGCGATCATGCCGGCTGCGACCATGGCAATGAGCAGGACAACACCCATGACGACCACCAGGGCTGATCCCGCTCTATCCTGACGCCAATTATGTTGGTACAACGTGTTCATGATGCCCCTCCTTTTACTTGCCTGTGTTTCTTGGTTCGACTTCAACCGATCCCTCAGACGTAACCTGTTTGGTGGTGCGTCCCCAGCCCGGGATATCCTCGAAAATCTTGAGATTGATCTTCAGGCCCCGCAGCAGGGGTTTGCCATCCACCGATAATTCGCAAAGCCCGTAGTTGGGCCCTTTAGTCATGATGGCGGCCACATCAACGACTTTGGTTTCGCCGGCCCACTTAATCGTAACATCCTTCAGCTTGGGCGTGTTCCATCCGCCGCTGTCGGGGTCCATGTCCGCCTGAAATTGAATAAAGCGTCTGGCGCCTGGGCTGATCGTGCCGCCTGAAGCGGCTCCCGTGATGTTACTCCAAGCCTGGGCATCGGAGAGATTTGACTGATCCCCTGTGCGCACCTTTATTTTGAGGCTGGTTCCCGATGGCTTTTCAGCCGACCATGATATGGTTGAATAAACCGGAGCCGCCAGTTTGGTGTCCAGAATCTGCGAGGTGAAGAGGCCGTTGGTGGGATAGAGGGTGTAGAGGCCGGCCAAGGCGAAGACGCGGTTGGTGGGCTCGATGGCCTTGGAGGACCAGTTGGCATCACTGAGGTCGCTCTTGCTGGCGTTGAGGAGCCTGTAGCAGCCGGGTGCACCCACGTTCATCTCCTCCCAAGAACGTGCATTTCCGTAAAAATCGTCCACCAGGAACGTTACGAGGTAGCTTTTTGATTTTTCGATCACGAAATTATCGGTGTAGCCGAAGCAATAACTGTTCGCACCGATCATAATGCTTTCGGAGGAGCCAAAGAGGATGGGCGTGCCGGTTGCAGTGGCATTGACCGTGTAGTTTGTGGAACTGTCAGCCGGGGCGATGAAGGCGTGTTTGATTTTCAAGGGTGCCGCGGTGGCGCTGTAGAACAGGAAATAGACGTGGCGTCCATCGAATCTGAGGTTGGATCCGCTTTCCATCTCGCCGCCCCGGATGAGTACGCGGTACGCGCAGTTGGTCAGCGAGTTGTCGGCGATGTCGGTGACGTTGGTGGAGCCGGTTTGTGCCGCCACGTCCCAGTTGTAATCGCACCCTTCCAGTTTGACGACGAAGTCCCTCGGGCTGGCGTATTCGTCCCAGTAAACAATGGTTCGTTTGCAGATCGCCCCGAGGCCGCGGAAATTGGTTTCCTCCCAGCGGTCATTTTCAAGATTCAGGGTGAAAGAGGTATTGGAAGTGGCGGCCGGAAAAAGCAGCTGGTAGTTCCCGCTCCATGATCCGCCCATCCTGTAGTCACGTTGGGCGGTGGCACCGGTCTGGGTGGTGGGGGTCTGCGCTTCACCTTCCCGCTCATCCCCGCTGGGGGAGACGACCACGGAGTCCAGGCCGATGTAGTAACTGCTGCTCAGGGCATTGCGACCGTTCGACGAAAAAGTGAAATCGTGGGAGCCGGGCGTGAGCAGGATCGATCCGAAGGGGAAATTTTCGCGCATCAAGGTCGGACTGTAACCGTCGAAAGCGGCCCCCTTGCCGGCAATGCTCCAGGTAAAGAGATTGGCGAAGAGTTCGTGTGAGGCGGCGTTCGAGCTGCCATAGGTGTTTTTGCCGTGTCCGCTCTGGACGACGCTGGCAATTTGCTCGACCCGTTGCGCGTCGGACAGGGAGTTGTCGCGGGGATTAAAGGTGGTCTGAATGAGCCGGTAGGGGGTGCCGGTGAAGACATGGTAGATCACCGTTGTGTCCCAGAGGATATTTGATCCGTTGGCCGCCGGGTGTATCCCGTCATCGGTCATCTCGACGATCCCATCCCCGTCATCGTCATGGGCCATTGGAAAGCAGATGGCCGAGTAAGGGCCCGGCCCTGGCGGGTAAAAGAAAATCTTATCGATGGATGACAACCGCAGGTCGCGCCTCAGTCTTTCCATGGTTTTGCGGACCTCGAGATCGAGCTTCATCTGGGTCGCATTAAGCGTCTCTCCCCTGACAACAAAGAGCCATCCCCCCGTGGCGGCCGTGACGGCGATGATGACGATGGCCAGTGAGACCATCATCTCAACCATCGAGTAGCCGCATACGGATGGATGGCGCGATTTCATAATTCGATGTACTCCGTGAAGAGGGAGGAAACCGGCTCCGATTCCCCGTCAAAGCTGCGGGTCTTAAGGCTCTTGACCTCGGTATTCACCGTGATCAGGGTCACCCCGGACTGATAGTTGGTGTTGACGGTCGTGGTCCGGCAGAAATCGCCCGTTGAACAGGGTGTCCCGCTGTCGTCCACTACCAATCGGCTCTCGGTCAGTAGAATAAGTTGCGAATAGGGCACGCTGCGGGCACGCTCAATGCGGTCCTTGGCAAGATTGACGGCCACATAATGGTTGCGCGAGGCGCGAATCATGGATGCCGACCTGATGATCAACGCATAGGAGCCGGCAATGGCAAAAGCCAGAATAACCGCACTAATCACAGCCTCGACAAGTGTGAATCCCTGATTTTTGGCGTTAAGAATCACTGTTTTACTCCCTTCCGGCCCTGCAAGAATATATCCTACAATGATTTAAGCAGAATTCATGCCGATTCATCTCAAAAATGCAACGAAGCGAAGAGTGCGAGGTTAAGCAAGAAAGATCAAGCGAAGATTAAAGCTTTGTTTCTCGAAAATGCAAAAAGACCCCCGTATTCTCAGCAGTTGGAATTCCGGGGCTTTTCATGAATTTCAATGGTGGACAATAGGCTGGATAATTGCGAATAGAGCATGGTGAAAAAAGTTGGGTCTGTTTGTGATATCGTTATCGCACGGGCGAATGGGAAGAAGCATGAATAACAAGGACTCCATCATTCTGCGTGATCTGGCCTGTTTGTACCGCGACGTTTCCCGCGATCCTGTGCAGGCGGAACGGCGGAAGCTGTGGCGGCAGCACAACAGCCTGAAGCCGACCCGTCCCTTGATCTATGTGCGCGCTTTCGCCTGGAAGGAAATGCCCCAGGCTCAATGTGTTTGTGAAGACCCCCTGTTCCGGTACTATGAGGATTATTTCAGGAGGCACCTGTTCTGGGCGAGCCTGGGTGACGATTCGGTCTTTGAGCCGTGGGTCACCGTGCAGGCCCAGTACGCCTGCTCCGGGTGGGGGGTCTCCGGAAAATGCCACTTCACCGATGAGCCGGGAGGTTCATTCAAGGTGGATTATCCCATTAAAACCCTGTCTGATGTCGATAAGCTGCGCATGCCGTGGCACGAAATTGACGAGGTCAGGACGGCGGAAACCGTCGAGCGTTTGTCGGGTGCCGTGGGGGATATCCTCACGATCAATGTGGACCGCGGGCCGGCCTTTCGCATGTGGACGGGTGATTTGTCGGCCGATCTGGGCTACATGCGGGGGATTGAGCATATCATGATGGACATGCTTGATAACCCGGACTGGCTGCATCGCCTGGTCGGGTTCCTGCGTGACGGCGTGATGAAGACCCACGATGAAGCCGAAGCGGCCGGGGACTGGGGGCTGAGTTGCCACCTGAATCAGGCGATGACGTACGCGGAAGAACTGGAAGATCCTGCCGCCAATCAAAACGGGGTCAAGCGCCGTCAACTGTGGGGCTACATGGCGGCTCAGGAATTCACGGCCGTCTCGCCGGAGATGCACGATGAGTTCATGCTGCAGTACCAGTTGCCCATACTCAAGAAATTCGGACTGGTGGCTTACGGCTGCTGTGAAGACCTGACCCGGAAGATCGACATGCTGCGGCAGATTCCGAATCTCCGCCGCATCGCCGTATCGCCCTTTGCCGATGTCGCGAAGTGTGCGGCGCAAATCCGGAAGGACTATGTTCTCAGCTATCGGCCCAGCCCTGCCGATATGGTGAGTTATCGATTCGACCCCGGCCGGGTCCGCTCCCTGCTCAAGCGGGATCTGGAGGCCTGCCGGGACTCGCATGTGGACATCACCTTGAAGGACGTCGAGACGGTCGAGAAGGATCCGGAACGGGTGAAGACGTGGGTCGCCTTGACCCGGACGGTGATCGATGAGGTTTTTGGATAACGTTACCCTTGTTGAATCTGATCCCAAAGAAACCGATTCATTTAACATCGATATACAGGATAATATCAGGAGTTCAACAGGCTTGCCGTTTTTCTGATTCCCAAATTATCCTGTTCATCCTGTACATCCATGTTCATTTCTTATGCGAACAACGAGTGAGCCTGACAAGGAGCCTTGCATGACCTCTTCCGGAACGCCTCTGAAAATCGGTTTGATTGGTGTGGGGACGCATGCCCGCGAGGTGCTGATCCCGGGGATCAGCCAGCTTCCCGACGCCCTGCGACTGGTGGCGCTGGCCACGGCCCACGAGTCCACCGCGCAGGCCGCCCGTGAGTTTTACCGGCTTCCCTGTCATGTGGGTTATGAAAAGCTGATCGCCGATCCGAACGTGGACGCAGTGCTGATAGCCAGCAGCGGCGATCATGAAGCGGCGGCCCTCGCCGCCCTCGCCGCCGGCAAGCCCGTCTTTAACGAGACCCCCGCCATCCGTTCGGAAGAGGGGGGGGCACGCATCAAACAACTCGCCGAAGAAAAGAAGCTGACCTATCTGATCGGTTCCTGTCTCCGCTATGCGCCCGTGTACCAGAAGATGCGGCTTCTGCTGGCCGAGTGGCGCGAAAAAGAACCCGGGGCGCGGACCTTCAACGCCGCCTACTATTTTGCCGGGGGGCATTTTTGCAACCTGATGATGTATCTGGGCGGCCCCATCGACAGCGCCCTTTACCAGGCGGCGCCGGAAGGCGCAGGCGGGATCACTCTCCTCCGGTTCGCCAGCGGCGACATTGGAAGCATCCGGGAATGCGGATTCAATAATTGGTCGCCGCCCTACGAGCAGATGGAGATTGTGCATAAGAGCGGCTGGCTGCTGGCCGAGGACGGGCGCTCCCTCAAGTTTCATCATGCCTCCCGCAGTATTCACCCTATGAGAATGTCTTTCGATGACGCCTCGGGGGATTTCTACCAGCCCACCTTCTCCCTGCCCTACGGGCAGATCCAGCACCTTCATCTGCGCGGGTATATTCCGGAACTCATGGAGTTTGCCCAGTGCGTCCGGACCGGGGACCAGCCCACTTGCGGGGTGGATGACGCCCTGGCTACGCTGAGAGTCGGTGAAGCAACCCGGCAATCCCGTGAAAACGGGGGACAGTGGGTGAAGGTTCGCGCTCCTTGATCCGTCCCCCGGCCCGGCAGGGACGACTCGCCCTACCTTACGTGGGCGCATTATCGTCCACTGGGTGGGGCGAATCGTCCCGATGAGCCGTCCGGGTCCGAGCCATTCCCCTTTGGGGTTATAAGATCCTCCCATAAAAAAACATTCAAATTTTATTGACTGCTGGTGGGGCGAAGTGTTGTATTGTGTCGCGTAAGTTAACCATTGTGGGGCCTTGGTGGATATCACGAACACAGGATTGGGATCGTTGGGAGAGGCGCAGGGCGTTTTTGTCGGCAATTTCGCCCATTCGCTGGATCCCAAACGGCGTCTGACCATTCCCGCGGAATGGCGGGAACACACAGGTGTTCCGAACAGTCTTTATGTGCTCCCCGATATTGCGCAGCGCAATTTCCTGTTGGTGTTTCCCGCCCGCGAGATGGTTCGTCGTCTTCAAGCGATCCGGAACCATTCAATTGCCGATGCCCGCGCCAGCCAGTTTGCGCGCATTCTGGGTTCGCAATCGCAGTTGGCTCCCTGGGACACGGCGGGGCGGATCCGGGTGAAGGATGAATTGCTCGGTTACGCGAATTTGACCGACTCAGTGATCTTGATCGGGGTTTTTGACCACTTTGAACTATGGAATCCGGAGTTGTGGAAGCAGGTCGGTTCCACGGGATCGGCGGATCTGGGTGAGGCCGCGCGCTACGTGGGTTTCTGAGCTGGTGACGACGGAGGATGCCTGATGAAAATATCGACCGTAACGCAGTTTTTGCAGATGAGCGGGTCCATTACGGGTTGGCGGGATGGCGGCTTTCACTGGTTGCGACTGCCACAGGGGCGTCCGGCCACCTTGGGATCGGCCTTGGGATTGAGGCAGGCGGAGCATCGCGGGCTTCGGATTGCCAGCACGGCGGTGTGCTCCCCGCCCTCCGGCGGGATGGGAAAGAGTGCCCATGCATCGGGCGGTTCTGGCAAATGAGGTGATGCACTGGCTGGCGCCCCGACGGGGCGGTGTCTATCTGGATGGCACCGTGGGGGGCGGAGGGCATGCCGGTGTCATTGCCGAGGCGATAGGTCCGGAAGGGCGCCTGTTGGCCCTTGATCAGGATGCGGAGGCGCTGGTTCGGGCACGGGCGGTGCTGGGCCAGTGGGAAAAGCGCTGCACGCTGGTTCAGTCGAGTTTCGCGGATATGGCGGCGGCGGCGGCGGCCAGCGGAGTAGAAAAGGTTGACGGTGTTCTGCTCGATATCGGGATCTCGTCGAACCAGTTGGATGACCCCGGGCGCGGGTTCAGCTTTATGAGGGATGGTCCGCTGGACATGCGCATGGACCGCGGGAAGGCCCTGACGGCGGCGGATTTGCTGAACACGCTGCCCGAGGGCGGTCTGGCGGATCTGCTGAGGCGGTACGGCGAGGAACCGCGCGCGCGCGCCATCGCGCGGCGGGTGGTTCAGGAGCGCAGTCAGGCTCCGTTCGTCCGGACAGCCCAGTTGGCGGACCTGGTGATGCGGGTGTACGGGGGCCGGCGCGGCCGGATCCATCCGGCCACGCAGACGTTTCAGGCGCTGCGGATTGCCGTGAATGGCGAGTTGGAGGCATTGGAAAAGGGTTTGGAAGCGGGGCTGGGGCTGCTGGCGCCCGGGGGAAGGATGGTGGTGATCTCCTTCCACAGTCTCGAGGACCGGATCGTGAAGCACTTTTTCGCGGAACACCAGGGACGCTGGGAATCCCTGCCCGAAGGCGGGCAGAAATGGGTCGGCTTGACACCGCCGGTTGAGGTGTTGACCCGCAGGCCGGTGATGGCCTCGGAAGAGGAATGTCAGATGAATCCGCGGGCGCGGTCGGCGAAACTGCGCGCGGCTGAAAGGAAAGACTAGTATGGCACGACGTAATCGGAAGAAGACACAGACTGGACTCATGTTCCCGGCCCGGCTCGCCCTGGTTCTGATGGCGGTTGCGGGGGTAAGCCTGATTTACGTGTGCGTACAAAGCCGGACCTCCGCATTGGGGCATGAGATCAAAAAGCTTGAGGCCCAGCGCGATCAGCTGCGCGAAAAAGTCATCAAGGAGCAGTGCGAATGGGCCCGGCTGCAATCGCCGGCCAATGTCGAGAAGGCCCTGAAGGAGCACGGGCTGGTGATGACGTGGCCCAGTCGCGATCAGATTGTGCGTATGCGCGCGGATGGATCCATCGATACCCTGATGGGGCCGGAACCCCGGCCCGGGGGACGGTTGGCGCGAGTTGACAGGATTGTGATGAATGACTGAGAAACATGGATCGGCCAGATATTTCGTCCTCGCCATCATGCTGAGTCTGGCGATGACGGGGCTGGCGGTTCGTCTTGTTTTCCTGCACCTTGGGGCGGGGGAGCAATCCCGCTCGATGTCTTCCAAGACCCGGACGTATAAGGAGACGTTGGCGGTTCCCCGGGGCCGGATCCTGGACGGTGGCCCCTCCGCCAATATTCTCGCGGCGAATGTCGGGGCCAAGGACGTCTGGGCTGACCCGTCGGTGCTGATCGCCAGCAACAAGGTCGGCGTGGTGGCGTCCCAGGTCGCCGCCGTGTTGGGTCTGAACCCGACGGAGACAGCCACCCTGATGAATCAGGAGCGGCGTCGTTTCGTCTATCTCGCCCGGTACGTCCCGGATGAACAGGCCGACGCCGTGGCCCGGCTGAAACTGCCGGGTATCCACTTGTCGGACACCACCACCCGTTCGTATCCCCAGGGGGAAATGCTCTGCCATATTCTGGGGTTTGTAAATCACGACGGTGTCGGGTCCTGGGGCATCGAACAGTGCATGGACAAGTATCTTAAGGGGACACCCGGCCTGCTGGAGAGCCAGCTGGACGGCCGGCGGCGCGAGATGCTGGACCGCCGCATCCAGGAGATTCAGCCCCGCGACGGGGCCGATGTGGTGCTGACCATCGACCAGAACCTGCAGTACATGCTCGAAAAATCGATCGATGCCGCCATGGAGAAGCACCGGGCCAAGGCGGCCTCCGCCATCATCCAGCGCGTTCGAACCGGTGAAATTCTGGCGATGGTGAACCGGCCGGGATTCAACCCGAACGACTTCCGCTCCGCGACGGATGAGCAGAAACTCAACCGCGCCATCGGTTATGTTTATGAACCGGGTTCGACGTTCAAGGTGGCCGTCATTGCCGCCGCCCTGAACGAGGGCATCGTGACACCCACGACCATGTTCAACACGGAGAACGGGCGGTGGCTTTACCAGAAAAAAGTGCTGCGTGATTACCATCCGTATTCGCAGTTGAATGTCGCGGACATCATCAAGAAATCGAGCAACATCGGGGCTGCAAAGATTGCCATCATGCTCGGTGACGAACGCCTGGATCGCTATCTGCGCGGGTTCAATATCGGGAGCCGCCTGGGCATCGATCTGCCGGGCGAGGAGGGGGGCATCCTGGCCCCGGCCTCGAAATGGTCCTCCATCAGTTCGAGCCGGATCGCGATCGGGCAGGGTGTGGCCGTCACCCCGCTCCAGATGCTGGGCATCATGTGCGGCATCGCCAATGACGGCATCATGATGCGGCCCTATGTCATCAAGGAGGTCGTCTCCCCCAACGGCACCGTGCTGGTCCGCCACGAACCGCAGGCGCTGGGCCGGTGTATCCGGAGCGACACGGCGGCCGTGATGCGGGAGATTCTGGCGCACGTCACCGAGCCCGGCGGGACGGGCACCAAGGCGGCGGTGGAGGGATTCAAGGTGGCCGGTAAAACAGGGACCGCCCAGAAACCGGTCAAGGGCCATTATTCGGAGACGGACTACATGGCGTCGTTTGTCGGGTTCATGCCGGCGGACGATCCTGAATTCGGCATGATCGTCGTGATGGATGAGCCCCAGCCCCTGCATACCGGGGGAATCGTTTCGGCGCCGGTTTTCGGCGAGGTCGCCGAACAGGCGGCGCGTTATCTGGGCCTTCTTCCGCCGGGTCCCGCCATCGAGGACCGGTCGGCCATTGCCTCCCAAGCCCGTGTCACGCCATGAAACTGGATGAACTCTTGAAGAACGTGGCCCACCTGGGGGTCCGCGGCAACCGCGACGTCCAGGTGACCGGTGTGGCCTACGATTCACGCCAGGTGAAGCCAGGCTTCCTGTTCGTGGCCGTGCCGGGTGAGCATCGCGACGGCATGGATTTCACGGAGGACGCCCTCCGGCGCGGGGCCGGCGTCGTCGTGTCGCAGCAGGCCCGTTTTTCATCCCGTGAGGCCACCCATGTCCAGGTGGAGGGCGCCCGGCGGGCCCTGGCCGAGGCGGCGGCGGCCTTTTATGACCATCCCGACGCCCGGTTGCGACTGGTCGGCGTCACGGGGACCAACGGCAAGACCACCACCACGTTCATGCTGCGGGACATTCTCGCGGCGGCCGGTCTGATCCCGGGGTTGATCGGGACGGTCCAGTATGAGGTCGGCGCCCGCATCATTCCCGCCAGCCGCACGACCCCGGAGGCCCCGGATATCCACGCCCTGCTGGATCAGATGCGGCATGCCGGTTGCGGGAGCGCGGTGATGGAGGTGTCGTCCCATGCGCTCGATCAGGACCGGGTGTTCGGGCTCGATTTCGATGTGGCGGTCTTCACCAACCTGACGCGCGATCATCTCGACTATCACAAGACCATGGACGGTTATTACGAGGCGAAGCGCAAGTTGTTTCTGGGGCTGGGTCGCCGGGCGAAAAAGCCGGCCGCCGTGATCAATGTCGACGATCCGTACGGCCGCCGTCTGGCCGCCGATCCCGCGATCACCGCTGAAATCGTGACCTTGGGGATCGACCACGAGGCCTCGGTGCGTGCGCTGGACGTGGTCTACGACCGGCAGGGGAGCCGCTTTCGGATTGTGAGCCCATGGGGGGAAAGTCGCCTCCGTCTCGAGCTGCTGGGGCGGTATAATGTCGAAAATGCCCTGGCCGCCTACACGGCGGCCCGCGCTCTGGGCGTTGACGAGCGGCTGGTGGTTGAGGTGCTGGCCAAGTGCCGGACCGTGCCCGGCCGGCTGGAGGAAGTCCCGACCGGTCGCGGATGGCGGGTGTTTGTGGACTACGCGCACACGGACGACGCCATGTCCAACGTGCTGAAAACCCTCAGGACATTTACGGAGGGCCGCCTGATCGTCGTGTTCGGGTGCGGCGGAAACCGGGATCACTCCAAGCGTCCGCTGATGGGGAAAGTGGTGGCGGAACTGGCGGATCTGGCGGTGGTGACGTCGGACAATCCCCGGCGTGAAGCCCCCCTGCAGATCATCGAGGAGGTGCGGGCCGGCTTTGAAGGGTGGGCGGGCGGCGAAGTGGTCGAGGACCGCGCCGCCGCGATTGCCGCCGCCTTCGGGAAAGCCCGTGACGGCGACGTAATTCTCATCGCCGGCAAGGGCCATGAAAGCACGCAGGAATTTGCCAATACGATCGTGCCCTTTGACGACCGGGTGGTGGCGCGGAATTTGTTGCGGAAGGAGGCGGTATAACCCGTATGCCGCGCTTTGATCCCCTGGAACTGGCCCGGTGGTGTGGCGGAGAATGGTTGCCGCACGCCCCCCTCGCGATCACCTCCGTTGTCCACGATGCCCGGAATGCCGGGCCCGGCGCGCTGTTTGTGGCCCTGGGAGGAACCCGGGTGGACGGGCACGATTTTGTACGTCAGGCCGCTGCGAACGATGCCGCCGGCGCCCTGGTGAGCGCGGCGCGGGCAGGGGAATTGGCCGGGGCGGTCCCGTTGCTGGTGGTGAGGGATCCGGCGCTGGCCCTGCGCGACCTCGCGGCGGGCTACCGGCGCCGGCTGGCGCCAACCATTGTCGGGGTTACGGGGAGTACGGGGAAAACGACGGTCAAGGAATTGATCGCCGCGTTGCTGGAAACCACCCTGCCCACCGCCCGGACCCGGGGGAACTGGAACAACGAGATCGGTCTGCCGCTGAGCCTGCTGGCCATGGCGGACGATACGCGCGCGGGTGTGCTGGAACTCGGGATCAGCCATCCCGGCGAAATGGACCCGCTGTGCCGCATTGCCGGGCCGGATTGGGGCGTGATCACCAATGTTGGGCCGGTGCACCTGGAGTTCTTTGAAACCGTCGAGGCCATTGCCCGCGAGAAGGGCCGGCTGTTCAGTCATCTGCCTGCCGCCGGGGTGGCCGTGCTGAGCCGCGATGAGCCGCATGCCGGGCTGTTGACCGGAATGGCGCCGTGTCGGGTCGTGACGACCTCCCTGCGGGGCGAAGCCGATTACACGCTGGTGCGGGAGGACCCCCGGCTCGGTGAATGCACCATCATGGAAAAGGCGACCGGTGACCGGGTCACGGTCCACCTGTCGTTGCCGGGCGCCCACAACCGGCACAATCTTCTGCTGGCGATTGCGGTGGCACGGGGTTTCGACGTCGCCTGGACGGCGATTGGGGAAGCCCTGCTGCGGTTTGTGCCGCCGCCCATGCGCTGGGAACGCCGCGAGATTCAGGGTGTCACGGTGATCAATGATGCGTATAATGCCAACCCCGTCAGCATGCGTGCCGCCCTCCGGACGTTCGAGGAACTGGACGTGGCCGGACGGAAATGGTTGGTGCTGGGGGATATGCTGGAGCTTGGTCCGACGGGTGTTGAGGAACATGCGGCCCTCGGGCGGCTGGTGGGGGGGCATTCCTGGGCGGGGCTTATCACCGTGGGAGGACTGGGCGGGCAAATCGCGGACGGCGCGATGGAATCCGGCATGGCGGCCGGAATGATTTTCAAGTGTCACACAACGGATGAGGCGGCGGGCTGTCTGTTGGAACGGATACGCCCCGGCGATGGGGTGCTGGTGAAGGCCTCGCGGGGCCGGCATCTGGAAGAGGTGGTCGCCCGGCTGGAACAAGGATCAGGTAAGTAACATGCTGTACTATTTGCATCTTCTCGGGTTTTGGATCTCCGAACTGCGCGTCTTTAAATACATCACGGTCCGCACCCTGGGTGGGGCGGCCACCGCGTTTCTGCTCAGTGTCATCCTTGGCCCCTGGCTGATCCGGCAACTGAAACGGCTCAAGGTTCAGCAGTACGTCCGCAAGGAGGAGGCCCCGCCACTCCATGTCCTGCATGGGAAAAAAGAGGGCACCCCGACGATGGGCGGCCTTCTGATCATCGGGTCCGTGACCCTGTCCACCCTGTTGTGGGCCAGACCCACCAGTTCCTTTATCTGGCTCACCTTGTCCACCTTCATCTTCATGGGGGCGGTGGGTTGCATGGATGACTCGGCCAAGTTGAAGGGCAAGAGCGCCGCCGGGCTCAGTGCCCGGGCCAAATTCAAACTCCAGGTCCTGTGGGCGTTGGTGATTGGCGCGGTTCTGCTCTGGCTGCCGGAAACCCGAATGCAGGTGCGCGAGTTGATGGTGCCGTTTCTCAAGGCGCCCGCCGTGGTGGACATGGGCATTGTTCTGACGCTGATTTTCATCACGTTGATTGTGGTCGGGGCCTCCAATGCCGTCAACCTGACCGATGGCCTCGACGGGCTGGCGATCGGCTGCAGCAGTTCCGTGGCCCTGGCCTACCTGGTGATGGCCTATGTGGCCGGGCATCGGCCCTTTGCCGAATATCTGTTTGTCCCTTATGTGCCCGGCTGTGGCGAACTGACCGTTTTTTGTGGCTGCCTGTTGGGCGGGTGCCTGGGGTTCCTCTGGTACAACTGCCACCCGGCCCAGGTGTTCATGGGCGATACCGGCAGTCTGGCCCTGGGCGGCGCCCTGGCCATGGTGGCGATTCTCACCAAGCAGGAACTGGTGCTGGTGATCGTGGGCGGCGTGTTCGTCATGGAGGCGATGAGCGTCATTCTCCAAGTGGCCTCGTTCAAGTTGAGGGGTAAGCGGATTTTTGCCATGGCCCCGATTCATCATCATTTCGAGTTGCGTAAATGGAGCGAGACCCAGGTCACCATCCGCTTCTGGATCCTGTCGATTCTTTTCGCCCTGCTGGGGATTGCGACACTGAAAATTCGGTAGCTTCGGTCATGACTCACGATGTTCCCACCTGTCAAGCGGCCCTGATCATGGGGCTGGGCGCCAGCGGCGAAGCCGCCGCCCGGCTATTGCAGGAACGGGGCGTGCGCGTGACCATCATGGATGCGGGGGGCTCCCCCGCGATCGAGGCGCGAGCTGCGGCGTTGAGGGCCGAAGGGGTCACCGTCCACACCGGGAGCCGCGATCTGCCGCCGGGAGAGTTTGACCTCGGCGTGATCAGTCCGGGGATTCCCCTGACGGATGCGGCGGTGCGGCAGGCACGGCAACGGGGGCTGCCCATCCTGTCCGAACTTGAGCTGGGTTGGCGTTACGCTTCCAGCCGGATGCTGGCGGTGACGGGTTCCAACGGCAAGAGCACCCTGGTGAAATTGTGCCGGGAGGCCTTGGAAAAAGCGGGGCTGAACGCCGTGGCGGGCGGGAATTACGGGATCCCGGTCTCCGCGCTGGCGCGGCAGCGACCCGTGCCCGACTGGATTGTCGCCGAGGTCAGTTCCTTTCAATTGGAGACCGTGGACCGGTTTGCCCCGGAGGTGGGGATTCTGCTCAACCTCAATCCCAATCACCTGGACCGGCACGGGACGATGGAAGGCTATCAGGCCGCCAAGGCGCGGTTGTTTGCCCGCATGACGGCGGGCCAGACGGCGGTGCTTCCGTTGGACGCGCCGGCGGCCGTCCGCGCGGCCATTCCCTCATTGTGTAACATCCGGACGTTCGGCGCGGGTCCGGGCGCGGATTACCGTTACGAGGGTGGACGGATTCAGAGTCGTTATCTGGCGGAACCTGTATCGGTGGCAGGAACCGCGTTTGACAACGGCATCATGGGGCTGACGGCGTCGGCGTGTGTCGCGGCGCTGGCGGGGTGCGGCGTGGCTCCGCAGCATGTCGGGACGGCGGCGGCGGCGTTCGAGCGCCTGCCCCACCGGATGCAGACGGCCGCCACGCTCGGGGGTGTGACGTTCATTAATGACTCCAAGGCCACGAATCTGGCCGCCATGGAGGCGGGGATCCGTATGGCGAAGGGACCCGTGCGGTTGATCGCCGGGGGACTGCTGAAAGAAAAAGATTTAGAACCGGTAAAAAAAATACTGGTCAATCGGGTGAAGCGTGTCTATCTTATCGGTAAATATTCGCAGGTCATGGCCTCGGCGTGGCAAGACGCCGTTTCGTGCTGTATGTGTGCGGGCTTGAAGGAGGCCATTCATGAAGCCTGGAAGGAGGCCGTATCAGGAGAGGTAATTTTACTTTCCCCGGGTTGTGCGAGTTTTGACCAGTTTAAGAGTTTTGAGGATCGTGGCGAACAGTTTTTGAACATTGTAAACGAGATTGAAAGAGGAGGCTTGGCGTGAAAAAAGTATGGGCAATCGGATCGATCGTGGCGGTACATGGCGTGATGGTGGGTGCGTTGATGTTGAGTGGTGGGTGCGGAACGACGAAGCAGGCGCCTCCGGCGGAAGTGCCGGTTGTGGTCATGCCCCCGGTTGAGCCGCCTGTGGTGATGCCGCCGCCTGCGCCGAAGATGGATCTTCCGCCGGCCCGTGAGTTGTCGACCAAGACGTACAAGGTGAAATCGGGCGACAGCCTGTCGGTGATCGCGAAGCGTTTCAATGTTTCCCGCGCTGACCTGATGAAGCTCAACAAGATCAGCGATCCGAACAAGGTCCGGATCGGCCAGAAGCTGACGCTTCCCGGTTACGTGAATCTGAATGCCCCGGAACCGGTACGGAAGGCTCGCAAGGCGGCCCCCGCAGCCGTGGCCGGCGGTAGCTCGTACACCGTGGTGTCGGGCGATTCACTGGGCGGCATTGCCTATCGTCACAAGACGACGGTCAAGGCGATCAAGCAGGTTAACAGCATGACCAGCGACCGGATCAGCATTGGCCAGAAGCTGGCGATGCCCAAGGGTACGGCGGCGGTGAGCGCTCCGGAAGTGGCGGCAACAGAAGGCAGCCCGGCTCCGGTTGATGAGATGGCCGTGGCTCCGGTGGTTGGTGCTTCCGATGCCGTGGCCCCGGTGGTTGCTCCGAAGTCGAACGAAGTGCTGCATGTGGTCGAGCCGAACCAGGATTTGAACTCGATTGCCATGATGTACGGCGTGCGCGCGGAGGAAATCATCCGTCTCAACAGCCTGACGTCTCCGGACGTGCGGGTGGGTCAGACGATCAAGATTCCGCCCCCTGTTGAATAATAATGTGGAAGACACCCACCATCCTGGTGGGTATCGTCCTCTTGTTGCTGGCGCTGGGCATCGTTATGTTGGCCAGCGCCAGTTCTGTTAAAGGGGTCGATGCTCACAATGACCCGAGCTACTTCCTGAAACGCCAGATGGCGTGGCTGGCGGTGGCTCTGGTGGCTGGATTGGTCACCGCTTCGGTAGATTATCACAAGTGGCGTGAGTACTGGATTCCCCTTGCGGTGATGGCTGCCGCCCTGCTGGTTCTGGTGTTGATTCCTCATATTGGTTACAGGATCGGGGGGAGCAGGCGCTGGCTCAAAATAGGCGTTGTCAGTTTTCAGCCCTCGGAACTGGCGAAATTCGCGGTGGTTATCATGCTCAGTGCCTGGACGACGCGCGTCGGGCGCAGGGCGTCAACTTTTCTGGATGGCATCCTGAAACCCGGTGTGATGCTGGTCGTCATGGTGGGGCTGATCTTCCTGGAACCCGACTTCGGCACCACGTTGCTGGTGGCGGGGGTCGGAGGCGCTTTGCTGTTTGTGGCGGGCAGCCCGTTACCGTACCTGCTGGGCGGCGGCACGGTGGGATTGATCGGGTTTGCCGTCGCCATTTTGTATGACGATGTGCGGCGTGGTCGCGTTCTGGCCTTCCTCATGCCGGAAAAATATCCGGCGGCCGCTTACCAGTTGCACCAATCCATGGAGGCTTTCACGTTGGGAGGGTTTTGGGGGGTGGGGCTCGGGGAGAGTCTTCAGAAGCAGTATTTCCTGCCGGAGGCGCACACGGATTTTATTCTCGCCATCATCGGCGAGGAACTCGGGCTGGTGGTGACCTGCATGGTCATCGCTCTTTTCGCCGGGTTTCTGATCTGCGGCCTGGTGATCAGTTTGCAGGCTCCCGACCTGTTCGGGCGCTTATTGGGCACGGGGTTCACACTGATGACGACGATCCAGGCGGTGATCAATGTCGGGGTCGTCACGGGCTGCATGCCGACCAAGGGGCTACCGCTGCCGTTCATCAGTTACGGGGGATCGAGCCTCCTCATGTCGATGATCGCCGTGGGGGTCCTGGTGAACATTGCCCGGCAACGCGTGGTCGAAGAGGACCAGCCCAAGCAGGCCGTCCGTGATAAATGCCAGTGGATTTAGCCGGCGCCCCTACGTCGTTTCCTGAACGGCCTTAAGCAGGGCATTTCCTTCCGCCGTGGGCACAAAGGCCCGCACATGCGGGAAGGTTGCCGAGGGGGAATGGAGCCCGCTGTCATCATAGAGAATCACGGAAATATTGCGCGTGGAGGGCATGCCCGCCAGCATTTGGGCAATGGCCGGCCCGTTCATGTGCGGCAGAATATACTTCAACATGACCACGCTCGGGCGGTGCGTGAAAACGGCCTCAAGAATGGATAAACCGCTCCCGACGCCCCAGGCCTCATGCCCGTGATAGAGCAGGCGTTTAAGGAGGTCGTTGCGAATGTCTTCGTCATCCTCAGCCAGAAGCACCCGATGCTTTTTCACGCCCCGGGCGGATTCGGATGGCGTGCAGAATTTCTTGTCGATGATCTGGCCGACCTTTTCCAGAAGGGTCTCCGGGTTATTGAATTTCGCGAGAAATCCCTCGATCTCCATGCCGGTGAAGAAGTCGTTCAGTTCCCCGCGGGCGGTAAAGACGAGAACGGGATATTTCAGCTTTCCCCTGTCGTGTGTAATCTCCCGTAGAAATCCCATGCCGCCCATTCCCGGCATACTGATATCCAGAATGACCAGATCGGGAGATAGGCGGGATAGCTGATCCAGGGCCTGCTCGGCGGTGGACGCCTTGATCACTTCATACCCGTTGAACTGCAACAGGTCCCCTACGGTGAGCAGGATGGCGGGATCATCATCCACCAGTAAGATTATACCCCGTGAATAGGTCATGCTGAATTCCTGCAGGTGATCCCCGGCTTTTGAAGGGGCGCATAAGTTCCCCGTCCTTCATCTGATGCTTCTGATTAAAGGAGCCCCCCCGTGTTTCGTCAATCAGGGAATCCCTGATTCGGGTGTGGGGGTATCCCTGATTTTTTTCCAGTCTGGACACCCGGGCGCCCGGGCGGTACTTTGAACTCCGTGAAGAACAAGCTTTCCATTGCTGAGCGGATACGGTCCAGCGCGCTGGTGTTTGACGGTGCCATGGGCACCGTGATTTACCAGCGGGGCATCTTTCTTAACGCCTGCTACGACGAGTTGTGTCTCACGCAGCCGCAACTCATCCTGGGAATCCACCGGGAGTACGTTGAGGCGGGGGCCGACATTATCGAGACCAATACGTTCGGGGCCAACCGGATCAAGCTGGCTCCCTATGGTCTGGCGGATCGTGTGGCCGACATCAATCGTGCCGCCGTGAAGCTGGCGCGTGAAGCCGCCGGCGAGTCCATTGAGGTGGCCGCCTCCATCGGCCCCTGTTTCATGCCGGATATCCGGCCCACGGTCAGGCAGTTGGCCGAGGCTGACGAAGCCCTGGACGAGCAGTTGGCGGTGCTGGCCGCCGAGGGCGTGAGGCTGGTCGTCCTGGAAACTTTTCACGATCTGGATCAACTTCAAAGAGCGGCCGGACTGGCCAAACGCAGGGGGTTGGAGGTGTTGGCCTCCTTCACGCTGGAGCCGCAGGGGACCGAGGTGGCGGGTGAAAGACCGGAGGAGATGGTCGGTCGGCGATTGGAGGCGGATCCCAACGTTGATTTGATCGGGTTGAATTGCGGGCGGGGACCGGCTGACCTTTTCCACCCGGCGAAACATCTGGTCGGGTGTGTCACAAAGCCCGTGGTGGTGATGCCGAATGCCGGCGGACCCCGCGAAGTCGGTGGCCGCATGCTGTACCTCAACAGCCCGGAATATTTCACCGAATTCTGCAAGCGGTATGTAGAGCTGGGCGTGCGCGGGATCGGGGGGTGCTGCGGCACAACGCCCGCCCATATCCGCATGGCGGCGCGTGCGGTGAAGGCGATGAGCGGAGTGAAACAGTTTATCGAGATCGCCTCACGGGCGAAGGAATCGGACGCTCCGGGACCGGCTGGTCGACCAGCGGTCGACGTCGTGCCCTTTGCTGAGAAATCCGCTTTCGCCGCGAAACTGGCGGCGGGGCAGAGGGTGTCTTCGATCGAAATGCTTCCTCCCCAGACGGGGGGCGGGTTGAAGGCGTTTATCGATCGATGCCGCCAGTGTCAGGCGGCGGGGGTTGACGCCATCAATCTGCCCGACGGGCCGCGCGCCAGCGCCCGGATGTCCGTTCTCGCAACGGCTTTTTCCATGTTGAAGGATCTGACGATCGAGCCACTGCCGCACTACTGTTGCCGGGACCGCAATCTGATCGGCATGCAGTCGGACCTGCTCGGGGGATATGCCCTGGGCTTGAAGACCTGGTTGTTCATTACCGGCGATCCGCCCAAACTGGGCAACTATCCTGATGCCACCGGGGTTTTCGATCTGGATGCCATCGGGCTTACGGCGCTGGCCGACCATCTTAATCACGGGTTCGACGCGGCGGGTCAGCCGATCAGTCAGCCGACGGCGATGGCCATCGGCGTCGGGGCCAATCCTGCCGCTGTGGAGATGGAGCGGGAAATCAGCCGCTTCTTTGAGAAAGTCGAGGCCGGCGCCGAGTTTGCCTTCACGCAGCCGGTGTTCGAAGCCGACGCATTGCTGCGCTTTATTGACCGGGTGGGGCAACACCATCGGACCATTCCGATTCTGGCCGGTATTTATCCGTTGATGTCCTTCAAGAATGCGGAGTTCATGAGCAATCATGTGCCGGGGATTGTCGTGCCCGCCGCCATCCTGGAACGGATGAGCAAATGTTCGACGAAGGAGGACGGCATCAAGGTCGGCATTGAGATTGCCCGCGAAATCCGGGAGAGGATCGCCGGTGCGGTGGCGGGATTCCAGGTCTCGGCCCCGATGGGCCGGGTGAATATCGCCCTCGATGTCCTGGCGTGACGTCCCCGCCGAAAAGATGTGAACCGGGGGTTGACGTGTTTCCTGAGTATGCTATGTTCACGCCGTTCTTTGAAAACCAGATGCCGTGAGGTAAGTACGGAAGTCCGTTAGACTCGGACGCGGTCGCGCCGCTGTAACCGGCTACGAGACCCCTGAACCACTCCTGCTCACGCGGGGGGAAGGCGGGGCAGTAGGATTGATGCCGGGAGCCAGAAGACGTAATACCTCATGCTCATTGAAGGATGGTCAAAAGAGACCGTCCAACGCTCTTTCGCGAGGGAAGAGGGAATGAGGTGTGAGTGACGTTTCAAACCTTCGATTTCCTTTCAGGCGATCGAAGGTTTTTTTGTTTGTGGCACGGGCGGCGGAGCAGGCGGCTGATGGGAGACGGGGGCAACCGTTCACTGGAGAGTTCCGGTGACGTGCAACAAACACATGATCGGAGAGGAAGAAGGGGTATCGGGATATGACGACGAAAACCTGGTTGATGGCGGCGGGATGGGTTGTGGCGGGCGGCCTGGCGACAGCGGGAACGGTGACCAATGCCGTGCCGAAACAGACGATTGTGGTGACGGCAAACCGTGTTGCCACACCGGTGACGGAGGTCGGCAGTTCGGTCACGGTGGTGGATAACGCACAGCTTGCCTCGAAACAGGAGCAAACCCTGGCCGAGGCCTTGATAAACGTGCCGGGCGTGGATGTGGTCCGGAACGGGGGAGCCGGGAGCCGGGTGGAGGTTCGTCTGCGCGGGACCCAGGCGGAACAGGTCCTGGTGCTGGTGGATGGCGTGGAGGTGAACGATCCCTCCGGATTCGGGCGCGGGGCCGACCTGTCGCAGTTGCCCGTCGAGAACATCGAGCGCATCGAGATCCTGCGGGGCCCGCAGAGCACGCTCTACGGGGCGGACGCGATCGGAGGCGTCATCAATGTGATCACCAAAAAGGGTGCGGGCCCGCTGGCCGGCGAAGTGTCGGCGGAAGCCGGCTCGTTCGGCACGTTTAACGAGTCGGCCGCGATGCGCGGCAGCAACAGCCGGTTAAACTACTCGGTGGGGGCCTCGAGGCAGGATTCCGAGGGAATCTCCAGCGCCAGCGAAAAGAACGGCAATCGGGAGAAGGATGGATTTGGCCGCACGGAGGTGTCCTCCCGGCTGGGCTGGACGCCTGTCAGTGAATTCGAGGCCAACGCGGTGGTCCGCTGGAACCGGTCGAATTATGATTACGACTCCTTCCTGAATGGGTCGCCCGCCGACAGTGCCGACCACGCCGAAGCTGAACGCCTGCTTCTGAACGGTGAGGGGAAACTGCGGTTGTTCGACGGCCAGTGGGAACAGCGGCTGGCCGGATCGTGGGTGGATCATGATCGCAACGACTTTTCCGCGATGGGCGATTCCTCCTTCGACAGCCTGCTGAAAAAGGCAGAGTGGCAGAACGATGTGCATGTGGGCGAAGCGAACACGGTGACGGCCGGATTGGAATTGGAAGAGGAATCCTCCGAATCGGTTTACGAGGGGATGGGCGCGGTGGATCGTTTTGAACGCCAGACGGCCCGCAACAAGGCGGTTTATGTGCAGGATAGAGCGAAGGCGGGGGCGCTGTCGGCGACAGCCGGCGTGCGGGTGGACGACCCTGATACGTTCGCCTCGGAAACAACCTGGCGCGTGGCTCCCGTCTATGAGATTCCGACGGTCGGAACACGGGTCAAGGGTTCGTATGGCACGGGATTCAAGGCTCCTTCGCTGTTCCAGCTCTATTCCCTCTATGGCAGTCCGGAGCTGGATCCGGAGAAAAGCCGGGGCTGGGATGCCGGGGTGGAACAGGATTTGGGCGAACGGGTGACGCTGGGCGTGACGTATTTCATGAACGAGCTCGAGGATATGATTGAATATGATGCGGCAACATCGAAGTACGGCAATGTCGCCGAGGCGGAAACCAAGGGTGTGGAAAGCTTTGTTACGGCCCGCGCCACGGATGATCTGACCGTGCGGGCTTCCTATACCTACATGGACACGCTGGATAAGACCACGGGTGCCGAATTGCGGCAACGCCCGCGGAACAAGGGATCCGTGGAGGCCACCTATGCGTTCACTTCCAAATTCCGCAGCACGGTCGGCGTGCAGCGGGTGGGTGAACGCGAGGATTTGAACTTTGCCACCTATCAGGTTGAAACCCTGGCGGCGTACACGCTGGTGAACCTTTATGCCTCGTATGACGTTCGTAAGAATGTGACCCTTTTCGGGCGAATCGAGAACGTGCTCGACGAGGAATACGAGCAGGTGCTGGGATATGGAACTCCCGGCCGGGCCGGCTACGGCGGTGTGAAGGTGACCTTCTGACCATGAATACCATGATGACCTCTTTAGTGCGGAACAGGCACGCGGTCATCGTGGGGGGTGAGGCCGGCTGGTTTGCGAAATGTCCCCGGGCCCGGCTCCGGGCGTTTTTCGCGGCGTTGCTGCTGCACGGGGGCCTGGTGTTGGGGCTCGGCCTGGTGTTGTCGACTTCCAGCCGGGCCCCCGTTGCCCTGTTCGCCGATGGGACGCTCAGCCTCGATATCGAGACAGCGGATTCCGCCGCTGCGGTGCGGGAGGCGACGCCCGTGGCGGTTGTCGTGCGTCTTCCGCCTCCTCCTGAAGAAAGGACCCTTCCGGAACCGGCCTCCGTTCCGGAGGTTGATCGTCTGGCGCTGCCGGAGCCCGTGACCGTTCCCGGGGTGACGGTTCCGATCGTGAATTCCGGTTTTCAGGTTGATCCTTTGGACCTGATTCCTCCCGCCCCGGTTCCATTCCTGCCGGCGTCTTCCGCCGCTGGCACGAAGCCAACGATGGCCGGCTCACACCCGTCGTCAGGATCGCCTGCCCCCGGACCACAAGGGGTGCGGGATCAGCCGACCGCCTTATCCGGCATCACGCCGCGCTACCCCTTCCACGCACGGGCGGAGGGGCAGGAAGGGAGCGTCATGGTGCGTGTCCGGGTGAGTGGAGCGGGGCGGATCGAATCGGCGGAAGTGGTGCGGAGCAGCGGCTTTGTGGCCCTGGATGAGGCGGCCCTCGGGGCGGTCAACAAGGCCCGTTTTGCTCCGGCCGAGCGGGGAGGCCGGCGGGTGGCCGGGGAAATCGATTTGACATTTGAGTTCCGGTTAAAGGATTAAAGGGTGTGGCACAGGCAGAAAGGCACCGTTCATGACTCTTTCCCGGATGTTTCGAGTTCAACAGCAATTCGCGCGGCCGCGTGTTGAGGATGTCGCGGCGGCTATTATGACCGAGCTGCGCGGCTCGGGGGTTCTGGTCCGGCCGGGTGAGCGGATCGCCATTGCCGTGGGCAGCCGCGGCATGAGCGACCTGCCGGTTCTGGTCAGGCAGACGGTCGCCTGGGTCAAGGCCCAGGGCGGGTTGCCGTTTATTGTGCCGGCCATGGGGAGCCACGGCGGCGCGACCGCCGAAGGCCAGACTGCGGTACTGGCCCGCTACGGGGTCACGGAGGAATCCGTCGGTGCGCCGGTCCGCTCGTCCATGGAGGTGGTTGAACTGCCGCGAGGTGAGACGCGGACGCCGGTTTACTTCGATCGTCTGGCCAGTGAATGCGACGGCACCATCCTGATCAACCGGATCAAGCCGCACACGTCGTTTCACGGACGGTTTGAGAGCGGCTTGATGAAGATGATGGCCATCGGGCTGGGTAAGCATGCCCAGGCTTTGGCCATCCATGCGCTGGGTGTGGAAGGACTGCGGGAGGTTATGCCGGAGGTGGGGCGGCAGATTCTGCTTCATGCCAATGTCCGGTTGGGACTGGCCGTTGTTGAAAACGCCTATGACGAGATCATGCTGGTGCGGGCCCTTCCGGCGGCGGATATCCCCGGAGAGGAACCCCTGCTACTGGAGATTGCCCGGCGCAATATGCCGTGTCTTCCGGTGGGAAAACTGGATGTGTTGATCGTGGACGAAATCGGCAAGAATATCAGCGGACTGGGAATGGACCCGAACATCATCGGCCGGCTGAAGATCCGCGGCCAGCCGGAACCCGTATGGCCGGATATCGGGATGATTGTGATTCGCGACCTGACCTCCGAGACGCATGGCAATGCGGCCGGCATGGGACTGGCCGACATCATCACGAGGCGGGCTTACGACAAGATTGATTTTCAGGCCACCTACGCGAACGTTCTGACCACCGGCTTCCTGGAACGGGCCAAGGTCCCGGTCATCGCCGCGACGGATCGCGAGGCGGTGGAGCTGGCCTGCCGCGCCGCGGGCGCAGGTTCGGCGGAGACGGTTCGTCTCATCCGGATCCGCAATACGCTTCACCTGGACGACCTGCTCGTGTCGGAGGCTGTCCTGAATGAGATCAAGGACCATGCCGGTCTGACCCGGCTCGGGGAATTCACTCCGGTGTGGGACGAGACGGGTTTGATGGCGGCCTTGCCCATTTGAGTCTTCCGGCGGCGGCCCGACCGGCCACCCGGGCGAGAACCAGAGGAAGGACCCCGGCGTAAAGGAGCAGGTTAATCAACGCGGGTGTGGCGGCCGGCGGCGGCGCGGCGCGGGCGAGATTCCAGTAGCTCAGCAGGCAGGCAAACCAGATCACGGCGAAGTTGGCGGTGGCGTTGTCCGAGCGGATGAGTTGACGGCCCGGCTGCCGGTGTTTCGTGAAGGGGAAGAAAAGGTTCGAGCCCATGAACCCGAGCTGGTCGGCGAGGATGTGGAGACCACAGGCGCCCGCCGCGATGAGCCCCGCCTGAACGCCGCCCAGCCCGCCGGCCAGCAGTCCGAGTCCCGCCGCGAACGTCAGGCTGTGACTCCATTGCCGGTGCCACGGAATGAACCGGATACACACCCGGCCGTTGGGCTGCGGCTCCATGGCGAAGGTGGGCCCCTCAAAAATATCGAGCGTGGTGGTCGCTTCGTAATCGGTCAGGACCGAACATTCCAAGGGGAGGGAGGCCTCGGACGGCGGAGGGAACCCGGTGTCACAGACCGGGGCGCGGCCGGTGGTCACGACGCCGTTGTAGGCCACGCTGACCCGGTGCCGTGTTTCATCGAAGGTGAGGCGGTACTGGCCCCACAGCCCGGCCGACACCCGCACCGTGTTGAGTTTAACCCGGACGGCTTTTCCCGAGGCGCGGGCATCATGGATGGCCTGAACGAGGGCGGTGGCGATCAGGGCCGGGTCGGGACGGGAGGGATCGGGAACGATCTCGCGGTCATGTCGGAAAAAATAGCGCGCGAACTTGAAGTCGAGCGTATCGGGCAGCAGTCCCGCCGCGCCACCCAGAACGAAATACCAGGGGTTGCCTTGAACGGCAGCTTCAACGGCATGCGGCCAGAACGAGGCGAACCCCACGCCGGCGACAAAATGAGTCAATCCCTTCATATCTACAGAAGTCCCAGGAAACGGGCGACGTCCGGGCCAATGCCCGAAAGGTTGCAGGCCATGGGTAGGAGAATCACGCCCAGGCAATTCATGCGCCGCGAATCGAAGAGGACGGGAATCAATCCGATTCCCGTCGCCACCAGCATCACGCCGAGGCCGGTCCACCCCGTGATTCCGGCAATCAGCAGCACCATGACGACCAGGGCGCACCAGGATACGGCGCGATAGCCGATCTTGTCCATGACCCGGAGGGTGAGCCGTGTGCAAAAGGGCAGGATCAGGAGCGCGGTGGACGTGGCCAGGGCGGCGGCGGCCACGGCGGGCCAATAATCGGACGGAGCCGGTGAATAAATCACGCGGAGCATCGCGGCGCCCGTACCCCGTGCCACCTGTAGTCCGGGAACAAAAAGCAGAAGCAGTCCGCCCACATAGTACACCGTCTTGGACGCGCCCTGGGCCACGAGAAAGGTGCGCTCCTCTCGTTGCGAGGTGGCATGCCCGGCCAGCATGGCGCCGATGCCTCCGCTGACCACCGGGATAAACGCCGCAAAGGCGCCGCCCAGCGTTCCCCCGGCGACGCCCCGTAAAAGTTCCCGGGCGTCCACCCGTACCGATGTCACCATTTGCTGGGGCGGAAGGGTGAGGCGGCTGACGAGATTTAAAATCAGCCATGGCAGGGCGAACAGGCCGGTAAAAGCCGGCGTCAGATTCTGAAAGGATGACTGGACGGGAAGCGGTGAGCGGTAGAGCAGGACAAAGCCGAGCAACCCCGCGAGCAGGAAGGTCGCCAGCCCGGCCATCGTATTGGCCGTGCCTGAGGTAAACCGGTCCCACGGGCTCATCACGGCGGTGCGGCCCCTGGGCCATTCGGACATCAACATGAAGGTTATCACCGACCAGATGATCCAGTGGTAATGGGGCGAGAGCACGCGGTGGATTCCTGGCAGGGCCCGGGGCGCAAAGGGCGTCAGGGAGAGGACGAGGGCCATGGCGCCGGCCGCGCCGAACGCTGTCAGGATGACGGCCTCATACCCCCGCCGCGCCATGAGAAAACGCTGACCCGGCAGAACCGTGAAAAGAGCGCTCTCGTCCGGGGCTGAAAGGAGGATGGCGGGTACGGCATTCATGATCGTCCACCCGGCGACCAGCCCGATGGTGAGAGCGGAAAGCCACGGGCCCGGCAGTGCGCCGGTGAGCCCCTGGGTTGGAAGAAAAAGGAGACCTCCGATCACGGTGTAGATGTGGAGAGCCGGGACGCACGCGGCGGCGCAGCCTGCCAGTGCGCCCAGAACCGCAAAGGGCACGATTCCCAGGCTTGCCAGAAGCCAGGGTTCATTCATGGGGATATGGCCGTTGGCTGGCTGGGATGGTAGTGAATGTAAGCCTTGGCAACCATCTTGATGTCCTTGCAGACGATGGTCTCCACCTGCGAGGCGATGGCGTCGCCCTGAGAAACAGTGAGGTTGCCGTCGATGCCGATCTGGATGTTGAGCACGAGGTAGGGCCCGAACCGGTGGGCGTGGACCTCTTCCACCGTTTTCACATCCGCAACCGATTGCAGAATGGTTCGAACCTGCTGATCAAGTTGCTCGCCGGGGACGGTATCCATCAGGTCGGCGGAGGTGTCACGCAGGATCTGGATGCCGGTGCGGAGCACCATGAAGGCCACCAATCCGCCCACCAGGGGGTCCACGAAGGGGAACCCCATCCGGCCGAAGGTAATACCCACGGCGGCGCCGATGGCCGAGAAGATGTCATTCCGGTGGTCCGAGGCGAGGGCCAGAATGGCCACATGATGGGTGCGCTCTCCCACCCGGCGCGTGATGATGGTGAGCACGATTTTGAGCACCACGGTGAACAGGGCGACCCAGAGCGCGCTGATCTCGGCACCCCCGTAGGTGCTGGCCCCGATGAAATAGTCGTAGACCTTGTTGATGGCGTCCCAGAAAATCGCCACAGCGGTCGCCACAATAAAGGCGCCGACCACCAAAGCGGAGATGGTTTCCAATTGGGAATGACCATAGGGATGTTCGCGATCGGCCGGCTTGCCCGCCAGGCGCATGAAGACCTTGACGACGATATAGTAGGCCACGTCCGAGGTGGAGTTGATGCCGTCCGCGAGCAAGGCGGGGCTGTGGCCGAGCACGCCGATGGAGGTCTTGAGCGCGGCCAGCAGTACATTGGCACCCAGACCGAGATTAACGACGGCGTTGCCTTCCTGTTTCACGGTTTGAGTCATGGAGCGGTTCCTTCGGTAGCAGCAGGGGGAGATAAGGCAAGTGAGGCGATATAGGGAAGATGTCGATAGTGGTTGTCGTAATCAAGTCCGTAGCCAACGGCAAACACATCGGGAATGTGGAATCCCACATAATGGGCCGTCGTGGGAACCTGCCGCCGGGACGGTTTGTCGAGCAGGACGCAGGTGCGCACCTCGGAGGCGCCCTTTTCAAGGAGCAGACGTTGTGCTGTCTGTAGCGTGAGGCCCGTATCCAGAATGTCGTCAATGAGCAGCACGGGATGATGGGCCACGGAGTCCGCCAGATCCTGCCTGAGGGTGACCCGGCCGGAAGTGGTCGTACCTGATCCGTAACTCGACAATTCCATGAAGTCGATCTTGAGATGAACGCCATGGTCGGAAAGCAGACGCGCGAGGTCAGCCAGGAAAATGAAGCTGCCCTTCAGCACGGCCACGGCGATGAGGTCGGTGTGACCATAATCGCGGGCGATTTCGGCGGCCAGGATGGTGAGCCGCTGCCGGATCTGATCGGCCGAAAACAAAACGCCCGTCAGGCGCGGTTGGAGGGTTGCGCTCACGAGGCCTCCTTCGTCGGCGGCTGTGTCCCGCCGAGCCGGCGGAGTTGAGACGGGGAATCCAGATATAACCGGGCACGCCGGTCCGGGGCGAGGTTTAGACTGCCCGTGGCTTCAACCCGGTCGCCGCGGACGGGAAGGAGCCGGCCGCTTACCAGCCCGCGTGCGGTGCGGCGACCGGCAGCCACCACGATCCTCCCGGTCCCGTCATCGAGTTCGAAACTGGCGTAATCGGGTGCGCCCTGCTTGTCGAACACACGGGGTTCACCCACCACGGTCCCCAGAACCCGGACCCGCCCGTAGTTCATGGCGGGGACAATATCCGCCGCCTGGACCAGGGGCAGTTCGGTTCGCTGGACGGCGACCAGGAGGAACAGCAGGCCGCCCACGCCAAAGACCAGCGCGCTCCAGCGCAGGATTCTCAGCGGCATCCGTCCGCCGGGCTCGGCGCCGCAATACGGGCATTCGGAGACGGGCCCGATAAACCGCTCACAACCCGGGCAATGGGCGGAAGAGGGCACAGGTGTCTCGCTCACAGTTTCCCCACGATCTCTTCGAGCACGTCCTGTGAGGTGATGAGGCCGGTGACCTGCGACTGGGCGTTGACGACCAGGCACATATCCTGGCGGGCCAGTCGCAGTTTCGAAAAGGTTTCCATCATCGGGGTGGTCTCGGGAATCAACAGCGGCGGCCGGATGAAGGTTGTCAGCTTGACCTCGCCATCCCGGTCGCATTCCGAGACGACATCAAAGAAATTGACGATGCCCAGGAAGGTGCCGCTGTCGTCACAGACAGGGAAGCGGACGTGGCGGGTTTCCCGCACCTTCTGGTGGAGTTCGTGGGCACCGGCGGTTTTTCCGACGACCGTCATCTCGGCCCGGGGCGTCATGATATCGCGGGCGGTTTTGTTGGACAGTTCGAAGACGCGGCGGATCATGATTCGCTGCTTGGGGGAGAGCGAGCCATGCTCCTCGCTTTCCTGGGCCAGAAGGTTGATTTCGTCTTTGGTTGAGAATAGCGGGCGGGTGGGCGCCTCCTTGTACGAGGATGGCAGCATCCATTGGGTAATCCAGGTCATGACGTTGGCGAGCGGGCGCAACACCCATGAGCTCCAGCGCAGGGGGTAGGCAAACGGGCGGCAGCGCTTCAGGGGTTCGCTCTGGAACCAGGCCTTGGGCAGATATTCCGAAAAGACGAGGATGATGAACGTCATCAGCGCGCCCATGATGGCTTCGCCCCATGCGGGAAAGAGTTCCTCGGCAATACTGGCCGCCATAACGGATGCCATAACCATGCAAAGATTGGTGCCGACGAGGGTGGTGCCGAGGAGGCGGTCGGGATGGTCCAGGAACTGTTCCAGGATGTGGGCCGGCGGGTCGCCCTGCTCGGCGCGATGGCGCAGGCGCATGCGATTGATGGAAATGACGCCGGTTTCGATGCCGGCAAAGAAGGCGGCACCAGCCAGGCAGAAAAGGATCAGGATGACTTCCGAGAGGATCATGAGAACACCTCCTCGGTTTCTTCGGGCTTGGACGGCTTGTCGACCTGCACCATGGTAATCCGATGTTTGCGCATCTGGAGAACCGTTACGCGGCAGTCTTGGGCCTCGATGACATCACCGGTTTTGGGGATGCGCTGGGCGTGACTGGTGATCCAGCCGGCGATCCGGTCCGCGCCCTCGGCTTCCAAGCTCAGGTCCAGTTCGTAATTGATCTCCTCCAGGCTCGTGTTGCCGTTCACGCGCCAGCGGTTCGAGCCGGTGGGTTCAATGCTGGAACTCCGCCCGTCAGGGGCCCCGGTCACAAATTCGGCAATCTCATCAAGAATATCGCCGCGCGTGATCAACCCCGCCGTGCCGCCGTATTCGTCGATCACGATGGCCAGGCGGCGGGACTGCTGCTGAAACGAGGTCAATAAGGTGTCCAGCGGGGCGCTGTCCGGCACGTAGAAATGGGGCGACATCGCGGCCTTGATGTCCGGGTCGGGCAGAAGCAGGAACTTGGCCACATCGAGGAACCCTTCCACATGATCCAGATCATTGGCATAAACGGGTAGGAACCGGAACCGCACCTTGCGGCAGATATCGCGGTAGGCCGCCGGGTCGCCGTGAAGGTCGAGGCCGATCAGGTCGACCCGCGGTGTCATCACATCCCGGGCCTGAAGCGCTTCCAGGCGGATGATGCCATCGACCATCATCCGTTCCTCCTTGTTCAGCACGCCTTCCTCGTGGCTGACATCGACGGCGGTGAGCAGTTCCTCCTCCGTCAGGCCGGTCCGCTTTGGGGTTAGATGCTCATGGAACGACTGGGTGATCCAATCCAGAACGGTGTGAACCGGGGTGCATACCCAGATCAGGATTTTCAGGGGGATGATGTAAATGCGGGCGAGGAATTCCTGCTGACGGACGGCCAGGCGTTTGGGGGTAACCTCGCCAAAGACAATCAGGAGAATGGTCATTGTGGGAATGGCGACGGCTTCACCATAGGGGTGCAGGAAATGATCAGCGATCACAAACCCCAGATTGGCGGCCGCCACATTGACGATGGTGTTGCCGATCAGCACGCTCGACAGGAGATCTGTGGGAGAGGACAGCAGGAGCTCAATCTGCTTGGCGGCCTTGGGGTAGCGGCGGCGGATCCGGTGGATTTGCATCGGGGAAAGGGAGAAAAGCGCCGTTTCCGCACTTGAGAAGAAGGCGGAAAGAGCGAGCAAGCCCACCAAGGCTGTCAATTCAGTGAGTACTAAGACCGTCATTAAACCGTACCTTACAGGAGTGTGGAAATTAAGGGGGACAGAGGCGTCAAAGTCAATGGCAAACCCTTTCGACGGGGGTGCTTTTTTGTTGTCACCCGTGAACGCTCGGGCTACCATTCGATGACTTTTTAACAGGAAAGGCAGCTGTCATGAACGAAAAGAATCCGAACTTCACCGTATTGTCGAACTCCGCGCGGAAATTCGCGCCGGCCTCCCGGTCCTTGGTTGGGCACCTGCCCACGATTGCCATCACACCCGTGGCCGATGGGCGCGTGGGGGCCTACGAGTCCAATGTAGCTGGAACGTGGCGGATGGTTGAGAAAGTGTATAACCTGATTTCCCACGGAGTCCGGTTGCCCGATGGCACGCCGGTCCGCGTGGTGGTTGCGCCCGAGATCGTCTACGGTCCCCGTTCGGGCGCCCTGGCGCAGGAGTACTATGTGCGGGAAGGGGTCACCGCCAATATCTGGGTCAGCCGGTCCTGGGCCTACAGCGATGAGTTGATGAGCGCTTGTATGGGCATTGGCAGTTCCGAATGGCAGCAGGCCGCCTATGGCCTGAACCAGACTGACCGACCGGGTGCGGTCTGGCTGAAGGCCTTTACGGCCGCGATGGATGAGAAGGGCCGCCCGATTTTCTGTATCTACAATCCCGATCTGGAAGATGACAGCGCTGATCTCGTTCCCTATGTGGCCGAGCGCCTCCTGCGATTCGCGCGCTGCGCGGCGGCGGTGGGCGAGATCCGCGGCAAGAACTACCTCTCCGTCGGCAGCGTGTCGATGGGGATCATCGGGTCGGATGTGAATCGCAACATGCTCCACCAGTACCTTGGCATGGGGACGGTGTCAGTGGATATGGTCGCCGTCAAGGGCCGTATGGACCGGGGTTTCTATGATCACGAGGAGCTGGAGAAAGCTTTCCAGTTCATGAAGAAGAGCGTCAAGATCGATTACGGCAAGGGGCAGCGGCCCCAGGCCAATGATGCCCTGCTGCGTGACTGCCTGAAGATGACTCTGATTGTGCGGGACCTGATGGTCGGCAATGCCCGCCTGGCGGACCCGAGGATCGGCAAGGCGCAGGGCTTCACAGCCGATGTGGAGTTCTCGCAGGGGTGCAATGCCATCGCCGCCGGAACGCAGGGGCAGCGGCAGTGGACCGATCTCTATCCCAACTTCGACATGACGGAGTCGCTGCTGTGCAGTTCCTTCGACTGGAACGGTCATCGCGCGCCGATGGTCGTGGCCACGGAAAATGACTGCAAGAACGGTCTCGGCATGCTCATGGCCATGCTGGTTTCCGGGATGCCCCAGCTTTTTGCGGACATCCGGACCAACTGGACGGTGGCCAGCATCAAGAAGGCGACCGGCAAGGATGTCAGCAAGATCGCGCCCCAGGGCCTGATCGACAAGCGCAACTCCGGCGCCGGGGCGTTGGACTACGCGATCGACGTGCTGGGCCTCGTGAAGGGCAGCGCCAAGATGTCCATGCAGGATGTGGCGCGCGCCATCCGCAATGATGCCAGCCTGCAGAAGAAGCTCATCGAGAAGGCGCTCGAGGCCACCACCTATATGGCGGCCAATCTTGAGTACTTCCCGGGCGACGGGTTGTCGAGCCACTTCTCGACGCCCGGCGGCATTCCCATGACGTCCTACCGATACAACGGGGTCGGCGGCAGCCTGTTGACCTGTTCCGTGGTGGAAGGGGAGACGGTTCAACTGCCTCCCGATGTTGCCCGGCATATCAGCCAGGTGACTGATCCGACCTGGCCCGAAACCTACTGGGCGCCCCGCGATATGTCCTCATTCGAGTACATGTCCAAGATCGGGCCGAACCACGACGCCAACTCCTACGGGTTGATCGGGGCGGACCTGATCACGCTGAATGCCATGCTGCGTATCCCGGTGGATATGCACAATATTCCGCAGGACCAGATCTTCCGGCCCACGATGTGGGACCGTTTCGGCGGTGACGATTTCCGCGCCTGTGCGAAGCTCGGCCCGCTGTACGTCTGATCACGGCGTGAACACCGTCTATACGACCACCATTACGAATGAGGCCCGGCGGCGGGGTATTCGTATTGGCGTGATTGATCCGGTGACGCCGATCTTCACGCTCCGGCATGGAGGCCGGAGCGTGCGGTGCTACAATGCGCTGACGGACCACGTCGGCGCGGTCACGTTCCATATGGCGCAGAACAAGCGCCTGGCCAACACCTTCCTGAAACAGGCCGGGTTTCCCGTCCCGGATCAGGTTTCGTTCACGGATCTTCCGGCGGCCGAACGATTCCTCCGGCGGCACCGGGTGATCGTCGTCAAGCCCTGCACCCAGTGGGGTGGGCGGGGGGTGTCGGTGGCGGTCCGGACGGTCACGGAGTTAAAGGCGGCGATCCGGAAGGCGCAGCGGTTCGAGGAGGAGATTATTCTCGAACAGTGCCTGCGCGGGGCGGACTACCGGCTGATTTTCGTCGACTTCAACTTTGTGGCGGCGATCCGGCGCCGGCCGGCGACGGTGATTGGTAACGGACGGGATACCCTCCGCGTGTTGATTTCCCGGCGCAATCGCGAGGAGCGGCCGCGCGATCCGAGCCATATCATTCCCTTGGATGCCGAGACAGGCCGGAACCTGGTGGCGCTCGGGCTGTCATGGGAGACTGTGCCCCCGGCGGGTAGGGAGGTCCAGGTCCGGTTGACCTCCAACTATCACACGGGCGGCAGCATCGACATGGTCACGGATTCCGTCAGCCGGAAGCTGGTGGCCCTTGCCAGGCGGGCGGTCAGGGCTTTGAACGTGCCGGTGATCGGCATCGACTTCCTGGTCGACGAGAAGACCGGCCGGTTCCGGATCATCGAACTCAGTCCCGATTTAGCCATCTCGCCTCCCGAAGGCGAAGCGGTGGCCAAGCGGTTTCTGGACTATCTTTTTCCTGAGACCGCCGCCCGCTGATTGCGGATGACGCATTCCTTTTTTCCTCATAATCGCACCTGCCTGGCTGATTGACTCAAGTTGCCCCAACCTATGTAGGTCCGCATTCAAGAGAAGATTCACCACCCGCTTCGCAGATCGGCCCCGCATGAGGTCGAAATCCGGAGAAGATTCACCACCCGCCTGCGGCTGGAGGCACAGAGGCACAGAGAAGACCTGGCAGAAGAGAATGTTGCGGGCATTTCGTCCACGGAGTACCCACCTGCGCCAAGGCTCTGGCGGGCAAGCCGTGGCCAAAATTCCCGCAACCCGTTCTGGAGTAGAATACGGAGAAGAGAATTTTTACAAAAGCCGCGAAGTTCGCGAAGAAAGTAGACGAGGCGTCTCGCCTCGTTCTTGCCGAGAATTCCTCTGCCTGCCCCTCGAAACCCAAGTCTTCGCGGGGGGAGTTGGGAAGAGGTTGGGTGAGGTTTTCTCCGTGTTAATTTCTCAGTGGCTCCTCTTTCTCCAGCGTAGCGGGTGGTAAATCCTTTTTCGCCCGATCACAGATCGGTCCCCTTACAAATCACGATCCGGGAAAGATTCACCACCCGCCTGCGGCTGGAGGCACGGAGGCACAGAGAAGACCTGGCAGAAGAGAATGTT
>CAMBRF010000008.1 GCA_945870225.1 PVC group bacterium | reverse complement strand
GGTGATGAAGGGAAAGCCAAACTCGGGCAGGTCCTCAAAGTTCCGCTTTTCGGCCAGAAATTGCTGGATCATTTTGAGGTGATTCATGTTGTTCCCTTTCCTGTGTAAAAACTACTGCAACGGCTGGGAGTGGTCAATCCTTTCCGCCGTCGAGCCGCAGGGTAGATGGATTAGGGATCTAGCAGGCCGGGGGTTTTTTGACAGGATTAACAGGATGGTCAGGATGGAGGATGAAGAACTTTGAACAGAAGCTCGCAAAGCACGCTAAGGCGACAACGGCGGATCCGCCGCTGTCGCAGGGCCGATAGATCAGGAGGATTGGGAAGGAGGAGATTTTGACAGGATGGTCAGGATGGGGAGGGGAAGGGTTATGAAAATTAGTGGCCGGCTAGAACGGCGGTGCGCCATTTGCGGACGGAATTGATGAGCCAGAGGTGGCGGCACTTTGGGAGATCAGCAACATGCAGGACCTTTTCGCGAATCCGGCCTTCGGCCAGTAGGGCGGCGCGGAACGTGCCGGGAAGCAGGCCGCAGGCGATGGGCGGAGTGACGAGGTCACCGTCCAGATCGGCGACGAGATTGGCGATGGTTGATTCGGTAAGTTCTCCGGCGGGATTCCACAGGAGGACGTCCTCACAATCCGGGCAGGCGGATCGGGCCTGTTCGTAGATCTGGCGGTGCGTGGTTTTGTGGAAAAGAAACGGATTGGAAGGGTCAACGGGTGAGGGGGCCAGCGCGACCTTGACGGGTGTATCTAGCGAAGCTTGAATGGGTTGCGACTGAAGTGTGACGGTGCCGTCCCGGGCGACGAGCAGGCGGAGTCGGTGCGGACCGGCGGGACGGGTATCGATCCAGGATTGCAGGGCCGCCCGGATCTCGGGCTCAGAAGCCCGGTAGTCGAAGTAATCAGCCGACCCGGCCAGGCGCTGGAGGTGCCGGTCGAGCAGGAAAGCGCCGTCTTCGGGTGTCCAGAGCAGGGTTTCCAGCAATTGGAACTCCGGGCGTTGATCGGTCAGGACGCGCGCCTTGGTCCGGCATTCCTCATATTCAGACAGGCTGGTGGAGTCCCACACGATGCCGCCGCCCACGCCGTATTCCGCCGTTCCGGCGGCCTTATCGATCAGGACGGTGCGAATGGCGACGTTAAAACGGGCCTGACGGTTGGGGGCGATGAACCCGATGGTGCCGGTGTAAATGCGACGGGGGGCAGTTTCCAGTTCGGCGATGATAGCCATGGTGCGTGATTTTGGGGCGCCCGTGATGGAGGCGCAGGGGAAGAGGGCGGTGAGGATCTCGCGTACGGAGGCATGGGTGTGGGCGGAGACGGTGGAGGTCATCTGCCAGGCGGTCGGATAGCGTTCCAGGGTGAAGAGCGCGGAGGGTTCGACCGACCCGGGCGTGGCGATGCGGCCCAGATCATTACGGATCATATCGACGATCATCACGTTTTCGGCCCGATCCTTGGGGGATTGGCGGAGGGCCTCGCCGCAAGCCCGGTCTTCTTCCGTGGTGCGGCCGCGGGGGGCTGTGCCCTTCATGGGGCGGGCCGTGATGTGGTCGCCCTCCAGTTGAAAGAATAGTTCCGGGGAGGCGGAGCACAGGGCGAACCGGTCGGTTTCCACAAATGCGGCGTGGTGGGCGTTCTGGGCCTGGACGAGGTTGGCGAAGAAGGGCCAGGGTTCATTCGAGAAAGGGGCCTGGAGGCGGTGGGAGTAGTTTACCTGATAAGTGTCCCCATTGTAGAGGTAGGTGTGGAGCCGGGCCATGGCGTCGCGATACTGGTCAGGGGTGATAGACGGACTCCAGGTGGCGGGCGGGGGCGCGGGGTGGTTGGCGGGGGTGGGAAGGGTGGTCTGTATTTCCGGGGCCTCGTAAAGTCCGAACCAGAGGAGGGGAAATCCGGAGGAGTCGGGTCGGACATTCAAGCTGGCGTCAAAAGCGGGGGCGGCCTCATAGCTGATAAAGCCTGCCGCGTGGAGGAGGCGGGTGTTGACCAGCGTCTCGATGAGGTCGAGTGCGGGAAGGACCTCGGAGGGCGTATTGGCGATCACGATGCGGACGGGGTTGCGGAAGGTCAGCCACTGTCCGGACGCCGAATCATGAAAAGAGCAGAGGTTCACAGGCGGCGTATGATCTCCTCCTCGGCGGCGCACAGGCTGGCCAGCATGGCCCCGGCGCTGTCCGCGGTCCGCAGGGTTTCGAGCAGGCCGGTCTGCATGCACATGGTGCAGAGGCGCGCCAGAGTGTGCAGGTGGAGCCGATCGTCCTGGCAGCAGACGAGGAAGAACAGGTCGGTGGGGGCCCCGTCGGCGGATCCGAAATGGATGGACTGGATGGTTCGACCCAGAACGATGAAGGATTCGGCAAACATATAGGGGTCATGGTGACGCGGATGGAGGAGGGCCATGCCGCCGGCGAGCGCCGTGGAGCACATTTTTTCGCGCTCATCGATCATGCGGAGCAATTCGCCGGGATCGGAGACGAGGTCGGTGGCGGCGGCCAGTCGCACCATGTCCTGAATCGCGGAGGCCTTGGTGCGTGAGGAGAGTTGCGGGTTGATGCGGTCGGTGGTGAACAGGCGCGGCATGAGCGGTTCGCCCTGGCCGATATTCTGCAGGCCGGTGGAGGAGCGCGAGTGATAGGCGGTCAGGCGTTGTTCCGGCAGTTTCAGGATGCGTTGCGAGGCCCAGCTGTCGATTTCGGAACGGCGGAACATGGCGCGGTCGCCCTGCATTTTATGGGGGATTTCGTTGCGTTTGACCAGGAGGGCGAGATCCTCCTGAGCCACGTGCAGGTAGGCGGCCAAGTCCTTGATGGTGAGCAGTGAGTGCGGCAAGATTGTATCTCCGTGACCGCGCCATGCCGGCGGGCCGATTAAAATCTGCCACAATTCCCCACTGGGTGCAACCGGCAAACGGCTTTTCAGGGTCGGAAATAATATCGGAAATTATTTTTCACAAAGGGGTTGACTATCCCCTCTCTTTTGGTACATTTCGCGGTTCTGATTATGGGCGACAGAGTCCATCAGGGGTGTTCTATAGCGTAACAGAGGGCTTTTCTTTCTGTTCTTCGACAGAGTGGGCGAGAACAGAAGTGATTGCTTTTTGTTGTCTTTATTTTTGAGTGAGGAATGGAATTGCTGCCCATGTAGCTCAGTTGGTAGAGCACGTCCTTGGTAAGGACGAGGTCAGCGGTTCAATCCCGCTCGTGGGCTCCATCAGGTTGGAAGTCCGATCGCAAGTCGAGGGAGAGAAGCAAAAGGAGTACGTGTTATGGCAAAGGAAGCATTCAATCGAACGAAGCCGCATGTGAACGTGGGTACAATTGGGCACGTGGACCATGGTAAGACCACCTTAACGGCGGCGCTAACGTATGTACAGTCGTTGCGCGGGTTGAGCACGTACGTCAAGTACGATGAGGTCGCGAAGGCGTCCGAGTCGCAGGGGCGTCGTGATCCGACCAAGATTTTGACGATTGCCACATCGCATGTTGAATACAGTTCAGAGAAGCGCCATTACGCGCACGTCGACTGCCCCGGGCATGCCGACTATGTTAAGAACATGATCACGGGTGCGGCCCAGATGGATGGCGCCATTCTCGTGGTGAGCGCGTCGGACGGCCCGATGCCCCAGACGCGGGAGCACATTCTGCTGGCCCGTCAGGTCGGTGTGCCGCAGGTGCTCGTGTTCCTGAACAAGGTGGACACGGTGGATGATCCCGAGTTGCTGGACCTGGTTGAGCTCGAAATTCGCGAATTGCTGTCGAAATACGAGTTCCCCGGCGATGATACCCCGATCATTCGTGGTAGCGCGTTGAAGGCGATTCAGGCGGTTACGGCTGATGATCCCGCGTGCAACTGCATCAAGGAATTGATGGATGCATTGGATACGTTCATTCCTGAGCCGCTCCGTGTGATTGACAAGCCCTTCCTGCTGTCGATCGAAGATGTGTTCTCGATCGAAGGACGCGGCACGGTGGTGACGGGTCGTATTGAGCGCGGCATCATCAAGGTGGGTGAAGAAGTTGAAATCGTCGGCTTGAAGCCCACGGTCAAGACAACGGTCACCGGCGTGGAAATGTTCCGCAAGCTGTTGGATCAGGGCCAGGCGGGCGACAATGTCGGCTGTCTGCTGCGCAGCACGAAGAAGGAAGACGTGGAGCGCGGTCAGGTGCTGGCGAAGCCGGGCACGATCAATCCCCACACCGAGTTCAAGTGCGAAGTTTACGTGCTGAGCAAGGACGAGGGTGGTCGTCATACGCCGTTCTTCAAGGGGTATCGTCCCCAGTTCTACTTCCGGACGACGGATGTGACCGGTGATGTCACGCTGCCTGAAGGCGTTGAGATGGTGATGCCGGGTGACAACATCAGCATGAGCGTGACGTTGATTGCGCCGATCGCCATGGAGAAGTCCATGCGTTTCGCCATCCGCGAGGGTGGGCGTACGGTGGGTGCCGGTACCGTGACGGAAATTGTCAAGTAACGACGTTCCGGCCATGAGCCGGGCAGCCGTGCGGAGCGGTGAGCCGAGAGGCCGCCGCTCGATGCACTGTAAGGATGGTTCGCAATGCCAAGGGAACAGGTAATTCTGGCGTGCACGGAGTGCAAGCGTCGGAACTATACGACGACGAAAAACAAACGGCTGACGCCCGACCGGCTGGAGATCAAGAAGTACTGCCGGTTCGAGAAGAAGCATACCACTCATAAGGAAACCCGTTAAGTTCCGCGAAAGCGGGAGAGGGGTTGGCCTGTTACAGGGCAGTAGCTCAACTGGCAGAGTACCGGTCTCCAAAACCGGCTGTTGGGGGTTCAAGTCCCTCCTGCCCTGCCATTTGAGGCGGAGATTCCGTGAATAAAGTTATGGATAGTATGCGGGCGGTGCGGTCGTTCCTGGGAAGTGTCCGGGAAGAGCTGCTCAAGTCCACCTGGCCGACGCGCAGTGAGCTGATCGAGTCCACTGTGGTCGTGATCATTTCGGTTGTGTTGTTCGCTGTATTCGTGTCGGTGTGCGACACGGTTCTGGGAAAAATCATCGGCTTGCTAGCGCGCTAGCGGCCCATCGTTCCGGGGTTTTCATGAGCGAAAAACAGTGGTTTGTGCTTCATACATTGACCGGCCAGGAGGCCAAGGTCAAGGAGAGCATCGAGCGACGCCTGGACAAGGAGGAGTTGCGGGATTATCTGGATCAGGTGATGATCCCGACGGAGAAAGTCTCCGAGGTGAAAAAGGGTGTCAAGAGCACCATCACCCGCAAGTTCTTTCCCGGATACGTGTTAGTGCATGTGATGCTTTATGACGACAATCGTCAGGTTGTCGAGAAGGTCTGGTATTTCATACGTGAGACGCCCGGGGTGATCGGGTTTGTGGGGGGGGAGCGACCGGCTCCGCTGCGGGCGGAGGAAGTGGATGTGCTTCTGTTCCAGATGGAAGAGAAGAAGGAAAAGGTCAAACCCAAGGTCATCTACGAGATTGGGGAGACACTCAAGATTACCGACGGTCCGTTCATGAACTTCACCGGGGTGGTGGACGAGATGGATGCGGAGCGCGGCAAACTGAAGGTGTCCGTGGCGATTTTCGGGCGGACAGCGCCCGTGGAACTCGAATATTGGCAGGTAGAGCGGCAGTGAGCCTTCGTCGAACCGCCTGATGGCCGGCATGGGGTGCCGGGCGGGCGGGATGAAGGATAGGGGAGCGATATGGCAAAGAAAGTAACAGGCAAGATCAAGCTGCAGATCCCGGCTGGGGCCGCTAATCCGGCGCCTCCCGTTGGCCCGGCGTTGGGTCAGCATGGTGTGAACATCATGGAGTTCTGCAAGCAGTTTAACGCGGCGACCCAGAAACTCTCGGGGCTGGTGGTTCCGGTGATTATCACGGTCTATCAGGATCGGTCGTTCACGTTCATCACCAAGAGTCCGCCTGCGTCTTCGCTGTTGAAGCGCGCCGCCGGTCTGGCCAAGGGTTCGGCCCAGCCGAATCGCGACAAGGTGGGCAAGGTGACGTCCGAGCAGATCCTGGAGATTGTGCGGACGAAGATCAATGATTTGAATGCAACAGATGAAGCTCACGCCGCCCGCATGGTTGAGGGGACGGCACGCAGCATGGGAATCGAGGTGGTTCGTTAGCCATGGCCAAGCACGGAAAAAGATATCTGAAGATTGAGAAGGATGTGGAGTCCAAGGTGTACGACCTGGGGGAGGCGATTCGCTTCCTGAAGGCGCACAAGACGGCCAAGTTCGACGAAACCGCCGAACTGGCCATTCGCCTTGGGGTGGACACGAAGAAGACGGACCAGACGGTTCGTGGCACGGTCGGGTTGCCGCACGGTACGGGTAAGACCGTCCGGGTGCTGGTGTTTGCCGCCGGGACGGCGGCCGACGCGGCGCGCGCGGCGGGAGCCGATCATGTGGGCAACGAGGATATGATCGAGAAGGTCAAGAACGGCTGGACCGAGTTTGATATCGCCATTGCGACCCCGGATGCCATGAAGGAAGTTCGTAAACTCGGTAAGGTTCTGGGTCCCCGCGGCTTGATGCCGAACCCGAAGACGGGAACCGTGACCGATGATACGGCCTCCGCCGTGCGTGCGAGCAAGGCGGGACGCGTGGAGTTCCGGATGGATCGCAACGGGAACTGCCAGGTGCCGTTCGGCAAACTGTCCTTCGACGAGCCGAAGTTGATCGAAAACGTCACGGCGGTGATCGGGGCCATCCGCGCCACGCGCCCGGCGGCGACGAAGGGTATATTCATCAAGCGCTGCACACTGAGTTCCACGATGGGCGTTGGCCTGCGTGTGGACGTGCGGGACTAGTCAAGGGGACGAGTTCGATGAGATTAGAAAAGAAATCGATTTATGACGAGGTTGGCGCCCGGGTCAAGGGTTCGTCCTTTGTGATCGTGGCCGAATACCGGGGCCTGAAAGTGGACCAATTTTCAGACTTGCGCCGCCAGTTGAAAAAGTCCGGGGCGAAGCTGCAGGTGGTGAAGAACCGCATGCTGCGGTTGATCTCGCGCGACAAGGGCTGGATGGGGCTGGATGCGTCGCTCAAGGGGCAGTCGGCCATTGTGACGGGTCCGGATCTGATCCAGGCGGCCAAGACGCTCAAGAAATTCTCGGGTGAAGGCGGCATGCCGACGGTTAAGGGCGGCGTGATGGGCGATCTTGTCCTGACGCCCGCCCAGATTAACACTCTGGCGGAATTGCCGCCTCGTGAGGTGTTGCTGGGCCAGGTGGTTGGGACCATCGCGGCTCCGCTGTCGCGTCTGGTGGGCGTGATGAAGCAGAAGGTTTCAACCATCGTGTATGTGTTGAAGGCGATTGAAGACAAGAAAAACGCAACGAAGTGATGTTGAGAGAGAAGGGAGAACATACCATGTCTGAAGAAATCAAGTTAGAAGGCAAGATGGAAGAGATCGTCAAGTACATCGAGAGCATCAGTGTGCTCGAGTTGTCGCAGTTGGTCAAAGCCCTGGAGCAGCGTCTCGGCGTGAGCGCCGCGGCTCCGATGGCGATGATGGCGGCGGGTGGCGGTGCGGCGGCGGCGGCTCCGGTCGAAGAGAAGACCGAGTTCACGGTCGTGCTCGCGAGCGCCGGCGGCAACAAGATCGGCGTCATCAAGGAAATCCGGACAATCACGGGCCTCGGTTTGAAGGAATCGAAGGATCTGGTTGAAGGGGCTCCCAAGACGGTCAAGGAAGGCGTGACCAAGGACGAGGCGGCCAAGCTCAAGGAAACCCTTGAGAAAGCTGGCGCCACCGTCGAGATCAAGTAACCTGCTCCCGGATGGTGCAGATTACGACGGGCGGCCGAAAGGCCGCGGTCTGGTTGTCCTTGAAAACCCGGTGCAACAGGTGCTGGAATGGTTGAGAGAACGAACTTCGGAAAACTGGTTGATGTCATCGAGCCGCCCAATCTGATCGAAATTCAGACGGCGTCTTATAAGGATTTCCTCCAGCTGGATGTGTCGCCAGGCAGTCGCAAACCCATGGGACTGCAGGCCGTCTTCAAGGAGGTATTCCCCATCGAAAGTTACGATGGGCGCTACGCGCTTGATTTCGTGAAGTACGAGTTCGCGAAGCCCAAGGCGGATCCTTATGAGGTTCTGCGCGAAGGCCAGACCTATGCCGGCACGCTTCAGGTGACGTTCCGCTTGAAGGACAACGAGGAAGTCCGCGAGGAAAGCGTCTACATGGGCGAAATCCCGCTGATGACGCCGCAGGGCGCGTTTGTGGTCAACGGGGCGGAGCGGGTGATTGTCAGCCAGTTGCATCGTTCGCCGGGAATCTGTTTCGAGCAGTCGGTTCACTCCAGCGGATCGATGCTCTACTCGTTCCGGATCATTCCGGACCGGGGTTCCTGGGTTGAGGTTCAGTTTGACGCCTCGGACCTGTTGTGGATCTACCTTGATCGCCGTCACCGTCGTCGGAAGTTCCTGGCCACCACGTTCCTGAGGGCGTTGGGTTACGGAACGGATGAAAACCTTCTGGCCCTGTTTTACACCTTCCGCAAGCTCAAGTTGAGCGAAGCGGTTGCGGCGGACAAGCTGGTCAACCTGGTCTTCCGCGAGGATGTTATCGACGTCGATTCCCAGACGGTTCTCGCGCGCAAGTACGAGCCGATTACGGAAAACGTTCTGTCGCAGATGAAGGCGGCCGGGTTTAAAGAGGTCGAAATTGTCGACGTTTCATGGGACAGCGGCATCATGCTGAAGAGCGTGAAGGCTGATCCCACGCACTCGATGGATGACGCCCTCAAGGATATCTACCTGCGCTTACGGCCGGGCGATCCCGCCACGGTCTCCAACGCGCGGCAGCTCCTGAAGCGTTTGTTCTTTGATGCCCGCCGTTATGATCTGGGCCGTGTCGGCCGCTATAAGATCAACCAGAAGCTCGACAAGGAAATCAAGGAGGCGGCGGGCCTTATCCACGCGATCATGGCCAAGAAGGCCGCGAAGGATAAGGAAGCGTTCATCACCGTGACCAAGGAGGAGGGGCTGCGTGTCCTGAGTCCTGACGGGGTGGATCTGATTGCCGCCATCCGCTACCTGATCAGCATCCGGAACGGTCAGGGAATGGTGGATGATATCGACCACCTTGGCAGCCGCCGGTTGCGGACCATCGGGGAGTTGATCGAGAACCAGTGCCGTATCGGCCTGGCCCGTGCAGAACGCCTGGTGCGGGAACGCATGACCCTGTTCGATCCCACGACGGGAACCCTGACGCCGCAGCGGTTGGTCAATCCCAAGACCCTCTCCGCCGTGGTTAAGGATTTCTTCGGGCGCAGCCAGTTGAGCCAGTTCATGGATCAGACCAATCCGTTGTCCGAATTGGCCCATAAGCGCCGGTTGAGCGCCCTCGGCCCGGGCGGGTTGAGCCGTGAGCGTGCTGGATTTGAAGTGCGTGACGTGCACAGCAGCCACTACGGCCGCATTTGCCCGATTGAGACGCCGGAAGGCCCGAACATCGGATTGATTTCATCCCTGGGCATCTATGCACGGATCAATGAATACGGCTTTATCGAAACTCCCTACCGGAAGGTGGTCAACGGGGTTGTGACCGATCAGGTCGACTACCTGAGCGCCGACCAGGAGGAGAAGTTCGTCATTGCCCAGGCCAATACCCCGCTCGATGCCAAGAGCCGTATTGCCCGTGACACCATTGCGGTCCGGAATCGCGGCGAGTTCCTGGAAGTGACGAAGGACAAGGCCGATTACATGGACGTATCGCCCAAGCAGGTGGTCTCCGTGGCCGCCGGCCTGATCCCCTTCCTGGAGCACGATGACGCCAATCGCGCCTTGATGGGCTCGAACATGATGCGTCAGGCGGTTCCGTTGCTGGAGACGGAGCGTCCCTTTGTGGCCACCGGCCTGGAAGGCCGTATTGCCCGGGATTCCGGGGTGTTGATGCTGGCCGAGGAGCCGGGCGTGGTCACCTACGTTTCGGCCAACAAGATCGTCATCGGCAGCGATAGCAAGGGTAAGTCCAAGAAGGACGCTGAGCGGACGTATGTTCTCAACAAGTTCATGCGTTCCAATGCGGGAACCTGCGTCAACCAGAAGCCGATCGTGCACCTGGGCCAGAAGATTCGGGCCGGCGATGTGCTGGCCGATGGTCCGGCGACCGAAATGGGAGAACTGGCCCTTGGTCGGAACGTGCTGGTCGCGTTCATGCCGTGGAGCGGTTATAACTTCGAAGACGCCATTCTCATCAGCGAGCGCGTGGTGCGCGAGGATGTGTTCACCTCCGTTCATATTCAGGAATTTGAGGTAGGTGCCCGTGATACCAAGCTGGGTCCGGAAGAAATCACCCGCGATATTCCCAATGTCGGGGAAGAGGCGTTGCGCAATCTGGGATCCGACGGGGTGATCCGGGTCGGGGCGGAAGTGAAGCCCGACGATATCCTGGTGGGAAAGATTACGCCCAAGAGCGAGACCGAACTGGCGCCGGAAGAGCGTTTGCTGCGGGCCATCTTTGGTGAGAAAGCCGCGGATGTGCGCGACACCTCGCTGACGGTTTCCAGCGGAACCTACGGTATCGTCATGGACGTCAAGGTCTCGGCGCACAAGGACATTGCGCGGGAGAAGATGACGCCGGCCGAACGGAAACGGCAGTCCAAGAATGCGGCGCAGGAGCATCAGGGCAAAAAGCAGGAGCTGGTGGATCAGCTTACCGAGGCGCTGAGCAACATTCTGCTGGGCGAGAAGATTCCCCTGGATGTCGTCAATGCCGATACCAGTGAAATCATCATTCCGGCGAACCGGAAGATCACCAAGACGCTGTTGCGCAAGCTGGCCGCGGAGAGTGCCCACATTGCGATCGAGAGCAGTCCGATCCAGATCAAGATCCAGGAGATCATCGGCGAGTACCATCAGAAGTTCGTGGAACTCGAGCACGAGTACACGAATGCGATGGACCGGCTGGAGAGCGGCGACGAAGTGGACCAGGGCATCATCAAGCAGGTGCGGGTCTACGTTGCCAGCAAGAAAAAGCTGTCGGTCGGTGATAAGATGGCGGGTCGCCACGGGAACAAGGGTGTCGTCGCCCGGATCATGCCGGAGGCGGACATGCCCTTCATGCCGGATGGGACGCCGGTGGATATCGTGTTGAATCCGCTGGGTGTGCCGTCGCGTATGAACGTGGGACAGGTGCTTGAAACGCATTTGGGTTGGGCCTGCAAGCTGTTGGGACTCTATGCGAGCACTCCGGTGTTCGATGGAATCTCCGAGAAGCGCATTCATGACCTGTTGGGCGATGCCAAACTGGCGAAGGACGGCAAGACGCGGCTGTATGACGGCCGGACCGGTGAGCCGTTCGACCAGCGGGTTGTGGTCGGCTATATCTACATGCTCAAGCTGCATCACCTGGTTACCGATAAGATTCACGCCCGCGCGGTTGGTCCCTATTCGCTGGTCACGCAGCAGCCGCTGGGTGGCAAGGCGCAGTACGGCGGACAGCGTCTGGGTGAAATGGAAGTGTGGGCGCTCGAGGCCTATGGCGCGGCTTACGCGCTTCAGGAACTCCTGACGGTCAAGAGCGACGATGTGGCGGGTCGAACAAGGATCTATGAGTCGATCGTCAAGGGCGAGAACGTTCTCGACGCTGAGCGGCCTGAGTCGTTTAACGTACTTATCAACGAGCTGCGCAGTATCGGTCTGGACGTGCGGACTGACGCGAAAGAAAAAATAATCTGAGCGGAGGCGGCGGTAACGCTGTAACAACATGTCAGAACAAGTCATGACTCATTCTGCTGTCCGTGAAAGGCTGGGGGTTCCCCTGGCCAAGAGTTTCGATTCCGTGAATATCTCGCTGGCTTCGCCGGAAACCATCCGGGCGTGGAGCCATGGCGAGGTTAAGAATCCCGAAACCATCAATTACCGCACGTACAAACCCGAGAAGGGTGGTTTGTTCTGCGAGCGGATTTTCGGCCCGACGCGCGACTGGGAGTGCTCGTGCGGCAAGTATAAGCGGATCAAGCACAAGGGTGTGATCTGCGACCGGTGCGGCGTGGAGATCACGCTGTCGCGTGTGCGCCGCGAACGGATGGGGCATATCGAACTGGCCGTTCCGGTTTCGCACATCTGGTTCTTCAAGTGTACGCCGAGCCGTCTGGGACTGGTGTTGGACATGACCGCGCGCGCCCTCGAACGCGTCCTCTACTACGAGGACTATGTCGTGGTTGAGCCCGGCGATACGCCGTTGCAGGAGAAGCAGCTCCTGAGCGAGATCGACTACCGTGAAGCCCAGGAAAAATACGGCGAAAGCTTTGTGGCGAAGATCGGCGCGGAAGCTGTCCGCGACCTGATGAAAAAGCTCGATATCCAGAAGCTGCTGGCTGAACTGGATGTCCAGATGGAGACCACGCGCAGCAAGCAGAACCGGAAGAAAATCTCCAAGCGCATGAAGGTGCTGGAAGGGTTCATCACCAGCAACAGTCGTCCCGAGTGGATGATCTTCGAGGTGCTCCCGGTCATTCCGCCGGATCTGCGTCCCCTGGTGCCGCTGGAAGGGGGGCGTTTTGCGACCTCCGACCTGAATGATCTGTACCGGCGCGTGATCAACCGCAACAACCGCCTGAAGAATCTGCTTCAGCTCAAGACCCCGGACGTCATCATCCGCAACGAGAAGCGGATGCTGCAGGAAGCCGTGGATGCGGTGATCGACAATGGCCGACATGGCCGTGCGGTGACCGGCGCCGGCAACCGGCCCTTGAAATCACTCAGCGATATGCTCAAGGGCAAGGGTGGTCGTTTCCGCCAGAACCTGCTGGGTAAGCGCGTGGACTACTCGGGCCGTTCCGTCATCGTTGTGGGTCCTGAACTGAAGCTGCATCAGTGCGGCCTGCCCAAGAAGATGGCGCTGGTTCTGTTTGAGCCGTTCATCATCCGCCGCCTGAAGGAAATTGGCGTGGCGCACACGGTTCGCAGCGCCAAGAAGCTCATCGACAAGCAGTCCGACGAAGTGTGGGCCATTCTGGAAGAGATTTCGCGCGACAAGACGGTCATGTTGAACCGCGCCCCGACCCTGCACCGGTTGAGCATCCAATCGTTCGAGCCCGTACTGGTGGAAGGCGAAGCCATCAAGATCCATCCGCTGGTCTGTACGGCTTACAATGCCGACTTCGACGGTGACCAGATGGCGGTGCACGTTCCTCTGTCCATTGAGGCCCAGATGGAATCGCGCCTGTTGATGCTCTCGACGAACAACGTGTTTTCTCCCTCCAGCGGCAAGCCCGTGATGACCCCGACGCAGGATATTGCGCTCGGGATCTATTATTTGACTTCGGCCGCGCAGAAGGATCGTCTGAGGGATAACCGGCGCAAGGGGTCGACTCAGGCCTCGGACATGGAGCATCTGCCGATTTTCGAGGAAGCCAGCGAAGTGCGGCTTGCCTACGATGATGGCAGCCTGAAAGTGCATGACCGGATCCGCTTCAAGAACCGTGACTACAAGCGCGAGACGGTCTTCGGCGATGAGAAATCGAAAATGCTTCTGACCACGGTCGGACGTGTATTTTTCAATGAGATTCTTCCCGCCTCGCTGGGGTTCATCAATCGCTGCTGCGACAAGTCGTTTTTGGGCAAGTTGATCTGGCAGTGCCATCGGACCAGCGGCAATGTGGAGACGGTGCGCGTGCTGGAAAGCCTGAAGAACATCGGCTTCGAGCATGCCACGCTGGCCGGGATTTCAATCGGTCTGTCGGACATGATCATTCCGCCCGAGAAGGAAGAGATCATCGCCAAGGCCCGTCGCTCGGTGAGTGAAGTGGACGGCCAGTACCGCCGGGGTATCATCACCGACGGGGAGCGCTATAACAAGATCGTCGATATCTGGACCCAGGCGACGGATGAGACCTCCACCGCGATGTATCATGCCATCGAGGAAAACGTGGGCAGCGAGGAATCAAACCCCATCTTCATGATGGTCGATTCCAAGGCCCGTGGCAGTCGCCAGCAGATCCGGCAGCTGGCCGGTATGCGCGGATTGATGTCCAAGCCGTCGGGTGAAATCATTGAGCGCCCGATCGTTTCCAACTTCCGCGAGGGGTTGAGCGTGCTGGAATATTTCATCAGTACGCACGGCGCGCGCAAGGGATTGTCTGATACGGCCTTGAAAACCGCTGATGCCGGGTATCTGACCCGAAAGCTGGTGGATGTGTCGCAGGATGTCCGAATCATCGAGCAGGACTGCAACACGCTCAACGGTATTGAGGTGAAGGCGATTGGCGAAGGCGATGAGAGCCTGGTCTCCCTGCGTGACCGGATCATTGGCCGTACCGCGCTGAACGATATTGTGAATCCCGTGACGAGTGCGGTCATTGTGCCCGCGGGCACCCTGATTGACGAGGAACTGGCGGATGCGGTGATGCTGGCGGATGTCGAGAAAGCCCGTATTCGCAGTGTGTTGACCTGTGAATCACGGCGCGGCACCTGTGCCAAATGTTACGGGCGCGACCTGGCGACCGGGAAACTGGTTGAAATCGGTTGCGCAGTGGGCATTGTGGCGGCACAGTCCATCGGTGAACCGGGAACCCAGCTGACGATGCGGACGTTCCATATCGGTGGAACGGCGAGTTCGGTCTTCAAGCAGCCGCACGTCCTTTCCAAGCATGACGGTATCATTCAATACACCAATCTCCGCGTGGTCGTAAAGGATCAGGGGACGTTTGTGGTTCTCAACAAGAACGGGTCGATCGGCGTGTTTGACGATGCCGGCCGCGAGGTTGAGCGGCACTCCATGGCCATCGGCGCGCTCGTCTCCGTCGCGGATGGTGGTCGTGTCAAGAAAGGCCAGAGTTTCGTGGAATGGGACCCCTACAGCGTCCCGATCCTGGCCGAGCGCATGGGAACCGTGCATTTCCGGGGCTTCATTGAGAACGTGACCGTCAAGAAGGAGGTCGACCAGTCGACCGGGCTGATGGGCACCGTTGTTCTGGAGCACAAGGAGGATTTGCATCCCCAGATTGTGGTCTCGTACGAGAACAACGAAACCCCGATGGCCTACAATATTCCGGCTGGCGCCCATGTGATGGTCAAGGATGGTAAGAAGGTAGCTGCGGGTGAGGTTCTGGCCAAGACGCCGCGCAAGGAATCGAAGACCAAGGATATCACGGGCGGTTTGCCGCGGGTGGCCGAGTTGTTTGAAGCGCGCCGTCCGAAGGATGCCGCCGAGATCGCGAAGATTGACGGACTGGTGGACTTTGGTCCGAATCAGCGCGGACGCCGTTGCCTGATTATTCGTGACTCGGTGACCGGTGATGAGGAACAGCATCTGATCCCCATGGGTAAGCACATTGTGGTCTACAAGGGTGACTACGTGCAAAAAGGGCAGCAGCTGACCGAAGGCCCGATTGTTCCGCAGGAAATTCTTGAAATCTGCGGCCCGCAAGAGTTGCAGGAATACCTGGTGAACCAGGTTCAGGAAGTTTACCGCCTGCAGGGCGTTGAGATCAACGACAAGCACATCGAGATCATTGTGCGGCAGATGCTGCGCAAGGTCCGGATCACCGACCCGGGTGACACCGACTTCCTCTGGGGTGAGCAGGTTGAAAAGCAGACCTTCCAGGAAGTCAACGTCAAGGCGGCGGCGGAGGGCAAGCGCCCTGCCGAGGCTTCCCCGGCGCTTTTGGGTATCACCAAGGCGGCGTTGGAGACGGAGAGCTTTATTTCCGCAGCCTCATTCCAAGACACCACGCGCGTCCTGACCGAGGCGGCCACACTGGGGCGTATCGACACCCTGTACGGCTTCAAGGAAAACGTGATCATGGGGCATCTCATCCCCGGTGGGACAGGCTTCCCGATGTTCAGGAATATCAAACTGGTGCCTCTCGCCGAGCCGATTCCCGAGGAGGAAATGCGGCAGGAGAGCGAGGCTGAGAAAAAATTCCAGGAACTAATTGGCTAAAAGCCTTGACAGGACCTTGTTGTGTTTGGCAAGGTGCTTCGCTTTGCGTGTGGAAGGGACAAGAAAATGCCTACGATTAATCAACTGGTAAAGTACGGGCGAAAGAGCGTCCGATATAAAAGCAAGTCGCCAGCTTTGAAAGGTTGCCCGCAACGGCGCGGGGTGTGTCTGTCGGTGAAAACCCAGACGCCCAAGAAGCCGAACTCGGCTCTCCGGAAGGTGGCCCGCGTGCGCCTGACCAATGGCGAGGAAGTCACCGCTTACATTCCTGGTGAAGGGCACAATCTTCAGGAGCACAGCGTTGTTCTGGTGCGTGGCGGTCGTGTTAAAGATTTGCCCGGTGTTCGCTATCACATTGTTCGTGGTACGCTGGATACGCTGGGCGTAAATGGACGGCATCGGAGCCGTTCAAAATATGGTGTCAAAACACCGAAGAAGGCGTAGGACGGCGCAAGACCATGGGACGTAGACGACAAGCAGAACGGCGTGGGCTTGAGCCCGACCCGAAGTATAACAGCCAACTTGTTGGCCGGTTGATCAACCACATGATGAAGGTGGGTAAGAAATCCGTTGCGGCGGGCATTGTGTACGGTGCCCTCGACGCGATCAAGGAGAAGCACAACGATGGCGATCCCCTCGAGGTGTTGATCCGGGCGATCGATAACGTCAAACCGAAGGTCGAGGTCAAATCTCGGCGGGTGGGTGGCGCGACGTATCAGGTTCCTGTGGAAGTCAGTTCCGACCGCCAGATGGCTCTCGCGATGCGGTGGTTGATTCAGTATGCGAAGACCCGCAAAGGGGTGCCCATGCGGCGCGCCATTGCGCAGGAAATTATGGACGCTTACGCGGAACAGGGGAATGCCATCAAGAAGCGTGAGGATACTCACAAGATGGCGCAGGCGAACAAGGCGTTCGCTCACTACCGGTGGTAAGCGGTCAATAGGCACCCGGCTTTCCTTGAGAGGAGGGCGGGTGTATTTGTTTGGCAGAATAAAATGGACTTGATTTTGGAACAGAAGAAACAAGGCGACAAATCGGGGTCGGTGCCTCAGCGTGAAGCACCGGACCGTTCGCGTCCCTTGGCCGACGTTCGCAACATCGGGGTGATTGCCCATATTGACGCGGGCAAAACCACGACGAGCGAGCGCATTCTGTTCTATGCCGGTCGTGTTCATCGGATGGGCGAAGTCCATGAGGGCACCGCCACGATGGACTTTATGCCGCAGGAGAAGGAACGCGGTATTACCATTACCAGTGCGGCGACCACCTGCTTCTGGAATGATCACCAGATCAATATCATCGACACCCCGGGGCATGTTGATTTCACGGTCGAGGTGGAGCGTTCCTTGCGCGTGCTGGATGGTGCCGTGGTGGTGTTTTGCGGGGTAGGGGGCGTGCAGCCCCAGTCTGAGACGGTCTGGCACCAGGCGGACCGCTACAAGGTTCCCCGGATTGCTTTTGTCAACAAGATGGACCGTATGGGCGCCGACTTCGGGTCGGTCGTCAGCCAGATGCAGGCCAAACTCGGGGCGGTTCCGGTTCCGATTCAGATTCCCTGGGGTCGTGAAGAGCAGTTCCGCGGGGTGGTGGATCTGGTGGCCATGGAAGCGATTTCCTTTGATGAGTCTTCGCTGGGGGTCAAGGTTGTTTCGGGCCCCATTCCGGCGGAGCTTGGGGCTGAGGCCGAAAAGGCCCGTGCCGCCATGATTGAGCTTTTGGCGGAACGGGACGAGGGGGTCCTTGCCGCGTATCTTGAGAATGTCGATGTGCCGGCGGCGGTGCTTAAAGAAGGATTGCGGCGCGCCACCGTGGCCCAGAAGGTGACCCCTGTTTTGTGCGGGGCTTCCCTGCGCAACAAGGGCGTTCAGCAGTTGCTGGATGCCGTGGTCGATTTCCTGCCGTCGCCGTTGGATGTGCCTGCGATCCAGGGTGAGCATCCCAAAACCCACGAGGTCATGACCCGTGAAGCGGATGATTTTGCTCCGTTGAGTGCCTTGGTCTTCAAGCTGATCAACGACCCTTACATGGGCCGTCTGGCGTTTGTGCGCGTCTATTCCGGTCAGTTGAAGCAGGGACAGAATGTTTTCAACGCCCGAACCCGCAAGCGCGAACGGGTGATGAAGCTTGTTTTCCTGCACGCCGACGACCGCAAGGAAGTGGACGTCATCCACGCCGGTGAGATTGGTGCGGTGGTGGGGTTGAAGCAGGTTACGACGGGTGACACGTTGTGTGTGGAGAATATGCCGGTTGAGCTGGAGCGTATCCGTTTCCCCGAGCCGGTCATCTCCATGGCGATTGAGCCCAAGTCCCAGGCGGACCGTGAAAAACTCAACGAGGCGCTGGGTGCCCTGGCCGCGGAGGATCCCACCTGTGTGGTTTCCGTGGACAAGGACACCGGTCAAACCCTCCTGAGCGGTATGGGCGAGCTTCATCTTGATATTTTGAAAGATCGCATGTTCCGGGAGTACAAGGTGCAGGCCAATGCGGGCCGGCCCATGGTTGCTTACCGGGAGACCATCCTGGCGGAGGGTCGCGGCGAACATCTTTTTGACCGGGAAATCGGCGGCCAGCGGCAGTATGCGGAACTCGTTCTTGAGGTTCAGCCGGCGCAGCGTGGCAGCGGGAATTCGATTGAGTTCGATGTTCCGGCCGGGCGTCTCCCCTCGGAGTTCCGGCCGGCGGTGGAGCTGGGGATTCAGGATGGGCTCATGACGGGCGTGTTGGCCAATTATGCGTTGACGGATGTGAAGGTCAGCGTGGTCGGGGCGGCTATTCATGATCAGGATTCCACCGAGATGGCTTTTCGGACGGCAGCCGTGATGGCCTTCCGGGTAGCGGTTAAGGCGGCGCGGCCTGCGCTGCTTGAGCCGATCATGACGGTTGAAATCATTCTTCCTTTGGAGCATTTGGGGGATGTGCTTAGCGATGTGAGTTCACGGCGCGGGCATGTTCAGGACATGGTGAATAAAGAGACGGTGCAGGTTGTACATGCCCGGGTTCCGCTGGCGGAACTGTTCGGGTATTCTACTGCCATACGGTCGCTGACCAAAGGGCGGGCGAGTTATACAATGGAGCCGGCGTGTTTTGACGTGGTGCCGGAGGCAATACAACAGCAACTTCTGGAACGGTGAGTGGTACGATGGAAAAGCAACGCATAAGAATTCGTTTAAAAGCTTACGACTCTCGCGTGTTGGATCAGTCCGTTTCGGATATCGTGGAGACGGCGAAGCGGACCGGAGCCCGTGTGGTGGGACCGATTCCGATGCCGACGCGGATTGAGAGTTACAGCGTCAACCGTAGTGTTCACGCGGACAAAAAGTCGATGGAGCAGTTTGAGGTTCGCACGCATAAGCGGTTATTGGACATTGTGGAACCAACGGCAAAGACGGTGGATGAGTTGAAGAAACTCAACATGCCGGCTGGTGTGGATATAACGATCAAGATTTGAGTGGGTGGCCATGCAAGGGATACTAGGAAAAAAAATCGGGATGACGCGGGTATTCAGCGACGAAGGTCGCCAGGTCCCCGTGACCGTGATTGAAGTGGGGCCCTGTGTCGTGGTGCAGCGCAAGACCAAGGCACTGGACGGTTACGATGCACTGAAGGTCGGCTTCGTCGAGATGAAGCCGTCCCGGGCGTGCAAGCCGCATGCCGGCCAGTTCAAGGCGGCGAACATTGCTCCGCAGCAATTTCTCCTTGAGTTCGACCTGGACAAGGGTGAGGAACTCAAGGCGGGCGACGCGATCACGGCGGCGATGCTGGAAGGCGTCACCTATGTGGATATAAGCGGCGTGACCAAGGGGCGGGGCTTTCAGGGTGTCGTGAAGCGCCATGGGATGGCGGGCGGTCCGATGACCCACGGCGGCCATTCGAAACGGCGGGTCGGTTCGATCGGTTGCCGGTCCTATCCCGGGCGAGTTCACAAGGGTAAGCGCATGCCCGGTCACATGGGTAACGTGCAGGTCACCACGCAGAATCTCAAGGTTGTGCAGTTGCGCGCGACCGAGAATCTCCTTCTGGTGTGCGGGGCGATTCCCGGTCCGACGGGAGCCATGGTGGTCGTGCGCAAAGCGTTGAAGAAGACGAAGGTTGGGAAGGCGAAATGAGCAAGCTTTCAGTCCATGACATGAAGGGTTCCGCGCTGGCGAAACTGGATTTCCCGGATGCGTTGATGACCAAGAAGGGACAGCAGGCTGTCCATGATGTGGTCGTGGCGTATCAGGCCGGGTTACGTGCCGGCACGGCTTCGACCCTGGGCAAGGGTGCGGTCGCGGGCAGCGGCAAAAAGCCGTGGCGCCAAAAGGGGACCGGTCGGGCCCGTGCGGGTTACAAGCAGTCGCCGGTATGGCGCGGTGGTGGTGTGGCGCATGGTCCCCATCCCCGGAGCTATGCGAAGAAGATTCCCCACAAAGTGGCGCGGTTGGCTTTCCGTTCGGCTTTCAGCGATTTGATCCGTGAGGGTCGCGTGCGCGTGCTGGACCAGTTGACGCTGGCTGAGCCCAAGACCAAGGCGGCTCTGGCGATGTTGAAGTCGTTGGGAATTGATCAGGGGGCTCTGATTCTGGTCGATAAACTCGACAAGAACCTGCTGTGCGCGGTTCGCAATCTTCAAAATGTTGAAGCGACGACCGCCCAGTCCGTCAGCACCTATCAACTCCTCCGGTATCCGGTTGCCCTGATTACGCGGGCGGCGCTGGAGGTGGTGCAGGCGCGGTTGGCGGGCGACACGGGGAGTAAATCATGAACAACGCTCTTTCAGCGATCAAGGGTCTGCATATTACCGAAAAGGGTACGCAGATGGCCGGACAGAATAAGTATCTGTTCAAGGTGAGCACGGCTGCCAATAAGCTTGAGATCAAGCAGGCTGTTGAAGATTTCTTCAAGGTCAAGGTGGTCAAAGTCAACACCATGAACTACACCGGCAAGCAACGCCGGGAGCGCACCCTGCACTACGGTAAGAAGCCTGATTGGAAGCGGGCGGTAGTGACCCTCAGGGCTGGCGATAAGATTGATCTTGAATAGGGAGCACCCGGAACATGGCCCTTAAATCATATAAACCCACGACGCCCAGCCTGCGCGGTACGCAGTTGCCGGCGTTTGACGAGATTACCAAGAGTAAGCCCGAGCGGTCTCTGATTGTCTCAAAGAAATCGCAGGCGGGTCGCAATTCTGCCGGCCGGATCTCGATCCGTCACCGCGGTGGCGGCCATAAGCGCAAGCTGCGCGAAGTGGATTTCAAGCGTGACAAGATCGGCATCCCGGCCAAAGTGGCGGCGATCGAGTATGATCCGAACCGCTCCGCGCGTCTGGCCCTGCTGAATTACCAGGACGGCGAGAAGCGTTATATTCTTGCCCCACTCGGGCTTGAGGTGGGAGCCACCCTGATGTCGGGGGCGGATGCGGAACCCGTGATTGGGAATGCCCTGCCGCTCGCGAAAATACCGCTGGGTCTTCCGATTCATAACATTGAATTGACGGTGGGCGCCGGCGGGCAGTTGGCGCGGAGCGCCGGCCAGACGGCTCAATTGATGTCTCGTGAGGGTGTGTTTGCGCATGTGAAGTTGCCCTCCGGGGAGATCCGGATGATCAGCGTCAAGTGTATGGCGACGATCGGCCAGGTTGGCAATCCCGATCATGACAGCGTCAAGTTGGGCAAGGCGGGACGCAAGCGGTGGCTGGGAATTCGCCCGACGGTTCGTGGTGTGGCGATGAACCCGGTCGATCACCCCATGGGGGGTGGCGAAGGACGTACCTCGGGTGGTGGGCATCCGGTTACGCCGTGGGGCCATCTTACCAAGGGCAAGAAGACCCGTCACAAGCGGAAATCATCCAGCAAATTCATTGTCAGTCGGAGAAAGTAAGCCATGGGCCGTTCACTTAAAAAAGGGCCGTTTGTCGAAGAGAAGCTGTTGCAGCGCGTGGAGAAGATGAATCGTGCGGGCGAGAAACGCGTTGTCAAGACGTGGTCCCGGCGGTCCATGATTGTGCCCGAGTTTGTGGGGCATACGCTGGCGGTGCACAACGGCAAGCAGCATATACCCGTTTACATTACGGAACACATGGTGGGACATCGTCTGGGCGAATTCGCGCCGACCCGCATTTTCCGTAAACACGGGACGCACACCGATAAGACGGTGGCGCTGAAGTAAGCCGTATGAGGGCGGACGTTATAGCCACACTCAAGCGGGCGCGCTTGAGGGGGTTTATGTGGGTGGCCCTCGTGGTAGGTTGTGTGGGTCAGGCCGCGAGCGGCGATGGTGCGAATGGCGTGGAGCCTGAGGTTGAAGTCCTGCGGCGGCAGGTTCAATATCTCGCGGATGCGCTGGCGGGGGCCCGGGCCGAAAGTGACGCCTTGAAGGCGCGGCTGGACCGGAAAAGATTTGAGGAAGCCGGCGGGGCCGGTGCGGAAATAGCGTTTGAGCAGGTTGAGGGCTGGGGTAAGGACTATAAGATTCTTGAAATAAACGAAGAGCTGGGCATTGCTGTTCTGAAGGCAGGCCGCCGGCAGGGAATCAGGCCGGGGTTGCAGTTTGCGGTGATGCGCGGGGATAGGGCGATAGCCAAGTTGAGGGTCATCGATGTCCGGGAGACGATTGCCGGGGCGGTTGTCGACAAGAGTCATGGCACTTCAATCAGGGCTCAGGATCGGGCGGTGCTGGTGGCCGGAACCCGCGAGTAGGAGCGAAGGTAATGGAAGTCAAAGCGAAATCTAAATATGTGCGGATAGCGTGCCGCAAGGCGCATAGCATGGCCCGCCTCATTCAGGGAATGCCGGTCGGCGAGGCCATTAAGACGGTTCAATTCAGTGAGCGCAAAGCGGCGCGTTATCTGGAGAAGACCCTGCGTTCGGCCGTGGCCAATGCCGAAAATAATGCGAAGCTTTCGGCGGATGATCTGAAGGTTAAGGAAGCCACGATCAATGAGGGACCCGCGATGAAGCGGTTTTGGCCCCGGTCGCGTGGCATGGTGAGCAAAATCCGTAAACGGACGAGCCACATTACAATTGTATTGACGGACGAAAAGTAGACGGCCTCAGGCCGGGAGTCGGGAAAGGAGCGGCGTTTTGGGACAGAAAATCAATCCTATTGGACTGAGGATTGCAGTCAGCAAGGAATGGAAATCCCGATGGTTTGCCGACAAGAAGACGTTTGGCACGCTGTTGATCGAGGATCTGAAGATCCGTGATTTAGTTAAGAAGCGGCTCGAGGCGGCGGCGGTGGCGGACATCATCGTCGAGCGTTATGCGAAACGCGTTCGCGTGACAATTTGCACGGCCAGGCCGGGTATTGTCATCGGGCGCAAGGGACAGGACCTCGATCGCGTACGGGATGAAATTGGCAAGCTGACAGGCAAGGAAATCTACCTGGAGATCAGGGAAATTCGCAGCCCGGATACCAATGCGCAGTTGGTGGCTGAGAGTATTGCCGTTCAAATGGAGCGGCGTGTTTCTTTCCGCCGGGCCATGAAGCGGGCGATCAAGATGGCCATGGAGCTTGGGGTGAAGGGAATTCGCATCAAGGTGTCCGGCCGTCTGGGCGGCGCCGAGATTGCACGGACGGAGCAGTACAAGGAGGGAACGATCCCCCTGCATACGCTTCGTGCGAACATTGACTATGGATTTGCTGAAGCCAGATCGACCGCCGGGAAAATCGGCGTGAAGACCTGGATCTGCAAGGAAAAAGAAGAGCCTGAAAAGGCAGTAAGGGGACGAGCCAATGCCTCTTATGCCTAAAAGGGTGAAGCACCGGATGGTGCAGCGTGGCAGCCGCAAAGGGACGGCCCAGTGCGGAAACACGCTGGCTTTCGGGGAGTACGGTTTGAAGGCGCTGGATCGGGCCTGGGTTAAGGCCAACCAGATCGAGGCGTGTCGTGTGGCGATGAATCGCAACATGAAGCGTCGCGGTAAAGTCTGGTTGCGTATTTTCCCGGATAAGCCCGTGAGTAAAAAGCCGCTGGAAACCCGTCAGGGGAAAGGTAAAGGCGCCCCTGAGTTCTGGGTGGCGGTGATTCTGCCGGGAAGAATGCTGTTCGAAGTTGACGGCGTGACCGAGCAGATGGCGAGGGAGTCTTTGCGTCTGGCGGCGTCTAAACTGCCGATTCGGACGATGTTTGTGAAACGGCACCACTGAGCGGGCCATTAAACAGGGAAAGCGGTGAGCCATGAAGGCCGCGAAGTTGAAAGAGCTTGGTAAAGAGGAACTTGTCCAGCAGTGCGCGGACATGCAAAAGGAGCTGCGCACTCTGAACATTCGTAAATCGGCGAGTCAGGTCGAACAGCCGTCGCGGATCCGTAGTCTGCGGCGGGATATCGCCCGGGCCAAAACGGTAATGAGTGAGCGGCGTAGCCAGCAGGGTTGATGACTATGGCAGACACGGAAATAAAGCGGGGACTTCGCAAGGAGCGGACGGGCGTTGTACTCAGCGCGGCGATGAATAAAACCATCGTGGTCCAGGTGGAGCGCAAGACGCGTCATCCGCTCTATGGGAAAGAGATGCGTCAGATCGAAAAATTCTACGCGCACGACGAAGACAACAAGGCGAAAGCCGGGGACAGGGTCCTGATCAGCGAGACGCGGCCGCTCAGCAAGCTGAAGCGGTGGCGGTTGGTCAAGATCATCGAAGCGGAAAAGCGCCAAGCAGCTGGGTGAGAAACCATGATTCAGGAAGAAACAAACCTCGAAGTCGCTGACAACACCGGAGCCAGGCGGGCGAAGTGTTTCCGGATAATCGGGCAGCGGAAACAGTATGCGCATATCGGCGATGTTATCCGGGTTGCGATTCAGGAAGCACAGCCGACCGGGATGGTCAAGAAGGGCCAGGTTTGCCGCGGGATTGTCGTGCGGACCAGTCAGGCCATTCGGCGTCCCGACGGTTCAGCATTGAGGTTCGATAACAACGCGGTGGTGCTGGTGGATGAAAAGCTCAACCCGTTGGGGACCCGAATTTTTGGCCCGGTGGCCCGGGAACTGCGGGAAAAAAATTACATGAAAATCGTCTCGCTGGCTCCTGAGGTGCTCTAAGAAGGGAAATTCATGAAGATCCGACGAAACGATATCGTGGTAGTTCTCCGCGGACGGGACCAAGGCAAGCAGGGAAAAGTTTTGCAGGTTTTGGTGGAAGAGCGGCGGGCGGTCGTTGAGGGTGTCAATCTGGTGACCAAGCATTTGCGCAAGTCCCAGGACAACCCCAAGGGCGGAATTATCAAGAAGGAAGCGCCCCTCGCGGTGGCGAATCTGAAACTCTTCTGTGCCGCGTGCAAGAAGGGTGTGAGGGTGGCGCGGGTGCTGGAAGGCGCGAAGCGCGTTCGCAAGTGCAAGGGATGCGGGCAGGTATTCGACTCTTAAGGTGTGGCTTATGACCGGACTCAAGGAAAAGTATAAAACCGAAATCGTGCCGGCGTTGATGAAGTCGCTGGCGTTGAAGAACGTCATGGAAGTCCCACGACTCCAAAAAGTGACGATCAACATGGGGTTCAACTCATCGGTGGACAAAGACACCATCAAGGCGGTCTCCGATGACCTGGCGTCGATTTCCGGCCAGCGGGCGGTGATCACCAAGGCGCGTAAGAGCATCTCGAATTTTAAGCTCCGCAAGGGGATGCCGGTGGGAGCCAAGGTTACGTTACGGGGCGACAGGATGTATGACTTCCTGGTTCGTCTGATTCACGCGGGATTGCCCCGCATCCGCGACTTCCGCGGGTTGCCTGTCAAAGGCTTTGATGGGAGAGGAAGTTACACTTTTGGCCTGCAAGAACAGACGATTTTTCCGGAGATTGATCCGGATAGCGTCAAGAAGGTGCAGGGCATGAACGTGACGATCGTCACATCGGCGACAACGGACAATCGGGCGCGCGAACTGCTCACGCTGCTCGGGGTCCCGTTCGCCAAGTCGCATAAGTAGTTCACGGCAGGGAGGATGGAGTTTTGGCCAAGATATCACAGGAAGTCAAAGCTAGCCGCGCGCCGAAGTTCAGCACGCGCCGCTATAATCGCTGCAAGCGCTGCGGGCGACGACATGCGTTTATGCGCAAGTTTCAGGTGTGCCGTATTTGCTTCAGGGAGCTGGCGTCATACGGGTTGATTCCCGGTGTGACCAAGGCGAGCTGGTAAAATGGAGAGCTTATGAGTTTGTCGGATCCAATCAGTGACATGTTGAACCGCATTCGGAATGCCTCCGGAGCGGGGTTGAAGGTGGCGGAAGTCACCTACTCCAAGATGAAGAGCGAGATCGCCGTCATCTTGAAGAAGGAAGGGTTTATCCGCGAGGTTTCAATTGACGGGGAAGGCACCAAGAAGGTGATCAACCTTGTCTTGAAATACGATGCGGAAAAGAAGCCGACAATCAAGGGATTGCGTCGGATCAGCAAGCCCGGGCTGCGGCGGTACGTGGGGTTCGATAAGATCCCGCGCGTATTGGGCGGTATGGGGGTGGCTATTCTCAGCACACCCTCCGGGATCATGACGGATAATGAAGCGCGCCAGCGGCGCGTGGGTGGTGAACTGCTCTGTCAGGTCTGGTAAGAGGTCTGCCGTTCTTACGGACAGGCCGCCGCGGCCGCAATCGGCGCGGGTGAATCAGTGTTAAACAGGGGAATAGAATGTCAAGAATCGGCAAGAAACCGGTAGCCATTCCAACCGGTGTGACCGTGCAAACGGACGGGACGCGTGTTGCCGCGAAGGGACCGAAAGGGGACCTCGCGATGACGCTGCCTGCGTCCGTTACCGCAGTGGTTAAGGACGGCGTTATCACGATGAGCTGCTCAAACGGAACCGCAACGGGGCGCAGTCTGTTCGGGTTGGGCAGGAGTCTCGTGGCCAACATGGTGGAAGGTGTTAGCAAGGGCTATTCCATCGATTTGGAATTGCAGGGCGTCGGCTTTCGTGCCGCTGTCCAGGGAAGCAAATTGACGATGACCATTGGGTATTCCTACCCGGTGGAATACGTGGCGCCTGCGGGAATCACGATCACCGTCAAGGAAACGAATATCACTGTAAGCGGTCCGGATAAGCAGGTCGTCGGCGATGTGGCCGCGCGTATACGGTCGTATTATCCGCCCGAGCCCTACAAAGGCAAGGGCATTCGTTACAAGGGTGAACATGTGCGGCGTAAGGCCGGGAAGACGGTGGCCTAGCGTATGAAGACAGTGGACAAGAAAGTGGGACGGCAGCGGAGACATGTGCGCATCCGGAGGAAAGTTACCGGAACGGCATTACGGCCGCGCTTGTGCGTTATGGTGTCCAATAAACACATCTACGTTCAACTGGTTGATGACGAGAAGGCGGTGACGCTGGCTTCTGTGTCGTCGGCAGGAAAAGACGCTGTGGGGCACAAGAATGTCGCGGGTGCCACATTGTTGGGACAACGTTTGGCTGAATTGGCCAAGCAATCAGGCATCTCGGAGCTCGTTTTTGACCGCGGCGGGTATAAGTACCACGGGCGGGTAAAGGCGATCGCCGAGGCGGTGCGCGCAGCAGGCTTCAATTTTTAGACCCGGGAAGCTATGAAAGAAAACAGATTAAATAAAGAACGTGGCGCGATGAAGGGCGATGCATCGTCCGACGTGGAAGAGCGCGTGGTGTTTGTCAATCGCTGCGCCAAGGTCGTCAAGGGCGGTCGCCGGTTCAGTTTCAGCGCGATTGTCGTCGTTGGCAATCGCAAGGGAATGGTCGGCTACGGGTTCGGGAAGGCCAACGAAGTGGCGGATGCGATTCGCAAGGGTGGGGACAGCGCCCGGCGGAGCATGTTTCAGGTCACGCTGAAAGATCGCACGATCCCGCATGAAGTCATCGGTCAGTGCGATGGTGGCCATGTGCTTCTTAAGCCGGCCTCGGCCGGTACCGGCGTTATTGCCGGCGGGGGAATGCGTGCGGTGCTGGAGCTTTCCGGTGTGCACGATATTTTGGCCAAATCGCTTGGTAGCAGCAACAAAGTCAATGTGGTTAAGGCGACGGTGAATGCATTGGAGCAGTTGCGGTCCCGCGAAGAAATCGCGGCGGCTCGCAGCGCCTGATCGTCAAAGTCTCTCCACGGGGTGGGAATTACGTTATGAATCTGCATTCATTGAAGAATACGGTCGGTGCTCGGTCGACAAGAAAACGTCTGGGACGTGGTCCGGGATCGGGGCTTGGTAAAACGTCAGGCCGCGGGCACAAGGGACAATATGCGCGTTCGGGCCACAAGCACAAGCCGGGGTTCGAAGGCGGACAAATGCGCCTGATCCGGCGGATACCCAAGCGCGGGTTCACGAACATCAGCCGGAGGGAATTCGTCCCGGTGAATGTTTCCGAACTGGATATGTTTGACAACGGTGTCGAGATCACCCCTGACCTGATGATCGCCCAGGGAGTGGCGAAGGGTGTCAAGGATGGGATCAAAATTTTGGGAACAGGAACCTTGAGCAAGAAGCTGACGGTGAAGGCGCATGCCTTCAGCGCCACAGCGAAAGCCAAGATTGAATCAGCCGGGGGCGTGTGCGAAGTGGTCAAGTAAGGGATAAAGAGACAACGACATGCTTTCCGCTTTCACGAACAGCCTCAAGATCCCCGAACTTCGGTCCCGGATCCTTTTTACTCTGGGACTGATTTTTGTCTGCCGGCTTGTGGCCAATGTCCCGACCCCGGGGATCGATGCCGTGGCGCTGCAGCAGGTGGTCGCGGATCTTGAAAGCCGGCAAGGCGGCGGGCTTCTCGGATTGATCGACATGTTCAGCGGCGGTGCCCTGCGTAACTGTGCGGTGGGCGCGCTGGGAATCATGCCTTATATCAGTTCCTCGATTATTCTTCAGTTGTTGACGGCCATTATTCCAGCCTTGGGACGTCTGGCCCGCGAGGGGGATACGGGGCGCCAGAAGATTACCCAGTATGGTCGCTATCTCACTGTGCTGATTTGTATTGTGCAGGGGTACTTCATGGCGGTGACCCTGGAAAATCCTTCCGCGCTTGGGATTTCCCGGCAGATCGTGATTAATCCGGGCGTGGGATTCCGTTTGATGACGGTGCTGACGATGACGACGGGAACGTTGTTCATCATGTGGCTTGGGGAGCAGATCACCCAGCGTGGCATCGGGAATGGTATATCGTTGATCATCACGGAAGGCATTATCAGCCGACTTCCGGCGGCGGCCTATGCGGTCTATAATATGTTCAAACTTGCCGAGGATGGTTCGCGTCAATTTTCGCCTTTCCATCTGGTCGGGTTGATGGTCATGCTGTTTTTGGTGGTGGCGGGCACGATCGCCCTCACGCAGGGGCAAAGGAAGATTCCCATTCAGTACGCCAAGCGCGTTGTGGGGCGCAAGGTGTATGGCGGCCAGAGTACCTACATGCCGCTCCGGATCAATTACTCCGGCGTCATGCCCATCATTTTTGCTCAATCCATTCTGATGTTTCCGGCGATGATTCTTTCGAGAATGCCAGGCGCCTTTGCCCAGCGGATGGCGTCCGCCATATCGATGGAAACCGGTCTGTATATGTTGCTGTACGGTGTGATGATCCTTTTCTTTTCCTATTTTTGGGTGGCCACCCAGTTTAATCCTGTCCAAATAGCCGATGATTTAAAGAAGTACGGAGGCTATGTCCCCGGCATACGTCCTGGAAAGCCGACGGCCGAATTTCTCGATTCCACGATGACCCGCATTACGTTGGCAGGCGCCCTTTTCCTGACCGTGATTGCCGTTACCCCTTCCATTATGAGCAAGCAATTCAATGTGCCGTGGCTTGTCTCATCATTTTTTGGCGGGACGAGTCTTTTGATCATTGTGGGCGTGATGCTGGATACGATGCGTCAGATCGAATCTCATCTGCTGATGCGGCACTATGACGGGTTCTTGCGCAAGGGGCACCTCCGCGGCCGGAAGTAGCCCTGCCATATGGTTTTGGGAAGTCATGAGTATTAAGACAATTATTCTGCTGGGAGCGCCTGGAGCAGGCAAAGGGACGATCGCGGAGGGAATCCGATCCGCGAGCCGGTTCCTGCATGTTTCCACGGGTGATATGCTCCGTGAGGCGGTCAAGTGCGGGACTCCGGTCGGTCGCCAGGCGGAGGCCTTCATGAAGCGGGGGGAACTGGTCCCGGACGCCGTCATTCTTGGCATTGTTGAGGAACGATTGGACAAGGGTGGTGCGGATGACGCCTACATGTTTGACGGGTTTCCCCGCACCATGGACCAGGCGCGGCTGCTGGATGAGATTTTAGGGGGCCGGAAGGCGGTTGTGAATAAAGTGTTTTTGCTGGATGCCCCCCGCGCGCTTCTGATTGCGCGGTTGACGGGGCGCCGGGTGTGCCGTAAATGCGGCCAGAGCTATCATGTGATCAACATTCCTCCCAAGGTCGCGGGGGCCTGCGATCTCTGCGGGGGCGAACTGTATCAACGTGCGGATGACAGTGAAGCGACGATCCTGAACCGCTTGGATGTTTATACGAAACAGACAGAGACGCTGATTGCCTTTTATGAGAAAAAGGGCGTGCTGGTGCGTGTGGATTCTGCGCGGCCGCGACAGGAAACGGTCGCTGAGATCCTTCGCGGGGCGGGTGCGCTGGCAGCGTCATGATCATTATCAAGACTCGTGACGAGATCCAGCAGATGCGCGAGAGTTGCCGGGTGGCGGCACGGGTGAGGGACGAGCTGGTTCGCCTGGTGACCCCGGGGGTCACCACGAAGCAGCTGGATGAGCAGGCTGCGAGATTGATTGCGGCCATGGGTGGGACGAGCGCATTTTTGGGGTACCGGAAGTATCCTGGAAATATTTGTCTTTCGATCGATGCTGAGGTGGTGCATGGGATTCCGTCGGACCGGCGGATCGAGATGGGGCAGATTGTCAGCATCGATGTCGGGGTGGTTTATGGCGGCTTTGTTGGCGATACGGCCACAACCGTGATGGTGGGCGTGACGGACCCTGAGGTGGTCCGACTGGTCCGGACGACGGAGCAGGCGCTGGTGGAGGGGATGGCCATGGCGCGGAAGGGGAATCGGTTATCCGATATCTCCCATGCGATTGAGACGGTGGTGGAGCGAGCTGGTTTTTCCGTGGTGCGCGACTTTGTCGGGCATGGAATCGGGCGGAAGATGCATGAGGATCCGCAGATTCCGAACTACGGGCCCCCGGGGTGTGGCCCGAAACTGAAGGAGGGCATGACCTTCGCGATCGAGCCCATGGTCAACTTGGGCGGAAGCGCGGTAGAGGTCATGGCTGATGGTTGGACGGTGTTGACGGTGGATCGGAGGCCGTCGGCGCATTTTGAGCATACGGTGGCCATCGGGGAGGACGGACCGGAAGTGCTCACGGTGGTGGCGTAAGTTGTTTTTTGTGGACAATGGGAGCAACGATTGCTAACTTGGTCGGCTCTTTTTGGAATGGAGACAGCGGATGAAGGTTAGAAGTTCAGTCAAGCGAATCTGTGAACGATGCAAGATCGTGCGCCGCCGGGGAGTGGTGCGGGTAATCTGCACAAATGCACGCCACAAGCAGCGGCAAGGTTGAGGAGAATTTGGCATGCCCAGAATACTAGGTGTTGATATTCCCGGCAAGAAGCGCATTGAGTACTCTCTGCGTTATCTTTACGGAATTGGACCGACGAATGCGCGGGAAGTGATCGAGGAGGCCAAGATCGATCCCGCCAAGCGCGCCGATGATTTGACGGATGAAGAGTTGGCGCGAATCATCAATGTGATCCAGAATAATTATCGGATCGAAGGCGATCTGCGTCGAGAAGTGGCCCAGAACATTCGCCGTTTGATCAGTATCGGAAGTTACCGTGGGATCCGGCACAAACGTGGATTGCCGGTTCGCGGCCAGCGGACCAGCACCAATGCGCGTACCCGGAAGGGTCCGCGGCGGACGGTGGGTGCGGTGCGTGGCAAAGATGCCCGTGCGGCCGTGAAGTGAGTGTAGGGAATAGCGGTTACCATAATCAAAGAGGTACGGGTTCGCAATGGCAGACGTGAAAGACAAAGCTGAAGAGCAGGCCGGCGCTGTGCTGGATGCGGCGAGCACCGCAGCCCCGGCGGCGGGTGCGGGAGTTCCGGCAGGCGAGGGCGCCAAGGGTGCGGTCCGTCCGGTCAAGAGTCGCGGAACACGGGTGGTTCCGTTCGGGATCGTCCATGTCAGGGCGACGTTTAACAACACCATCATTTGCATCACCGACAGCAAGGGCGGGGTGATTGCCTGGAGCACCTCGGGTCGCGCGGGTTTCAAGGGGTCGCGCAAGAGCACGGCTTTTGCGGCCAGTGTGGTGGCTCAGGAAGCAGCCCGTCAGGCGGTAAGCCGCGGGATGCAGGAAGTTGAAGTGCGTGTGCAGGGGCCGGGTGCCGGACGGGAGTCGGCTATTCGTGCGTTGCAGGCCGCTGGATTGAATTTGACGGTGATCAAGGATGTGACGCCGATGCCACACAATGGTTGTCGTCCGCGTAAACGGCGGCGTGTGTAACCGTTGGCTATTTTTTGAACGAACAGGAGAATTCGAATGGGCAGATATACAGGACCAGCCTGTCGGCTGTGTCGCCGTGAAGGCATGAAGCTGTTTCTGAAAGGGGATCGCTGCCGGATGGCGAAGTGTCCCGTGGAAACGGGACGTCCGGCTCCGGGGATGCATGGTGCGCGTCCCTCCAAGAAGTCGACGGAGTACGGTCTGCAGTTGCGGGAAAAGCAGCGCATGCGGCGTTTCTACGGCCTTCGGGAAGGTCAGTTCCGGCTTTTCTACCAACGCGCTTCACTTAAGCGTGGCGTGACCGGTGAGATGCTGCTGCAGATGCTGGAAATGCGTCTGGATAATCTCGTGTACCGGCTCGGATTTGCGCCGTCCCGCAGGGCGGCCCGTCAGTTGGTCCTGCACGGGCATTTCACCGTGAATGGCCGGCGTGCCGATGTGCCCTCCATGGAACTCAAGGTGGGTGACAAGATTGACACCAAGAGCCGTAAGCAAAGTCAGGACGCCGTCAAGCGCTCCATGGATGCGGCGAGCCGTGAGCTTTCGCCCTGGCTCTACATTGACAAGGATGCCTTGCGGGGCGAGGTGTTGAAGATTCCCACACGCGAAGAAATCGCGCCGTTTGTGAACGAACAATTGATCGTTGAGTTGTACTCCAAGTAAGCTAGCGCACCGCGCAGGCGGTGGCATTTTTTCCGGAAGGACTAAACTATGCCAATCAGACTGAGCAGATTCGAGATGCCGAAGCGGCTGATCAAGGATGAGGCCGGGGCCACGCCGACGTTTGCCCGGTTCGTCGCAGAGCCGTTGGAAGTGGGGTACGGGCGGACCATTGGGAATTCATTACGGCGCGTGTTGTTGTCGTCGCTGGAAGGCGCCGCGATTTCATCCGTCCGCGTTGAGGGCGCGCCGCATGAATTTTGCGCTTTGCCCGGCGTTGTCGAGGACATGACCGACATTATTCTTAACTTCAAAAAAGTGCTGCTGAAGATGCAGTCTCGCGAGGCACGGCTGTTGACCATCAAGGTCAAGGGGCCGGGCGTTGTGAAGGCGGGCGACATTCAGACGGATGGCACGGTTGAGGTTTTGAACCCGGACCTGCATATTGCGACACTCGCGAATGATGGGGTCATCGATGCTGTTCTGGAGGTGCGTGTCGGTCGCGGATTCTGTCCCGCTGACTGGAACAAGAAGGAAAACCAGGAGATCGGACGCATTCCGATCGACTCGATATTCTCCCCCGTCAAGCGTGTCAATTTCGCGGTAGAAAACACGCGGGTGGGCCAGCGGACCGACTACGATAAACTCATCATCGAGATCACGACGGATGGGCGTATTACGCCGGACGATGCCCTGACGGTTTCATCGGCTATCCTTCGTCATCATCTTGACGTGTTTGTCGATTACGACAAGGATGTGGTTGAGTTTGAAGATACTGGCAAGCAGGTCGACCTGGAGCGGGAGCAGATACTCAAGACCCTCAACATGAGTGTCAATGAGATCGAACTCAGTGTTCGTGCGGCGAACTGCTTGAACAACGCCAACATCACGACCGTGGGGCAGTTGGCTCAGAAGAGCGAGGCGGAAATGCTGAAGTACCGGAACTTCGGCAAGAAATCACTGAATGAAATCAAGGCCAAACTGTCCGAGCTCGGTTTGGGCTTGGGCGTTAAATTTGACGACGAAGTGCTGAAGGCCTTGAAGGCCCAGGATGCGGCCAAAGAGAAGGCCTAAGCCTTTCGCGGAATGATCGGGGGTTTGCAATGCGACACAGAAAGAATACGGTTAAACTTGGCCGGACGGCGGATGGACGTAAAGCGCTGCTCAGCTCGATGGTGTGCAATTTCATCGAGGAGCAGAGGATCCAGACCACGTTGCCAAAAGCCAGGCTGACACGGACGTTGGCGGAGAAAATGGTGACGCTGGCCAAAAGCGGGACCTTGTCCGCCCGGCGTTCAGCCCTGTCCAAGCTTCGGCAGAGAAAACATGTTACGAAGCTCTTTGAGTCGATCGCGCCACAGTATAAGGATCGCAAGGGCGGTTATACGCGTATCATCAAGTTGGGTAAGCGGGGCAGCGACGGTTCGGAAATGGCTGTTCTGGAGTGGGTGGATCTCGCCCGGATTGATAAGCGCCGGAAGCCCAAAGAGGACGAAGTGGCCAAGCCGGATGAGAAGGCGGATTCCAAGAAGGACGCCTGAGTGTTCCGATAGCTTATGTTGATCGATAACCCGCCGGTGTTCCCGGCGGGTTGTTTTTTTGTAGCCCCGCCTGCCCACGCCGTCTGCGGGGGTAAATGTCCCCCCGTCCCGTTGTCCTGGATCCAATCCGTGCTTGCATCTGGGAGTTGCCGGTTCTAGATTGAAACCGTACCTAATGGAGACCCTTTATGCCGAAGTTCCGATACGTCGCCATGGACTCAAAAGGACGCGAAGTGGAAGGCGTTCTGGATGCTGAGAACGAAGCCCGTGCCGTTGCTGCGGTCAAGGACAAGGGGCTATTCCCGACCAGTATCGTGGACCTCCGCGGGGGGCGCGGGACCCCGAAGGGACCCGGTGCCGCAGGGAACAAGGCGGCCGCATCCAAAGGCAAGGGTGGATTGCAGGCGGAGATCAAACTGCCGTCGTTTTTGGGGACCATGTTCCAGGGCCGGATCAAGACCAAATTGCTGATGGTCTTTACAAGGCAGCTGGCGACGCTGGTGGAGGCTGGTCTGCCTTTGTTGCGCGGGCTGCATGTCCTGCAGCGTCAGGAGAAGAACCCGCAGTTGCATGCGGCGATTATCGGCATGGCCGAGTCGGTTGAAAGCGGCAGCACCTTTGCCGAGGCCCTGGCTCAATATCCCAAAGTGTTCAGCATGTTCTATGTCAACATGGTCAAGGCGGGCGAGGCCTCCGGTGCGCTGAATACGGTGCTGACCCGTCTGGCGGAGTTCATGGAAAAGAGCCAGAAAATCCGCAACAAGGTCCGTGGAGCGATGGTTTACCCGATTGTGGTCATGGTGATGGCCCTTGTGATTCTGGGCGTACTTATGGTGTTTGTAATCCCAAAATTTAAGGAGATTTTCACGGATCTACTGCAAGGGAAGGAGTTGCCACCCCTGACGCGGATGGTGATAGGCTTCAGCGATCTAGTGGCTCATAACGGGCTGTACTTACTGGGGGGGATCATTGCGTTCGTATTCGTTTTCCGTTTTCTGGGAAAGACAGAACGCGGGCGCAGGATACTGGATGTCGTAAAACTGAAAGCCCCCATTTTCGGCCAGATGGTGCGCAAAACGGCTATAGCCAACTTCACGCGAACGCTCGGGACCCTGATGACCGGCGGGGTGCCCATCCTTCAGGCGTTGAACATCGTCCGGGATGTGACCAATAATGCCGTATTGGCGACGGCCATTGCTCAGGTGCATGACAGCGTGAAGGAGGGCGAGACGATCGTGTCGCCGCTTGAAGCTTCAGGGGTCTTTCCGGCCATGGTCGTCAGCATGATCCAGGTGGGAGAGGAAACGGGCGCCCTTCCGGAGATGCTGATGAAGGTGGCTGAGAATTACGATGACGAAGTGGACACGGCTGTGGAAGCCATGACATCGGTTATTGAGCCGATTATGATCATTTTCCTGGCCGTGGTGGTAGGGACGATCGTTATTGCCATGTTTATGCCACTGGTTGCAATTATCGGGAGTCTGTAGCGTGGGCACTGTTCCCATATTGACCAAGGCGTGTGCGAAAAGTATACTTGAGACCTAAGGGGTGTTCAACTGGAGGCCCAAAATGAACAGGCATAAGATATTTCCGAGGACATGGGAACTCAAGAGCGTACGGTTGGCGTTCACCTTGATCGAGTTGCTGATTGTTGTGTCGATTATTCTCGTTTTGGTGGGGATCTCTCTCAAGGTGATGTCGCTCGCGAACCGAAAGACAGGTGCCGCGCAGACCATCCGGACGTTGGAGCAGGTAAAAAATGCCCTGGCTGCGTATTATTCCGTCTACGGCGTCTATCCTCCGGTAGACGGGGTGTACTACGAGTATGAAGCCACATCCGCCTCCAGCCTGCCGGCTATTCCTCCCGATATGGGCTATAAAACAGGTCTTTGCTATTACATTTTTTACGGGCCAAAACACAACGAGGATGCGGCCTGCAATGCCTGGCAGCATTACTTGAATAATCCTAGTCTTAAGTCTCCAGGCGGAGCAGTGCATTCCAACAAGATTGGTTTTGCCGTGGTCATTTGGACCAATTCATCCTCGACCATAAAGGACGCATGGGGTGCTGACATCGGGTATCAATGCTTGTCCTTGGATCCCACTTCCTCCTTCCAGCGATATCGGCTGTGGTCCAGCGGTAGCGGAAAGACAATTGAGGTAACCTCGGACGAGTAGATACCCGTTCTGTAGTGGGATATAACGCACATGAAGAAATGCGCATTTACGCTGATCGAACTTCTGGTGGTGATTGCCATCATCATGCTGCTGGCAGGGCTATTGTTCCCGGCGTTTACTATAGCCCAGAATGTCGCCAAGAAAACGAAGGCCAAGGCGGAGGTCAAGCAGCTGGAAGTGGCCTGGAAGGCGGTGTTGTCCGATTACAGGAGCTGGTCAATCGCGAGTGGCGGGGGGACGGGCGGTGGCTCGGTGCCTCCGTATGATGCAGGACCGAGCCTGATGCTAAATGGGCCGCGCCTGTTTCTTGAGGGCAATAATACAAAGGGCGTCACCTACATGGACTTTGACCGGGGATCGACTAATAACAATGGATCCTTTATCGATCCCTGGTATTCCCCAAAAGTCCCGACAAGCGATGATCATGCGTACCGGGTTAATTTGGGCACCAGCATGGTGACTCCGTATGGTGTGCCCTTTTACCGTTCGGTCGCCGCATGGTCGAAAGGCAAGGATATCGGAGATGATAAGGATGATGTCAAAAGCTGGGAGTAGTCGTGTGACAAAATCCACCCTCCGGCAGCCAGGTGCTGGAAACGCGGTGGGGCGGCGTGGGTTTACGCTGCTTGAACTTCTGGTGGTGATCGCCATTATAGGCATTCTGATCGGCATCCTGTTGCCGTCATTGTCGGGGCTTAAGAAGAGGGCGCAAATCAGGCGGGTGGAAGCTGAAACCAGGACACTGGCCACGGCGATCCGCAACTACCATATGGAATGCAAGGAGTGGCCTCTCAGTCCGGTAACGGGCGGATCATGGTCGAACAACAATAAATTGGTTGTTGCCACATTAATCGCCCCTGGGAATCCACGAGGTATAAACTTCGTGGAGCTTACGAACACGACGGAATATACGCTTCGAGATGGTTTCATCTCCAACATGGCGTATGTCATTTCCATTGATGTTACCGGTAATTGCGTCACAGTATCTTCGGTCGGGCCGGATGGTCGAGCCGGAACAGGTGACGAGATCAGCGCGATGCAATAAGCCGGATCCGCGATGAGGCTCTGAACAAAACTGCGGTGGAGCAAGGATTGAAATGATGCTGAGAAACCAAGTTTCCATGCGACAAAAAACGTGCAGGAGTCGCTTCGGTTTCACGCTGTTGGAACTGTTGATTGTCATGGGGATTATGGTTTTGTTGATGAGCATTGGTGTGGCGGGTTTTCTCGGGATCCGGCGTGGCGCCGAACTGCGAGGGGCTGTCAACAGCGTGCGGACCACTTTAATGCTGGCACGGCAGCAGGCCGTCACCAAGCGCTGCAATGTGGTCATTAAATTTATTCAAGTGGCAGGGACAAACAGCATGCAGGTCTTGAGCATCAGGGGAGGTTCGTCCAATCTTGTCCATGGCGAAGTTATGCTCTCGCCTGCCGTTGAGTTCAAGTTGCCCTTCACGGGTATTTCAGGAACGCCCCCAAGCATACGATTTGCTTCTTCCGGAGCGGTTGGCGGATCGGTGGGGAAGGCAACCATTGTGGTTCAGGAAAAGGCTTTGGGCGGAATGTCGCAGGCCATTGATGTTTGGCTGCTGACCGGGGTTACAAAGGTACCGCCATGAGCCATGATGTGGCAGTGTCCATCAATGATCGAATGGCAGCATCCAAGAGTCTCAGCGCTGGGTTCAGCCTGATCGAAGTATGCCTTGCGGTGCTCGTGCTCGGGTTGGGGCTCCTTCCAATATTCGGCCTGTTGCCCTCGGGACTTCGTTCAGCGGAGGAGAGCACGGCGGATACGCGTTGTGGTCTTTTTACTGAAAGCGTCATGAATGGATTACGAGGAAACTCGGTGACGCTTACCAATTGGACCGATTGGAACACGCCGGGTAAGTTTACGAATAGCATCGTTAAAGGCGTCTTGTCTAAGGGGGGGACGAGAACAGATGCAGAACTAAGTAGTACCGCCGTAGAAATTCAATTCCCCGATGGCAAAGACTGGCTCCGGTACAAATTGAGCGTGGATCCGATCGCTCACTCCGCGACGCTGGAAGTGTGCGACGGCCAATATGGAGCCTTCGAGCCACAAGCGGTTTCCTACACGGAGTTTATATTCAGAGGGCCGTAAACGGCAAGAGGTCAAGGACAATGGCGAGAGGATTACAGGACCGGATTGATGGCAGGAACGGGGCTCACTGTTCATTCGGTTTTACCATAATCGAGCTTTTGGTGGCCATGACGATTTTGATGGTTATCGTCATGATTGTGGGGCTCTTTTTCCAGAGCGCCAACTCAACTTGGAACTCCGGAACTAAACGTGCCGAGGTCAATATGGAGGGACGGGCCTTGGTTGACTACATGGCGCAGGAGCTGTCCCAATCTGTTACAAACGGATTTGATGTGTCGGATGGTGGAAGTACGGCCAAGTTTACCATTCTTGGTGAGGCCACTCCTCCCGCGACGCCATGCCGCCATGAAATTGAGTATAGTCTTTCCGGAAAGATTGTGAGTCGTACCATGGTGGATGGCGTGGCGGGAGAGATGGGGGATGACATTGATGAACTTAAGTTCTTTGTGGCCCCGACTACGGATGGCCTGCCCTTATTCGTGGATGTTCGCGTCACCCTGACGAACGGCGTCTACGAATCTCGCGCTCATTTTGTGAACAGGGATAGGTATCGGATGTGATTGCGATGAGTGGAGATGCTTGCGGATGAATATAGTCGACAGAGCTGAAGAGGGTAGGAGTGGCTCGGTTTGGAAGAGCGACCCGCGCAGCGGTGTGGCCCTCATCCTGGTAATCGGCATGCTTGCCCTTATGATGGTTTTGGGTGTGACCTTTGCCGTTTTCATGCGGACGGAGCGGCTGGCTGCGGGAGGCTTTCGAAGCGACGTGATGGTTCGTCAGTTGTTGCCGGTGGCTTTGAATCGGGCCATGGGCGCAATCGAGGTTGACCAAGCCGGCGACAACGTTTACCCGAGTACGGATATCCTTGTTTCACCTGGTTCGGTGCCGATTACTGGAGTGACCAACCCTCCCGTTTCCGATTGGATTCCAAAATCGTTGTTCAACGCGGCCACCAATCTTCCGAATTGGATTCCCGTGACCTATGCCGGTGAAGAGCGGGGACGGGTGGGTTACATCGTGTTCAACTGTTCGGGATTGTTGGATGTGAATTATGCGGGCGGATTGGCGCGCGGGATGGGTACGAACTCCGCTGAAATCCAGATTGCCGATTTGCCGGAGGTAAGTGATGCCACGGCGCTTGTCGGCGGTCCTTTCTACGAGACCCAGCAGGAGCTTCTTACTCTGGGGACCAATGCGGGAGGGGGACTCGCGAGCGCACCCGCAAGTCTGGTTACCTATTCCGCGTTCGTTTCAACGAATAAAATGGTGGACATTTCCGGGGATGAGACGGTTTTGGAAAGCAAAAAAACGGATATCGTTGACGGCTTGATTCGCAGTGGCATACCGGCCACGGAAGCAGGATTCATTTTTACAAATCTTCTGGACTATGTTGACGCCGATTCGATCCCTCGCGATCTCGCGTCGCCCTGCACGGAAGCCGTTCCTATGATCAATGAAGTGCAAGTGTCGAGCCTCCTGCAGTTCAGATCAGGGCAGGTGCGATCTGTCCTAAAAGTGAACGTAGAGTGGTTCTATCCGTTTGTCAGAAACAACCCGTCAAATTTTGATATTCGTTGTGATGTTCAGATCGAAGGGATGGGCGGTACGCTGCCAAAGTATGTCCCATCAGGCACTGATCCCGCTAGTGGGAGAGTGTGGTTGTCCGCCTATGATGCTGGTGGCGATATGACCAAGCCCTATGCGGAAGAGTTTTCTCTAGCTACACCTTACTGCCCGACAGGGGATACGACTACGGTTCAGTTGCGTGTTTGGCTTGGTGCACAAGTGTTGCAGGGAGGTGTTCCTGTGGACTCTGCCCCGTATCCATATAATAAGATCAACTATTTTGCTTTCACTAACCCGCCGATAATCATGAAATCTCTTTCCGGTAGCACGAGCATTACAGCAGTAGCGCAAGGTGACGAATGCGTAGACCCCCGCTTCAACTGGAGCACAACTTCTAAGCAGTGGAAAGCCTACACGGCTGCGGGGTCGCTCAATGATATAAATTCCGAAACAAAAAAATACATAGCGGCCTATCCAGATTATGCTGAGCAAGATCAGCGGATGTATGTTGCGAATGGTCCGCTGAAGACCGCATCGGAGCTCAGCTATCTTGTTCGTGGCACAACGTCTCTCGATAAGTGGAGTACCATCAAACTGTGTGACGATGGCAGGTGGTTCCCAATTGATAAAGTTCTCGACAACTTCAACGTAGGGAGTAACACCTTGGTGAGAGGGCGGCTGAATCCGAACACACGTGATGCTGAGGCGATGGCGGCTGTCTTTAAGGGAATGCCGGTGAACGAGTATCCAGATGGGCCGGGAATTTGCCCTCCTTTGACTTCGGATCAGGCGTTCGATCTCGCTACTAACCTGACTGCCATGAGCGGTTCTTTTGACACACTCTCGAGTTGGGGAAAGGCCACGAATCTGTTCGGGATTACCCCGCTGGCTGGAAAGACTTTTCTTCAACAGGAATCGATATTCCGGAACACCTGCGGACTGGTTCACCCCGGGCAGAACTACTTTATGATCCTGCTTTTTGCTGAGACGACAAAGAACGTGCCCATGATGCCCGACAAGGGTGTCCTCTCCCACGTTCGGGCACTGGCCGAGGTTTGGCGAAATCCCTACGCCGATGCCAGTGGCCATCACCAGACCATCGTGCGTCTGATGCGTGTAATGGACGAACGATAGTTCTCGATCCACTGGCGCCCCATAGGGACGCCAAGGCTGAAGCGATTTAGGCTGTGGGCCATTAGGTAAATCGACATTCAGCCGAACTCTCTATATTGAGAATAACTTGGCGCCAAGACAAGTTATAATCCTTGGATTTCCTAACCGTCATTAGCCTAACACCCTTCAGTCTGCATCCAATGGGATGCTACGGCGCTCAATCAAGGACTGTTGGTTGCCACCACTTTATAGAACGATGGCGTAGGGGTTGGGGCGAAGTTAATCGTCGCGTTGCTGATGGTCAGGGTGCTTGTAAACGGAACATTCGTCCATGACGCGCTGTTCTTAAGGTTCGTTGTGTACCACGGTGTGGGATACCAGTTGTTAGTCGACGTGCAACGAATCCAGACGTTCGAGTTCACCCATAACGCCAGGATGGTTATGGTTGGCGGAATGGCCTCGGGCTGAACACCTATGAGGATCTGATCAGTATTGTTACTTCCTGGCGTGAAGTCCACGGCGTTAACCCATGAGAACTCGGAGCCTCCACTTCCGCTCCCGATCAAGGACACGGGAAAATCGGAGAGTAAATCATCCAATTCGGAGTAGGCAAACCCGTTATCAAGCAAAGTGCCAATTTGGTACAAATTGCCATAGGCGACGGCATCGGCGCAAATACCGCTAGGCCGCAGGAGTCGGATTCCCCCGCTCGGTGTTGGCAATGCGTTCGTTAGCGTCATCTGTCGATTAAGAGTGTTCGTGTCGCCCAACAACCAGAAGCCGAATCCATTAGTGAAGTTTGCCAGAGTGGTGTTGCTGATCTGATAGGTTCCCTTCGGTACATATGCGAAGGAATAGACTTGAACAACCCAGTTGGTCAGATTCAGATCAAACGGTGCGCATAGTTCAATATATTTCGGAGTGCCGGCGGTATCGTCTCGCACATTGAATTCATTGATCCAAACCGCACCAGTTGGACAGGAAAGCACAATATAGTACGCCAAGTCATTGGTGTAATCCTTGAGGGGATCGAACCACGTCGGCGTGACGACGAAATGCGAGTTAACCTTGGGGCTGGTAACCTCGGCATGGTACCCCGTGTAGGTGGCGGTGACCTGGTATTTAACGAAGGTGTCAGCGCTCTTCGTCGGGATCGGGTAGGCGGTCTTGTAACGATACCATTGTCCCGGCACGTTCAGGTTGGTGTCAATACAGTTCATGGGAATGCTGGACGTACTCGCGGTTTTCAACCCGGCGTAATTCGTCGCCGTACCATATTGGACCTGCATGCCGCTGATCGCGGGATTATAAAAAAGCTTGTACACATCCACCGACACGTCGACCTGATTCGAATACAGCGGGATCGGGGGAGTGATGACCAGGTTGCTCATGGAAAGGGTCGTTGCCATGGGAGCGGTGACCAGTATGTCATCCAGGCATACCCGCCCGACGGCGCTCGCGTAGGTGTCGTCGTTATAGATGCGCACAAAATGACTATTGGTGTCATAGATCGAAGAACGGAAATACTGGTAGTCGGTTGTATTGACGATGTTACTGACCATGACTCCAGGAATAGTGGTCCAATTCACCGAGTCCGCGGAAATCTGAAGGTAGAGCCGGGCGGGAGCCGGATTTGAGGTGACGGACCAGTTTCGGTACCAGAAACTGATCTCTCCAATTCCCGAGGCGAGCATTGGCGATTGAATGAATGGGAACGTATTGGTATCGGGGATCGACGGCCACGTGCCCGACACATTCGATACGCGATTGCTGTTCAGGAAGCAGGTGCGTGCATAGAACTGCCGTGTGCCCGGCGGGAAGGTTTGGGAGCTGGGGTCGATGGCCGCATTGTTGATCATCCAACTGGATCCCTGTACGAACGGACTGACCGTAACATTGTCCAGCAACAAGGCTCCAGGCCTTGGCGTGGTGTTCCTGATAAGCAAGTAGAGGGTGGCATTGGTCTGGAGAATTCCGGAACATGACGCATAGTTGGTTCCGGTTCCGTCAAAGGTCGAATTAGTGACCGACATCAGATTCGTCCAGTTGATCTTGTCAGGACTTATTTGCACATCGAACGATACGGTATTGGTTGTGGCGCTGCAGTAGTCGAAACTGAAGGAGTTGATTCCGTTGCTCAGTGTAGGGGAAAGAAGATATTGGTTTGTTCCCCCGGCGCGGGTGATGTCGAAACGGCAACAGTTGTCATTGCCGAATTTTGCATTTGGCTCAATCCATCCCTCAACGGCCACCCACCCATCGTTGGTCGTGGTTTCCGCGTACCACTCACTGACGGACAACTCGTCGAAAAAGATGCTTTGATCCCCGCTGTCATGGGAGAAAATGACGTCATGGGTAACGTTCGTGTTGACCGCTAAAGTGTAGGATGCGAAATTGTTTGTGTCGAACACACCGACGTCGTTCGTCAGCAGTATCCAGTTAAATGCGTTGTTCGCAAAAGATGACTCATCCACGTACAGATTGGTCGGGAACAAGTACACGGCCACGGTGCTGGTGGGGGCTAAATCACTGGCGCGATAAGAATACTTAACGGTGCCAATTCCCCTGAGCGGGAAATTCTGACTGGCGTCAACACTCAACTGGGCAATCCAACCATGCTTGGTCAATGGACTTAAGGGCGTGGGTTGAGTCAGAATAGAAGGAGCGGGTTTGCCGACGGAGTTCGTGAATTTCCCTCCGTAAATACCAAAGAAATTGGCGGAAGACGGATCCGTGGAAATGCCGGCGCTTGTCGCGGTGGTATAGTTTGTGTAACTGCTCCAGCCGGAGGCAAAACTCTCACGGCGAACCCGTGTGCTGTTCGTCACCCACTTGCTGAAATCGCACTGAACGGCGGGAAGACTGCTGTTCCCGTCCATGACATAAAGCGGAAGGGTTCCGGACCAAGTGTCGAAATCTTGCCACACGCACTCCTGCAGGGTGTATTCCCCGGTCTGCTCGTCAAATCGGACAACATACTGGCCGCTGAATGAACCATTGGTGATGACGATGTTCGTCTGGCCAATGCCGGCGGTTTCAGCCAAAGGAAGCGCCGTTTGCCAGTTATTGGAGTAACCCCAGGTTACGGTGTTTGTGGAATAGCCGGAGCCGATGGAATAGCCGTAACCATTCAAGGATAGGCTGAAGGTATTGGTTGTTCCGGCGAGATTGATGATGCTCTGCCAGACCCCGTTATTGAGCAGTCGCCCGCCCTGGCTGTTCAGGTTCACCGAGGCCGCAACATTGCTGAATGATGACGCAAAAGCGTGGACAATATAATTGGCGGGATTGTTGCTTCCGCCAACGGGGAAATATTGGGGGCTCTGATTCTCAGGGGGGCTTCCGTGATAACCCGTGAAATCGCATTGGACATAGTAGTATATCCTGGTGTCCCGGGTTTGGGGTGGGATAGGCAACGACGCCAGGGTCTCGAAGTAGTTGTTGGAGACGCAGGACATCGGGCGGGTGGAATAGGTGACATCACTGCCACGGCGATAATACAAGGTGGGGGTGATGCCGTAGGCGGGGAAGAGGGGATTGATGGAGGTTACTTCGCAGGATACGCGCACGCTATCGCTCGTGGAGGGATAGCCGGGATTGATGAACACATTCGAGATGGCAACATTGACCGGGGGGTAGGAGACGACGATGTCATCCAAAGTCAGCCCGAAATTTGCCCCGGGTGTATAAGTATACTTAACCAAACGAATAATCTGGTTGGAGGATGGGTTGCGTATCGTTGTCACCAGTTGGTTGGAAAAAGAGGAAAAATTGTTTGTGACAACAGCATTTGTCACCCAGCTGGTCATATTCGTGTCATATGAACTCTCAATACCCAATAAAACCGGGAAACTGGGTGTCACATTTCTAGCCGAGAACGAGACCGCACCAATACCGTTGGTCAGCATTGAGGACATAACCCATGAGACGGGCGAAGTGGCATTTAGAGTGGCTGAATAAGGGAAGGATTTAGGGGTGATGCCGTTGCTCCAAATGCCGACGTTCCTCGCCTGCCAAAGTGTTGTTGAGTTTACCGCGTTGGAAGTATAGCGCGTAGCTACACCTGTTCCCCACGGCACGTTGGGCCACCCGATGTCGAAGTTCTCGGATCTAACATCGGACGGGGGAATTACTTCGAAACTGGCCGGAGAATTTGTGCCGTCCGGGGGATAGAAGGCCGGACTTGCGCTCTGGAATCCCGCGAAGAAATATTGAACGGCGTACTGCAGCGTTCCCAGATCAGGGTGATGAATGGGAGAAACGGTGCTCCAGTGCGTGCCCGAGTTGGTCATAGCCAGCGACTCGAACATACCGTTGGTTCCGAGCCGGAACCAGACGACGGCGTTGGTGATCAGGGCGCCGGATATGGGGTCCAGGTCGACCGATAGATACACATCATCGAAAAAATTAGGTTGGGGCGGGGAATTCGTCAGATTGGAAGGGTTGACGCCGGCTCCCGGGTCTGTGATCACAATCTCGTCCAGGCATAAGGCGGCGTGGGAGGCGTTCGTATCGTTGAGGATCCGCGCGTATTTCTCGTACCGGTTCGGGCATACGATGGAAGTATAGAGGTAATCCTGACTGAGGATGTTGGTATAGGAGGCGATGGTGGTCCAAGTGGAGGTAGGGTTGGCGGCGGTTTGAACGGAAAACTGGGCTACCGCTGAGGCATTGGTCTCACGGTTTCGGTACCAAAATGAGATTTTGCCCATTCCATTGGTGAAATAAGGCGAGAGAAGATAAGCGTTGGTGGAGGGACCCTCCCTGAGGATGCCTGATCGGCCGGCGTTCGCAAATCGCAGGAGATCATCGGTGGCCGAGTTGGTAGTGGTCCGCCCATTCGACAGGATCCAGTTCCCGCTGTTGGTGTAGGGGCCATAGGGTGAGGCATTGGTCCATTGATCAAAGTTGAGATAGTTGCAGCGCTGGATGATGAAGGCCTGATTGGTTTCGTTGAACTCGAACGCGAAATACCCGCTGTTGGTACCAAACAGGGTCAGATTGGTCGCGCCCGCAACAGCGGTTCCGTAGTAGGGGAAATTCGAGATGGTTTGTGAAGTAAGCCCCCAATAACTGGTGCTTCCGTTGATGCCGGCGAAGCGGACAGTCGCGTTGGTGACATTGGACAACGTGGCGACTCCCTGCCAGGTGTAATTATCAACGAGGAGAAGATTAGTGCTGAACGAACCCGTCACCTGCAGGTTGCTGTAGGATGAGATGCGTGCAGGCGTGCGAGTGTAGGCCACAAGCGGGGCATTGGTTCCCAGCGTCGGGAAGTTGGTCGGCGATATGGGATTGCCGCCCTGGCAGTTTGCCGTAATGGTGTAAAAAATCGGTGTGCCCGGGATGGTCTGGGACGGAATGCTGGTTGTGGAGACAAACCTGTTTGAGGTGCCGGAATAGACCATGGGGCTGTTGGTGAAGGGGTCGAGAAATCCAACCCGGTATAGAACTGAAGCGACGATATTTGAGGCGCCATCACGGGGAATGATATCTGCGGCAATTTGCGTGGTGGTGTTGATCAGAGGCGGATTGGGAAGCAGGCTCACATTGGTGATGACCAGATAGGACCGGCTGATCACATAGTTCGTGGGGCTTGCCGCTCCCCCGGCGGGGCTGTACAGGGGGCTGACCAGTTCGCTGTCAAAGCCCTGAAATCCGCACTTCACATAGTATTCGACAATCCCTGCGCCGGTATCCGGCCCCTGTCCTGGAGGAATGATGGCCGTGTAAAGGTCCGCTCCTGCGGTGGTCATGGAGACGGTGTTGGTGAAAAGGGCGTTAGTGCCGGGGCGATAAAAGAGGGTGACGTTGGTAATAACGGCTCCCGCCCCGGGGATGATGGTGACGGCAATATTCACCGGGTTGGTGCAAATGGGTATAGAAGGCGAATGGGTGAGGTTGGTGAGCAGGACGGAGGCGCCCGGTTCAGCGAGTATGATTTCATCAAGGCAAAGGGCGGCGTGCGCGGTGTTGGTGTTGTTAAGAATACGCACATAATGATTGCTCGGGTCGGAACGGGGAATAGAGGTGTAGAGATAATCCTGACTGGCAATGTTCGTGATGGTGGTCAGAGTCGTCCATGTGGACGAAGGCGTTGCGGCGACTTGGATTGAGAACTGTGCGGGTGGCGAGGAGTTGGTCTCGGCATTACAGTACCATAGGGAAATCTGCCCGACCCCGTTGGTGAGATAGGGCGACAGGAGGAACGCATTGGTGGTGGTTCCCTCCCTCAGGATGCCGGACCGGCCCGCACCCGCAAAAACCCTGAGGTTGTCCACCGGTGAATTCGTCGTGGTCCGGCCGTCACTCAGGATCCATCCCTCGCTATTGGTGTAAAAACCATAGGGTGCGGCATTCGTCCACTGTTCGAAGTTCATGTAGTTGCAGCGCCGGACGGAGAAGGTGAGGTTTGTTTCATTGAATTGGAACATGAAATACCCGCTGTTTGTGCCGAACAGCGTCAGGACGGATGCGTCATTGGTCGCCATGCCGTAATAGGGGAAATTAGAAACGCTCTGTGCCGTCACGCCCCAGTAACTGGTTGCGCCATTCATCCCTGCGAACCGGAAGGTGGCGTTGGTGGCGTTGGATAAATTGGCCACGCCCTGCCATGAATAATTTCCCACCAAAATCAGATTGGTGCTGAATGAGCCCGTGACCTGTAGGTTGCTGTAGGATGAAACAAAAGAGGGAGTCCCTACATATTCCACAAGGGGCGAGTTGGTTCCCAGCGCCGGGTAATTGGTCGGGGAAATGGGATTGCCCCCCTGACAGGTTGCGGTAATCGAATAATAAATGGGAGTTCCCGGGATCGATTGAGCTGGAATGCCGTTCGTGGTGGTGAACCGGTTGGAGATTCCGGAATAGACCATGGAGTTGGATGTGAATCCGCCGGAGAGGCCGATACGATAGAAGGCGGTCGCGATGATATTCGAGGCGCCATCGCGGGGGGTGATGTCCGCTTCAATCTGGCTGACAGCGCCTAGAACCGGGGGGCTTGGCTGAAGGGTGACATTGGTGACGACCAGATAGGACCGGCTGATCACGAAGTTCGTGGGGCCCGCCGGGCCTGCCAGGGGGGCGAAAGACGGACTGACGGTTCTGCTGCCAAAGCCGTCAAAACCACACGACACATAGTATTCCACCAAGCCGGTGCCGTTTGTGGGGCCCTGCCCTGAGGGTATGGTGGCCGTATAAAGGGTTGTGGCCGGGCTGTTGGTCATGGTCAGCGAATTGGTGGCGCTCGTGGTGCGGTAGACAAGGGTGACGTTCGTGATGGTGGTGCCGCCCGCAGGACTGATATTAACCTGTACGGTCACGGTATTGGTGTAAAGGGGTATGGACGGGGAGTGAACGAGGTTGGTTAAGAGAACGCCAGCGCCGGGCTCGGCGATAGTAACTTCATCCAAACATACCCGCGAGGTGTTTCCGGTCGGATTGTTGAGGATCCGAACGGAGTGGTTGGCCCGATCCGAAATCGCGACGGAGTGGAAAAGGTAGTTTGGGGAAATGATGTTGGTGAGGGTGCTGAGTGTGGTCCAGACGGTCGCGGTGGCGGAGGGTGCCACCTGCACGAGCAGAGTTCCGGTCGGTGTGGCGTTGGTTTCCCAGTTCCGATACCAGAATGAAATCTGACCGATGCCGTTGGTCAGGAACGGGGATGAAAGAAAACTATTGGTGGAGGCATTGGTGCTCCCATTGAGAATGACGGTCTTTCCACTGAAAACATGCGCGGGATCATTGGTGACCTGCCCGTCGGACAGGATCCAATTGCTGTTGGTATAAGAGCCGAAAGGCGCGTTGGCCCAGGAATCGAAATCATTGAAGGAGCAGGCTTGTACGGTGTAGGCGCGGTTGGTTTCATTAAAGTTAATGACGGAAAAAGCAACATTAGTGCCATACAGAACGATGCTGGGTACCGTGCCCGTCTCGGCCGTGCCCGTGAGGGGCATGGAGGACCCGGTTTGATTTGCGTCGCCCCATACGGTGGTGATGCTATTGCTGGTGCCTTCGAGTTTGATGGCGGCATTGGTGAGATTGCTGAGCGAAACGATGCCTTGCCAGCTATAGTTTCCGGTGAGGGTCATGTTGGTATTGATGACGCCGGTGATCACCAGATTGGTGAAGCTGGTCAAGGGGCGCACCGTATAGCGGTCCGTGCCGCTGCTGGAGGCGTACGGGCTGCCGTCCGCGGTATAGGAAGCTTCCGCGTAGTATTCGATGATCGCGCCCAGTGGTTTGCCGGGGATACTGCTGGATGCCGTAAAAGTCGTGGGAGAGTTGGAGGTCATGGCGATGGCTGTCCAATTCGTGGCCGGCCAGACGTGCCAGTAATTGGTCAAGACGAGTGCGCCTACGCTGCCGGAGATGGTCACCGTGGCGCTGATGGACACGGTTTCGTTGTCGGCCGGATTGGCGGGAGCGCGGCTTAGACCGGGCAAGGCCACGGATCCGCTGGGGTCAGCTATGGAGATGTCGTCCAAAGACAGAGCATCGAGCGATCCAACCGTATACTTAATCAAACGTATGTATTGATTGGAGGACGGGTTGATGACTCTGGATATGAAGTTGGTGGTGAAGACCTGAAGCGTGTTGGTTACCACGGCATTGGTGATCCAGTTGATCATGTTGGTTTCATACGAACTCTCAATTCCCAGTAGAATCGTCCTTCCGGCATTAAAATTTTTGGCGGCGAAAGTTATCTTTCCAAGACTGCTGGTCAGCATCGATGACATAACCCACGTGTTGGGCGCTGTGTTACTCAGAGTGGCGGAGTAGGGGGAGGAATTGGCAGTGGGGCCATTGCTCCAGATGCCGGCATTGTTTACTTGCCACAGTGTTGTTGAGTTGACTGCGTTGGAGTAATAGTGCGTGATTATCGTTTTTCCCCACGGCACATTGGGCCAGCCGGTGTCAAAATTCTCCGAAACAGCCGCCAGGGAAACACTGGTCCCGAGGACGCCCAATAATAGCAATAAAACCCCAGCCAACAGGCTATTCTTCAACTTCATAATTCCATTCCTTCTTGGCCTATATAATAGCCGAAACAGGGTGTTTCGGACAAGGCGATTCGGGGCAGGGCGGTGTAAAGATATTGTCAAGGAAAGCTGCAAGGAATAAGGTGCTGACAAGTGCAGGAAGCTGGTTTGGGTCTGTCTAAGTCGGAGAGTGGTCGCGACAGAGCGCGACCCTCCATTAAAATCAGAGCATCAGAGGTTGAACATGAGCAGGCGAATCAAATGCGTTGCGTTTACTTTGGTTGAGTTGCTGGTCGTTATTGGGGTAATCATGACGCTGGCGGCCATTCTGATGCCGGCCCTCAGCAGAGCGAAAGAGTTAGGGCGGGCCACCCGGTGTGCTGCCAATCTACATCATTTGCAGTTGGCCGCGCTGAATTATGCGGGAGGCGGGGCAGGTTCGCTGCCGCCGGCAGTTAGCTCTTGGAGTGGCAACAGCGAAGGGACATTATGGACGCATTCGCATGGATGGGTGGCGTGGGCAGCATGGTCTGGATCCCCCGGTGATACAGTCGGGGGCGGCAAACCAATCGACGGCACTTATGCCTGGCAGGATGCCACAGCTGCCAAGCTGGGAACCGCATGTATTACGAATGGGAGTTTATGGAGCCTTGTTGGAGAAAAGAATGTTTATTTATGCCCAACATTTGGCCAGAAAAATGTGTGCCTGGTTAACGTTCCGGTGAGGAGCTACTCGATGAATTCCGCTGTCAGCGGCGCGAGCATGTTGGCTATAAAAACACCCGTTAACACGGTCCTGTTTGGTGATGATCGGAATCTGAATCTCGTCTCGGTGGATTCTCAGTTTGCGACGAACGAAATCGGTAGCTGGCACCGTGGAGCGGGCGGTGTGGGGGCTGGGCTGGTGGTTTTTGTTGATGGGCACGTCGAAAAACGATGATAAAGACTTGCTCTGAACAACGAATAACATAAGTCCGAGACAGGGGCTTCGTGTCTTCCAATAAAAAACTTAAACATGACCCATGGACGGACAGAGTTGACAGCGGTATAATAGGGCCGTGGGGAGCGAGACGGGTACAGCTGAGCCAAGGCCGGCTTCCGGCCAAAAAAAGCTAAAGTAGCTTACCCGATTTGAACTCGTTCAGAATCTCCTCCCTGAGAGACAGAGCGGCACTGAGCGAAAGGAGTTCGCAGGTGCCGCTCACTTTTTGGACCCCCTGCGTCTTTTGGTTTCCTTATAATCCTTCTCGCTTCTGAGACGCCTGTTCCAGCTTGTGAGACATTGAGGCAGAAGCGTTGACAATCACAGGGTGTTGCGCCGGCTGTCAAACCCTGCAAAACGGCATTTCCGGAAAATTTCAGAGTGCAGTTGCAAAGTGTTTGTCAAAGCCGTCAGACGGCCTGTCCCCGGCATGCGCCCTGCTATTTAGTGATTGCGACCTGAGGTTGGTTGGAAAAGGAATCGCACCCAAGGGTGCATACAGGATTCGAACAACTGGCCGACTGGGGTGCCGGAGGAGGCAAATCCTCGCGAGAAGACCGCGGCTTCGGCCGCGGTCCTTTTTTTGCCCCGATGCCACCAGCCGTATCGTTAAGTGTAACAAAAAAAAGGCCGCAACCTTACGGTGGCGGCCTTGCTTTGAGTCTGTGACTCAATTAGCCCAGGATGGCATCCTTGCAAGCCTTGGCGACGCGGAACTTAACCACGCGCTTGGCCTTGATCTTGATCGTCTCGCCGGTCGCGGGATTGCGGCCCATGCGAGCCTTGCGGTTCACCAAAACCAGTTTGCCCAAGCCGGGAACGGTGAAGCCGTTCTTGGCATTCTTGTAAGCCAGACCCGCCAGGGTCTCGAGGACCAAAACGGCCTGCTTCTTGGTGATTTCGGTTGCTTCCGCCACGCCCGCCACGATCTGACTCTTCGTCATTGCCTTCGCCATTTGATGAACTCCTATGGTTTATTCGGGGCAGACCAGCATGGCTGCCCTCAATGGAAGAGGAATATTGCATATTTCCTAGGAAATGCAAGGGCTCTTGCGATAATTTCCGCTCAGGCTTCATTTTGTGCAAGCTGTCCGCCATTTTCGTTCTCTTTTCCGAAGCGGAGATTCATTACTGGTGCCTGTGATCTCCGCAGGGTTATTCTCGCCGTTCTGCTTGAGGACAAGATGAAGGATTCACCACCCGCCTGCGGCTTGAGACACGGAAACACGGAGAAGAAAGGCAGAATGTTGCGCACATTTCAGATGCGGAAGACCCACCTGCGCCAAGGCTCCGGCGGGCAAGCCACATCTGAAATGTGCGCAACCCGTCTTGGGAGAGGGGCGCAGAGGGAAAAGGCGTGTTCTGATGCCTCTAACTCCTCCCCGTCAGCACATCACAAGCCCTACGGAACCCACATGCGCCACATGCGCCCGTTCTCCATTTTCGGGTATATCGCGCCTTCCGGATATGATAGACGGGGAGTCGTATGGTGGTGTGCGTAAGTTGTGTTCAGTTATAGTTGCGGAGGTTATGTGAATCGAAGGGGCTCAAACTGGGGGCGAACAGGGATTGCTCTGGTGCTGCTGTTGGTGCATGCCGGGGCTGCGTTGGCAATCTCGACAGGGACGGTGCGTGTTGCTGCCATTCAATGCTCATCCGTCATGGGGAGGACAGAGGAAAATGTCCGCAACATTACCAACCTTATTCACCGGGCAGCCGCAGGGGGGGCGAAGATTGTCGTCTTGCCGGAATGCGCGGTGCAGGGTTACCTCGATCCTGAGACCTGGACCAGTTGGTCCACAGAGGATGGATCCAAGATGGGTGTGAGCGCGGTGGCTGAGTCGATTCCCGGTCCCATGACAAAGCGGTTCGCTCAACTTGCGGAGGAGTTGAAGCTATACCTTTGCGTGGGGATCATCGAGAAGGCAACCAATGGGTTCTATAATTCTCAGGTATTGCTGGCGCCGAACGGGACTATGGTCGCGCACCATCGAAAGAAATGCCTTTGGACGCCGGGTGACTCAAACTGGTGCACGCCGGGAAATCTGCCGGTTCAAGTGGTCAAAACTGAATACGGCAGGATCGGGCTCATGATCTGTTACGACTTCCATCGTTTGCCGCCCCTTCTGGCCAGGCAGGGAGCTGATATCGTCCTCTACTCAGTGGGATGGTACGGACCCAATGAAGCGAAATGGTTCGGAAAGTCTTTTCCTGAGAAAGCCGTGATTCCCTATGGGTTTGATGTGGTGGCGGCAAATTGGTCGAGTCAGTCAGTTACCCAAAACTGGCCCGGACGAGGGCATAGTTGTATTATCACCAGCAAGGGGAAAGTTCTCGCCATGTCCGATCGCGTGAGCGGAAATGACATTGTGTTCGGTGATCTGGAAATCAGGAAAAGGGAGCCGTAGCCTCCCCTCCTTGCTTGAAACCGACGGGCAGGCTGGTATGGTGTGGGTTTTCGGCACGAAGAGTGGACGACGGTGTCGCCTCAAATTTAGAAGGAGATGGGTATGAAAAAGCGTGGATCGAAACTGGCGGTTCAATTGTACACGTTGCGCGATTTTACGAAGACGGGGAAGGACCTGTCCGAGACTTTGGCGCGCATTGCTCGCATGGGTTATCCTGCGGTTCAGGTCTCGGCGGTCGCCTGCCTTGGCCAGGAGGTCTCCGCCCGCGAGGTTCGCAAGATGCTCGATGACAACAGTCTGAAGTGCATCGCCACGCACCGGGGGTGGGGCGATCTGATGACGGCGACCGAGCGTGAAATTGAGCTTCACAAGGAACTGGGTTGCGATTATGCGGCCATTGGTGGCGTTCCCGCCGACTACGGTAATACCCCGGAAGGGTATCGTCGCTGGTTGAGTGATGCCCGTCCGGTCATCGCCAAGCTCAAGGCGGCCGGCATCCGCTTTGGTCATCACAATCACAGTCATGAGTTCATGCGGTTCCCCGGCGAAAAACGTGGAAGCTTGGAGAACATCCTGATTGAAGAGGGCGGGCCGGACCTGTTTTTGGAAATGGATCTCTATTGGGTTGAGAATGCCGGGTTCAACTGTGCCCGCGTGGTTGAACGGTGCCACGGTCGCCTGCCCGTCATCCATCTGAAGGACAAGGAAGTTATTGCCGCAGGCCCGGTCATGGCCCCCATCGGTGAGGGGAACATGGATTGGGCTCATATCATTCCGGCTTGTGAAGCGGCAGGGGTTTGCTGGTATGCGGTGGAACAGGACACCTGCCAACGGGATCCGTTCGATTGCGTTCGGTCGAGCTTCGACTATCTGGCCGGAATGGGGCTGTAGTCGGATCGGGCGTTATCGCCCGGCGGGGACTTCACTATTCAGGCAGTCGCTCAGGGCCTGCTCCCAGGCGGGCATGGACAGGCCGAAAACGCGCTGGAGCTTGGAGCAATTCAGGGCGGAATAGGCCGGACGCCGGGCGGGAGTGGGGAATTCGGCTGTTGTGATGGGCTGAATCGGGATCTCGCCCGGAATGAACGCCCGGGCAAATCCGTGCCACGATGTTTCCCCCGCGCAAACAGCGTGATACAGACCACTGACCTCCTGCAGGCTGAACGGTGCCCCGGGCTTTTCCGTCAGGGTCAGGGCGGCGGCGGTCGTTTCGGCGATGACCCGACACCAGGTGGGACAACCCACCTGATCGGCTACAACCCGCAGGGGTTTGCCTTCCCTTGCGAGGCGCTGGAGGGTCAGCAGGAAGTTCTTTCCGCGCCGTCCATAGACCCAGGCGAGGCGGAAAATCAGGTGCGGTACGCCCGAATCCAGAATGGCCTGATCGCCTTCCAGTTTGGTTTGACCGTAGACGCCCAACGGACAGGGCGTGTCGGTTTCGGTGTAAGGCCGGCGTAGGGAGCCGTCAAAAACGAAGTCGGTACTGAAGTGTACCAGTGCCGCCCCGAGTCGTTTGGCTTCCTCGGCTAGCAACGCCGGTCCCCCTGCATTAACCTGGCGGCAGAGGTCAGGCTCGGTCTCAGCCTTGTCCACCGCCGTATAGGCGGCGGCGTTGACGATCCAGTCGGGCTGGTGTTCCCTGACGACCCGCCGCACTGTATCGGGCGCGGCGAAATCGATGGCGGGATAGCAGACGGAGGTGACGGATCCGAGGGGAGCCAACGTGCGCTCCAACTCGTAGCCGACCTGTCCGTCGTGGCCGATCAGGAGGATGCGTTTCATGCCCGGGAGGCGCGATATCGCCGGATCAGTTCGTTGGTGGAGGCATCATGTTGCAGCGCCACCTCGCCCTTGGCCTGCAGTTCCTTGAGCACCTTGTTGGCGAGAACCTTGCCCAGTTGCACGCCCCATTGGTCGAAGGAGTAAACGTTCCAGATCACGCCCTGGACGAAAATCTTGTGTTCGTACAGGGCGATCAATGCTCCCAATACCCCGGGGGTCAACCGTTCGGCCATGAGGGTGTTGGTGGGACGGTTGCCGTCGAAGACCTTGAACGGAACCAGCTTGGCCGGGGTTCCTTCCGCCGCGACTTCCTCGCGGGTTTTGCCGAAGGCCAGGGCTTCCGTCTGGGCAAAGAAGTTGGCCATGAATTTATCGTGATGGTCGCCGATGGGATTCTGGCTCTTGCAGAAGCCGATGAAATCGCAGGGGATCAGCTTGGTGCCCTGATGGATCAACTGGTAGAAGGCGTGTTGACCATTGGTGCCGGGTTCGCCCCAGATCACCGGGCCGGTTTGCCAGGCCACCGGCTTGCCCTGCTTCGTCACACCCTTGCCGTTGCTTTCCATGTCGGCCTGCTGAAAGTAGGCCGCAAACCGGTGCAGATACTGGTCATAGGGGAGGATGGCCTGGGTTTCGGCGCCGAAGAAATTATTGTACCAGATGCCCAGGAGGGCGAGGATCACGGGCATGTTCCGCTCCAGCGGGGCCTCGGCGAAGTGCCGGTCCATGGCATGGCAGCCGTCCAGGAACGCAGAAAAGTTTTCCGGACCGATGGCGATCATGACCGGCAGACCGATGGCGGAGCACAAGGAATAGCGTCCGCCCACCCAGTCCCAGAATTCGAACATGTTGGCGGTGTCGATCCCGAACGCCGCGACTTCCCGGGCGGCGGTCGAGACGGCCACAAAGTGTTTCGCCACGGCGGCAGGGTCCTTCAGCGCGGCCAGGCACCAGGCCCGCGCCGTTTCGGCATTGGTCATGGTTTCCTGCGTCGTAAAGGTTTTCGAGGCCACGATGAACAGGGTCTCGGCGGGATCGAGGTCGCGGGTGACTTCGGCGAAATGGGAGGCGTCGACGTTCGAGACGAAACGCAAAGTCAGGCGGCGATCACTGTAGGGCTTCAGGGCCTCATAGGCCATCACCGGGCCCAAGTCCGAGCCGCCGATGCCGATATTGACCAGGTTGCGGATGGGCTTGCCGGTGTGGCCCAGCCAGTTGCCGGCGCGGACCTTGCGGGCGAAGGCGGTCATTTTATCCAGAACCGCGTTGATGCCGGGCATGACATCCTGACCATCGGCCAGCACCGGGCGATTGGAACGGTTGCGCAGGGCCGTGTGCAGGACGGCGCGATCTTCAGTGACGTTGATCTTGCGGCCGGTGAACATGTCCTCCACGGCCTGGGGCACGGCGCACGCGCGGGCCAGATCAAGAAGCAGGCCCATGGTCTCGGGGGTGATCCGATTCTTGGAATAGTCCAGATACACGCCGCAGGCCTCGAGTGAGAATTCCCGGGCGCGGTCAGCGTCGGCCTTGAAAAGATCGCGCAGATGCCGGGGTGCGATTTCGGCCTGATGCTTCTTAAGGGCTTTCCATTCGGTCCTGTTTTTCAGTTGAATTGTTCTGGCCATGGTTGTGTTACTTCGCTTTCTCTTCGGGGATTACCACAGATATCACCATCCGGTTTGTCGATAGGATCGATGCGGCGGCGGTCCGGATTTGTTCCGGCGTGACGGCTTCAATGCGCGGGCGGGTGGTGAAGTCATAGCCGTAGCCCAGCCCGTAGAGTTCGTTCAGGGCGCACATGACGGCGAGGCTCATGCCGTCCTGCAGGCGCATTTCCTGGTCGGCGATGAGTTGATTTTTAGCGCGGGCGATTTCCTCCTGATCCAGACCGTCCTGTCCGATCCGGGTGATTTCGGCCCGCAGCAGGGATTCCACCTCGGCGCGTGCCTCGGCGCGTGTTCCGGCATAGACGGTGAAGAGTCCGGGCTCCACGCCGACGCGCTGCCTGGCGCCGGCGAAATAGGCCAGGCCACGCTCCTCGCGAATGGAGTGAAAGAGCCGGGAGGACATTCCGCTCATGGCGGCTTCCAGGACCTGCAGGGCGTCCTTGCGGGGATCCTGCATGTCAACACCCGGGAACCCGAGAATCACAATACACTGTTCCTTGGGTTCGCGATTTTCCACGCGCGCCGGCAGCACGGGCGTGGCTTTTACCGTCACGCGGACCGGTGCGGGGGCCCGGGGAATAAACCGGGTCAGTTGGGCGGCCAGTTTTTCGGCTTCATCGGCGGTGATGTCGCCAAAGATCGAGAGCGCCATGTTTCCCGTGGCCACCTGATGTCGGCAGCAGGCGGCCAGGGCGGGTTGGTCCATTTTCTCAACGGCGGCCCTTAATCCAAGCGGGTTCCAGCGGTAGGGATGGCCGGCAAACAGGACGGCTTCGAGCGCGCTTTGCGCCACGAACACCGGCTGTTCACGCTGGGCATCGATGGCCGCCAGATGAATGGTTTTCTGCTTGGCGATTTCGTCGGCGGGAAACGTGGCGTGGCCCAGGCAGTCGGCCATGATTTCCGCCAGGGTCCCGGCGTCGCCGGCCAGGCAGCTGCCCTGCAGGCCAAAGCTGTTATGTCCGGAGAAGGGGGTCAGCCCGGCACCCAGCGTCTCGACCGTCCGGGCAATATCGGTGGCCGTGCGCGAGGGCGTCCCGCGGATCATCAGTTCGGCCATCAGGCTGGTCAGGCCGGCCCGGTCTTCCTGCTCCGAGATCACCCCTCCGTGGAACACCGCGCTCATGTAGACGAACGGGAGGCGGTGGTCCTCGCGCAGAATGAGGGTTGGGCCGTTGGGTAATTTGCGGCAGGTGACCTCGGGGGGATGGTTGGTTTCGGTGGCGGTGTCCGTCTGGGTCGTTTTCCGGTCGGGCGCCAGAATGACCTGTGTGCGGTTGTCCTGTTGCAGGTATTTGGCGGCCACCGCCCGGATGTCGGCCGGTGTCACGCGCTCCAATTGATCGAGGTAGTTTTCGCCGAAGCGCGGGTTCTGCATGAACAATTCGCTGGAGGCGTAACTGGACGCCTGCCCATTCATGGATTGCAGCGTGGAAAGTTCGCCCACCAGCAGCATGCGCCGGGCCTTTTCGATTTCATCAGCCGGGAACAGTTTTTTCGTCCAGGACTCCATTTCCCGGTCGATCGCTTCGATTGCGGCGGATTCCCTGTCGGGATCGAACATCGCGCTGATCACAAAGAGACCGGGGTAACGCGGAGCGTAGGACGATGCGCTGATGCTGTGGACAAGCGCCTGATCCTCCTTGATGCTTTGCACGAGACGGGAACTCTGGCCCCCTCCGGTGATGGCGGCGAGAAGCTCCAGGGCGGGGGCATCCTTGTCGGCCAGAGAGACGGTGTGAAAGGCGAGGACCATGCGCGATACCTGGTGCGGCCCCGTTTCCCTTGCCACGCGAGGGGCGGTCTGGCGGGGTTCCTCGGGAATGGTTACGGGCGGATTCGGACGCCGGGTAAACGGGGCAAAGACGTCCCGGAGCGCCTGTTCCACTTCTGTCGGGGAAATGGCGCCCACGATAACCACGATCATATTGTCCGGCACATAACGGCGGTGAAAGAAACGAACCAGATCGTCGCGGGTGACGGCTTTGAAGACATCGCGGTAGCCGATGACCGGGACGCGATACGGGTGGAGGGTGTAGGCGGTCCGCCACAGCAGTTCGTTGAGCTGCCGGTCGGGATTATCGCGGCCCATGCTGAATTCCCGCAGGATCACATCCTTCTCCTTGCCCCATTCCTCTTCCGGGAAGGACGCGTTCATAACGGCGTCGGCGAGAATGTTCAGGGCTTCCCGCCAATGCCGGGAAGGAAGGTCCGTGTGGAATACGGTGCGGTCGAGGCTGGTGTAGGCGTTGACGTCGCCGCCGAGAGCATGAAGCGCCTTGGCAATCTCGCCCGGCTTCCGGGTGGGCGTTCCCTTGAAAATCATATGCTCGACATAGTGGGATAAACCGGAACCCATCAGGTCCCCCTCATGGATGGAGCCTGAACCGACCCAGATCTGGATCGACACCACGGGGGCGGATGGATCCGGTTTAACGAGACAGGTCATTCCGTTATCGAGCACGAATCGGTTCAGTTTGTCGTTCGACTGTTTCAGGGTGGCCAGGGCGGCGGTCCCGGTGTGGGCGCGCGCGGCGACGGAGGCATGGGGCAGGGTGGCGAGGTTTATCATGGCGAGTAGAATCAGGGTACGGTTCATGGTTTGGGGTGGGGTTGAGTGCGGCGGATGCGGGCAGCTTTTTTACGGGGAGCCGCCGGGGGCGTCTCCTGGCGGGCCTCCCTGGGTAGAAAGGGCGATTCGAACGCCGTACGGAAATCGTATCCGCCGGAAAAATCCTCCTTGCGGTCCTGTTCGGTTTTGCCGAGCAGTCCCCGGTTGACGAGATTGAAGACCATTTCGCCGAAATCCTCGGTGCGGGTCAGGCCCCAGGTGCGGAGAACGGTGGCGGTGACGGGACCGAATTCCTGCAGGGCGAACTGGCGGATCCCTTCAAGGAGTTCCTGCCCGCTGACATGGCGGCCGGGGCCGTTCTCCGGCTTGCTCATCAGGCGCATGGTGAAGTCCAGGGCCTCGCGTAGAAACAGGTAGGCCTCCACCGGATAGCGCGGGTCCTCCTGCACGAGCCGGGCAAAAACTTTTTCCAGGGGTTGTTGTTTCATAGGGTGAGTCCGGCAGGCCCCGGTCAGGACCTTAAGTCAAGGCCTGCTTGATCCGCTCGGCGTAGTCGTTCATTTCCTCGGGGGAATCATACGTCGCGGGAGTCCAGTTGCGGTGCGGTTCGTTGGAGGCGAAGCGCGGAATGACGTGAAAGTGAATATGCGGCACAATCTGGCCGGCGGTCACGCCGTTGGCCTGGGAGACGTTGATGCCGTCGGCCTGCAGGGCCGCGACCTGGGCCCGGGCGATCCGCTGCACGAGCGTGATGAGTTTCCTCAGCATTTTAGGAGGGGTCTTGGTGATGGGGTCATGGTGGGCCTTGGGAATGACGAGGGTATGCCCCTTCATAACAGGGTTGATATCCATAAAGGCCAGCACTTCGTTATCTTCAAAGACCTTGGCGGCTGGCAGTTCGCCCCGTACGATTTTACAGAACACACAATCCTGGCTCATATGACACCTCTCCTTATCTGACCCGGCAATTTACAGGAAACGCAGGTTAACAGAAAAGGCTTATTCTGTGCCTTTTTTCAGCGAGTTTCCTGCAGGCGGGTTTTTGTTGACGGGGCCGTCGCCGCTCCCTAGCCTTGAGTGACTTGGGTGTGTCACGTTATTAGAAGGGGACTTTTACAGTATGATCAAAACCACAAACCGGATCGAGGCGGTGGCGGCCATTGTGGCCATGACGCTGCTGGCGGTGGGGTGCCTCGTGGTGCTGCGCCCCTTTGTCTCCGCGATTCTGTGGGCCACCGTACTCTCGTACACAACCTGGCCGCTGTTATTGCGGTTGGAGAGATGGATGGGGGGGCGACGGGTTTTGGCCGCCCTGGTCATGACCACCCTGATTGCCCTGGTTATGGTCCTGCCGTTCGTGGTGGCAGGGGTTACCTTGGCGGAGAACGTTTCGCGCTTGGAAGAGCTGTTCCGTATTCTGCAAGGTGGATTACCCCTTACGGCTCCCCGGTGGGTCGGAGGGCTGCCGTGGATCGGGCCGGCGGCTGAACGCGCCTGGCCGGGGTTCGCTCAGGACACGGGTTGGATATCAAACACGCTGAAGACCGCCGGTCTAGGGGCGGGCAAGTGGCTGTTGACGCACGGTATTGATTTCGCCAAGGGCATTATGCAACTGGTGCTGAGCGTGGTAATCGTGTTTGTGTTTTATCGGGATGGAGAGCGGGTGACGGCGCGGATCGCCGCCGGAGCCCAACGGATTGCGGGCGATGTCTCGCAGCGCCTTCTGCAGGTTGCGGGCAGCACGGTCCGCAGTGTTGTCTATGGCATCATTGGCACCGCGCTGGCGCAGGCGATTGCCGCAGCGCTGGGGTTTTGGATGGCTGGGGTGCCCTCGCCGTTCCTGCTGGGGCTGTTAACGTTTGTCATGGCGCTGATTCCGGCGGGGCCGCCATTTGTCTGGGTGCCGGCCGTCTTGTGGCTGTTCCATGCGGGTCAATTCGGGTGGGGCGTGTTTCTGGCGGTCTGGGGCTTCCTTGTCATCAGCGGTATCGACAATCTTGTCCGGCCGTATCTGATCAGCCGGGGCTCGAATCTGCCGTTTGTTATTGTTCTACTGGGGGTGATCGGCGGGGTGCTGGCGTTTGGCTTTATCGGCCTTTTCCTGGGCCCGGTCCTTCTCTCCGTCGGGTATGCGCTATTGCGGGAATTTACCGGCCGCCATCGGGTGCCGGAGGCGGGGCCATCAGAAGTGCCTTTTGACGGTCAACCCTGACTGGCTTCCTACAACTTGACCTGTACGCCGATCTCGATGATGCGGTTGGGCGGCAGGTGGAAGAACTTGAAGGCGTCCAGTGAGTTGCGTGCCAGGAAGGCGAAGAGATGCTTGCGCCAGGGAAGCATGTTCGAGCCGGATCCCAGGACCAGCGTAACGCGCCCGAGGAAGAACGTGCACTTCATCGGTTCGAGTTCCAATCCCTCGATTTTCAGGTGGCGTAGCAGGGCGGCCAAATTGGGGTCCTCGCTGAATCCGTAACGCGCGACAATGCGCGTTACGCCAGCCTCGAGACGTTCGATGGTCACCCGCTCAGCCTCCGGGATACGCGGCACTTCCTCGTTCATCACGCGCAGCAGCACGATGTTATCATGCAACACCTTGTTGTGCTTGTAGTTGTGAAGCAGGGTTCGCGGCACGATGTCGGCATTGCCGGTCAGGAATACGGCCGTACCTGAGACTCTCAGTGGCGGCTTGCGGCCCACTTCCTGAATAAAGGCGTCCAAGGGAAGACTCTCATCGGCCAGCTTGCGGCTGAGCAGGAAACGGCCGCGGTGCCAGGTGATCATCATGGTGAACATCACGATGGCGACGCTCAGTCCCACCCAGCCCCCATAGGGAATTTTCAGGATGTTGGAGGCAAAGAATGTGGCGTCCAAGGCGAAGATGGGGGCCATAATCAGGGCCACCAGAGCCGGATGCCAGTGCCACTGGCGGTGCATGAAGATGGTCATCATGATGGTGGTCAACATCATCGTCATCGAGACCGCCAGACCGTAGGCTCCCGCCAGACTGTCGGAGTGGCGGAACCCGAGCACAAGCGCGACCGTCCCGACGAGCAGCATCCCGTTCACCGCCGGCAGGTAGACCTGTCCAATGGTGTCTTCGGACGTGTGCACGATCGCCTGGCGCGGACAGTAGCCGAGTTGCATGGCTTGGCGGCTGAGCGAGAACGCTCCGGAGATGACGGCCTGCGAGGCGATGACCGTGGCGGCGGTGGCCAGGATGACCAGCGGGTAAAGGGACCACGTGGGGGCCAGGCGGTAGAAAAGGTTGTCGACCTCCTGCGGATGCTGCAGGAGGTAGGCGCCCTGGCCAAAGTAGTTCATTAGCAGGGAGGGCAACACGAACGTGAACCAGCCGATGCGGATGGGCTGGCGGCCGAAATGGCCCATGTCCAGATAGAGATCCTCGCCGCCCGTCATGCACAGGAACACCGTACCCATGGTGACGAAGGCGTGGAACCGATGATCAACGAAGAAGGCCACCGCGTGGGCGGGGTTGATGGCGGCCAGCACGCCGGGCATCTGCACAATGTTGCGGAGTCCCAGCCAGGCGATGATGACAAACCAGACGGCCATGATCGGGCCGAAGACCGTTCCCACCCGTTGCGTCCCGTATTTCTGGGCCCAGAAAAGGCCAACGAGGACGATCAGGGCCAGAGGGACTACCCACCCCCGTAGGTTCGGGGCGGCCACCTGAAGTCCTTCAACGGCGCTTAATACGGATATGGCGGGTGTGATCAGGCCGTCACCGTAGAGCAGGGCGGCGCCAAACAGGCCGAAAGCGACAATCACTTTGGTGCCCAGGGCGGTCGCCGGGCGGTCGCTGCGACGGACCAGCGCCATGAGGGCCAGGATGCCGCCCTCGCCGCGGTTGTCGGCGCGCAGGACCAGAGTCAGGTATTTCAGGGTGATGAGGCCGGCCAGGGACCAGAAAATCAGCGACAGCACACCCAGGATCGACGCTTCCGTGGGTGGGGTCGCTTCGTTGAAGCAAAGGCGGAAAGCGTAAAGGGGACTGGTCCCGATATCGCCGTAAACGACGCCCAAGGCCGCCAGACTGAGCGCAAACAACTTGCGTTTGGGATGATGTGCGGTTGTTTCCATGTCGTGGTAAAGAGGGGAATGTAGCGGGAGTCGGCCCAGAAGGCAACAGTCTCCTGATACGGAACCGTCCTGTCGTCTCGCGGCGTGTCTGTCTTTCCCTCTTGAGCCTGATGCGGTTGTGGTGTCACAATGCCCCGCACCGCTTTGAGAAGGTGCGGGACGCTGGGTCGACAAGGGGAGCGCAACATGCAGGACTATGAGAAACTGGGTGTTTTCTATTTGGGGCGGATATTCGATCAGGCCAAAGGGGCCGCGTCGGAAGACCTGCTGCTTTACGATTCCCGCGATCTAACCACGCACGCGGTCTGTGTCGGGATGACGGGCAGCGGTAAGACCGGGCTCTGCGTCGGCCTGCTGGAAGAGGCGGCCATTGACGGGATTCCGGCGCTGATCATCGATCCCAAGGGCGATTTGGGCAATTTATTGCTCAGCTTCCCCTCGCTTCAGCCGTCGGATTTTCGACCCTGGATCGATGAGGATGAGGCCGCCCGGCAGGGGGCGACTCCGGATGCCTTTGCCGCCCAAACGGCGGAAACCTGGCGTAAGGGAATGGCGGACTGGGGCCAGGATGCGTCCCGCGTGGCGCGATTGCGCGCGGCGGTGGATATGGCCATCTATACACCCGGCAGTAGCGCCGGTCGCCCGCTTTCGGTGTTGCGCTCTTTTTCCGCGCCGGGTCCGGACGTGCTGGCTGATGCGTCCGCCCTGCGGGACCGGATTGTGGCGGCGGTGTCGGGATTGCTGGGGTTGGTGGGCATCGCGGCGGATCCCGTGCGGAGCCGCGAGCATATTCTCCTGGCGACTCTTCTCGATCAGGCCTGGCGCCAGGGCCGCAGTCTGGATATTCCCGGAATGATCGCGGCTATCCAGAAGCCGCCCTTCGACAAGGTCGGGGTGTTTGACGTGGAGACGTTTTATCCCGCCTCCGACCGGCTGGAACTGGCCATGGCGCTCAATAACCTGCTGGCATCGCCGGGTTACTCCGCCTGGATGGAGGGTGAACCGCTCGATATCCAGAGCCTGCTTTATACGCCGGAAGGCAAGCCGCGCCTTTCCATCATCTCCATCGCGCACCTGTCCGATGCTGAGCGGATGTTTGTGGTGACCCTGGTGCTGAATGAGATGGTGGCTTGGATGCGGTCGCAGTCGGGCACAACCAGTCTGCGGGCCCTGTTATACATGGATGAGATTTTCGGTTACTTCCCGCCCTCGGCCATGCCGCCCTCCAAGATGCCGATGCTTACGCTCCTCAAACAGGCGCGCGCCTTTGGGGTGGGGGTGGTGTTGTCCACCCAGAACCCCGTGGACCTGGACTATAAGGGATTGGCCAACGCCGGGACGTGGTTGATCGGAAGACTGCAGACGGAACGGGACAAGGCGCGGGTGGTGGAAGGATTGGAAGGGGCCCTGGCCGGCGGGGGCGGGTTTGACCGGCCCCGGATCGAGGCCATGCTGGCCGGACTCGGCAAGCGGGTCTTCATGATGCATAACGTGCATGACAACCAGCCGGTCCTGTTCCAGAGCCGGTGGACCCTGTCGTATTTGCGGGGACCGATGACGCTCAAGCAGATTCAGGCCGTCATGGTTGACCGGAAGGGGAATCAGGAGCATTCATCGCCGAGGCAGGTTTCGTCCGTGACCGGACTGGCGCAGGCCAATCTGCAGGCCGCAGGATTCCGGGGTGAGGTCACCCCGGCTCCAGAAGAGGCGACGCCTGGCAAAACCACTGGGCAGGAAAAGCCGGCGGGTCCGGCGGCGGTGTCGGAATATTTCGTGAAGACCGCGGGGCGGGCGCCGGCCTCCTATCAGCCGGCGGCGCTGGGTTTGAGCAAGTTGCATTTCGTGGACGCGAAGGCCGGGTTGGACCTGTGGGTGCCCTATGTCCATCTGGCCCCCTTCTCGCCCAGTGGCGCGGACGCGCTGTGGGAGGAAGCCAGGGTTTTGGCGGAAGGCGAGGCGGGACTGGATTCCCGGCCGGCCACGGGATCTCAATTTGCCGAACTGCCGGCGGGCGCGCTGCGCCAGGCCAACTACGCGGCCTGGGGCAAGAGCCTCAAGACCTTCCTCTATCAGAGCGTGACGCTCGAGGTGTTGGCTTGTCCTCCGCTCAAGGCGACCTCGCGGCCGGGCGAGACCGAGGGCGATTTCCGGGTACGCCTGGGACAGCAATTGCGGGAAAAACGGGATCAGGAAGTGGAGCGTTTGCGGCGGCAGTACGCCCCGAAACTGGCGGCCGTTCAGGAGCAGTTGCGCAAGGCCGAGGCCCGGGTTGCGGCGGAAAAGGCGCAATTAGGCCAGCAGACCCTGCAAACGGCCATCTCCATCGGGGCCACCGTGATTGGTGCGTTGTTCGGGCGCAAGGCGATGAGTGTGGGGAATGTGGGACGCGCCACCACGGCGGTCCGCGGAGCCGGGCGCGCCATGCGGGAGCGGGAGGACATCCAGCGGGCTTCCGAGTCGGTGGCGGCTGTGCAGGAGCGGTTGGCCGCGCTCCAGCAGGAGTTCGACCAGGAGGCGGCACGGGTTCAATCGGAGTGTGATCCCCTGGCGCTGGCGTTTGAGCGTCTCCAGATACGGCCGCGGAAAACCGATATCACGGTATCCGAGGTTGCCCTGGTGTGGGCGTCCCCGTGACCTTGCGTCACGGGATGCGTAAATTTCAGGCACCTGCCGCACAAGGCGGCAGGGAGCTCCTCGATTGAGCGGAAGGCGTAGGGGATTATTGTGAAGATTTTGGATTGTGATTATCTGGTTCTGGGCAGCGGCATCGCCGGGTTGATGTCGGCCCTGCACCTGTCGCGGCAGGGACGGGTGTTGGTGGTGACCAAGAAGGACCGGGCGGAGAGCAACACCAACTATGCGCAGGGCGGCATTGCCTGCGTCATGACATCGGACGACAGTTTCGCCCAGCACGTCAGCGATACCCTCGACGCCGGTGCGGGCCTGTGCGATGAGGCGGTGGTGCGGGAGATTGTCAGTAACGGTCCGGCCCGTATTGCCGAGCTGGAGCAGTGGGGATTGAATTTTGCCGAGTTGGCGGGACAGAGCATTCGTACCTACGACCTGGGGCGGGAGGGCGGACATTCCCAGCGGCGCATTCTGCATGCCGGCGATATCACCGGACAGGCGATTGAGAAAGTCCTGCTGTCACATGCGCAAAGCAGTCCGAACATCACGATCATGGATCACTGCATGGTGATCGACCTGATCACCACGGGCTGGCTGGCGGGGCGGGGCATGGGGCCGGCCGCGGGCGCGGGAATCGCGCCGTCCGAAAACCGGTGCGTGGGCGTGTACGCGTTGGACGAGAGTAGCCGGGAGATCTTTGCCATTCGCGCGGCGGCGACGGTTTTGGCCACGGGGGGCGGCGGGAAGGTCTATCTTTACACCAGCAATCCGGATATCGCCACGGGCGATGGCGTGGCCATGGCGTGGCGTGCCGGGTTGCCGATTAAGAACATGGAGTTCATCCAGTTTCATCCCACCATTCTCTACCATCCTCAAGCCCGTTCGTTTCTCGTCAGTGAAGCCGTGCGCGGCGAGGGGGCGGTTCTGGTGGATGCGGCCGGGACGTCGTTCATGGAGAAGTACGATCCGCGCGGGTCATTGGCTCCGCGTGACATCGTGGCGCGCGCCATCGACCATGAAATGAAGTTGAGCGGGGCGCCGTGCGTGTTCCTGGATATCCGCCACCATCCGGTTGAATTTCTGCGTGGACGGTTCCCGAACATCTACGAAAGATGTTTATCTCTGGGCATCGACATGGCCCGGGACCTGATTCCCGTGGTGCCGGCGGCGCATTACTTCTGCGGCGGGGTGGAGGCGAGTGTGGATGGCCGCACGGCCATGCCGGGGTTGTATGCCTGCGGTGAAGTCGCCTGCACCGGTTTGCATGGGGCCAACCGTCTGGCCAGCAACTCGCTGCTGGAGGCTCTCGTATGCGCCGCCCAGATGGCTGATCATCTGGGGCAGGCGCCCGCTCCCGGGGTCAGGGACATCGCCTTTCCCGAGTGGGAATACGGGGCCGCCGTGCCGAGCGATGAGAGTATTGTGCTGGAGCACAACTGGAACGAGGTCCGGACCTGCATGTGGGACTATGTCGGTATTGTTCGCTCGGACAAGCGTCTGGAGCGGGCCGCCCGCCGCATTCGCAACCTGCGCGAGGAGATCCGCCAGTATTACCTCGATTATTTGGTCACGCCGGATATTCTGGAGCTTCGGAATATTGCGGATGTGGGGGAGTTGATTATCCGGTCCGCCCGGCTGCGCAAGGAAAGCCGGGGACTGCATTTTACGCTCGATTATCCCGCAAAGAATGAATCGGGCGGGCGGCATGATACGGTGATCCGGGATTTCCCCGGGCGGCATGGATGAAGTAAAACGGCCCGGGAAGGGCCAATGGAAGAAGGACTATTAACGATGAACAGGTTTCACGGGAGTCATGGTGTGGTGATGGGTGGATGTGTTCTCCTGCTGGTTGGGTGCGGAACCCCGGCAAAGCGGGGCGAGATGACGATGCCGCCAGGGCCCGCCGCCACTCCGGCGGTCGTCAAGGCCAGATATCCGGAGACGCTGAAAAGCCTCAACCTCCGTCATAAGAACCTGAACACTCTGCCGGAGAGCGCAATTGAGCTCAGCCAGTTGACCGATCTGTATCTCGACGGCAATGTCTCCCTCGTTCTGCCCGGCAGTCTGATCCAGTTCAAGAACCTGAAGACACTCAGTCTGGACGCTTGTGCGTTGGAGCATTTTCCGGAAGCCATTTGCGGGCTGACCACCTTGGAATCGCTGAGCCTGATCGACAACCGTCTCTCGGCCCTGCCGGAGACGATCGGCGCGCTGGAGAACCTGACAGTCCTGGTCCTCAACGGAAACAAGCTGGAGTCGTTGCCCGATGGCGTGGGTCGGCTTTCAAAGCTGGGCCTTTTGGAAGTCGACGGCAACCTGTTGCGGGAACTGCCGGCGTCCGTGGCGGGCCTGACCTCGCTGCGCAGCCTCTCGCTCGAAGGCAATCGTCTGTCCACACTGCCTGATGCGCTGGTTTCAATGAGCAGTCTCGAAAGACTCAATCTAAAGGGGAACCGGATCACCAAACTGCCTGCTGAAATGGGAAGACTTACCGCCCTCAAGGTTTTAACTCTGACGGGCAACCTCTTGCCCGCCAGTGAGATAAAGCGGGTCCGGAAGGCTTTGCCGCAGACGCTCGTGGTCCTGTAACGATGCGGTTTCCGGCCTTACGTCGCAGGACCGTCTGGAAGGGGACGATCCTGCGGTTTGGCCAGAGGGGGTTTTTCGTTTGACATCCTTCCGTTGAGAAGTGCATATTCCGACGCAAATCGCAGCCTTCTTACAGCAGGGGTCGTTCATGGCAAAATTGCTGAAAGTATTGGTAGTTTTATTACTTATTCTGAGCGCGGTCGCCTTGGCGATCGAGATTGTCCTCACGCAGCAGCGGGAGGAACTCAAGGGTCGGAACACCTTGCTTACGCGGGGTGCCTTGCATGTGTCCAAAACCCTTGAAGTCATTCCTGCCGATACAAACGTCGATCTGGCGATGCGTGAACTGCCCCGCCTGCAGTTGAACGACGAGATGTTCAAGCATTTCTATCAGGTCGGGGCCGATGGCAAGAAGATCGTGGTGAATGGCAAGAGCAAGACCGATGGCGAGGGGACCTTGGACAGTGTCCTGAAGGAAATTTCCGTCCGGGCGGATCTGCAGTTCATCCGCCTGAACGATACACGGGGCAATTTGGAGAGTACGCGCGTCACGCTGAGTGAGACAAGCAATACGCTCGTCTCGACCATCGCCGAACTGAACCAGACCAAGGATAAGCTCAAGGAGACCGAAAACAATCTGGCTCAGGCTAGACAGGATATTGCCCAGAAGGCCGAGCAGATTGCGGATTTGACGGCGAAGAATGAAGGGCTGACGGCCGATGTGGAGCGAAAGAAAGAGGAAATCGCGAAGTTGGGCGATAAACTGAGCGATATGGAAGGCAAGATCGAGGCGACAAAGCGTTATATCGAGAAGCTTCAGAAGGATCTGGATGCTTGCCTGCGCGGTCCGTCAGATGACCAGTCGCCTGGATTAAAGGGGCAGGTGGTCGTGGTTAACACGAACTGGAATTTTGTGGTGATTGATGTTCTGCCGGATGTCCAACTGGTGCCGATGACCGAGCTGAGGGTGCAGCGCGAGGACAAGTTGGTCGGCAAGGTCCGTGTGTCCGAAGTGCTTCGGGATCGCCACTTTGCGTTCGGCGAGATCCTGTCGGATTGGCAACAACTGCCGGTCGCCAAGGGCGACAACGTCTTCTATTGAGCGAATCCGGCCTGGGGAACGTTTCGCGATGATCACTACACGGTGGTGTTACCTGATGCTGGTCCTGCTTGGACTCTTGGGAGTCGCGGGATGCGCCTCGACCGAAGAGTCCAACATGCCTTGGAACACCCCGCAACCGTGGGAGGGGTCCCCGGGCATTCCCGGCCTTTCCCCCACCGACCGCTGATCCTTTACTTCAAGCCCTGTGCGATCATGCACTCCGCGATCTGAATCGCGTTCTGGGCGGCACCCTTCCAGATGTTGTCGCCCGCGCACCACAGGATCAGTCCATTTTCAGAGCTCTGATCCTTCCGGATCCGGCCCACCAGCACGTCGTAGTTACCCGAGGCCTGGGTCGGCATCGGGTAAACGGCGTTCTTGGGGTCGTCCACCAGCTGCACCCCCGGAGTCTTTGCCAGGATCTCGCGCGCCTGGGCGGGTGAGAGAGGCTTTTCGAACTCGGCATGGATGGCGATGCTGTGACCATTGAACACCGGCACACGCACACAGGTGGTGGCCACGCGAATGGTGGCGTCACCCAGGATCTTATGGGTTTCCTTCCGCATCTTGATTTCCTCGGTGCTTTCGCCCGAATCATCTTTGAAGGATCCGACGCATGGGATCAGGTTGAACAGGATCGGGTGGGGATACGCCTCATGCAGGAGGGGTTTCCCGGCCGCCCACGCCCGGGCTTGGGCATCAAGCTCCTTAATGGCCGCGCTGCCGGTTCCCGACACCGCTTGATAGGTGCTGGCCACGAGCCGGCGCAGGTGGGCCGCCTTGTGCAGGGAGGCGACCGGCATCAGGGCGATGATGGTGCTGCAGTTGGGGTTGGCGATCAATCCCTGGTGATGCTTCAGGGCTTCCGGGTTGATCTCGGGAATCACCAGAGGGACGCGCGGATCCATCCGGAAGTCATCGCCGTTGTCCACCACGATGCAGCCCCGCTTGACGGCTTCCCAACCCAGAGTCTGGGATGCGCCCTTGGACCCTTCGGTCCCCGCAAAGAACGCAAAATCCATTCCGGCAAAAGCATCCGGTTGAGCCACCTTCACGGGATACTCGATCCCGTCAATGGTCTCAGTCCGCTCGCTGCGCGCCAAAATGGTCAGGGACTTGACCGGGAACTGGCGCTTTTTCAGCAGCCGGACCATTTCGGTTCCAACCGCTCCGATACCCACCACACAGACGTTATACTGTTTCATCGGATTTTCCTGTTTAATGCTTAAACTCGTTCTGCGACCAGGTCGCCCACTTCGGTTGTTGAATACCCCATTTTACCGGCCGCGAGACTCTTGACCTTCGTGGAGGTGACGTTTTTGACGGCCTCCTCGATGGCGCGGGCGGCCTTTTCCTCGCCCAGATGCTCAATCATCATCATGCCCGAGCAGATGGCGGCGAGCGGGTTGATCACGTTCTTGCCGGTATACTTGGGGGCCGAGCCGCCCATGGGCTCGAACATGCTGACACCCTCCGGATTGATGTTGCCGCCGGCGGCAATGCCGAGCCCGCCCTGGGTGATGGCCGCGAGGTCGGTGATGATGTCGCCAAACAGGTTGGCGGTGACAAGCACATCGAACCACTCGGGACTTTTCACCATCCACATGCAGCAGGCGTCCACGTGGTAGTAATCGCGCTTGATGTCCGGGAATTCCTTCTCGCCCATTTCGTTGAAAGCCCGCTCCCAGAGGTCGAACACGTAGGTCAGCACGTTGGTTTTGCCGACGAGGGCAAGGGTGTTGTGCTCGCCCACACCGCGTGCCTTTTTGCCGTACTTGCGGGCGTACTTGAATGACCAGCGGAGGCAGCGGTCCACCTGGGCGCGGGTGTAGATCATGTTCTGCACTGCGACTTCGTGCGGCGAGTCCTTCATCATCAGGCCGCCGACCCCGGTGTAGACATCGCCGGAGTTTTCGCGGATGACCACGTAATCGATTTCCTTGGGGCCCTTGTCCTTGATGGGCGTTTCCACGCCGGGGTACAGATGAACGGGGCGCAGGTTGATATACTGGTCCAGATCGAAACGCAGTTTCAGCAGAATGCCTTTTTCCAAAATGCCGGGTTTCACATCAGGGTGCCCGATGGCGCCGAGAAAAATGGCGTGATGCTTCTTGAGCTCTTCCGAGGCGTTGGGCGGAAGCACCTCGCCGGTTTTCAGGAAACGTGCCGCGCCGAAATCATACGACGTGAAATTCAGTTTGAAACCGAATTTGGCGGCCGCGACTTTTAAGACTTTGACGCCTTCCTGGAGGACTTCCGGGCCGGTCCCGTCACCGGGGAGTAGTGCGATATTGTAGGTCTTGCTCATAATTGTGTCTTTCCTTAGAACCTGCGAGAAGCCTTCTTGATTTCGCAGGCGGCTCATGCTACCTGAACACCAGCTTCATAGTCCAGCTAAACCTGTGGCAGGGCGGAATTCGTTAGGGGTTCACATGGGACCGATGATGAAAATCAAGAGGAGGGCGGATTACGTGGCGTTTATCGCGCGGGAGTCCGTCACGTCCTTTCTTCGGCACGAGGGCTTCGAAAAAGCCTCGGTGCTGGCCTACAACAGTTTTTTTGCGCTGTTCCCCCTGGTTCTTCTGCTGCTCTTCATCGCGGGCCGTTTCATGGCGTCCTCCCAGATGGCCATGGAGGCCGTGGAGCGGCTCGCGGCGCAACTGATGCCGATGTTTGGCGATGTGGTAATCCGCGAAGTCCAGGGATTGGCGTTTCAGAAAACCTGGGGACTGGTGAGTCTGATTTTTCTGTTCTGGGGGGTGACCCCCCTCGCGTCCACTATCCGCCGGGCGTTCGGACAGATTTATCAGGCCGATTCGGCGCTCCCTTTTCTGAAGGAAAAAATGAAGGACGTTCTGGCGGTTCTTCTGATGTTGCTTTTGCTGATTCTGCTGGTAGTGGGCGAGATATCTTACGCCGTTTTAGGTTCCCTGGTGGCGGGTGTCGCGGGTAAAATCCCCCTTCTGGTACGCCTGACGGACTTTATTATTCCGATCATGGTGGCCGTCGTTTTCCTGGGCATTGTCCACTACGTCTTTGCCCCGAAGCGGCCGCGTCTGCTGCCGGTACTGGTCGGGGCGATGGTGACGGCGTTCCTGCTCGCGCTCATGGGACCGCTTTTTACGGCGATCATGCGGTTCAATCCGGACTACGGCTTTGCCTTCGGTTCGCTTAAGGCCGTGTTTTTCCTGCTCGTCTGGGTTTACGCGGCGTTTGTCGCCATCCTGGCCGGGGTGGAGGTCAGCGCCACCATACAACGACGGGACGTGCTGCTGGTCAGGGAACTCCTGGCCACCCCCGCGAAACGGGTCCGGAATGTGGGGCGGATGGAACGCTGTGTGGAGTCGCTTGAATCCGGGCGTGTAATTTTTTCAGAGGGCGAAAGCGGCGAAACGATGTACTTCGTGGTCTCCGGCTCCGTGACCTTGAGCCGCGCCAACCAGACCTTGAGGGTGATGAAGCCGGGCGAGTATTTCGGTGAAATGGCCATGCTCTTAACCGCGCCGCGCAGCGCAACCGCCACGGTTTCCGAGCCCGATACGAGGGTCCTGGCCATTTCCGCGGCGAATCTGCAGGACGTCATGAACCAGAATCCCCAGATCGTCCTGTCGCTGCTGCGTGAAATGGCTGAGCGCCTCAGGCAGGCCAATGACCGGGCACTGAGTCCGCCTCAGCCGCAGTAATCAGCCGGGAATCGCGCTCAGGCTGTTGCCCAACAGTTCCGCACGCCATCCGCGCAGAAGACGGTGCTGGCGGGGTAAGGCCGCCGCCCCCTCGTGCAACAGCATCAGGATGTCATTCTTTGCCCCGACCAGCCGGGCGTCAACCCGTCGGGCTTCGGCGGTCTTGCGGAGGCTTTCCATGGCCGCCTGGATGCGCTCCTTGCCAATCTTCCGTTCGTCTGGAGAAACGGGGATGACGGGCCAATCTGACTCGGGTAAATCCAGAATGCGTCTAACCGCTGCCAGCAAAGGCTCACGGTAACGCTGTTCCGTCCGGCGGCTGAGGTCCCGGCATTTTTCAAAGTCAGAATCCCGGGTTGGCAGAATGGAGGCGACAGCCAGCAGTTCCGTGTCGTCCGCAACATGCTGCCGCGGCAGATCGACGGTTTTGGCCTCCTGCTCGCGCCAGGCCGCCAGTTCCCTCAATGCCGCCAGATTGCGGCCGCTCAGCCGGCCCGCCCCGCGAATCCGTCGATAGGACTCCATGTGGCTGCGTTCCTCCGTGAGGGAGGGGTCATCGAGCAGCGTGAGTTCTTCGTTCAACCAGGCTTCAACACCGGCCGTGCGGGCGGTTTGACGCAGGAGGGCGGCCGCGCGGGGCAGGTAACGGACATCATCGGCGGCGTAGACCAATTGCTCGCCGGACAAGGGGCGCGCCATCCAGTCGGTACGGGTGTGCCCCTTGGGCAGTTGGATCTCCAGGAGTGTCGCGAGAAGATTCTGGAGTGAGATCTCGCTGCTTAATCCGGCGAACCCGGCGGCAAGGCGGGTATCAAAGATGTTTCGCGGAACCTGCCCTGTTGCCCGCCGCAGAATCATGAGGTCCTGGGGTGCATCGTGCAGGATTTTTTCGATCCTGGGATCAGCCAGGATTTTCCCCAGTGGCGAGAGGTCGGACAAGGCGACGGTATCAATGAGATAGCAGGTGCCGTCCTCCGTTCCCAGTTGGATCAGACCCAGTCGGGCATAGAAGGTCCGTTCCCAGACAAACTCGGTATCCACCGCGACACAGGGTGCCTGGGCCAGTTGGCCGACAAGGTCCTCCAGCGCGCGGGGCGTCTCAATCATGGTATGGCCATCAGACATGGCTGGTGATTATCAGGGCAGGGGAGGGAAAACGTCAAGGGTTTGCCGCAGGAGGATTGGTCGCAGTGATTTATGGTGCCGCGGCCAGCTCGTATGCGGATGCAAGTTGATCGCACTGTTCCTCCAGCGCCCGGGTCAGGGTCTCTCTCGATTCCTCCTCAGACCTGCCAACATAAGGGACAGAGTGCCAGACGACGGCAGAAGCCTCGGTGATGGGTTCATCACGGGTCACAACAATTCGCTTCACTTGAAGCATAATAATGAAATCCCCGTGTTTTTGATTGCGGGAAGGCATGAACTCGATATCGAGATAGCCGACTGCTTTTGGTGAGGACGCGTCGCTTTCGAAAGGAATGTTTCTTTGCTGCAAACTGGTCCTGATCACCTTGCGGATGTCGTCGGCTGATATTTTCGGTGTGGGAAGGCGCGGATCGCCGTGCGTGAAGCCGAGGCCATTTAAAATCAGTGAATAGTGCGTCAAGCCGCGAAGGGCTTTTACCTTGTCTTTGGCTGCTTCATGAGCAGTGGGGATGGTGGCGCGCCCTGGTGTCGATCCAAGGGTAAATAAAATGCATGCTGTGAGAAGGGTTGTTCGCATCATGGAAAAACCTCCTAATGGCACCTGCCTGGAAGTTATGGCATGCCCGAGCCGCCAGATATGCCCTTCAATTGTGGGACCAGACCCGGTAGATCATCCTGAATCGTTTGCCACAAAACCGACGCCTCCACGCCCCAATAGTGATGCACAGCGAAGTTGCGCATGTCGGCCATCAACCGCCACGGAATATCGGAATGCTGCGCGGCGATATCAGCCGGAATGCGCCCTGCAGCCTCGCCAATTGTTATAAAATTGCGGATGACGGCGTCGATGGTGCGCTCGTCGTCTTCAAAACACTCATACGTCATCCCGGTCTTGTACGTCCGAATCCGCCCTATGGCATCGAGGATGTCGCTGACCAAGAATTGCCATTCCTATGCGACATTCACGGCCTCCGAAAGAATCTTCCCGCGCAACGAGGGTTTCAGAGCCTTGGGCATGACCAGATCAACCCGATCTACGCCCAGAAGGGTCTCAATGTCGTGCTGAACCCGGAAGAACTCCAGCAAACCCGGAGGCCGATCAAATTCGACCAGCAAATCCACGTCACTCGCCGCAGTGGCCTCATTCCGGGCGACGGAGCCAAAGATCGCCAACGACTTGATGCCGCGACGGCGGAATTCGCCCATATGCTCCGCCAGCCGGCTCAGAATCTCTTTTCGTTGTTGTACCATCAGACTTGCCCCGCGCTTTATGTACGAATAGTATGCCCATCACTCGTCAATCGCAATCTCGGATTGAAGCGAAGCCCGCCCGGATATTCAATCGCAGAATCGGATGGCAGACCGGCCTGAGGCGTCAGTTCGGTCTCGCGTTCTTGTCACTTGGCCAAGAACAATACCATCAGTCCTCCTCCTGTGAGCATGGCAACGTCAACTGCCAGAACCAGGAAGCAAAGACAATCCCAGAACGGCATTACAGGCCTTGTGCCTGTTGCCAAGGCAACAGTAAGTACGGTTGCAGCAGTCAGCCCAATGCCCACGCTAAAGGAGAAGAGACCCGTTCCCAAGGAAAGCAAGCCGCCGCAGCAGCATGCGTCAATAAAGGTAGCGTATATACCGCAGCAGAGAATGAAAAAAAGGAGTTGCAGGTGGGCGGCGGCGAAGAAAGTAGGGGCAAGGTCATTCTGATGGAAGGTTATTCTGCGGGCAACGACGATGAGGCCGAAGATCATAAGAAGACACAGCGAAAGCCACCCTAGTAATCCGACTAATCCGCCCCCGAAAGCCTGCGCTATAATATTGAACTCGTAATGCATGATTAATCTCTATCGCAGGGGTAACGGTAACGTCGGGCGGGTTTTGGGAAAGGCTTTTTCGTGCAGCGCCTGCACGTCCAGGTCCTCCAGGAAAGTAATCAAGTTTTTCCAGACGGGATGGAAACCGTATCCGCCCTCTGTCATTTCCCTGATCGCGGCGGGCTTGTCCCAGCCCTCGATGACCATGCGGTAAATGGCGCACATCGTGCCGGTCCGGTCCGCCCCATGCTGGCAATGAACAAAAAATGGCATGTTGTTCGTGTTGCCGACAATCTGGAGAAAGCGGACAATGTCCTCCTCTTCCGGATGCCAGGTCTTAAACGAAATCTCCTCATAGTTCAGTCCGGTCCCGGCTATGGCCTTGCGGTCCGAGTTGAAGGCCCGGAGATTGATGACCGTTCTCACACCCAGATTCGTCAGTTGCGCGAAACCCGGGGCAAGGGGTTGTGCGCCCCGATAGAGGTTGGGCGAGACCCGGTGGAGATTGGGTAGTCCTTCCCGGACCAGCGGCTGCGCCCAGATGGCCGGGCGATTAGTTCCCGGTTCCGTCGCGCCCGCGAGAGAAGCTAGCAGCAGGTACAATAGGGCAATATGAATTTTCATGGCGTCAGGTGGTGTTCGGCATTCTGGAGGATTGTCCTGGTGTTAGTCCTTAACTTTCTGGAAAACCATCTCATCCCGGAAAAGCTTCGGGTTGTCCTTGTTGTCGAGGATCGCTTTGGCCAGGGCGTCTGATGACGCGACGTCCTTCGTCACCACCTCGGGGTTGAGCAGGCGCACCGTCATCGAGTCCCCTTTGATCGTGAAGGAGGCGTACTGGAACGTTCGGTGGTCCTCCGGAAGTTTGCCATGGGCGGTTCCGAACCAATCCAGTTGAACCAGTGTGAGGGCCTCCCGGTGCCAGATGCAGCCGCGGGCAAAAAGGGAATCCTTCGAGAGCGCCGGGAAAACAACCAGATATTCCTGTTTGCTCAGCGGCAGCACCAGCAGGCTCTCAATCTTCCCATTCGCCTCGGAGCTCTGCCACAACCCTATGACGGCGGTATCAATTTCCGCCTTGGGTGTCTTGACCAACGGAACCGTGTAGTCACAGCCCGCCAGCACGGCGCACGCCAAGCCCATCAGCAACACTCTTTTCATGTCCAGACTCCTCAATGTCCGGTGAAGGAAGCGGGGTGATCATATTCGCCCGATTTCCTGTGGTCAATCCACGAATGAATAGTGGTGGATGGGAGAAGAAGGTTTCGGATATACTTGCGGCCATGGTTGATGGAGACAATGGCGCTGACGGGAAGAGAAGGGACCTGGCGGTCGGTCTGAGCGCCGGACTGCTCGCTGTGATCGGGGCGGGCATCCTGCTTTTCGCCTACTTGCGGCCGCCAGCACTGACCTTCTCCGAAAGCCTGCCCGGCATGGATGGGCGCTCGCCGACCGCGCCAGGCATCGAGAAAACGGTTCGGCTGGGTGACCTTTTCGAAAAGGGCGACGGAGCGCCCTCGCTTCTCCCCGGCACCTGGCCCCGGTTCCGGGGCGCGGATTTCTCCAACATTGCGCCGGTTTCGGCCCCGTTGGCGGAGTCATGGGGAACCCAGGGCCCACCGGTTTTGTGGACCGTCAATCTTGGCGAAGGACATGCCGGGGCGGCCGTCGCGAATGGGCGCGTTTACGTCATGGATTATGATGAGCAGCGGCGCGCGGATCTGCTGCGCTGTTTTTCCCTGGATGACGGCAAGGAGATCTGGCGGCGTGGCTACACGGTGCCTGTGAAGCGTAATCATGGCATGTCGCGCACGGTGCCGGCGGTTTCGGGTAAGGTTGTGGTCAGTATGGGACCCCGCTGCCACGTGATGGGTGTGGCGGCGGATACCGGTGACTTCCTCTGGGGCCGGGACCTGGAGCGGGAGATGGGGACCCGGACGCCCGACTGGTATACCGGCCAATGTCCCCTGATCGATGGCGACGTGGCGGTGCTGGCCCCCTGCGGAACGAATGTGTTGATGATGGGGATCAACTGCGCTGATGGAAAAACCGTGTGGACGACCCCGTTGCCGGGCAAGTGGCTGATGTCGCACACCTCCATCGCGCCGGCGACCATCGGCGGCAAGCGAATGTACATCTATGCGGCGATCAACGGGCTGGCGGGGGTCTCCGCGGAACCGGAGGATCGGGGTGCCCTTTTGTGGCAGACAGAGGTGTGGAAGCCGGCGGTGATTGTGCCGTCCCCGGTGGTGCTGCCCGACGGGCGGATTTTTCTTACGGCCGGATATGGTGCCGGGAGCCTGGTGTTGAAAGTTACGCGCGAGGCGGACCGGTTCACCGTGCGGGAAGTGAAGACGTTCGGGCCGCGGGATGGGCTGGCCTCCGAGCAGCAGACCCCGGTGTTCTTTCAAGGATGCCTGTTTGCCGTCCTGCCGAAAGACGCCGGGCCGAATCGTAATCAGTTTGCTTGCGCGGACCCAGAGGGGAACATCCTGTGGACGAGCGGGAAGGAAACCCGCTTCGGGATGGGGCCGCTCATGGTGGCAGGGGATCGTTTCCTGATCCTCGATGACCAGGCCGTTTTAACCATGGCGCGAGCCACCTCGGACGGGTTTCAGCCGATGGCGCGGGCCAGGATTCTCGATGGGCAGGACGCCTGGGCTCCCTTTGCCCTCGCCGGGACCCGCCTGTTGTTGCGGGACTCGCGGCGCATGGCCTGTGTGGAACTGGGTGTGTCGCCGTCCGCGGCGCGCAACATGCGCGCCCTCCCCTAGATGAGATCGTATTTTGAACCGGGTGATGTATTTTCTTGGGAGGGACAGCGTGTCGCCGTCCGCCGCGGGGTTGGTGAATGGATATGAATCGAAAAGAACAGATACGGTGGGGGGCGATCTGGCTGACGGTGGCGGTCGTGGCCGTGGCGGCGGGCCTGCTGATCCGTGCCCGGCGTCAGGCGGCGCTGACGACCGACCCCCGGACCGGCGAACTGGGCGGGGCCTTCCGGCTTGACGTCAGCGCCCTCAACCGGATCGATCCGGGCCTGGTGATCGGAGCGGAAAAGGAGCCCATCCCGGCTTTGGTGGAAAGCCCGCATGCTCTGGCGTTGGATGCGGCGGGCCGCCTGATCGTGGGCGGGGAAAACGAAATCGCCGTGATCGAAACGAATGGCGTGGTCAGAACCCGGTTGCCGATGCCTTTTGCGGTTCGGTGCGTGGCGGCGGACGAGGATGGAACTTTGTATGCCGGGCATGTCGACCATGTGGGCATTTACCGGACGAACGGCGTGCCCGCCGTTCAGTGGCCGTCCCTGGGGACGAATACGGTGCTGACGTCGATTGCGGTCGCGGGCGACAATGTGTGGGTGGCGGATGCGGGTCAGCGGCGGGTGTGGCGGCTGGATAAGCAGGGCCGGGTGCTCAGCCGGATCGGCGATAAGGATGACGGAAAAGGCGGGTTTATTATTCCGAGCCCGCATTTCGATCTGGCGCTGGGTTCGGTGGATGAGCTCTGGGTTGTCGATCCCGGCCGGCACATGGTGATATCTTTCGGGCGTGACGGGGCGCGGCGGTCGGCGTGGGGACGCGGCGGAGCGGACCCGGAGGGGTTCAGCGGCTGCTGCAATCCCACCGATATCGCGATCCGGACGGATGGTTCGTTTGTGACCAGCGAGAAGGGTTTGGTCCGGGTTAAACTTTACACGCCGGCCGGGGCCCTGATGGGCGTGGTAGCCGGGCCGGACAAGTTTGATGCGGAGGTGCGCGGACTGGATCTGGTTGTGGATGGCCAGGGGCGGATCCTGGTGCTGGACCCGGTGCGGGTGCAAGTGCGGGTGTTTGAGGTCAACGTGCAGACAAACAAATAACGAGGCGGGACGCCTCGTCTACTATGAAAACACTAAATCAAAATTTGACCCGGCGTGAGTTTCTCCGGGGAATCGGTCGTTATTCCCTTCTGGGCCTGCTGGGTTGGCTCGGGCTGACTTTGGGCCGCGGCCTGCGCCGGGGTAAGGGGACGGAATATGTCTGGCAGATCGATCCCGAGAAATGCACCCAGTGCGGACGCTGCGCCACGGCATGCGTCCTGAGCCCGTCGGCGGTGAAATGCGTGCATGCCTATGTGGTCTGCGGTTACTGTAATTTGTGCGGCGGCTACCACCAGCCAAACACCAAAACGCCGGATACGGCGGCGGAGAATCAACTGTGTCCCACCGCGGCACTTCGGCGCCGTTTCATCGAGGAGCCCTATTACCAATATGACGTCGATGAAGCGCTTTGCATCGGTTGCGCGAAATGCGTGAAGGGGTGCGGGTCCTTCGGGAACGGATCCTTGTTCCTGCAGGTGCGGCATGACCGTTGCGCCAACTGCAACGAATGCGCCATCGCCGCGCAATGCCCCGGCGAGGCGTTTGCCCGCGTGCGGCGCTCACGACCCTACCGGCTGCGTGGAGGGGTGGCGTAACGTGAACAGACTGTTTTCTTTGTTAAGTGGACGCCGGTGTTCCTGCCGGCCTCTGACCGCGCGGGTAATCACGATGGGACTCTTTCTGTACCTGTTCTGCTTGTCAGGCCTGGTCCAGGGCGCGGAACCCCCGTCCCGGTTTCCCAAGCCCGAGTTCGAAACAGGTTATGTCCAGCCGCTGACGCAATGTCCGGCGCCCCGGGCCGCTTATCTGGAATGGGTTGATGTGGGGGTGTTGGCGGGTGCCCTGGCGTTGACGGCGTGGCTGGCCATCCGGAAGCGGTCGCGCCGGGGAATCCTGGCGATGACCGTTTTCAGCATTCTGTATTTCGGGTTCTTCCGCCGCGGCTGTATTTGTCCCGTTGGCTCGATCCAGAATGTGGCGGCGTCCTTGTCGTCGACCTCCTTCCTCCTGCCTTGGACGGTGGTGCTGTTGTTCCTGTTGCCGCTGGTGTTCGCGCTGTTCTTCGGCCGCGTGTTCTGTGCCGCCGTCTGTCCATTGGGTGCGATTCAGGATGTCATGATCCGCCGGCCGGTACGGCTGCCGCGCGTGGTGTCCGGCGCGTTGGGCCTGATTCCCTATCTGGCGCTGGGCCTGGCCATCCTGTATGCCGTGACGGGCGCCGGGTTTGTCGTTTGTCGCCATGATCCTTTTGTCGGGTTCTTCCGGTTGGGCGGGACGGTGACGATGCTGGTGTCGGGGGCGGTCTTCCTGCTGCTCGGGATATTTGTGGCGCGTCCGTATTGCCGCTTCCTGTGCCCGTACAGCGTCCTGCTGAACTGGGCCGCCCGCTTTGCGGCACGGCCCGTGACCATTACGCCGGATGAGTGCGTCAATTGCCGCCTGTGCGAGGCGTCCTGTCCCTTTGACTGCATTCTGCCGACGACCCCGGATCGCCCGCCGGAGACGCGTCCGGTGGCCCGGCGGCGGCTGGGTTGGGCGGTGGCGCTGGTTCCGGCGGCCGTCATGCTGGGAGCGGTGGCCGGGTTCGCGATGCACACGGTGTTTGCGGCGGGCCATCCTGTGGTGCGGTTGGCCGGCAGGATTGCCCTGGAAGAGCGCCTTCAGATGAGGGAGTACACTCTGGAAAGTGAGGCGTTTCGCGGGACCGGACAACCGCTCGCGCAACTCGATGCGGAAGCCCGGGCCATCCTCGCGCGTTTCCGGATCGGGTCGACGGTGATGGGCGGGGTGCTCGGGCTGGTGGTGGGAGGCCAACTGGTCGGCCTGGCCCTGTGGTCACGCCGGAAAACGTATGAAATCGACAATGGAAATTGCCTGAGTTGCGGGCGTTGTTTCGAGTATTGCCCGGTGGGGCGACCGGGTGGAAAAGGGGCCGGACAGGATCATGGAAACTGATCGGGATAAAACGACACAGGTGGTGCGGTCCGCCGCCCTGGCCGGGGCGGGCGTGTCCGGCGTGTTCTGTCTGGTGGTCAGCGTGTTGCTGCTCGTCAACATCCTGCAGTTGAAACTTAATGACCCGCTGAATGCGCCGTCACTGGTCGCCCTGCGGGCTCAGTATGCCGGGCAGCCGTCGGATGAATCGCTCAAGGTTCAGATCCGGGCTCTGGACCTGATGGCCCGCCGGGCTTTTTTTGCCAGCCAACAACAATTGCGGTTGGGCGGATTTCTGTTACTGGGCGGCGCGGGCGTTGGAATCAGCCTGCTGATTCTGGCGGGTTTGCTCGCGACCGCACACCCCGATCCCAGGCACCTTCCGCCGCTCGAGGCCATCTGGGCACGCCGGGCTGGACTCCGGCGGGGACTGAAACTGGCGGCAGGCGCGCTGCTGGCGCTGGCCCTCGCCGCATGGATCGGGGCCGACCGCGATCTGGGCCGGTATCAGGTTATGACCCCGGCTTCGGCCCGGGCAAAATGGGTTCCCGCCATCCCGGTTCCCTCACCTGCAGAACGTTTAAAGAATTGGCCCAATTTCCGCGGGCCTGACGGGAATGGGGTGTCACCTGCCCGGAATATTCCGACCCGCTGGAACGGCAAGACCGGCGAGGGGATCAAATGGAAACTGACGTTGCCGCGGGCGGGCTTCAGTTCGCCGATCGTCTGGGGGAAGCGTATTTTCCTGACGGCGGGCGACGGGGCGGCACGGGAGATCTATGGTGTCGATGCCGATCGCGGCACGTTGCTGTGGACCGCCGTGGTGACGAATGTGCCCGGGGCACCGGGCGAGCTTCCTGAAGTGGCGGAGAGTACGGGGCTGGCGGCGTCCACCCCCGCGACGGACGGCGAGCGGGTGTATGCGGTGTTCGGCACAGGCGAACTGTTCTGTACGGATTGGGAGGGGCGTCCGGTGTGGAGCCGGTTCCTGGGAAAACCGGAAAACCATTACGGCCATTCCTCCTCCCTGCTGGTGGTGGACGGGCTGCTGATCGTTCAGTTCGACGGGACCAGCCGGGCGCGGGTTTTGGCGTTGGATTCCCGGACCGGACGGACGGTGTGGGAACGGGAGCGCCCTGCCGTTTCCTGGGCGTCTCCCATCTGCGTGGACACGGGAAGGCGAAAGGAACTGATCCTGTGCGACAGTGTTGGCGTGGAGTCGTACAACCCGGCAAATGGGGTCACCTGGTGGCGGCAGGACTGCCTGGGCGGGGAAGCGGCCCCCTCGGCGGCTTATGCCGGTGGCCTGGTGTTTGTGGCCAGTGACTTTGCACGAGCCAGCGGACTCCGCCTCACGGGTACGGGAGGGGTGGAGGTGGCCTGGCAATGGGAGGAAGCGCTTCCCGATACGGCGAGCCTGTTGGCGACGTCGCAGCTGGTCTTCATGGCCACTCGGGATCGTGCGGTGGTGTGTCTGAAGGCAAAGGACGGCGTGCGGCTTTGGCAGCAGGAGTTTGCCAGCCAGTGCTACGCTTCGCCGATCCTGGCGGAAAACCGGGTCTATGCACTGGATCGGGATGGGGTGATGCACATCTTCGAGGCGGCGGAGGAATACAAACCGGTGGCGACTTGTCCACTGGGTGAAAACGCCGGCGCGACCCCGGCCTTTGCGGAAGGCCGGATCTATATCCGTGGCTTGCGAAACCTGTATGGGATTGGGGAGTAATGGGAACGGAAGAGATCAGTATCGCGGAGGTGGACGCTCTGATCGCGGCGATCGGGCGCGATGAGCGTTCGCTTATCCCGATTCTCCAGGCGATTCAGGAAAAGTACCGCTATCTGCCTCAGGCGGCGCTGCGCCGGATCCCGGAGGTGACGTCCATCCGGCCGACGGCGGTCATGGGCGTGGCGACCTTCTATGACTACTTCCGGTTGACACCTGCGGGCCGGCACCAGATCTGTGTCTGCCATGGCACGGCCTGTCATGTGAAAGGGTCCGAACGCATTCAGGAGGCCGTGGAACGGCACCTGAAATTGGCACCGGGACAGGATACGGATGCGGACGGTGAATTCACCGTCAAACGGGTGGCCTGCGTCGGGTGTTGCACTCTGGCTCCGGTGGTGGTGACCGGATCGACTACCTACGGTCATTTAACGCCCAACACGGTGGCGGGGATGTTTGAGGATTTCCGGGCTTTGGGCGAGGACGCGGGCGCGGGCGGGGCGACGCCGCTGGGCGAGGAGGAGTTGATCCCGGAGATCCGCGTGGGCATCGGGTCCTGCTGCATCGCCAAGGGCAGCCAGAAGGTGCGCGAGGCGTTTGTGACGGCGCTCAACGAGTGGGGCATCCGGGCACGGGTTCGTCCGGTGGGATGCGTGGGGATGTGCCACGAGACGCCGCTGGTGGAGATCGTCTGGCCGGATGGCGCCCGGCAGACGCGCGTGATGCCCTCCGCTCTGGCAGGCGGGTTGGTGAATCCGGCCGCTTCAACCTTGTACCGGAAGGTGACGCCGCAGGATGCCGACCGGATTGTGCGCGAACATTTCCGTCCGCGCGGGGCGGGGAAGCGACTACGGTCCTCGGTCCGTTCGGTACTGGACCGGCTGCTCACGATGCCGGGCGGGGACGGACTGGAGAAGGCCGCGTTGGATGCGCGGGATGGGCAGGTCTGCGCCTTTCTGGGACGGCAGGTCCGGCTGGCAACCGAGTTTTGCGGACATCTGGACCCGCTCGATATCGACACCTATACCGGGCACGACGGGTTCAAGGCGCTGCACAGCGTCCTGACGGGGGCGGGGGCCGAGGCCACGATTGCGATGATGAAATCGGCCGGCCTGCGGGGGCGCGGGGGCGCGGGTTTTCCGGTGGGCGAGAAATGGGCCGTTACCCGCGGCAATGTGGATCCCGTCAAGTACGTGATCTGCAACGGCGATGAAGGGGACCCTGGCGCCTTCATGGATCGTATGATTCTCGAATCGTATCCCTATCGGGTTCTGGAAGGCCTCGCCATTGCCGCCTATTGCGTGGGAGCCCGCGAGGGCTTCTTGTATATCCGGGCGGAATATCCCCTGGCGGTGAAACGCCTGCGCGAGGCGATTGCCCGCATGGAGGCGAAGGGACTGCTGGGCGAGAACGTGATGGGAAGCGGGTGGCCGCTGAAGCTCAGCATTAAGGAAGGCGCCGGGGCGTTCGTCTGCGGCGAGGAGACGGCGCTGATCGCCTCCATCGAGGGACGGCGCGGCATGCCGCGCCTGCGGCCTCCTTATCCGGCCGAGCAGGGATTATGGGGACACCCGACCAGTGTCAATAACGTTGAAACCCTGGCGGTGGTGCCCTGGATTGTACGGCATGGTGCGGCCGCCCATGCGGCGCTGGGCACGGCGCACAGCAAGGGCACGAAAGTGTTCGCGCTGACCGGCAAGGTCCGGCGTGGCGGATTGATTGAAGTGCCGATGGGGACCACCCTTCGCGAGATCGTGGAGGAAATCGGCGGCGGGGTGGAGGAAGGCTGCCGTTTCAAGGCGGTCCAGATCGGCGGTCCGTCGGGCGGATGCGTTCCCGCTGCATTGGGCGATTTAAGCGTGGACTATGAATCCCTGTCCCATGCGGGCGCCATCATGGGCTCGGGCGGTCTGGTGGTGCTGGACGATCACGACTGCATGGTGGATATGGCGCGCTATTTTCTCCGCTTTACGCAGGAGCAGTCCTGCGGTCAGTGTACCTTCTGTCGGATCGGGACGCGCCGTATGCTGGGTATTCTCGACCGGCTCTGCGAGGGAACCGCCGTGCCGGCCGACCTGGATAAGCTCAAGGAGCTGGGGAAGGAAGTCTCACAGGGCAGCCTTTGCGCGCTGGGTCAGACGGCCCCCAATCCCGTCCTCAGCTCGCTGAGACATTTTGAGAATGAATACCGGGCGCACCTGGAGGGCCGATGTCCGGCCGGAGTCTGCAAGGCGTTGATCCGGTATACGGTGACGGATCGCTGCATCGGGTGTACGAGATGTGCCCAGGTCTGCCCCGTGGAGGCCATCGAGGCCCGGCCCTTTGAGAAGCAGGTCATTGACGCGGATAAATGCACCCGGTGCGGTTTATGCCGGAAGGCCTGTCCGAGCCACGCGATCAAGGTGGAGAGCCGGGGCGGTGTCCAGCCGCTTACAACGGGGCGGGACGCCCCGTCTACGATACGAGGGACGGTATGATCCGGGTTACAATAGATGGGCGTGAAACCTGTGTGCCGCGTGGGGCGACCGTGCTGGATGCCGCCGGAAAGTTGGGGATCCCGATCCCCACGCTGTGCCATCTGGAGGGTTGCCGGGCCGGTACGTCGTGCATGGTTTGCGTGGTGCGGGTGGAGGGATTGAAACGACTGGTGCCGTCCTGTGCGTTCCCGGTGCGTGAGGGGATGGTGGTGTATAGCGCTGTTCCCGACGTGGAACAGGCGCGGCGCGCGGCGGTGGAGCTGTTGTTGAGCGAGCATGTCGGGGATTGCGAGGGACCCTGCCAGCGGGCCTGCCCGGCGAGCCTGAACATTCCCCTGATGTTGCGGCAGATCGCCGCCGGTCAGCTTGACGAGGCGCTGGTGACGGTGAAACGGGATATCGCCCTGCCCGCCATTCTGGGCCGGATCTGTCCCGCCCCGTGCGAGCGGGTCTGCCGGCGCGGGAAGGTGGATCAGCCGGTTTCCATCTGCCTGGCCAAGCGGCTGGCGGGGGATTCGGGTTTGATGAAAGCCGAGCCCTGGTCGCCGGCATCCGACAGCGGGAAAAGCGTGGCGATTGTCGGAGCGGGACCGGCGGGTTTATCGGCGGCGTATTATCTGCGGGCGCGCGGGCATGCCTGCACGGTGTTCGATGAGCAGGCGGGCGCGGGGGGTGCCCTGCGGCGGGATGTGCCGGAAGCGGTGCTGCCGCGTGCGGTGCTGGAGGCGGAAATCGGGTCGATCCAAAACATGGGCGTGGTGTTCAACCTCGGCGTGCGGGTGGAGGGACCGGTCGCATGGGAGGCCTTGCGGCGGCAATACGACGCCGTGATTCTGGCGGTGGGCCCGGTGACGGCCGACGAGGCCATCCTTCTGGGCGTACAGGCTGGCGCCCGCGGTCTGCAGGTCGAGCCGGGAACATATATGACAAGCCAGACGGGCGTCTTCGCCATCGGCGCGGCCCTCCGGCCCCTCCGGATGGCGGTGCGCGCCTGCGCGGACGGCAAGGAGGCGGCTTTTGCCTGCGATCAATTCCTGCGGGGCGGGCAGGCGAGGGGGGGGGGCCGGCCCTTCAACAGTGTGATCGGGCAACTGACCGAGACGGAACTCCAGGGATTCATGCAAGGGGCGGGGCCCGGGCCGCGACGGGAGCCGCGCAAAGGACGGGCGGGCGGACTGGAGCCGGACGAGGCGGCGGAAGAGGCCCGTCGGTGTCTGCACTGCGACTGCCGGAAAGAAGAGACCTGCCGGTTGCGAAAGGTGGCCGAAACCCTGGCCGTTCAGGCCGGGCGTTTTGCGGAGGGCGGGCGGACGCCGGTGATCTGGAACCGGCAGCATCCGGACATCCTTTACGAGTCCGGTAAATGCATCCAATGCGGGTTATGTGTTCGCCTTACCGAACAGCATGGCGAGGCGCTGGGCCTTGGCTTTGTGAACCGAGGCTTTGCGATGCGGGTCGAGGCCCCGTTTGGGGCCGACCTGTCGACGGCCCTGACCCATACCGTCGACACCGTGGTTTCCGCCTGCCCGACCGGGGCCTTGTCCTGGCGCGCCTGAGGCCGATGCGGCCTGGACTTACTTCCGGCGACGGCCGGCAAAGGGCGTTCCGCAGCGGGCCCGATCAGCAATCCGCACCACTTCAACACCCTGCGCGACGGTAATCGGATAGGGCTTTTTGTTACGCACGGCGGCGTAGACGTGGTTCCAGATATGGTCGGTGTCGCAAGCCGCTTTCGGGGAAACGGGAATCGTTTCCTGCCGCCAGGTAAGATGGTCAGGATTGCCGAAGGAACCCTCCATGGGCGGAGTCTCCTTTATGGCATGACGGGGAGCCAGCTTCACGGCGGGGTCGAGATACTTCAGCGTGAGCTGGTTGTCCTGGCAGACCAGCGCGCCCCGGGTTCCGTAAACGGTGCATTCCGGTTCGCTCAGGGCCGCGCCGCCGCTGATCTCAAGGTCCACCACCCGGCCGTTTTTGCCGCGCAGGACGATTTTAAGATGATCCTCGGCGTCGCCCACGGCGGCCACGCGCTTGAGGTCGCTCCACATGTCGGCCACGGGGGAGTCAAGGAAGCGGAGCGCATGGTCGATGATGTGGGGGGCCCAGTTGTTCAATTGCCCGCCGCCGCAGGCGATGATGGTCTGCCAGTCGTCACGGCGGCTGTAGCTGTTACGGCGGAGCTTGAACTCGAAGGGTTCTCCCAGGAGGCCTGCCGCCAGGATTTCGCGGATGTGGGTAAAGCCTGCCTCGAAGCGGCGGTTGTGGCGGAGGAATATTTTGCCGGGATAGCGCTTGTCGGCGCGGGCCAGACGCTGGGCGTCGGCGAGCGTGAGGGCGATGGGTTTTTCAACGACCACCAGTTTTCCCGCCTTCAGGGCGAGCAGCGCCTGATCGGTGTGGATCGGCGAGGGGGTGGCGATGGCAATCATCTCGACCTCAGGGTCTTTGATCAGGTCGCGGAAGGCGGTGTAGGTGCGGCATTGATAGCGGGTCTGCATGCGTTCGAGCCGTTGCGGGTCGAGATCGCAAGCCGCCACGATCCGGAATAACTCCGGCCGCTTGTCGAGTTCGTTACAGTGCATGCCCCAGCCCGCGCGTCCGATGCCGGCTATTCCGATTTTGATGGGTTTGGTGGATTGTGATTTGCTCATAGATGCTCTTTGACTATTGGCTCTTTACGCCTGTCCGGCGTGATCAAAAACGTCGCCCTTGTACACTTGCCGGGATAAGAAATCCATACAATAATGGAGAAAATATGATAGTCTTGCCACGTCTGACGAGGCGGGCCGCCTCGTCTACTTTACAATGAATACGATCTGCAAAATAGCAGTTATGATGGCGATGTCCTGTGTGGCAGTTGCCGGGGACTGGCCGATTTTTCGCGGGACGCCAGATCTGGCCGGGCAGGCCGGGGGATCGATCGGGGCCCCTTTAAGAAAACTATGGTCGTTTAGGACCGGCGATGCGGTGAGATCCTCGCCGGTGATCGTCGGGGACCGGGTGTTTGTCGGTTCCGATGACGGCGCGGTCTATGCCTTTAACCTCAACACCGGCAGTAACTTATGGAAGACGACCACCGGTGGCGCAGTGGAGGCGCCGCCCCTGTATTTGAACGGGCGGGTTTATGTGGGGTCCGACGACGCCTTGTTGTATGCGCTGGAGGCGGATTCAGGGCGGATTCGCTGGACCTACAAGACAGGGGCCAGGATCACAGGATCGGCCAACTGGGTGGCGCTGTCGAATGGTGTTCAGCTCATTGTGGTGGGCAGTTATGACTCGAAACTGCATGCCGTGGAGGCCTCCTCCGGGACGGGAATCTGGACGTTTGTCAGCGGAGGCTTCATCAATGGGGCGCCTGCCGTCGAGGATGGGCGGGTCATTTTTGGCGGCTGTGACATGGCTCTGCGGGTGGTGGAGGCCCGCTCCGGAACGGCGTTGAAGTCCATCCCGATGGGGTCGTACATGCCCGGTTCCCCCGCTGTTGCCGGTCGGCGGCTGTATGCCGGGAATTATGGAAACGACTTTGTCTGCGCCGACGCCCAAACCGGGGCGATCCTCTGGAAGGCGGCGGGACTGGGGGCTCCGGTTTTTGGCAGTCCGGCACTGGCGCCGCAGAGGGTTCTGTTCGGTGCGAGGGATATGAAGATGCACTGCCTCAACCTTTCCGATGGGACTGAAGTTTGGGCTTTTACGGCCCGGGGCGACGTGGACAGTTCGCCGGTGGTGGTAGGGGACCGGGTGGTGTTCGGGTCGGACGACGGCCGGGTTTACATGGTCTCCTTGAAGGACGGCGCTGAAGTGTGGTCGTATGAAATTGGGAGGCCCATCAAATCCTCACCGGCCGTCGCCAACGGCATCATGGTTGTTGGGGCGGATGATGGCTGCGTGACGGCATTTGGGAGGTGAAAGGGGTTCCCGAGAGGGGGCCTTTCCGAGTGTCTCAAGGTAACCGTTTGCCCTCCCTCCGCCTCTTTATTCTCCCCATCGCTATCCCAAAAACGTGATATGGCCAAGCCATGGTCAAATGAATTTTCAAACTCATTCACAACCCTGATAACACGGGTTGTGCATGCGATCAAAAGATGATGAACAAGCTGTACAGTACAGCTTGTTCATCGAATGCAGACACGTTGAAAATCACACGGGGAGGGCGGCCATTCCTGGCCGCCGCAGTCCGTTCTGTTCTTCAAGAAACGATGGGGATTTCAACTGCGGATAACGCGGATAATACCCGGATGGATAACCGATCGTCCTGCCAGGCGATCCCTCCCTCTCTGACTATCTGGAGCCGGGGTGACCGCACCCCGGTCTTTTCCCAATACGCCGCCCGCTTCCAGCCCTTTATCACGCGATTCAGCTCTTTAGAGACCGCGCCAAGCGGTTTGGTGTCGCCTCAAACCGAGAAATAAATTACCTTGCTGATGTGCTTTCGTTATGCACATTAAGGTGCTTTGGGCAATACGCCGAAAAGGGTGACCCCAGTCCCCTTTAACGTAAAACCTTTCGAGTGTGAGACAGGCTCGATTCGGCTACTGAAAAACAACTTTTAGAGGGAGCATCATGTCAACAGTCAGCGTGGCGATCGAATGGCGGAGCGACAAGCCGGAAGGGCGCATCGAAGTCATCCATGGGGAATTTGGCGGCGGGAAAACCGTCGCAGGCAAGGGGCAGTGGAAGGGCGATTGTTTTGCCTTCTCCACAAAAGGAGGATGCCGCATCCAGGTGAAGGTTCGCAACGCATGTGTGGCCCATGGCGCGAACCAGACCCGGATCACCGTGCATGCAGGAGAACGTTCGTTCACCTTCTTCTTGCGCGACGTCACTTCCATTTCTCCGATGCTGATCGCCATGTATGGTGTGGTGGTGTTGCCAGCCCATGACCGACGGTCCTATGAAGAGGTGTCGGACGCGGTTCGCGCGATGGGTATGCAAACCCTGCAACAGCAGATTGATCAGGAGCCCGAGGAAACCTACGAGAATGCCTGCGCTGGCAACCGAGTCGAGCCATGCCCCACTTGGCTTGGTCTCAGTCGCGATATGCGCTTTTTCGAGGTTCACCACAATCAGGCGGCTGGCTATTGGGGCTATGTTCAGCCTCGGCATCACTCCGTTCTGCCCGGTACGCCGGAAACAAAGGATCAATCCTATTCCTTCCAGTTTGCCATCGGCGCAGGCGCGGCCTGCCGCCATGAACTCGTTCGGCGGCTGGAGGAGGGATATCTACCCATCCTGCGCTCCATCCAGCGTGAAAACGATATTTCCTACAATGTCACCGCCTTCGCCACCTTGGAAAAATCGAGGCTTACAGCGAAAAATCTGCGCGGCACGGAATGGGAAGGTGCCTATCCTCATACCGGCGGAAATATGCTTACCGCGGAACAGAAAGAGAAGATCAAGGATGTTATCGATAAGGAAAAGACCGGGCGAGAGGAGGAGACCGTCCTGCGCGTCAGGATCGAGGCGGTCAATTCTGGTCGCGTGCCGCGCTACGCGTGGTTCAAGGCTCCCTCTGTTCAAATAGCTGACTGGCGGATTACGATAAACCAGCGATATGACGGCGAGACCGGATATGCGACCGTCGAGTCCGACCGGGTGTTCTCCATTGCGTATCTGAACGGCAGGCCAGCACCCCAGCAGGAGATGGCGGTTCTTGTCCCCGCAGGCGAACGGGTTGTCTATGATCTCATCATTCCCCACCAGCCCCTTCCGGCAGCGCGAGCCGCCGCCGTCGCGGCCTGCGACTTCGACATGCTGCTCGACGATTGTCGCGAATTCTGGCACTCCAAGCTGCGCGCCGGCGCTTCCATAAGCGTTCCGGAGGCGGCCGTGGACGAACGCATCAAGGCCGGGCTGCTCCATTGCGACATGGTGGCCCTGGGTCGCGAACCGGACGGTCCTGTCCTCGCCACCATTGGCTGGTATGCGCCCATCGGATCGGAAAGCGCCCCGATCATACAATTATTCGACGGCATGGGATGGGCCAAACTCGCCGAGCGCAGCCTGGACTTCTTCCTTGTGCGTCAGCGCGAGGATGGATTCATCCAGAATTTCGGGGGATATCAGCTCGAAACCGGACCGGCGCTCTGGACGATGGGCGAACACTTCCGCATGACCCGCGACACGAAATGGGTGCGCCGGATCAAGCCCAAGCTCTTGAAGGCCTGTGAGTTTCTTCTGGCATGGCGCGAACGCAACAAGAAATCCGAGTTGCGCGGCAAGGGCTATGGTCTGCTTGACGGCAAGGTCGCTGATCCGGAGGATTTTTTCCATTCCTTCATGCTGAATGGGCTTTCCTATGTCGGAATCCAGCGAGTGGCGGAGATGTTGAGGGAGGTCGATCCCGCGCAGTCGAAACGTCTGGAGCGCGAAGCGCGCGAGTATCGCGCCGACATTCGTGCCGCCTTCTACGAGTCGGTTGCACGTTCCCCGGTTATTCCGCTGGGCGACGGCTCATGGATTGCCACCGTGCCCGCTTGGTCCGAATATGCCGGCCCGCTGGCGTTGTACGCCGATGGGGGTAACTGGCACACGCATCGCGCCTTCGGGGCGCGCGATTCGCTGATAGGATCCCTGTATCTGGTGATGGGGGAAGTGCTCGATGCCAACGAGGTGGGTACTGATATCCTGGTCAAGAGTCATCAACAGCTCTTCACCATCCGCAACGGAGGGTTGAGCCAGCCCTATTATGTAAGGCATGACTTCGCGCACCTCATCCGCGGCGAGGTGAAGGCGTTCCTGAAAACATTCTACAACCAGTTCACCGCCTTGCAGGATCGGGAAACCTACACCTTCTGGGAGCATTACGACCACCACAGCCAGCATAAGACACACGAGGAGGGCTGGTTCCTGATGCAAATCCGCTGGATGCTCTGGCTGGAACAGGGAGACACGCTGAAACTCCTGGCCGGCGTTCCGCGCCGCTGGATGGAAAATGGCGCGGAGATTGCGCTTAATGGGGTGGCCAGTTACTTCGGTACGTTGGACCTCAAGGTGGTTTCTCGTGTTGACAGTAATGAAATAGAAGCTTCCATTGTTATGCGGGACAAGAAGCGCCTGCCGGAGTCGATCGTTATCCGCCTGCCACATCCCGATGGCCGCAAGGCGCTTCGTGCAGAAGGCGGAACGTATGATTCGGCAACAGAAACCGTCACGATCACGGGATTCACCGGCAAGGCCAGAGTTCGGGTCCTGTTTTCCTGATGGAAGCCAAATCGTATTGATATGGCCAAGTCATGGAGCAGGGGTGGGATTCAGTCTTTTGAACTCCCGGTCAAACACCACCTCGGGCTTTTTGCGGGTGAGCGTGGTTCCCGATTTCATGGCCTCCTTGAGATCGGCGGCGGAATCCTCGTCGGCCCACCAATACCAGTAGGCGGCGCTTTCGTCGCCATACTTGCCCAGAACGGTGGCGGGCACCCCGAATTTGTCCCAGTATAACAGGCGGGTGTAGTTGAGGTTCCACAGGAGAATGTAAGGAACGTCCCGGCAGACGATCTGGTCGATCTCGCGGCAGATGGCATGCCGGGCGGCAACATCGAACAGGGATTTCTGTTTTTCGATCAGGTCGTCCACCGTCTTGTTCTTGAATCCGGTGATGTTCGTGCCGCCCTTGCGGTCGGCCTCCTTCGAGGACCACATGCCTTCCGGGTCCTTGAAAACGCCCGCGCCCCAGGCGGCCCAGGTCATGTCAAAGTTGAAGTCGTCCATATCCTTGGTCCAGGACGCCCAGTCTTTCTGGTCGACGGTCATTTCAATTCCCACGTCCCGCAGATCCTCGGCGAAGATGGAGATGAATTTCCCGGAGGAGGACTCGCGTTCGAGGAAGCGAAAACGCAGGGGTTTGCCCTCCTTTTCCAGCAGGCCGGTTTTCGGGTTGGCCTTCCAACCCGCCTCGGCGAGCAGGCGGCGGGCCTCTTCCTTGTCGAACGACATGATCTCGTTCGGGCAGGGGGTGGTGGCGTCGTACAGGTCCTCGTAGTAGGAGCGGTGCAGGAAGTACTGGTTATACATAAGGGTGCTGTTCAGGCGTTCGCGGTTGAGCAACCGCGCCAGGGCCTTGCGCACCCGTACATCGTCGAAGGGGGGGCGGCGCAGGTTCATGGCGAACCCCTGGAACCCGATCGGCTTATGGTTCGTGACCTTCTGCTTGACGATCCAGCCCCGGTCGAATTTATCGCCCGCCGTTTCGTTGACCCAGATCCGGGCGGAATACACGGCGAACAGGTCAATTTCGCCTTTCTTGAAGGCCTCGTAGGCATTCTCCGGTTCCGCGAAGAATTTGAATTTCAAGGTTTGGAAATTCCCCACGCCGCGGGAACCGGGCCGGTGGCGGCTCCACGCATCGGCGCGGCGTTCGAGCACGGCAAAAAGGCCCTCCTTGATCTCGCTCAACCGGTAGGGACCGGAGACGACCGGGAAGTCAAAATTCATCTTGTTGAAGTCCGTCTTCTCAAACACATGTTTGGGCAGAATCTGGAATCCGCCCACGGCGCCCAGGTTCCGCCAGTGAACCTCGGTGGTGGTGAAGCGGATGCAGCGTTCGTTCACCACGACAGGGCGCTCAAATTTTTCCAGCGCGACTTTATGGGGGCCGGTCATGTTGGTGGGATTCATGATGGCGTCGAAGGTCCACTGGACATCCTCGGCCGTAATGGGGCGGCCGTCGCTCCAGACGGCCTTGGGCTGGAGCCAGAAGGTGAAGGTCCGTTTATCGTCGGAGACGGACCATTTTTCGGCGAGGCCCGGTTCGTAATCCGGGGTCAGCGTGCCCATGTTCAAGAGCGTTTCGTACAGGGCCCCGAACAGTTCGGAGGAGAAGACATTGTTGTCGAGGTAGTAGTTCAGGCTTTTGGGATACTGCCCGGCGAAAACGCGCAACTCGCCCCCGAGAGCGGCATCGGGGCCGGCCAGGGGATTGGGCGCTTCGACCCAGCCCGGCTTCGGAAAGAGTTCTTCCGGGATCGCTGTCAGGGACGCGCCGCACAGGATGAACGTGAGGAACCATTTCATGGGGGTGACTCCTGTTAACCGTTTCAAGACGCTGGCTTTGTACTGTGTCCGTCGGG
>CAMBRF010000007.1 GCA_945870225.1 PVC group bacterium | reverse complement strand
TTGAGGATCTGCAAAACCTCGGCACTCATCTCGCGACAGAGCTCCTCCATCTTGCGCGCGGCTATGTCGCGAACAATGAAAACCATCTGCATGGGATTTCCCTCCGCATCGCGGATGAATTCCCCATTTATCTCCGTCTCAAGGATACTTCCGCACGCGCGCACCGCCCGATACTCCGCCGGCCCCGTCATCACTCCCTTCACCATGAGCGCCACATTGGATTCGGCACGCTCGCGATCCTCGGGAAATATGTAATCCATGACGGAATGCCCCACCCATTGATCTTCCCGCTCGAACCCGAACATTTTCAAGGCCGCGCACGAAACCGTGACGATACGCCCCTTGAGATCGGTTCTGATCATGCCATCCGGCGAGGCGTTGACAATGACGCGATACCGTTCTTCACTTTCGCGCAATGACTCCTCAATCAATTTTCGCGCGGCCACACTGCGCCGGAGACTCCGATTCAGACGATAGACGTAAAGGGAGACCACGCTCACACCGAGCAACCCGAACAAGGCACCTGCCAAAACAACAATATACCAGATTGGGTTCAATCAGAGTTTCTCCTTCCACTCAACGCTCTCAGGCGTGCCATAGGGAGGAGGCATGCCGAGACGGGCCGCCAGCATGTTTACCTCACGTTTCAACTCACCAATCCGGCCTTCCCGTCCGAGCGTCACCGTCTGCCAGCGCTGCAACTCTTCCAGTTGGCGAGCCTGCACCTCTTCCGCCTGCTTGCGCACTGTGATGTCGATGCCGATTCCCAACAGGTAGGTATGGCCGGCGACCACCAGTTGCCGGCCCGTCATCAGGAGCCATCTGAACTTGGGTCCGCCGCGCAGCAGGACCCGGCCTTCGACGGTTTCAACCACACCGGTCTGCAACACGTTCGCGATCCGTGCTTGAAGCAGCGCGCGGTCGTCCGGATGAATGGTGTCAATCGCCGGGAAGCCGGCGATCTGGTCCTCGGGCTTACCGACGATTTCGTCGCGCTGATAGGCGTTCCAGCGCACATATTTTCCGGCTTCATCGAGCATGTAGAACGCGCCGGGAATGCTCTCGATGATGCTCTCGGTGAGCTGCTGCGAGGCGCGCAGGGACTCTTCCACACTCTTGAACTCTGTAAGATCGATGTGGGAACCGACCACACGGACCCCCTTGCCGTTTTCGGCTCGTAACACGGAGCACTGCGCGACAATCCATCGATACGAACCGTCTTTATGGCGAAAACGGAACTCCGCCTGATAACGCCGACTGTCTCCTGTGATCGCTTCCCGTATCTTCTCCAGCGTCGGGGCCAGGTCCTCGGGATGCACACGGCTCTCCCACTCCTCGAACGAATCGCCAATCTCCGCATCATCGTAGCCAATTTGGCGTTTCCATTCGGGCGAGTATTCGACGCAATTGGTGGCAAGGTCCCAGGCCCACAGGCCGACATTGGCGGCGTGAACGGATTCCTGAAGCCGCAGGGCGATTTCCCTTCTGACAGTGTTCTCTTTCCTCAAATCCTCGAGCAGGTTCAGGGTGGCCTTATGGGCCAGATCAAGCTCGCGGGTTCTCGCCGTCACCAAATCGGTCAGGTTCTCTTTTTCGGCCCGCTCGCGTTCACCCGCCCCCTTGATCTTATGCATCGCCCGAATTTGAGCGGTCAACTCGATTTCATCGATCGACTTGGTGAGGAAAGCCTCGGCGCCGACTTCCAGCGCGCGGATGCGGGCCTCTTTATCCCCCCTGTTCGCCGTCAGGAACATCACCGGAATATACCGGGTCAGCGGGTCGGCCTTGAGATGTTGGCAGGCGTCGAAGCCATCCATCCCCGGCATGACCACATCCAGCAGGATCACATCCGGGTTCTCCGCCTGTGCCAGTTTGATCCCTTTGCCTGCAGCCGTGGCCGTCAGGATGATCGCCTGCGGGAAGGAGTCCCTGATCAAGGCCTTGACGCTGGTCAAATTGTCCTCGTTATCGTCAATCACGAGGATCTTGAGCGGGTTATTTTCCATACAACACCTCCCGGATCGTGCTCATAAACACCTGGTGATCGATCGGCTTGGAAATATAGCCGTCGAAACCGTGGGCCATAATCTCCTCCCGGTTTCCTTTCATGGCACTGGCCGTGACGGCAATCACCGGAATATGGCATAGCGTCTCATCGGCCCGAATAGCCGCTAACTCTTCAAACCCATCCAACCCCGGCAACGAAATATCAGTGAGAATCAGATCGGGCCGGTGCTTCCGCGCCTGATCCAACCCCGCCTGGCCATCCGCCGCTTCAATGACCTGACAGTGATCCATCAGCAACGCCCGGGCCGTACGCAGATTGTCGGGATTGTCTTCCACCACCAGGACCACCGGTCTGCCCGACCGGGTAGAACGCCGGCGGATCGGAACAGCAACCGGCTGCTTTGACTCGGGGGCCACCATGCTCGCCACCGCCGCCAGCAACTCGTTTTTATTGACATCGCCCTTTTGAATCAATTGATGGATGTGGTTCTGCTTGAGGAAACTAAGATCCTGCTTGGTCACATGCTGGGCGGTTAATATCAACACCGGCAGACCGGCGCTTTTCTCCGTGCTGCGGATCTGCCGGAGCACCTCGAATCCATCCATCTCCGGCATCATCAGATCGAGAATCACCCCATCCGGCAAGGCCTGCGCAATCAGATTCAACGCCTCCTGCCCGTTGCGGGCCGCCTGCACCCGGTAGCCCTGATTGGTCAACATGTCCGTGATCTGAATGATCGCAGGCTCGTTGTCCTCGATGATCAGAATCGACTGACCCTTCCCCCGTGAGGGCGGTTGGCTCCACCCCTCCTTCATGGTCTTCTCAAGACCGACTTCCTCCGACACCTCCAACGTCAGCGGCAACCGAACCGTAAAGGTCGAGCCCCGCCCCGGCTCACTCGCCACCGTGATGGTCCCTCCGAGCAGCAAAGCGTATTTCCGGGCAATGGCCAACCCCAGCCCGGTTCCACCGTATTTGCGCGACGTACTATCGTCAGCCTGACGGAACTCGTCAAAAATGGACGAGAGCTGGCTGGCGGCAATCCCGATGCCGGTGTCCCGTACGGCCACCAGCAGGTCATCCTCCACCTGCCGTGCTGATATCTCAACCGTGCCCGCCTCGGTGAATTTCACCGCGTTGCTGAGCAGGTTCTGCAGGATATGCCGGACCTTGTCATGATCGGAAGTCAAGGGCGGCAACTCGTCGCCCACGCTGCTGGTCAGAACGATCCCTTTCTCCCGCGCTTGCGGACCGAGCATGTCCACGAGCTCAGCAACCAGCTGGCGAACCGGGAAACGGCTAACCCTGACGTCCTCGCGCCCCGCTTCAATACGTGACAGGTCGAGAATATCATTGATCAGCGCCAGAAGATTTTTGCCGTTGCGCTCAATCACCTCAAGATAGCCATATTCCTCAGCCGGAACCTTGCCCGCCAGCCGGCGGTTCAGAACCCCCGACAGGGCGATCACCGAATTCAGCGGCGTACGCAGCTCGTGGCTCATGTTCGAAAGGAACGCACTCTTCAGCCGGTTGGCTTCATCCACTTGCCGCTTCTGAATATCCAGTTCGGCGTTCTGTTGGGTCAACTCATCCGCCTGCCCCGCCAGTTCCCTTTTCTGCGCATCCAGTTCACGGTTCTGGTGTTCCAGCCGTTCGGCCAACACGGTGATTTTCCGGAAGGCCAACACCCCATTCACGCGGGCGTTCAACATGTTCCAGATCTCGTTCACCAGCTGAATCGAAGTCTCATCATAAGCATGGACACTGGCCAGGGAGATCACCGCTGTAACGGAGTGATCGGACAGGACTGGAATCGTCAATATTTCCCGGGGCGCAAAGTCGCCGCTCACCGCCGCGAAGGCAAGGCGGGTATCCACCGGAATATCCCTGACGCGTTGAATCCGGCGCGTGGCCAAAACCGCGCCCAGTTCGCCCTCAAACTGTGTGGCCGAAAACGAGGAACGTCCACCGACGCGCAGACCAATGGATTCAAAATGCTCAAAGGCCGTCCTGGCCTCATTCAGGAAATACACCGCCCCGACTTGTGACCCGGTGTGCTCGATCAACGCCTGAAGCAGCTCACGGCAAAAGGCATGCAACTCATCCTCCTTGAGCATGATGGCGGCAATCCGGGTCGCATTCTGGTCGATCTGTGTCTGGGCCTGGATCGCATCCGCCATGGAATTGAAAGCGGCCGACAGTGCCCCAAACTCGTTGGCGGATACATACGGACTGCGTGTATCCAGCTTGCCCTTCCGGAACTGATCCGTCGCCGCCGTCAACATCACCAGCGGAGCCTTGATGCCTCGCGTCAGGAGCCAGATCACGGCAAGAAACACCCCTAAAGCGAGAGAGACCACGAGAACCAGTCGGCGATTAAGGTCATCTTTCTGATGAGTGGCTTCCTGATAGAGCTCGTCGGCCTTAGCCCGGGCAAAATTATCCACGGTTTTGAGGTGACGCGCCACATTTTCCGCCTGAGCGCCACCCGCACCCCCGGGCTTGGTGCGGGCAAGGGCTTCAGCGGTCCTCCCGGCGCGCAGCAATCGGATCGTCTCTCCGCGAATGGCCGTCCACTTTTCAAACTCATCCTGCAAGGCGACAAGGTCGCTTTTCGGACCCAGATAGCGGTCATTAAGAATAGCAAACTCACGCGCGGCCTGGGCATGACGGGTTTCGATGTCAAGCAGGGTAGCGTCGATTTCCTGATCGTTAGCCGCCGACATCAGCCCTCGCATGTCCCGGTGAATGGCCAGAATGTCGGCATCAAGCCTGCCGATGGCCGTACGCACCTGAAGGGGATGATCATACATCGTCTGGGTTTGCTGCCAGAGTTTGCTGGCTTGCATCCAGGCCAGTGCGGCCAGAATCAGTACCAGCGCCACAATGACACCCATCCCTACCCGCAGTTGTGTGCCGATTTTCAGGTCTTTCAGTTTCATAATGTAGTTTTCCCGAACCCGGCGTAGCCGGAACCAAAATGAAAAGTTTGAACAGAAGACCGCCAAGCCCGCGAAGATGAGCGTTTCTTTACCGCCTCCGGCGGCACAACATCCATACTTCTTCGCGATCTCCGCGTGCTTCTGTTCAAATCCTTCTCCGCCCCAATCCCTTGCCACAACTCGACGATGGCCTGCAGACTAACCGCTTGAGCCTGGAGTCTTCTTGAAAACCGCTGCCGGCGGCGTAACGACTGACAGACCCTTATGCCTGATCACCATATCTTTTTCAGCCTCACCCGTCACGAAATAGCCGCCAGGCGACAAGGCTCGACACAGTTTGTCCAAAATCTGCCGACGAATATCCCTTCGATAATAGAACAGCACATTGCAGCAGAGGATCAGATCGAAATCACCGTAGATACTCGTCGCCGGGCTCGCGGAGTCATGATCCAGCAAATCGTAAACCGAAAACTCCACCCGCTCCCTGAGTCTCGGAATAATGGTGAAAGAGTCGCCCTTTCTGCTGAAGTAGTCACGCAGACGGCGCGCACTGACATTCCCCACCTCTTCGGCGCTGTACACTCCGGCGCGCGCTAGGGCCAGATCCGATTCCGACAGGTCGGTGGCAAAAAGACGGAAGGAAATCGTCCGGGTATCCGACCCGATCCGCTCATCGAGCAACATCGCCATCGACCAGGCTTCCTGCCCGGCGGCACACCCTGCCGACCACACCCTGATCTCACCGCCGCCGGATTTCCTTCTCGCTTCAACAAGACCCGGGAGAATCATCTGCTCAAGCAGGGCAAAAGTTAGCGGGTTACGAAAGAACTCAGTGTAGGTAATCCGCAACGAGCGCCCTAATTCCAGAGCTTCCGACTCCTCTTGCGCCAGATAGGCACCATAGGCCGCCACGGTTTTGAGTCCGTGGAGCAATCGTCGTGCATCGATTGCTTTTCTCAGGAAAGTCGCATCAAAAATGGAGAGGTCCAGACCCTGCGCGTCATTCATCACGCGAATGATCTCATCCAAAGGCTCGACGCAATCAGAATCCTTCATGCCTGCCCCCTGCTCCTAAACTCTCCTACTCCCCCACAATCCGATACTTCTCAGGTCGTCCCTCCGCCTTCAGCAGAGCGTTGATCTCCTTCTTCAGCTCGATCATACACAATTCCCGGTCCACCATCACACGGTTGAACCGCTCGAGTTCATCATAACTCTCCTTCAGCGCCATCTCGTTATGTTTGCGTTCCGAGACATCAAGCATGACCACGCGACAAAAGGAGGTACCGTCATCGTCCCGTACGAGGATGGCCGCCAAATGGGCCCAAAAAGCCCTGCCGTCGTTCCTGATCATGCGCATTTCACACTCCTGTGGGGCGCCTGTCTCAAAAAGCCTCTTGCGGTGCAGATAGTAGATATCCTCATCCTCCTTGACGATAAACCGGGTGAAAGCCTGATGGACCAACGCACCCCGGGCGACACCGAGGAAAACGGCGGCCGTGAGATTCGCCTCCAGAATCAAGCCCTTTTCGCTGACGGTGCAATAGCCCATCGGGGCCAGATCATAGAGATCAAAATAGCGTGCGCGCGAGGCATCGAGTTCACTCTGTATGCGTTGCAATTCCTCGTTCTGCATCTCCAACTGGATCTGGTGGACGCTCAGCTCATGAATAAGGCGCTCGGTATTGCCGGGCTGGACTTGGTGCGACTCCGCAGGCTGTGCCGCAAATTTCTCTTCGGCCAACCGGCGAATATCGGCGGGTGTAAGGGGGTTATCGTGTTTCATCAGCGATCTCCTGAGACTGGTTTACCTGGCGGGTCTGACAAAACCCGTTCCGTGGTGGCAATCGCATACATCTGTCCGGCCTCATTCACCAAAGCGGTGGAGATGATCGAGACCTCCTTGACAGCGCCCTTCTTCGTGAGGCGTTGAGCGCGGTGCGGCTTCAAGGTTTCTGCACTGCCCAACTGGATCAACTCGGCCAGCGCTCTCTCCCGCATCCCCTCGGGAATGCGGTCCCGAACGTTCATCCCCAGGGCCTCGGCCTCGCTCCAGCCATACAGCCGCACCGCACCGGGATTCCAGGCCATAATACGACCCTCCAAATCCTGCACGGTAATGGCATCGTGCGCATCGCGCACCACCACCGCCAGACGAAGAACGTCATTCGCCTTTCTCAGCGCCTCCCGCGTCCGCACCACCTCGGTGATCTCCACAAACGTCATCACCACGCCCTCAATCACATTGTCAAGCGTACGATACGGAAGGATACGCAGGCTGTACCATTTTCCCACCGTGGTCTGCACCTCCACCTCTTTGGGTATCAGCGTATCCAAAACGGCCTGCGCGTCCGCGACCAGACGGTCGTAGCCGACCAGGTTGGAGACAATGTGGGCCACCGGCCGCCCTGCATCGGACGGAATCAGGTTGATGATCTCGCTGGCGGTGGGAGTAAAGCGCAGGATTCGAAGTTGACGGTCCACAAAGAGGGTGGCAATCCCGGAGCCGGACAGCAGGTTATTCATGTCATTATTCACCCGCGTCAGGTCCAGCATCTTGGTTTGCAGTTCGGTGTTGACCGTGGACAGCTCTTCGTTGAGCGACTGTAGCTCCTCCTTGGACGTTTCCAACTCCTCGTTGGTGGATTGCATTTCCTCGTTGACCGACTGCAATTCCTCGTTGGACGCCTTAAGCTCTTCGTTGGAGCTCTGCATTTCCTCGCTCGCGCTCTGAAGGTATTCCTCCTTGGCGCGCAATTGCTCCTGCAGAGCCTCAATGCGTGCATCTACGGTGAGCTTGTCGAATCCGTCGGGGTCAGCGGCTGGACGGCTCGCGGGTTCGCCAGCTTCTTCCAAAATGACCAGATATAGCGGCGACTCCGGCGATGCGCCTGCGCCGGTCGTCACGGGACGAACCGTCAGGTTGACGGTGGTGAAGTGGCCGTTGGTTTTGACGCGTAGTCCCGGATGGCTCACCGTCCCCTTGGTCCCGGCAGCTTGGTGCAGGGAAATAATCAACTCGTTCCGCAACCCTTCCCTCGCCATTTTCAGGATGTTATTGATGCCCGCCTCGCCTGGGGCCGGTTCCAGAAACATACCGGTACGGCCGTGGAGATAAAGAATGTCGCCCTGCCCGTTGACCAGTACGCCCGCCGCGATGACCTGCTGTAAAAGCTCACGCTCAGCCAGTTCGCAAAGGGGTGTTTTAACAGGAAAAGACGTCTTCCCTGGAACGTGCGCCGGAAGCGACGCCTCTACCGCGGTCCTGAGCGGAACAAACGTGTCAATGGCATTGCGCCGTGTGCTGGTAATATCCTCTTTGCGCCGATAGAGCTTCTGCTTGCTGTCCACTGCGGAGAACAGGCCGCTGAAATCACCCGTGGTTTCAGACGTCCCCAGAAAAAGCGCACCAACCGGATTGAGCGCGTAATGAAACATAGGGAGGAGCTTCTTTTGTAAGACGCTGCCCATATAGATCATGACGTTGCGGCAACTGATCAGATCGAGCTTTGAGAACGGCGGATCCTTGACCACGTCCTGCTCGGAAAAAATAACCATATCTCGAATGCCTTTATGGATACGGTAGACACCGCCGCCGGACTCGATCGTAAAAAAGCGGGCGAGCCGTTCGGGTGTGAGGTCTGAGGCAATGCTGGCCGGATAAACCCCGGCGCGGGCGTGGGCAATCGCCTCGCTGTCAATATCGGTGGCAAATACCTGTATGGTGAAACTTTCCTTCCGAGCCTCCGAGGCTTCCGCAAGGAGAATGGCAAGGGAATAGGCCTCCTCGCCGGTGGAGCAGCCCGACGACCAGACACGGATCACCGCGCCTTCGCGCTTGCCGGCAAAGATTGAGGGGATAACCTTCTCTTCCAGAATCCGAAAGGCATCCGGGTCCCGGAAGAAACTGGTCACGCCGATCAGCAGGTCTCGAAAAAGCGCCAGCACCTCGGCAGGCATCCGTTGCAGATACTTGACATACCCGTCGATCGTGTCGATCTGTTGAATGGCCATACGCCGGTCAATGCGACGGTTAATGGTGCTGGGCTTGTAGAGGGAAAAGTCATGACCGGTCTGGGCTCGCAACAGAATAAAGATTTTCTTCATTGCGGCCTCGGGCAGGGGGGGCGGGACGGTGCCCATACGGAAGGGGTTTCTGAAGGCTTTGGCTGCATAGGCGACAAGTTGGGCCGGCATCTTTTCCGGCGGAAGCTCGTAGTCCACCAATCCGGTGGCCCTGGCGCTGGACGGCATGCCATCGTATTCGGCGGACTCACGCTTCTGGGCCATGACCATGCCGCCCGCGCCCTTGATATCGCGCAACCCCAGCGTGCCGTCGCTGCCGGTGCCGGAGAGGATGATGCCGATCGCCCGCTCGTGCTGATCCTGGGCGAGGGAGCGAAAGAAGAAGTCGATCGGCAGACGCTGACCGCGCGGCGCGGCGGGTTCCAACAACTGAAGCGTTCCGTTGATGAGCGCCATATCGTGGTTGGGCGGGATGATGTAAACGGAGTTGGCCTGAACCACCATGCCGTCCTCAACCTCGATGACCGGCATGCGGGTGTAACGGCAAATGAGTTCGGCAAGCATGCTTTTGTGGCTAGGGTCCAGATGTTGAATCAGGACAAAGGCCATGCCGGGCCCGGCGGGATCGTCCGGCATGCCGGAGAAAAAAGCCTCAAAGGCGGCCAGGCCACCGGCAGAGGCGCCGACGCCGACAATGGGGAATCCGGCAGCAGGAAGCGCGGGGACGGCCGGTGGCGTGGGTTTCGGTGGTTTCGGTGGTTTCGGGGCGGACTTTTTCATAGCTTTCCGATTCCTAGCGCTCATTTGTGCAGCTGGAGATTATCACGTTCCCACGGGTTAAATTTACCCCGCCCCACCCCCTGTATGCAACAGCAATATCGGGCATGAAAGAGCCGGATTTTCCGCGTCCGGCGGGGCAAGCCCGCCGGGAGCGCCGATCCCACCTGCCGGCTTGCCCGCTTGATTATCCCCCTGCCGGCTTGTCCGCTTGATTATCCCCCTGCCGGCTTGCCCGCTTGATTATCCACCTGCCGGCTTGCCCGCTTGATTATCCACCTGCCGGCTTGTCCGGCAGGAGATCATGATCTTTTTGTGATGCGGCGAATCACGTCCAGGTCATACTCACTGAACGTCCCCGCATAATACCCGTCCTGCCACACCCGGCACCCCGCCGCACGCGCCAACCCATTCTGGAACGACACGGCAATCTCCTCCGGCGACCGCTCGATCGCACCGCGCAACGCGATATGGACATGATCCGGCATCACCGACACTGCGGCGATCCGACACCCGCTTTCACCCGCTGTCACCAAGGCGGCGTCGCGTATTTGGCCAAGTTTTACAGGATTCGTGATTCTGAACCGACCGGCCACAACCAGGACAACGTGAAGGTTATACCAGTACCGTCCACTGTGCGACTCGAACGGCTCGGACAGGACCACATCAGGACACCTCAGCGTAAAATCCTGCATGATCTTCTCGAACCGCGGGTCAGCAAACCCCTCCTTGCTGACTTGCTTGCGGACATAGCCTTCCACGTCAGGCGTGGTGTTTTCGCCAAGACTGCGAAAGCTCACCTTGCGACTGAAAGCCACAGGTAGCCCCGCCTTGCGCAACGCATGTTGCAGGCGACCTTTGGCCCGCATGCAACAGAAAACAGGACTGATTTGCGGTAAGGCGCTGAAGAGCAGCTGGATCTTGTCCGCCGTGGCATGAGCTTCGAGAAGGCGCAATCCATCGGGTTCCCATGAAAGCGCCGCTTCAAGCGCAATGGCGCCAGTGGCAGGCGGCAGGGACGTGCCGTCGGTGGGCCAGCCGGTCCAGTCGTAGCGGAGGGAAAAGGCGGGGTGGAGGTTATGGGCGGTATAAAGTGGCGGGCGGGTCACCAAGAAGGATTTTCCGCTCCGGTGGGACAAGCCCACCGGGAGCGCAGCCACCTGCGACGTGTTTGGCTCCCCAGCTGGCTTGACTACCTGCGACGTGTTTGGCTCCCCAGCGGGCTTGCCCCGCTGGAAGCATAGATTCGTGTTTTCCCGGCTATCACCGTTCATGCCAATCACCCTACCCAAATCAATATTCCACATTCAAGAAAATCGTCATTCAGACTGGCCCATTCCTTCGATTTGTGGCATGGTACGCCGCAATCCATCGGAGAAACCTAACGGCCTTATGAATAAGATATTCGTCCTCGACACCAACGTCCTCCTCCATGACCTCACTTGCATCGAATCGTTTGCGGATAACACCGTCGTCCTGCCGATGGCTGTCATCGAGGAACTCGACAAGTTCAAGAAGGAAGCCAATGAACTCGGACGGAACGCTCGCGGCGTCATCCGCCGCCTTGATGCCCTCCGGACACGCGGCCGCCTGGGGGATGGCGTCCAGATGGAAAACGGCGGCATTCTGAAGATCGTCACCGGTCATGGCCTCATCCGGGACATGGATCTGCAGGACGAGATCCCCGACAATCGCATCATCCGCGTGGCCTTTGCCCTTCACAAACAGGGCGAGCGCGTCATCTTCGTCACAAAAGACATCAACGCCCGCATCAAGGCCGATGCCCTGGGCATCGAGGTGATGGATTTCGAGAAGCAGAAGGTCAATTTCGATGAACTCTTTACCGGCTGCCGGGATATGACCGTGCGCCCCGAGGTCATCGACGAATTCTACGCCAACCGGACAGTGGAACTGCCGAATACCGACTTGCTGCCCAACGAGTTCGTAAATCTGATCGCGGACGGCGCCACACACCAGACGGCGCTGACCCGCGCCGGTGGAAACGGAACCCTGGTCCAACTCAATCCCAAGATCGACAACATCTGGCACATCAAGCCGCGCAGCCGCGAACAACGCATGGCCATTGAACTCCTGATGGACGACTCCGTCCACATCGTCACCCTCATGGGGCCCGCCGGTACGGGGAAAACCCTCCTCGCGCTCGCCGCCGGCCTGGAGAAAACCGTCAACCAGAAGCGCTATGACCGCATCCTGGTGACCCGCCCCATCATGCCCTTCGGCAAGGATATCGGCTATCTGCCCGGCAACAAGGAGGAGAAGCTCGCCAACTGGATGATGCCGATCTTCGACAACCTGACGTACCTGCTGACGAAGTCGAGTTCCGGCGAACATAAACACACCATCCGCGAACGCATTGAGAAATTGCAGCGGGACGAGGTCATCGAACTCGAGGCCCTGACCTACATTCGCGGCCGGTCGATCCCCCGTCAGTTCATCATCGTGGATGAGGCCCAGAACCTGACCCCGCACGAGGTGAAGACCGTGATCAGCCGGGCCGGCGAAGGCACCAAGATGGTGCTGACCGGCGACCCCTACCAGATCGACAACCCTTACCTTGATGCCAGCAGCAACGGCCTGGCCTACGCGGTTGAGCGCCTGAAAACGCACGCCATTCACGGCCATGTCACCCTCACCAAGAGTGAGCGCAGTTCCCTCGCCGCCATCGCCGCCGAGTTGCTGTAGATGAGCGGGATCGCATCTTTGGGAGGGACGGCGTGTCGCCGTCCGCGGCGCGCACCATGCGCGCCCTCCCACGAGTTAGGACATCATGACGAAAATTGAATTGGATAAGACCTTTGAGGCCAACCGGGACCGGTACCTCCGGGAATGGAGCGAGTTCCTCGCCTTCCCCAGCGTCAGCACCGATCCCGATCACGCCGCGGACTGCAACCAATGCGCACAGTGGCTTGCCGATCACCTCGCGGCGCTGGGTTTCGCCGTGCGTCTGATCCCGACGGCTTCGCACCCGGTCGTTCTAGCTGAGCGGCCCGGCAAGCCCGGCGCCCCAACGGTTCTTTTCTACGGCCATTACGATGTTCAACCCGCCGACCCGCTCAATCTCTGGCTCACGCCCCCCTTCAATCCGACCCTGCGCCAGGATCGCCTCTACGCGCGTGGGGCTCAGGATAATAAGGGACAGGTCTTCGCCGCCCTCAAAGCCATCGAAACCCTGGTCCGCGCGAACCAGTTGGATGCCACCCTGAAAATCCTGATTGAGGGCGATGAAGAGACCGGCCAGATGCCCATCCTGAAGGTGCTCGATCGGGAAAAAGCCGCCCTGAAAGCCGATATCGTCATGGCCGCCGACACCGGCACCGTCAGTTCAGGCGCCCCCACCCTCACCATGGGCCTGCGCGGCATCATTCACCTGACCGCTGTGCTGACCGGTCCCGACCACGACCTGCACTCGGGCGTTCACGGCGGGCGGGCCCCCAATCCCGCCCTCGGCATCGCCCGTCTGGCCGCCTCCCTGCATGATGCCTCCGGCCGTGTGGCCGTACCCGGTTTCTATGACGGTGTTCAAGAACCCTCCCAGGCTGAACGCGCCCTGGCCAATGCCGAACCTCTCGACGCCAACCGTTACGCCTCCCTGACCGGGGTCCAACCACTGGGCGGCGAGCAAGGCTACAGTCCTATTGACCGCACCGCCTTCCGCCCCGCCATCGATCTCAACGGCATTCATTCGGGATACGGCGGCACCGGCAGCAAAACCATCATTCCTTCCCGCGCCGAGATCAAAATTTCCGCCCGTCTCGTGCCGGGTCAGCAACCTGCCCGGATTCTGGAAGCGATCATTTCCCATCTCCAGCGGAATGTCCCGGCCGGCCTGAAACTGGAGATCACCGAGCAGGGCATCGGCGGCCCTGCCGTCCGGGTCGACCTGGAATCACCCGCCGTCCTTCTGGCGCGGCAGGTCTTGTCCGAGCTTTCGGACCAGCCTCTGGCTTTTCTCTGGGAAGGCGCTTCCGTCCCGATCCTGTCCTATCTTCCCGCCATTGCCGGCGGGCAGGCGCTCCTCGTCGGCTTCGGCAGCGAGGAGGATAATATCCACGCCCCGAACGAATCCTACTCCCTTGATCAATTCAAAAAGGGGTATCTCTATACCGGCCTGCTGCTGGGGCGATTCGAGAGTCGTTAGTCGTTGGTTGTTAGTCGTTGGTCGTTGGTCGTTAGTCGTTAGTCGTTGGTTGTTAGTCGTTGGTCGTTGGTCGTTGAAAGTCAGCTTTGGATTGGATTCTTCCCTTTATGCAACTCGCTCCTAAAAAACTTCGCCGTCAGGCCGATGTTCTCATTCAGATTCTCCGCGATACGGTCGCGGCGGTTGAGGCGGGTTCGCCTGCTGATTCTACTCTGGCCGCATTCTATCGTCAGCACTCCGAATTCGGTTCACGGGATCGCCGGTTATTTTCCGAGACCGTCTTTGCCTATTTCCGGTGGAAAGGCTGGCTCACCGCCGCCCCCGATCTTGAAACCGCCTGTGTGCTGGCCCACTGCCTCGAGGCGCAGGAAATCAACGAGGCCGTCAGACTGCTGGCGGAACCGACCCGGCTGGCGACGGTCCCGCTCGAACCGCTCGGCACGCTGGATCTCGCCGCCAAGGCAGCCGGCCTCGCCCGCATGACCGGCGCGCCCGCCCCCTCCCCGCTGGCACTGGTTCCAGACTGGGTCCCGGGGTTGCTCCGACTTCCTCCGGATGCCGAAGCCGCCGCCCACGTCCTGCAAACCATCACGTCCTTCCAGACTCCGCCGCCCACCTGGCTACGCGCGCGGCCCGGCAGCAAGGCGAAGATCATGACCGCCCTGTGCAGTGCGGGAGCCGAACCCCGGAGTCCCGCCCGGATTCCCGATGCCCTGTCCGTCCCGCGCGGCGTCAACCTGCGGGCGCTCTCGCCCCAGCTGAAAGGAATCATGGAGATTCAGGATCTCTCCTCCCAGATCACCGGACTGATCTGTGCCCCCCATTCAGGCGAACGCTGGTGGGATGCCTGTTGTGGATCCGGCGGGAAAACCCTGCATCTGGTCGACCTGATGGCCGGACAGGGCCGAGTGCTGGCCACCGACATCCGGCCCGGAATTCTCGAAAGCCTGGAGCGCCGCCTGCGTGAGGCGGACGTTTCAGGGGTTAAAACCAAGCTCTGGGACGGCCTGAAGGATTCCCTGCCGAACGAGCTGTTTGACGGGGTTCTGGTGGATGCCCCGTGTTCGGGGATCGGCACCTGGCACCGCAATCCGGACGCCCGGTGGCGGACGAGCCGCAATGAAGTGGAGCGCCTGACGGCCGTGCAAACGGAATTGCTCGCGAACTGCGCCCAGCGGGTCCGACACGGCGGGGTGCTTGTTTACGCCACCTGCACCCTGACCGAGATGGAAAACGAGGGCGTCATCTCCCGCTTTCTCGCCGCCTCACCCGAATTCAGTTTAGCCGCCTTCCCCCACCCGCTCGACGGCGCCCCCTGTACCGGCCACGCCTGGGTTTATCCCTGGCAGGGAAACAGCAACGGAATGTTCGTAGCCCGCCTGACCCGAAGCACAATCTGATGGAATTACGCTGGGGACCTGTGCTACGTTGCAAACCTTATGAAAGCCAAACCCAGCCCTCGGATTCAACCGAAACCACGTCCTTCAGACACCGCTGAGTTCGTCAAACGCGGCCGTAAAATCATCGACATGGAAATCGAGGGACTTCAGAAAGTCCGGGCCAATCTGAACGCCGGGTTCAGTCAGGCGGTTGAGACGATCATCACGGCGACCCGCAACGGCCGAAAGGTGGTGGTCACCGGGGTCGGCAAAAATCTCCATATCGGTGAGAAGATTTCCGCCACCCTGGCCAGCACGGGGACCACCAGCGTCACCTTGAACCCCACCCAGGCCATCCATGGCGACCTGGGCATTCTGGCCAGCGGCGATGTCCTGCTGGCCCTCAGTTACAGCGGCGAATCGGAGGAAATCATCAACCTCATTCCGCTCGTCCGCCGGTTCGATGTTACCATCATCGCACTCACGGGCAACCTGAAGAGCGCCCTGGCCCGGCTGAGTGATATGGCCATCTCCGTCGCGGTGGATCGCGAGGCCTGCCCGTTCAACATGGCCCCCACCACGAGCACCACCGCCACACTGGCCGTCGGCGATGCCCTGGCCATGGTCCTCCTCCAAGCCCGTGGTTTCAAACTGGAGGACTACGCCAAGCTTCATCCGGGCGGATCCATCGGGCGGACCCTTCTGATGAAGGTCTCCGATATCATGCGCCGGGATGACCGCGTGGCCTCGGTCCCTTCCGGAGCGCTGGTCAAGGATGCGATCCTGGCCATGACGCGCAGCCGGACCGGCATGGCCGGCATCGTCGACTCCAGGAACAAGGTGCTGGGCATCTTTACCGATGGCGACCTCCGCCGCCGGCTGCCGCAGCAACCGGATCTCCTGCTCAACACGATCGATGCCGTGATGACCCGCAACCCGATCACCGTCAAGCGGGATGACCTCGCGGTGGAGGTTCTCCGCATATTCGAAAAGCACAATATCGACGACCTTCTGGTCGTGGATGCCGCTCACCATCTGGTCGGTGCGGTGGACATTCAGGATCTGCCCAAGCTTAAGATCATGTAATACGGAAGGCGATCGCCATGACGATTCTTCAGGCGGCCATTCTGGGTGTGGTTGAGGGCGTGACCGAGTATCTGCCCGTAAGCTCCACCGGGCACCTCCTGCTGGCCCAGCGACTCATGGGCATCGGCCAGACAGCCGCCACGCGCGAGGCGGCCGATGCCTACGCCGTATGCATCCAACTGGGCGCCATCCTGGCCGTCGTGGGCCTGTACTTCCGCCGGGTCAGGCAGATGGCGGAAGGCTGTCTAGGCCGGAATCCGGAAGGACTCAAGCTCTCCGCCAACCTGATCGTGGCATTTCTTCCGGCCGCCGTGATCGGACTGACCTTCGAGAAGGTCATCAAACAATACCTCTTTGGCATCTGGCCCATCACGGTCGCCTGGCTGGTGGGCGGGATCGTGATTCTGGTAGCGGATCGCTACCTGATTACCCCGCGTCAGCGCGAGGTTCGCGGATCGTCACTGGCCGAACTGACCTGGAAGATGGCCCTGATCATCGGGTTCATTCAATGTCTGGCCATGTGGCCGGGAACAAGCCGGAGTCTGGCCACCATTCTGGGCGGCCTGTTGGCCGGGTTGACCCTGGGTGCCGCGGTGGAGTTCAGCTTCCTGTTGGGCTTGATCACCCTCTCTGCGTCAACCGTGCTTGATGCGGCCAAGTACGGGCCGGACATGATCCGGCTTTACGGATGGCTGGCCCCCGGAATCGGATTGCTGGTTGCGGCGCTTTCAGCCGCCATGGCCGTCAAGTGGATGGTTCACTATCTTCAGAAGCATCCCCTGGCCGTCTTCGGGTACTACCGCATCGCCCTGGCCCTGGTCACTGCGGCTTTCCTGCTAAAGTAGACGAGGCGTCCCGCCTCGTCGGGATCCCTGCTGCGTGAAAGGAACGAGGCGAGACGCCTCGTCTACTCTACAAGCCTTCCTGCTAAAGTAGACGAGGCGTCCCGCCTCGTTTTCTTCAGGCGTGCCAGTGGGTTTCCTGCACACCGGGCAGCTTGCTGATGCGCTGCGTCACCGCGACCGGAAAACCGACGAGATCCGATTTCTGGTATTTAAGATGCATCAGCACACGCTGCTCACGCCCCTGGTGCCCCGTCTGAATATCCATGCTTTCAACTTTGATCTCGCAGGCTTTCAGTTCATTCAGGATGGGCTCCAGCGATGTTACGCCGGCATCAATCTTGACGGAAAAATCGGAGTACCAGTCGTCATGCATACGGGCCTCAACCAACGGCAGAATATGCAGAACCACAAAGGCCACCCCCGCCGCCAGAAGCCCCAGCCCCATCGCCCCGCACCCGAACGCCAGCCCGATGACCGTGGCGAACCATAAGGTTGCCGCCGTCGTCACGCCCCGGATAATATGGCTGTTCTGACGAATGATGACCCCCGCCCCGAGAAAACCCATACCGGCCAGAGCCCCCGCCGCCAGACGCGCAGGATCAGGATGCCAGGATGAAACGGAACCCGTCGCCGACAGGCTCTCAAGATAAAACGAATCGGAGATAAGCATCACGACGCAGGCGGACAAGCTCACCAGCAGCATGGTCCGCAATCCGGCAGCCCGGCCGTGTTTTTCGCGTTCAAACCCGAGAACAAACCCCACGAACAGGGTCAGGCCGACACGCACAAGAATTTCAAGATTCAGATCACTTGTCAGATAATTCAACATCGTCTTTCCTCCTTATTCCCGCTTCCGGAGCGCCGCCTCCATCGCCGCGGCAACCGTCTTGAGCGCCTTGATCCGCGCATACAACTTGCAGTTGGCTTCCAGAATGATCCACGGCGCCGCAGATGTACTGGTCTGTTGAAGCATCTCCTCGACACAAACCTTGTACTGCCGCCACTTGTCACGATTACGCCAGTCTTCCGCCGTGATCTTCCATTCCTTGAAAGGCGTCTCCTGGCGATCCTTGAAGCGACGCAGCTGCTCGTCACGGCTGATCTGGAGCCAGAACTTGATGATGATCACCCCGGAATCGGTCAACTGCCGTTCGAATTCGTTAATCTCACGATAGGCGCGCCGCCACTCATCCCGGGTGCAAAAGCCTTCCACCCGCTCCACCAGCACACGCCCGTACCACGAGCGGTCGAAAACCGTGATGTGACCCGTCCGTGGAACGTTCTTCCAGAACCGCCAAAGGTAATGATGATCCTTTTCCTCAGTGGTCGGCGCAGCCACCGGAACCACTTCGTAGCCGCGCGGATCCATCCCACGAGTGAGGCGGCGGATGTTCCCCCCCTTGCCCCCCGCATCCTGGCCTTCGTACACGATCACAGCAGGAATGCGCGCCACATAGAGCCGGTTTTCCAGATCAAACAGACGCCGCTGCCAACGGTCGAGCTGCTTCTCGTAATCTCCGCTCTCCAGAGTCAGCCCGAGATCAAGCCGGTCAAGCAGGCCATGCCTCCCGGTGGGCGACTGCTTGGGAACCGGCATGGGCTTGCCCGCCGCCAACGGATGGGCAACCCGCCTGTCCAACTCCGTCTGCACGGCGTGAATGAGCGTCTCAAAGATCTTCACGCGCGCAAACCGGCTCTGGGTCGCCTCGACCACAGTCCAGCGCGCATACGCCGGAGAGGTCCGTTCCAGCATGTCTTCCACCGCCCGGCGCCAGAGATCATAGTGCCGGTGTTGGTGCCGCTCGACCTTGCCGACCTTCCACGCCGTTGCCTCGTTGCTTTCCAGAATCCGAAACCGTCGCTTCTGCTCCGAACGACCGATGTGAAGCCAGAATTTGACGATGACCGCGCCGCCTTCGGAAAGTTGCCTCTCGAACGCCTGAATATCCTCGAAGGCCTGCCTTCGATCCTTCTTGCCCACCGTTTCCGAAATCCGGTCGGCCAGCACGCGACCATACCAGGACCGGTCGAAAATGGCCCACTGCCCGGCGGCGGGCGTTGCATTCCAGAAACGCCACAACCAGGGATGGCGCCGCTCCATGGTCGTCGCCTCGCGGATGGGATGAACCTTGAATCCCCGGGGGTCGAGAGCCTGGGCAAGGCGGTTGATGGCCGTACCCTTGCCGGAGGCGTCCCAGCCTTCAAACACCAGAATCACCGGCACTCCCGCCTCGCGGGCCGCGCGTTGAATCCGGCCCAGACGAATTTCGAGATCCGGAAAAACGGACTCGTACACCTCGTCCGGCAGGCTCTTCGTCAGATCAACCAACTCAAGCATTGCCGTCCTCCTCAAGTCCTAATCGGCGTAACGTCACCAACGTCCAGACTCTCTAAGACGAACTTGTCTGACAGGACACTAACTGAAACGACTATTTCGATTCGCCGGCCGGCGCAACACTGTCGGCATAGATGAGCGGCACCCGCTTACCCTTCAGCCAGTACCCGCGCCCCTTGACCTTGCACGACAGCCCCTTTAGGGCAAGAATGGAGGCTTCGTCTCCACGCACATAGCACACCGTCACAGACCGGCCCTTCACACGTTCCACCAGGCGGAATTCAACGCCCCGCACAAACGCCAGGGGAACCCGTTCCAGGACACCCGCACGCTCGATCACCGAGCCCTGTCCTAACACCGGTGCCAATTTCTTCTCCGTTATGCCATCAGGATACTGGGTATCCTTCCCGACCGGCGCCTCCGCCGGGGCAGCAACTTCGGTGGGCGCCGCAGTGACGGCGATCACCGCCCCCGTCACCACATCGACCGCAATCTCAGGCGCCGGTTTCGCAACTTCCTCCGGAACCACTACATTCCGGTTCACCCACAACACGAGGTCCTGGGGCGGGATAATCCTCAGCCAATCGCCCTTGACCTCCACAATCGTCACGCGTTCACCCTTCCGGATCAACCCCACCTCACGATAGCTCAGGCCGGGGCCGGACCGGATATTCAGGCGCTCTGATACGCTTATGCCCGCCTTCACGAATTCGGCCTTTACCCAGACGCCGGCATTCGTGGGGGCCCGCACCGCCAGCCAGTCACCCTCGGAGCCGGTGATGGACAATACATCCCCCTCGCCTGCCTGGGCCACCACCTCTGAATCCGGTAACGGGCGTGCCCGCAGATTGACCCGCTCCCCTTCCACCCTGATTTCCACCGGATCGGCACCTACGCACGTAAGCGTCGTCACCACCGCTACCCAAATAAACCCGATCGCCATCCTCATTTATTCTTCTCCTTCATCCAGATCTGTATTTACGTCTTTCCGAGGCAGATGAATTCCGCCGGCCTGGGTCACCAAAGATCTGCGTTCCACCTCAGACAGATGGCGCCACGCACCGGAACGCAAGCCCGCAATCGTCAAGGTCCCAATGGCCACCCGTTTCAGTTTCCGCACCCTGAGCCCCAACTCCTCCATCATACGCCGAATCTGCCGTTTTCGTCCTTCCTTTAATACGACCTCGTATTCCTGGTCCCGACTGGAACGCAGGGTAACACGCTCGGCCCGAAGAGTCTGCCCCTCAGAAAGAATACCGCTTCGCATGCGCGCCATGGCCTGGGGCGAAAGTAAGCCCGTGAGTTGCACGTGGTAAATCTTGGGAACCTCGTGCCGGGGATGCGTCAGGGCAAGGGCCAGGTCCCCGTCATTGGTTACCATCAGAAGCCCCTCGCTGTCCCGGTCCAGACGCCCCACCGAAAAGAGACGCGTCTTGATGCCGGGAAGCAGATCGAGAAAAGTTCGCCGCCCATGCGTGTCATGGGAGGTGCAGAGAATATCGCGCGGTTTGTTGAGAAGAAGGTAAAGCTTGCGTTCGACCCCGACACGCCGGCCCTCCACTTCGACGAGATCGACGGCCGGGTCAACGCAGACACCCTGCTGGCTGACACGCAGACCGTTGACCGTCACCCTGCCCTCTGCAATAAGCCCCTCACAAGCGCGGCGCGATCCTAAACCGCACGCGGCGAGATGCTTCTGCAGTCGGACATTACGCGTCGGGTTTGGTCTTGGGGAGCCCGAGGCCACGGTCTCCATCTTTCCATTTCCCGCGTTTGCGCAGGAGATCGACTCTCTCAAACCGCTTGAGAACACTACGCTTGGCCGCAATTTTCTGGGCCGATTTTAAACTTGAATGCTGGGACATGATTCCACTCCAACTCTTGTTCCATCCGTATCGAGCCGCGCATGATGTCGGAAACGCCGCTCCATGTCAACTTCATCGTACAGCCGATAAATGAAGGGTCCCCCGGCGCCCGGCACAATCCAGCCGCGTACAGAAAACCTGGTCAACCACCGCCGCCCCGGTTTCAAGGCAAAGATCAAGGCCATGCGGGTTCTCCGCGACAGGCACGGCATACCGGTACTGACGTTTCAACATCAACGCGGCGATCGCCGCATGAAAGGCGCTGCCGGTCATCACGCTCCCGAACAAGGGTGCATATCCGGCGGTAAGCGTGCCCGGCATGAGCGCCGTACGGTAAGCCGTCTCGTTCTTCGCCAGACCACAGGCATCCAGCAACTGAACGGATTGACCTGTCGACCGAACCGCGCTGTGATCCCGCGAAACCGCCCCCAACCGCCCGTACGCCGCCCCGGCGTTGTCCCGGGTCAGCATAAAGAAAACACTGCCCTCGCCGGGAACCGACTCGGGCTTCACGGAAAAATCAAACGGCTTGATCCGTCCATCCGCCGCCGGTCGCAGCATACGCCCGCACACAAACTGCATCACCGACCCCAGTTCGTCGACCGCCCCGACCAGAACCGCATCACACCGGTTCGCCGCCAACCAGGTCCGGGCCAGGCTCACCGCCTCATGAAAGGCAAAGTCGAAATGCGTCAGCGTCAGGGTCGGCCCCCGCACGTCCAGCGTCATGGCAATGTAAGACGCCGCGGCATTGTGAACCGAATGCGAGAAAGCCGTGGGCGAAACCGCCGCATCGCCAAAATCGAGGATCCCGTCCAGAAACCCGAACGTGGTGGCATGGGGCCCCAGCGCCGTGGCCACAATCACGCCCAGCCGGGTCCGGTCCACGCTCGCCGCCAATCCGCTGTCCTGCAGCGCATCCCAGGCCGCCAGAACGGACATCCGAGTGAAGCGGTCGGCCCGGCGGGCCTTGGCCAGCACGGTTTTATCGCTCAACACCTCAGGCGGCACCGCATAAACCGGCAGGCGTTCCCCCGCGCTCCCGCGGATATCCACCAGGCCCGGCGCGGTCCAGCCCCGGTTCAAGGCGGCCTCCAGGGAGGCCACACCCCGCCCCGTTGTCCCGACAACTCCTATACCGGCAATATTCATCCGTCCCGCCCCAGCACCAAGGCCGCATTGTTTCCGCCAAACGCCAGCGACGTGGACACCGCATAGCGACCGGTCACAGTCGTCCGCTCGCGCACCACACCGATGGGAATCTCGTCATCCCGATTCACGAATCCCGGACTGGCGGGAATCCATCCGCTCAACAGGGCCATGACAGAAAATGCCGCCTCCAGGGCTCCGGCCGCCCCGAGGGTGTGACCGGTAAATCCCTTCGTGGAAAGAACCTTGATGTCGGGGCCGAACACGCGGGCCAGAACCGAACCCTCGACCTTGTCGTTGTCACGGGTCGCCGTGCCATGCGCATTCACGAATGCAACATCCTGCGGCTGAATACCCGCCTCGGCCAGACTTGTACGAAGCGCCGTCTCCAGTCCGCTGCCGTCCGGCCGCGGCGCGGTGAGATGGTGGGCATCGCACGCCGCGCCATACCCGGCCACAAACACGGACGTCGCGACACCCCTCCGCCGCGCTGAGGCTTCGGACTCTAGAATCAATAGGCCGGCGCCCTCCCCCAGGTTCAACCCCTGGCGGTCGCGGTCATAAGGACGGCACAGCTCCTTGCTGAACACGCTTAACGATCCAAAACCGCAGATCGGAATCCGGTTCAATTCATCGGCGCCACCGGCGATAGCCAGGTCGCACAAACCGGCCCGAATCCAGTCGGCAGCCACCCCCACCGCATCGGCACTGGAAGAACAGGCATTCACCACGGTCACACAAGGGCCGGCGGCCCGCACTTCGCGCGCGATCGCATCGGCCAGATTGCTTTTAAGGAAATGCTCCACCGGTTCCATCGGGACGTCACCCCCTTGACGGAAGGCGGTGTAGAACCCCATATCATTGAGCTGACTGGCAACGGTTGTACCCATGCAGACGCCCACGCGAAGCGCCGACAGGTCCCGCCCAAGTTTCGCCCCGGTCAAAGCCTCGTCCAGGGCATGGCAAGCCAGAAGAAAGGTCCGGGAGGAAGGAGAGGATTCAGTCTGCGCAGGCAGGTCACGGACCGCAAAAACAGGAAAATCCAAAGGTGAAACACCGGACGGAACCGCCCCGACATTCCGCCGACCTGCCGCAAACGCATCCAACGTTTCAGGAACGTTCAGGCCGGCGGCAGAGATCACCCCCATACCGGTGATCACAATACGTTCAATCACTTCTGACCCTGTTTGGTGTCGTAAACGTAGTTGGCGAGCGTGTTGACGGATCGGAAGATCTCACGCCCCTTCTCCATGTCCTTGACTTCCACTCCGAAATGGCGCTGCAGAATCACCACGATTTCGACCGCATCCAGCGAGTCCAATCCCAGCCCCTCGCCAAACAACGGGTCGTCATCCTTGATCTGATCCGGCGTGATGCCTTCGATGTTAAGATTGCTGACGAGCAATTCCTTCAATTTGGCGCGAATCCCAACCAATTCCTGATCACGATCTACAGGCTGCATCACGTCTCTCCTTTTTTCCCGACGCTCCGGTTCATCTCGGATGGCCGGTATACTCCCCTTTGCCGTCCCCTTTTTCAAGTTTCAAGTGGATGGTTTTTCACTTCCGGCTTCTGCCAGATGTCATAGAACAGAAAACACTGGTAGGGATGGCGGATCAGGTACTCCTCCAACACCTGCGCAAACGCCTGGACCCAGCCCGCAAGCTGCTCCCGTTTCGGAATACCCGGCTGATACCGGGGGCGGGTAATCGACACCACTTCAACCGTATAATCGTGCGTCCCGTTCTTGGCCGAAAGCAGGACCACGGCGGGACAGCCCGCCATCGCGGCCAGATGAAACGCCCCGGACGCAAACCACGCGCGCCCGCCCAGGAAGTTGACTTCCACCGGGTTGAATCCGTAGCTCCGGTCACCCATGAGCGACACCACTTCACCCCGCCCCAGGGCGTTCATGGACTCCACCACGCCGCCCAGATAACCCTCCGGGGAAATGATCCCGATGGTCTGTCCCGACCGGTCGATTCCCAGGGACTCCCGGACCGCCGGATTATCCTCCGGCCGCATGACCAGATTCACCTTCCGCTCAAAAGCACCCAGGTAGTTCATGATCGTCTGCCAATTGCCAACATGGGCTGTCAACAGCACAATCCCGTGCCCGCTTTGCATGACGTCACGCAGCCGCGCCTCGCCCTCAACCCGGGTTCCGAACCGCCCGACGCCGGAAATGAGGTAATAGCGGTCGATCAGATTCTTGCCCTGGCTCACAAACAGCCGATAGACATCCGCCAGCCGGGCCCAGCGCCCGTGATCCGGGAACCGCCGGTCGACATACGCCCGGGCCGCCTGAACTGCTCTCCGGTCGAAAATCACATAATAGGAACAAACGATGTAAAGCAGTCCGTACGCGCCGCGCAAACCGAACGCCCTGAGGCTGACCCGGAAGAACCAGAACCCCAACGCGTTTCCGCGCTGCCGGGCCTCAATTTTTCGTGTGGCATCCGGGGTCATGCGTGATCATCACCTGATACTGACATTGTTTTTCGACTCGGCAAGTTGCCACATCACCGCAGCCCCGAAGATGTAATTGTTTGCGGTCTTTACCAGCGGACTATCCTCATAAACGGCCCCGTCCAGGTTCTCCCAGCGCGCATAGGCCGAGAGGGAGAGACCGGGCCGGATCCGGCGGAGAATGAACGCGGAGACCGAACACCCGCCATACCCGCCGTCGCTGCGGTAGGCCTCACGCCCGGGAATCACTTCCGACTCCGATACGTCATAGTAATAGCTGTGATAAGACGCATCCGCAAAATCCACTCCCGCTCGTCCGCCGATCATCCACTTGGCACCGCGGTAGGGACTGAAGCCGCCCGCCACCAGGCTCAAGTTCACTCGCTCCCCCTCGTACTGGAACGCCCACTCGCTGGCATCGAACGAGGACACGCCGCGTCCCGCCAGTTCAAGAAAAAGCGAGTTAAGCCGCTTGCCCCGATAGAGGAACCCCCTTACCGCCGGCCCCATTTCGATCAGGGGATCAAGCGAATTCATGCCCCGCCGTGCCTCCGAATCATCGCTGACCGGCGGATTCCCACCGAGCGACACATCGGTTTCAACCCACTTTCCGCGATAGAAGAGGCCGCGTACGCCTTCGCGATCGACCTGAACAACCCGACCCCGGTAAATGAAATACGGCAGGGGAAGAGCATAATCCTTATGCTCGTCCGAGCCGCGATAAAGCGGCACCCGGGCCCCGGCGGCGAACAGTCCAACCTCCCATTGCGGCGGACCACGGGGCGGCGGCGCGTTCGTCGTGCCCTGTGCCATGGCCCCCCGTCCCAGACCCAGACCCAAAATGGACGCTAAAATAATAGTCTTTTTCATTTTTTTTCAGGAATTCGGCTTGCGCCCTTCCTGCCCAGACAGGCCGCGATACCAAAAACCAGGAGCCCGGTGACCAGGGCAATAACGGGCGCGGCCACCAAAGATCCGAGAAACCATTCCCAGACCCGTTGAGGCGCCTGGTTAACCCAATTCTCACGGGTCATCTCGGTCAGCCAGTGACCATGCCGCATCCGGTAACCCAGTTCAACGCAAACAAACGGAACCACGGGAGGCATGCAAAGATTCTGGATGGCGAACGCCATAACCCGGTTAAGATGCAGCCGTGTGGCCACGTAAAGAATCGCCACCGTATGAAACGAAATAAGCGGCAGCGTCGCGATAAACGTTCCCACCGCCGCCGCCGCGCCCAGTTCGGCAGGTGTGGCATGCTCAAGCAGCAATCCCCTGAAGAAGCGGACCGGATGGCGCAACAGCATCATGGGGCTCTCTTCGGCGCGTTGAACCCACTGCCGGTGCGGCCAGGGCAGGAGGCGCCGCCCAATCAGCTTGGCATGCATATGGCTGATTCTCAGATTATCGAGGAAGGGCTTGAAATGCGAGACGCGCCGGCCGCGTTCGGCATACGTTACCCCGATCTCGACCGAGCGGACGGTCAACCCCGCCCAAGACGCCTTGGCGAGTACTTCCACCTCAAAATCATAGCGATTCCCGGCAAGCGACAGAGCCGACATTGCGGCCACCGGATAAGCACGGAAGCCGCTCTGCGTATCCCGCATGACCACACCGGTCTCCACCCGCAACCAGAAATCGGAAAACCGCATCCCGAACCGGCTTGACGCCGGCACGTTCGGACCCTCCATACGGCGCGCGCCGATCACAATCGTGTCCGGATGATCCTTCAGGACCTCGAGGAACTTGGGGATATCGGAGGGATGGTGCTGACCATCCGCATCGAGGGTGATCATGAACTCCCCGCCCTGTTCCCGGACAAACCGGAGCGCGGTGAGAAGGGCCTGCCCCTTCCCGGAATTGCAGGTGTGCTTGAGCACCCTGACATCCATATCGCCCAGCAGGAGCCCGACATCCGTGTCCGTGCTGCCGTCATCCACCACCACAACCAGCGGCAGCGCTTCCCGACAGGCCAAGGCCACGGCCCTTACCGTGTCCTTGTTATTGTAAACAGGAATGACGACCCATGTCCGGGTCTCGACGGAATTCATGTCGGCGCATCCGCAGGAGGGACCCTCACCCGACGCGTTCCCGGCTTCGCCAGCATGTCCCACAGCGAACCGGTATAGCCAAGTTTGAATAGAAAGTGAAGTTTGGCTTCCATCGCATCCGGCGGGAATACAATGTGACGCGTCCCGGAAAAAGCTTCCTTGAGCGTGGTTTCCAGCCACTCACGATCCACTTTCGGGGAGATATAATAAACCGGCTCAAGGAGCGATTGGCCCTCCGTGATCAACCCGTCGCGCAGGGCAATCCGGGCGAGCCCCGTGTCGGGCAGGATCCGAATCCCCATGAACACGAAAATGGCGGTCTTCTGGAGCCGCTTGAGATTAGCGATCCCCTCCAGGACGGTCTCGGGGGTCTCTCCCGGGCACCCGAACATGAAGTAGTGCGCCGTGGCGACGTCATGCTTCAGGAACAGGGAATTGCACTGGTCGATCTCGGCAAAAGTAAAATCCTTGCCGATGCCGCGCAGTGTGACATCCGCCGGCGCATCCGACCCGATTTCGGCGGCCTGCAAACCGGTTTCGCGCATGGTCGCGACAATGCCATCATCCAGTTCATGACTGGGCTTAAAAAAGGCGGTCCATGGGGTCCGCAAGTTCCGGCGCCTCATTTCCTCCACCACGGCCCGGTACCGGCCGCGATTATCATTGAAAACAGAATCGGTGAAAAAGATGTACTTTGCCTGGTGCCGGTTGACCAGGGTCTCCATGTCGTCGACGACGGCGGCCGGTTCACGCTCGCGAATGACGCGGCCTTCCAGCAGGGGATAGGTACAGTAAACACAGCCGTGCTCACAGCCCCGCTTGGTTTGCACCGAGGCCATGTGCCCGCTCTTGAGGTAGAACTCGAGCAACTCTGGCTCATAGTGTGCCGAGGGGATGCCCGCCCCTTGCAACTGCGGTGGCGCGTAAAGAATGCGCTCGGTGGGATACCGGCCCGCAGCGGCTTCGGCAACGAACTGACAGAAGAACCGCTCCCCCTCGCCGGCCACCCCGTAATCGGCCCCTGTCGCCTCAAGAACCGGACCGGGCATAACGGAAAACCCCGAACCGCCCAGAACAACCTTCACGGTGGTCTCCTGACGAACGGCCTGGACGATCTGGCGCACGGAGTCGATGTAGCGCTGTTCGTTCAGCAGGTTGACGTTGTCGATATTACGGATGGAAATTCCCACCAGTTCGGGCTTCACCCGCCGGACCGTCTCCCGCACGGCAACGAGCGACTGCCCTTGCTGGAGGTAATCGAACAGGACCACCTCGTGGCCGTCCCGCTTAAGCGCCGCCGCCACCATGCTCATCCCCAGCGGATAGACCGCATAGGGGGTCTCGGCCATATTGGAGGAGACCAGCAGGATTTTCACGCGCCCGCCCCCTCAGGTCCCGGCTGTCCCGCCGAGATCCCGCCGGGCGTCCACTTCCGGGTACGTGCCAGCCGGATGGGCCGGTAGGTCCCATCCGCCTGCTCCTTCTCAATCACCTTCATGTAGAGCCGGCCCATTTTGACCTCTTTGGAGGCATCCTTGTAGAAGGTCTTCCAGGCGTACTCGTACATCTCCTGCAACTTGTCCGGGCTCATGCGCGCAGGACGATGCACAACCGTACCGCCCGTATACTCCGCCCAGCGGTTGTGAAGAATCCGACCCTCCTGCTCCAGTTGCGTCCGGATCGAGGAATGCGGGAACGGGGTCAGCACGGTAAATTCAGCCAGATCCAGATCGATCTCCAGCAGGAAGTCCACCAGCCGCTTGATCGCATCCTCATCGTGATCATCCATCCCGAGTATGATGGTACCTTCCACGCCGATACCGCGGTCCTTGAGGCGACGAACCCGCTGCCGGATGCAGTCCGATGTATCCACCACCGCCTGGTAGACGTACCAGCAGCCGGCCGCCGCGGCCAGATCAAGAATGTCATCCCGATCCTTGATCGGATGGGAGACCCATTTCTTTTTCAGCGGCGTGATCGCCTTGAACAATTCCCGTTCCCAGGCATCATCCTGCGCGAGGGAATTATCCACGATGAACAGACGGTTATTGTCGATGCCCGCCATCTCCTCAACCACCTTGGCCACCGGCCGCGGTCGGAATTTCCGCCCACCCAGAAAGGGCGTGCAGCAGGGAAAGCAGTTGAAGCGGCACCCGCGCGAGGCATGCACCAGATCCACCATCTGGACGCCCCGGAAATTGTACAGCTCGCGATCCAGAATACTGCGGCGGGCCGGTCCGATGAGGCTCGTGTCGGGAAAATCATTCAGGAAGTTATAAACCTTCTTCAGGCGCCCCTGCTTGAAATCCTCGATCACCGCCCCGAAGCGTCCCTCGGCCTCTCCCAGGAAAACGGCATCGGCATGGGCCATCACCTCTTCATGATGCAACATGGTGGCGATCCCGCCGAAAATGACCGGAATACCCCGGGCGCGATAGTGATCGGCAATCTCCCACGCCCGCGGCATCTGGCACGACAACATGACGGACATCCCCACCAGATCGGGCGAGTCGTTTAGATCCAGTCGCTGCACATGCTCATCACAGAAGGAAAGATCGACTTCTTCCGGGACCGTGGCCGCGAAACATACCGGCCCGTGCGGCGGAAGATGGAACTCGGGCTGATTCTTCAGCTTGGGCCACCGGGGATAAATCAGCTTCATCTTCATCAGCCACCACTCCCTTTCTCCGCGCATTCCAACACCGAAACCCAGGCCGCGAGTCCCTGTTCCACTCTGGCAAGGGCCGCTCGACACCGCTCCACGCTCATCTCACGCCGGGCCCCCTTGTCGCCAGACGCCGCCCGGCCGAGCAGGAAAGCGACACCTTCCGTTTCATCAGCCCGGACCACCAGCATGCCCGCAGGGCCGTCATCCATCAAGTCGACCCCCGCCTGCAGCACATCGCCTACCTGACCGCCCGTGACTCCAACATACATCAGGGGCCCCTGCAACCCGAAATGGATGGCCGTCTCGGCCAAAGGACTCGACGGCAGAGTATATATGAACAGGTTACCCCGCGCCAATACCCGACCCGCCTGAAGATAATCCGAGAAATAGGCCCGGTTCGCCTCAAGACTACCCGACGCATTCGTCCCGACCAACCCGGTCAGCCCCTCCGGAGCGGTCAATCGGGCATCTTTCAACGCCAGGGCACAGGCCACGATCGTCATCCGGGTCGCCCGGTCAAAGCGCCCGAGGTTCTTGACGCCGCCGGGAAACAAGTCGGCCTGTTTCCAGGGCGGAACGCCGGCTTCGCCCCCATAGCTGACCCGCATAGGGTGCCGCACCGTCCCCCAGGTCTGCCCATCCAGCCAGCCGATGCCCTGCACCGTCACGTTGTGAGTTTCAACGCTCATAGGCTCAGCACCAAAGCCGCATTGACCCCTCCGAAACCGGAATTCGTGGATAAGACCGCCCGGCGGGCCACGCCGCTCACCGCCTCACGCGAAACCCAGCCAACCGCCTCGGGATCCACCTCCGCGAGATGGGCGGACGGCGGAATCACCTGCTCCTGAAGGGAGCGGAACGCCAGAATCATTTCAACCAGCCCGGCGGCACCCATGGTGTGGCCGACACTACCCTTGATGGAATAGACCGGGACAGGCCCGTCGGTGAAAACCTGTTTGAACGCCTTAAGTTCCATGGAGTCGTTATACAGCGTTCCCGTTCCGTGCGCCGAGATGGAGCCGAAGTCCTCCGTCGCGAGACCGGACTTGCCGATCGCCCGGGCCACGGCACGGAGCAAACCGCCCCCATCCCGTGAAGGACCCGTCATGTGATTGGCATCGCAACTCAAGCCCCAACCCGCCACCTCGCCGATCACCGCGCGCTTCTCACTGAGCGCACGAGCCTCACTCATCAACAAGACGTAACCGGCGGCCTCGCCGATCGTCAGTCCCTTGCGGTTCCTGTCAAACGGACGCGCCCCTTCCGGGTCCAGCGCCATGAGCGCCGAAAAACCGGCGAAAACAAACTCCGTGAGCGCATCGCAAGCCACGACCAGCACCGCATCCTCCGCGCCCGTCGCAATCAGGGCGGCACCGCGCGCCACGGCCGACGATGACGACGCGCAGGCGGAAGAGATAATCTGGCCCGGCTTTGAAAGACCAAGCGCCCCTTGAATCCGGCCCAGCAGGTGATCCAGCCGGCTGTCATCCGCGCCGAGGGACTCACCCAGCAGCCTGCGCTCCAGCAAATCCACCTCGCCGGTCGTGGTGGCAAGAAGCAAGCGGGTGCCCTCGGGGAGCCTGCCGGACAAAGGCGCCAGCAGCGGGTGCAGCATTTGCATCACCAGCGACTCCGTTGTCCGCGTCGCAAGCCCCGGCACAACCGCGCCCAGGGATGATGAAAAGGCCTGAGTGCTGAATCGGTCTACCTTCGAAAAAGCCGGGAGCCCCGTCAGTACCCCCTGCCAGCCGGCGTCCACACCACGCCCCCAGGCGGTCACGAGGTCCTGCTCAACCGCCAAAACCCTCATGACTGGAGGCCTTTGAATGCTCCGGATTTCCAGCCTTCCCGGCAGCGTTCCAGCAGGGGCGGCGTCACCAGGCACACGCGCCCTTCGGTGGCATCGGTGAACACCTGCACGGTATAGGCCCGGGCGGCGGGCGTCCCGTCCTCCTTGATCAGCTCATACTCCGTGTTCAAGCGGGCCCCCTCATTCCAGATCAGCGCCGAGGAAATGGTGAACACCTCATCCAGATGGAGCGGCGCGAGGTAGTCGACATGATACTGGGCCACCGGCGCACGCAACTCGCTGGCCACGAAATCCGCATAGGACAATCCGCACCGTCGCGTCAGTTCCGCAGCGCCTTCTTCAAAGTAGAGCGCATAACGGCCGAACCACACAATACCCATGGGATCGGTTTCGTTGAAGCGTACCCGCCGGACGACGCTCAAGCGGAGCGGAGCCGGGGCACCCGCCTCACGGTCAAAATACAATCGGCGGGCACGGCGCGTCATGCCGGGTTATCCTTCCCGTTGCCGATCACCAGCAGAGAGAGATCAGCCACCTTTGTTTCGCCGCAGGTGACGTGCGCCCTGATGGTGGTTTCGATCAGCTCGTCTTTCCGCACCTGGCAGGCAAAACGCAATACGGCTCCCGGCTTGACCGGCGCAAACCACTTTGCCGACACGATGCGCCTGAGGGCCACCGGCACTTTCTTTTCCGCGGCAAACATCACCAGCACCGCCTGAACCATGCAGACCCCCGGCAGAATGGGATTACCGGGGAAATGGCCCTTGAATCCCGAAAAATCCGCCTCCAAGGTGAAGGTGGCCCGAAGTTCACCATCCTCCCCCGGAGGGAGCGGCACCAGACACGACTGAAGCTCTCTCATTAATTTATTCATACCAGCAACGCTCGCATCAGCCCGTCGGTTTTCATCGCCCCCAGGGAACCGCCGGGACAATCGATCTCATTGAAAACGGTCACGCCATCCGGTTCCCACCCCGCCACCCGGGCGGAAACAGGCACGGGCGTCCGCGTATGCCGGCCCAGCTTGATCGGCACCGGATGATCCGGCAGAACCGCACAGTTAACCTCCCGCCCCACGGCCAGCAACACCGGGGTAATGATCCGGGAATCGAAATCCTCAATCGCCTTGATTTTCAGTTCCAGGTTCTGCTCGTGCGACACTTCATCGATCGCTTCGAGGTGAAGATAGACAAAGTCATAGGTCTTCAGGGCCTCGATGGCCGCCCGGGCTTTGCCCTCGTAATGGGTATCAATATAGCCGGTGGCACCCGGCACCTTGATGACCGCCATGCCCAGGCAGCGGCCCAATCCCATGATGACATCCACCGCCGAGATGACCGCACCATTAACGCCGTACTTGTCACTCAGCTTGTGCAAGGCGCCAATCTTTCCCCCGCTCCATGGCCAGATCCCGTTCACGACCGGCCGACCCTCCGCGCGCAGTCGGCGGTTTACCGGATGATCCGCCAATACAGCGGGGGCCTCTGTGATCAGTTCGCGCAGGAGCGTCGCCGTCAGGTCCCCTTCAGGGGCCGAAAAAGCGGGAAGGTGATCCTGAACATACTCACCGTGATTGTCGTCCGGCTTATCGGTACGCACCTTGGGGGAAAATTCCCGCCCCGACAGGACCAGAATATTGCGATAGCTCACTCCGGAATGGAAGCGTACCCGGGAATTTCCAAACCGTTCGTTCAGCGCTCCAATCAGCTCCGCCGCATCGGCAGGCGCCACATGCCCACCCGAAAAATCCCGGAGAATCCCCTCCTCCGTGGTCACCAGGTTGACCCGGAAGGCTGTGTCATCCGGCCCCAAAACCACCCCGCGGCCTGCGGCCTCAAGCGGTCCGCGACCACAGTATTCACTGGCCAGATCGCAACCCAGCACGGACATGTTCGCCACTTCGCTGCTGGTGGGATAACCCGCCGGCAAAGTCAGCAGGGAACCCGACCGGCCCTCCCGCGCGATCTGGTCCATCCCCGGCGTACGGGCATATTGAAGCGGTGTTTTTGCGCCCAGTTCCGCGATGGGTTCGTCGGCCATGCCGTCGCCCAGGAAAACTATGGTCTTGCGTCTATTCATCAAGAGGCCGTAGATTGTCACACCGCAAAAGCGATGTCAATTGCACGCACGGCGGCAGGCATATAAAGGAGACGATTCATGAAAAAACAAATTTTAGCCGGTTTGATTTTAGGGTTCTGTCTGGGAGGCGCAACCTGCGTCATGGCGGACGAGACCAGCGGCAAGATCACGGATACCGGGTTTGGCACTTTCAAAATTGAAGAGAAGGGCACCACCCGGCAGTTCAATCTGTCGAAAAGCAAATCGCATTATGAACCCGCGAGCTGGCGCCCTACCGTGCAAGACCAGGTCAAGGTTGTCTACACCCTGAATCAGGGCAATAAGGGAGCGGTCCTATCCGTGGACAAGGTCACGCTCGTGAAGGCCGGCCCCGATACCCTCGCTTCGGTCGAAAGCCCGGTCACCGTTGTCATCACGGAAGTCGGGAAATCAGGCATTAAGGCCAGACTTCCCTCCGGCCAGATCGTCAAGTTCAGCTTCCGCAGGGGAATGGAACGTCTCCCCGCCGGCTGGGTACCCGCCGTGGGCGAAAAGGCAAAAATAGAATCCCGCCCCCAACCGACGATGCTGTTCACCGTCAGCTTCGTCATGGACAAGATGGAAAAGGTCCCGTAGCGCTTCTGCGAGAGGGGACGAGGCGTACCGCCTCGTCCCCTTTCCTTAGCCAGCGGCGGCTATTTCCGCTTGACTGACTTGATCACCACGGACTTCATCGGGACATCGCCCATGCCGTTTTTTGTACCGGTCGGAACGGCGGCAATTTTATCGACCACATCCATGCCGACGGTCACTTTGCCAAAGACGGCATAACCGAAGTCGCGCCCGCCATGGTTCAGGAAATCATTATTGGCGATATTGATGAAAAATTGCGAGGTGGCGCTGTCCACCACGGAGGTCCGAGCCATGGCAAGAGTGCCCCGCTCGTTTTTCAGTCCGTTGTTCGCCTCGTTCTTGATCTCCGCCTTGGTGGCCTTCTGGCGCAGGGACTCATCAAACCCGCCGCCCTGGATCATGAAGCGGGGAATGACCCGATGAAAGATCGTGTTGGAGAAAAATCCTGAATCCACATAGGCGAGGAAATTGCTCACGCTGATGGGGGCCTTATCCGCAAACAACTCGATCTCGAGGTTGCCTTCGGACGTTTCCATGATCACGGTCGTTGTTGTCTGATTGGTTGCCATAGTTGTCAATCCTTCCTCTGCCTTGATGGATCCCGCCGCCATGGCCACTGCCATGATGAGCCATAATGATTTCATACCCGTTCTCCTGCCAGAATCCCGCACAACCTACACAACGCCCCGTTCATCGTCAACCATTCACCCCGCGCTTGCCGCCGGGGTTGCGACTGTACTATAGTTCCTGCCCACTTCGTATTACGGAAAGGGACGGCAGCATGCAGGCACTGAAAAAAACGAATTTCAAGGGTCCCAAGGGCCCGCTGGTTCTGGTCATCATGGACGGGGTCGGGATCGGCCAATATGAGGAGGGGGATGCGGTTCAATCCGCCCTGACCCCCACCCTGGACTGGCTCAAAGCCAACGCGGTCGCCACGCAACTGAAGGCCCACGGTACAGCTGTCGGTTTGCCCAGCGACGAGGACATGGGCAACAGCGAAGTGGGCCACAATGCCATCGGCAGCGGGCGGGTTCTTTCCCAAGGCGCCCTGCTCGTGAACGAGGCCATCGCTTCAGGAGCCATGTTCCGCGGCGAAGTGTGGAAATCGCAGATCGCAAACGCCCTCCAGTTCCGATCTACCCTCCATTTTCTCGGCCTGTTCTCGGATGGCAACGTCCACAGCCATATGGATCACCTCAAGGCTATGCTCCGCCAGGCCAAGGCGGAGGGCGTCAAAAGCGCACGGGTCCATATCCTGCTGGATGGTCGCGATGTGAGTGAAACCTCCGCGCTGGAATACGTCGCCCCCTTCGAACAGTTCCTGGCAGAACTCAACGCCGGCCATTCCGTGGATTACCGGATTGCCTCCGGCGGCGGCCGTATGAACATCACCATGGACCGCTACAACGCCAACTGGGACATGGTCAAGCGCGGTTGGGACACCCATGTGCGCGGCATCGGCCCGCAATTCGCTTCCGCCCGCGAGGCGATTGAGGCGCTTCGCAAAGCCACACCCGGCGTGATCGATCAGGACCTGCCCCCGTTCATCATTGCCGAAAAAGGACAACCTATCGGCAAAATCACGGACAACGACGGCGTCATTTTCTTTAACTTCCGGGGGGATCGGTCCATCGAGATCACCCGGGCCTTCGAGGACGATACGGTGACCGAATTCGACCGCAGCCCGCGGCCCAAGGTCCTCTTTGCGGGAATGATGCAATATGACGGTGACCTGAAGCTTCCGAAACGCTTTCTAGTCAACCCACCCGCCATCGCCAACACCATGAGCGAGTATCTGGTTAAAAGCGGAGTGACCCAACTGGCCATCAGCGAAACCCAGAAGTTCGGGCATGTGACGTACTTTTTCAACGGCAACAGGTCCGGTAAGTTTGATGAATCCCTGGAGGATTACATCGAGATTCCTTCAGATATCCTGCCCTTCGAGCAGCGTCCCTGGATGAAGGCCGCCGAGATTACGGATGCGGTCTTGAAGGCCATTCGCGACAACACGCACCGGTTCATCCGGTTGAACTTTCCCAACGGCGACATGGTCGGCCACACAGGGGTCTACCAGGCCACTGAAATTGCGGTGGAGTGTGTCGATCTCTGTCTGGGTCGCATCCTGGCGGCGGTGCAGAAAGCGGGCGGTATTCTGGTGGTATCCGCCGACCACGGCAACGCCGATGACATGTATGAGCATGACAAGAAAACCGGCAAGCCCAAGGTCGAAAACGGCCGGATCAAGGTCAAGACCAGCCACTCCCTAAATCCGGTACCCGCTTATGTGTACGATCCGTCCGGAACGGCACGCCTCAAACTCGGAGCGCATCAGGGGCTGGGCATCAGCAGTCTCGCCGCCACCTGCATCAAGCTTCTGGGATTCACCCCCCCGGAGGATTACGACCCTGCGATCGTGGAAGTCCTGTCAGCGGAGTGACCCCTCGTGGACTTTCACTGTCTGCGTTGTGGTAATTGCTGCCGCCAGCCGGGCGATGTCCGTCTTGAAGAAGGCGAAATCGAGGTCATTGCCGCCGCCCTGGGACTCGCTGTGCACGCTTTTACGGAGCGCTACACGGTCCTCAGGGGAAACCGTCAGGGACTGATCCTGCGCGAGCGCCCCGACGGGGCGTGTGTGTTCCTCGAAGGCCCCCCGGCCGCCTGCCGCATCCAAACCGTCAAGCCGCGCCAATGCCGCGAGTTCCCTGCCCGCTGGCGCTACACCGATTTGGAGGAGATCTGCCCCGCATCCCGTCGCGGGACATCCCCCGCCGACAAATGACCGCGGAGTGATGCCAGCAGATCGTGCGCGGCCTGTTGAGGGTCGGCAGCGGTCGTTACGGCCGTAACCAGCGCAATCGTCCGGGCACCGGCGCGCACCAATTCCGAAAAATGCTCACGCTTGATCCCGCCCATCACGGTAAAGGGAATGCGGGTGACACGGGAGATGCGCTTCAGCCCCTCAACCCCCAGGAATTCGCCGTCCCACCGTTTGGTTCCCGTGGTAAAGATCGGCCCGATGTTGAGATACGAGGCCCCGTCGGCTTGCACTTGGAGAGCTTCCTCGATCGTATGGGAAGAGGCCCCGATGATCAGGTCGGGTCCCAGCCGGCGCGCCGCCGACACGGGAAAATCGTCCTGGCCCAGGTGAACGCCATCCGCCCCCACCGCGAGCGCCACATCGAGCCGGTCATTAATGATCAGCAGGGCTCCAGCCTGCGCCGTCAGGGCGCGCACGTCTTCCGCCAGTGCCACATACTGGCGCAGCGGCATGTCCTTTTCACGGAGTTGGATCAGTTTCACGCCGCCCGCCAGCGCGGCCCGTACAATGTCCTGAGTGGTGCGCCCCGCTGACAGGGATTGGGAGGTCACCAGGTACAGGCCGGCCGCCTCAAACCGTCGCATCCGTTCATCATGCCGGCTGCTTCGCGTCATCTGAACACCTTATCCCAGTTCTTGAACACCGGTTCCAGCCCCTTAGCCTCAAGCGCGGCACAAAAAGAGGCCACATCGCGATCATCGCTCACGTGAAATTGGCCGTCCGGCGAGGCGTTATGGGCCTGATAGCCGCCCACCGTCGTCCGGCTGGCAATGCTCATCTTTGAAATGCCTACCCCCGCCATCCCATCCCGAAAGGCGGCCTGCTCGCGGGTCGAAAGCGACAGGGGAACATCCGGCATGGCAATCCGGAACGCAAAAATGATCTGGGCCAGAAAACGATCACTGACTGGATGGGGCGGAACATATCCCCCCTCCTGCGGGCACACGCGCGGAAACGAAATACTGACACCTGACTGCCAGAAGCGGCGACGAAGCTGCAGGGCATGACGGTATAGACTCAGGACATCAAAAATGGGATCGGCAATGCCCAGCAACGCACCCAGTCCGGCAAAACGAATCCCGCTTTCCAACACCCGCGCAGGAGCCGCCAGCCGCTGCACGTAGTCGCGCTTGGGGCCCCACCGGTGCAGACGCTCATAGGGCACCGGATCATAGGTTTCCTGATAAAGGGTCACACCGACACAACCAGCCGCCGCCAATCCGCGGTACTCCTCCGTGGTCATGGGAAAGGCCTCGACCGTGACCGCCGCAAAATGTCGGGCCGCTTCCGCCACCGCGTCACGCACATAAGGATAATCGGCCTTCGGGGTCCGCTCGCCTGTCAACAGCAGAATTTCCTGAAAGCCCATGGCCGCAATCGCCTCGAATTCCCGCAGGATCTCATCCGGTTCAAGCCGATGCCTGGCCTGGCCACGATCCGAGGCGAAGCCGCAGTAGGTGCAGCCGCCGGAGCAGTAATCCGAAAGATAGAGCGGCACATAAAGAGCGATGGTCCGTCCGAAATGCGCCTGAGTGCGGGCGCGGGCGCGCTGGGCCAGTTCTTCCAGGACACCTCCTGCCGCCGGGGAAAGCAGCGCGGCGAAATCGGCCTCACCCACCATCGGGCAATCCAGCGCGCGCCGTACATCGTCTGCGCTCGCCGAGCGGGCGAGATCCATCCAGCGTCCGGGATCAACGTCGTCCGGGATGGTGACACTGTTTTCGTTGCGCTTCATGCCAAAAACGTGGTCAAAGGACTGGTCGCCACGGCGTGTGTGCTGCGGGACATCAACCCGGCCCGGCGTGCCGCCAACCCGGCCTTGACGGCCTCTGCAAAGGCGTTTGCCATGCCCACCGGATCACCCGCCGCCGCGATCGCACTGTTGACCAGGACGGCCCCGCATCCCATCTCCATGGCGGCAGCGGCCTCGGAAGGCGCCCGCAACCCGGCATCGACGATGACCGGCACGCCGCTGTCCGCAATAATCAAGCGGATCATTTCCGCCGTGGTCATTCCATGCCCCGTACCGATGGCCGAACCCAGCGGCATGACGGCGGCGCAACCCACCTCCTCCAGACGCTTAGCCAGAACGGGATCGGCCGGCATGTAAGGCAGGACAATAAACCCTTCCCGGGCGAGCACCTTGGACGCCTCGTACGTCTCAATCGCATCCGGCATCAGGTGGTGAGGGTTCGGATGAATTTCAACCTTCACAAAACGACTTCCCGAAAGTTCCCGCCCCAACCGCGCGGCCCGAATGGCCTCCGCCGCATTTCGGGCGCCCGACGTATTGGGCACCAGCGTGATGTTAAGCTTCGTCAGAGGGCCCAGCAGATCATCAGACGGTCGTTCGGGATTCACCCGACGCAACGCGACGGTGACCAATTGCGCTCCCGACGCCGCAATGGCCTTTACCATCACATCGGTGGAGGCGAACTTGCCTGTGCCGACCAGCAACCGCGAGTCGAATTCCACGCCACCCAGCACAAGCTTTTCAACCGGATTCATCCGCCCCCCATAAATGTCAGAATTTCAACGCCGTCCCCTTCGCGCAACCGGACGGCCTCACGCTCACCCTTGGGAACGATCCGGTCATTAACCATGATGGCGACCTGATCCGGGTTGACGCCCAGTTCCTTGAGCAGTTCGGACAAGGCTCCGGAACCGTGATGCACATGCTCGGCTCCATTCAGCGTTATGGTCATGCGGGGGGTCATGGGCTTCATCCCCGTGCATCCAGGACCAGGCGGACCTTGCGTGCCAGTTCCTCAGCGCTGTAAGGCTTCATCACCACCTCATCGCGCATCAGGTCCAAACCATGCTGGACGGCGGACTGCGAACCGAATCCCGTAATGTAAATGGCCCGGAAGTCGTGTCTCATTTTACGGGCCTCCGCCACCAGACTGGAGCCGCTGATCTCAGGCAAGATCACATCCGTCAGGATCAGATCAATGGGTTCCTTGCGTTCCTGGCAGATCAAGAGCGCTTCCTTCGCCCCGGCGACGCTGATCACGTGATACCCCAGGCCTTCGAGGATGCGAACCGCGACCCCGCGCACGGAGGCGTCATCCTCGATCAACAGTACCGTTTCCGTCCCGCCCGGCAGCACAGGCTTCTGAACGTCGGCCAGAGCCGGCGGCGGAACCATCGATCGGAAGAAAATAAAGAACTCGGACCCTTTCCCGGGATCACTGTTCACCTCAATGTAACCCTGGCATTGCCGGACAATTCCATAGACCGTAGACATGCCCAGACCGGTTCCCTTACCTCGTTCCTTCGTGGTAAAGAAAGGCTCAAAAATATGTTCCTTGACCGTTTGGGTCATGCCGCAGCCTGAATCCCTTACAAACAAACGTCCGTAGGTACCGGGCTCAACGCCGACATGCGTACGGCAGTAGTCCTCGTCCAGCACCACCCGGTCAGTCTGAATCAGCAACACCCCTCCTTGCGGCATGGCATCGCGGGCATTCACCGCAAGATTCAGGATCACCTGCTCCAGCCCGCTGGAATCGGCCGCGATGAACCCTGCCTCCTCGCCCAGCTTGACATCGAGCGTAATGTCTTCGCCCAGAGTCCGCTTCAACATCAAGACCGTCCCCGTGACAATAGAGTTCAAATCGAGCGTCTGGATTTTAAGGGCTTGCTTGCGGCCAACCGCGAGCAGTTGCGCGGTCAGCTTGGCGGCCCGCTCGGCCCCCGCAACCACCTGCTGGATGTCGGCATGAGCCTGATGCCCCTCCGGCAGGGACTTGAGGGCCAAGTCGCCAAACCCGAGAATAGAGGTCAGTAGATTGTTGAAATCATGGGCAACGCCCCCGGCCAGCAGGCCCAGGGCTTCCATTTTTTGCGACTGCCTCAACTGGCCTTCACGCTCGCTCAGGAGTTCCTCGGCTTCTTTTCTCTCGGTCACATCCCTCAACAGCAATACACTGCCCCCATGATTTCGAAGCAGACCGGTAATGATCTCAAGGGGGAACGTCTTCCCGTCCTGTTTCCGGCCCGTGGCCAACCCGACATGAAAGCCCTCCCGTTCAAGCACATCATAAATTTCATGTTTCGCATCGGGGACATTGCGCCGGTCAAAGTAGAGCGTCTCCGTCTTGCTATGGATCACCTCATCCAGCGTATACCCGAACATCCTGGCCACGGAGGCGTTGGCCATGAGGATGTTCCGGTCACGATCCACCACCAGCAGGACATCCGGATTGATGCTGTCAATAATGTCTTCCAGTTCCTCGCTCCGGATGGCCGCCCGGCGCCAACGAACGTAGGACGCGACCAGCAGCGCCACCAACCAGATGACCAGGAAGTTGGTAACAAACTGCACCAGGGGGAGATTGGCATGTGGGCGGAAGAATGCGGCGATACGAGCATTAAAGTTGATGGCCGCACCGACGACCGAAGCCACAAAGGCCACGCTCAGCGAAAGGCTGAGCGTGCGCCATTCACGACTGCTCCCGGTGCCGGCCCTCAGTGGATGACGTTGTCTTTTTCTGATTTTGATATGACACCCAATGATCACGCACGCCCATCTTCCCGATCATCCGGCCCCGCCGTCCATACCCTCAGGGTCCCCCGCTCCTTTTGCCCCGGGCGCAGCCAACGGCAACCTTTCGCGGTGTTCAACGCATTCGGAAACCCCATCCAGGGTTCCACACAGAAGAAGGGGCAATCGTTCATCGTGTAGAGCTGAACGAAGGGAAAAAGATGGGGATCCTCGTGACCTTCCGCCACCGTATGCAGCACCATGCCATCCGGATAGATGAGTTCGACATCCGTCCCCGGGGCTACTTCCGTCAAACGCTCATGCAATTCGGGTGAGGTGACACATTGAGGCAGGGCCGGCGGGGCCTCCCGACCGACCACATCGGTCAACCTCGCGTTGTAGCGCAACTGGGACTGGGCCTTGTACCGGATCCGCGTGCGATCCTTGCCGTTACCGGGCGGCGGCGTGAGATAGTAGGGATGGAACCCGGCATAATACGGCAGCGGGTCGGTCCCGGTGTTGGCGTACTCCTGCTCGACGAAAAATGCCCCACAGCGCATCGAAAACCGCAGGGTCACCTCAAAAGCAAAGGGATACTGGAGCCGGGTCGCCGCCGTGTCGCGCAACCGGAGGGTCAACGCGGACTCCGTCGCCTCAACCACCTCCCACGGCATCCGCAGGCTGAAGCCATGAGCCTTCATCTGGTAGACGTGCCCATCATACAGATAAGAACCGGCAACGCCGTCGCGCTCAAGGCGGCCACAGATGGGAAACAGGAAGGGGAACCCGCCGCGGGTCCGTTCCGAATGCGGTTCCCAAAAGAAGGGGTGCTGGAAAAGAACCTCACGCAAGGTCCCCTCCCAGGGCAACTGCAGGGAACTGACGATGGCGCCCAGTTCGGGGACCACCTCAACCCTGGACAGACCGTCGTCCGCCCGCAGGCGGTACACATCGAAGCCGTTGTGTTGAATCATCATTGGACTTTCATACTAGCTGACAAGCGCCCCGACGAGAAGCCCGAAATCTGGCGGGCCTGAAAAAACAATCCTATTGTATTCCCCAGGTCCCTTTCATAAATTGTTCCGCTGTTTCAGGAATAACCCGATCAGTTAAGCATCAACCTTCAAACTTCTGGAGCCACATGACCACCCCCACAACCGAAGCGATTCTCGCCTACCATCTGGGCGGAAAAATCGGCATGCGAATGTCCAAACCGTTGACCGGACCCGGTGACCTTTCCCTCGCCTACACCCCCGGTGTCGCCGTGCCGGTCAAGGAAATCGCCCGCGACCGCTCAACCCTCTATCGGTACACCGCCAAGGAAAATCTCGTGGCCGTGGTTTCTGACGGCACGGCCATCCTCGGCCTGGGCGACCTTGGGGCCGAGGCCAGCATTCCGGTCATGGAAGGCAAAGCCGTGCTTTTCAAGGCCTTTGGCGATGTGGACGGCTGGCCGGTGCCCGTCAATGCCTGCCGCATGGGAGGGGGCAACACCGGCAAGACCGACCCCCGTCGCGTCATTGACGCCGTTTGCGCCATCGCCCCCATGTATGGCGGAATTAATCTGGAGGACATTGCGGCACCCGCCTGTTTTGAGATCGAGGATACGCTTGATGCCATGCTGGACATTCCAGTTTTCCACGATGACCAGTGGGGGACGGCGGTGATCACGCTCGCCGCGACCATGAACTATGGCCATATCACCGGCAGGGCGCTCTCCGAACTGCGGATTGTCATCAATGGCGCCGGGGCCGCCGGCATCCGCATCTGCGAGATGCTCAAGGCCGCCGGGGCTTGCCACATCGTCCTGTGCGACTCCAAGGGGGTTGTGCGCGACGGACGCACGGATCTGACGGGCAAGAAGAGGGAACACGCCGTGCAAACCTCCGCCGCCACACTGGATGATGCCCTGCGCGGGGCTCATGTGTTTGTCGGCGTGTCCGCCGCCGACTGCCTCAAACCGGAGGCCATATTGAACATGGCGACCTATCCCGCCATTTTTGCCATGGCTAATCCTGATCCCGAAATCAAGCCCGAGATCGTGGCGAAGGCGATGGGGAAGAATCCTTTTGTCATGGCCACAGGTCGCTCGGATTACCCCAACCAGATCAACAACGTTCTGGGCTTCCCGTTCCTGTTCCGGGGCGCGTTGGATATAAGGGCACGCACCATTAACCTCCCGATGAAGGTGGCGGCGGCCGAGGCGCTCGCGGCGCTCGCGCGTGAGCCGGTCCCCGCTGAAGTGCAGAAGCTTTACAACACCACCCTGAATTTCGGGCCCGGCTACATCATTCCCAAAGCCTTCGACCGCCGGCTGTTCGTTGCCATTCCCTCCGCCGTGGCCCAGGGTGCCGTTGACTCCGGGGCCGCCCCGCAATTTGACGTCAAGGCCTACCGTGCCGCATTGGTCGAACGTGACCGAACCCGTTCCTTCCCCATCGCATGAACCTTTCCTTGCGCTTGAACATTGCCGGTCTCGAATTCGGGACGCCTTTGCTGGCGGCGCCCATGGCGGGCTATTCCGACCTGGCGTTCCGGAACAGCCTACGCCCGCTCGGCGGGGTTGGCCTCGCTTATACTGAAATGCTCAGCCCGGCCAGCCTCCTGCAGGGCAAGGGGAAGCGAAGCCGGATCCTGCTGGCCACCTGCGCGGAGGATCAACCCCTCGGCTACCAGATTTACGGGGCGCACACGTCAACGCTCTGCGATGCCGCCAAACTCCTGGAGCAAACCGGTGTGAAACTGATCGACATCAACATGGGATGCCCCCAGCGCAAGATCGCGGGGAATGGCGCCGGTGCCGGCCTGCTGCGCGATCCGGAGGAGGCGGTTCGCATCGCGGCCAGCGTCGTCCAGTCCGTGAAGGTTCCCGTCACCGTCAAACTGCGTCTCGGGTGGGACCATGAGCGCCTGGTCGCGCATGAGATGGTTCCCGGCCTGGAGGCGGCCGGCGTCGCCGCCATCACCATTCACGGACGCACCCGCAGCCAGGGATACACGGGCAAGGCCGATCTTGATGAAATCCGCAGGGTGGTTCAGGCGGCGCGAAACATCCCGATCATTGGCAACGGGGACGTCACCTCGCCTGAGGCGGCACGGCGAATGTTCGAAACCACGGGGTGCGCCGCCATTATGATCGGCCGGGGTATTCTCTCCAATCCCTGGTTGATCCGCGACATCTGGCGGGATTTGCAGGGACTTCCCCCCGCCCCGCCGCCAGATCGCGCAGAGCAACTGGCTTACATGCGGGCACATTTCGAGCGCATGCTCCAGTTATACGGGCCTGCCGTCGGAACCATTCTCTATCGGAAATGGATTCCCCAGTATGGGCGCAAACTCCTCAAGGGCCGCCGGCATATGGTGGAACTGTTGCAGATCACCGAGGCCGATGATATGCGCAAGGCGATGGACGCACTGGGACAGGAGCAGGAATAGCTGCCGGACGAACCGGCAACACCCAAACAAAGAAAAAGCGCGGGGAATCAACCCCACGCCCCAAGCATAACAGCGGTCACCATCGATCAACGGGAACCGCAGGCTCACCGCCAACCGTCGCCCCGCTGATCAACCTTTTTTCACCTTCTCACTGCGAATACAGGCTGTGCAAACGGTACGTCTCACAACGTTCCCGTTTTCCAAAACCCTGATCTTCTGCAGGTTGGGAGAAAACTTCCGACGGGTGATCCCGGTTGTATGCAACCCGATGCCGCCCTTGGCCTTGGCCAACCCGTGACGCACAATACGGTTGCCCATGGTTGCCGCTTTTCCGCAAATATCGCATTCCCTAGCCATCTCTCGTCTCCTTACTGATAGTCGCGCAGGATAGTGATCGGCGCCCTGTCACGCAAGCGAAAAACGCCGACGCCACCCCAAAAGGCAAAAAGAGGTCAGGGGCACCCTTATGATATCCGCCAGCCAGCGGGTTATAACGAGGCGAATAGTGTTTTCCGCGTCTTGAGAATCCAGGCCTCGGTTTTCGGGAAGTCCTGAAAGGATTTCAACGGTCGCAGAATACGGCTGTTCCGGTCGATGCCCATCGTCTGCAGCAGGGCATACTCTTGAAGACTGTCGGCGAAGGCCTCGTGCCGCAACGAATCTATCGGCCCATCTTCGCCGGGATAGACCAGGAACGTATCGCCATAGGCCCATCCCGGCCACCGGCCACCGGCTTGACTGGTGAAGGGGTCGAGCAGGATCCGCGTCTGGCTCTCACACCAGTAGTTGTAGCCCCAGTGCAGGAAACCAAGGAACGGCCAACGATAGAAAAGCCAGCCGTTCATACGGATTTTGGCCAGCGGGGTATCCAGCAGCCGGTTAAGGAAAGGTCCCCGCGGCCCGCAGCAGTAATAACACCAGCAAGGGATACCCTCCCGCACGAACTCCAGCGCCTTGGAAATGGTCGGAATGGGCATATCGGTCAGTTTATTCCGGCCGTATTCAGTTTCCGACAAGGCATCCATCACCCGAATCCATGGGGCCAATTCCTTCAAAAGCGCCCGGGCCCTGACGTAATTCCCCATCGCCACCTCACCGTGCGGTTCGTCGGATACATGAAAATAGGAGGCCGTGAGTATTTTCTCCCTCGCGCAAAAGGCCTTCAACTCGGGAAGGAATTGCGCCAGGAAGGCGCGGTAGACCTCTCCCGTTGCGGGCGTTTCCGGCGACCATAAAAGCTTTTCATCACGGCCCTGCCCCTCATAAATCCGCAAGGCGTTGGCGCAACCCCATTGGGAAAAAATATGGGACCATTCGAAACGCTCCAGTCCGCATCGCTGAGCCAACCTCACATAGGCCTTCACGTCCGACCAATCAAACACGTATCGCCCTTTCCCGTCTCTTGCCACACGCAACAATTGCGAGGGCCGTTTAACTCCATCAAGGGGGGGCGTAAAAACCGGCACATAAATTGTATCCTGCCCATGCTCGACCATATTGCGGAAATAGGCCTCCGCCAGTTTCCAGAAACGCGCATCAAACAGGTCCGTCTTGTACCAATCGATGATGGCATCGGCATAGAACCAGTTGGTGACAGCGAAATTCCTACGGGGGCGGATGGTTACCTTATGGAGGCGGATCCTAACCGTATGGGTCCGGACGGTTTTGCCGCTCGAGTCGATCAAGGTGACGACGAGGGGATGTTCGCCCGGAACGGCCTTCCGGCCGGGGACAACCGTGAGATAGAACGCCTGCGTCTCAGCCGGGGGGAGAGTCATTTTCGACTCGTCAAAAAGCGGATCCGGCGCAAACCCGGGATAGTTTCCCACACCGTCGACTTCCGCGCATTCGGTAGTGGTGTTGCGATGGGCCACGGGCACATGCCCCACCCTTCGGATGCGGACACTCCAACCCTGCGGCGCCTCGACCGCGCAGGATACCTCCACGGGCCAGCCTGAACGCCAGTCGTCCGGTTCCATCCGCAAGGCGACCTGGAAACTGAATCGCTCATTCCGCGCGGCATCATATGACCACGCCCGGTTTTTTCCGGCAGGTGAGTGGGGGAAATGACGCACGACTGAACTCGTAACCCATGAATGGATCATGACCTGTTCTTTCTGTTTTGAAACTGGCGAGTCATATGTTCTGATTCAAGGTTTTGAAAGTACCCCTCTGGCAATGCAGACGTCAAGACTCCTGACCCTAAGGGATCACATACAACATCACGCTGAAAAAGTGGCAGAGGCTTCCCACCAGAACAAAGGCGTGCCAGATGGCATGATTGAAAGGGATACGGCGTCCAAGGTAGAAAATCGTCCCGGCGGTGTAGAAAATACCGCCGCCCACCAGCCACAACAAGCCACCCAGGGGCAGGCTATGATAGAGCGGGTGAATGGCCACCACTACGATCCAACCCATACCGATGTAGACGAGGGTCGAAAGCACCCTGTAGCGGCCTGAAAAAAAGAGTTTAAACCCCACACCCGCCAGCGCCAGCCCCCAGATGATCCCAAATAAGGTCCAACCCCAGGGCCCCCTCAAGGTGACGAGTAAAAAAGGGGTGTAGGTCCCGGCAATCAGCAGACAAATGGCGGAATGATCAATGATTTTCAAGACCGTCTTGGCGCGAGGCCAAGGCAGACTGTGATACAACGTTGAGGACGCAAACATCAATACCAGTGAGGAACCATACACCGCACAGGCCACCACATGCCAGGCGGTCCCGCGCAGGGCCGCAAAAACAACCATGACAGCTAGAGCCGCCAAAGCCAGCACCACCCCCACCCCGTGAGTTATGCTACTGGCAATCTCCTCCTGCAGCGAATAGGTATTTTGATGTATTTCCATGGTTGGCAAAAACCGCGCCTGACAGAACCGACAGATACGGCCATGGGTGAAGATTGTCTTCCATGCCCCCCCCTGTCAAGCAGGCAGGCGGGTCTCTTGTTGCTTGAATTTTCAGGGGGTCAGGGCGAACCGTCCCGGTAAGCCGCTATGACCGGGTGCCCGGAGGTCGTGCGTTAGATCGGCAATTCCCTGATACTCTGAACAGGAGGCCCCGCGATCGATCCTTCTGCGGATCCCAGCCAGGACTCGAGCCCTTGAAGATGAAACGGCTTGGCAAAAATGCTGACTCCGAGGCGCGAGACCTGCTGGAGACTCTCAGCCGTCCAACCGCCGGACATCACCGCAATGTTCCGGCATTTGCAGCCTTTTCTCTGGAGTTTCCTGACAAACTGCACGCCGTTCACATCGGGCATATTAAGATCGGCCAATATGACGTCCGGACACTTCGCTGTGCCGGAACAGGGACAGCGATCACCAAAAAAAAGCGGGCAGGAGGCCACGTCCGGGTAGGTCACCACGTCATACCCGCGATGGACCAGCAGTCGTTGCAGCACCGAGAGAACAAGGGGTTCATCATCCAAAATCAACGCCCGCATAACTCGACCCTCCCTCCTTTGACCGCGTTGCACTCAGGCGTCGTCGCCACGCAACCGGCCAAAGTAATTCCGTCCATTTCCATGGCACGAAATTAGCAACCTTGCTGAAATCAGCAATCAGGGAAGACCTGATTTTGCCATCAGGTAAACTCCTTACACCGAATTATCAGTCCACGGCGACTGTTTCGCCGGCTCCCAGCCGGATCAAGGTCTCTCCGGCACGCATCCAGAGGGGGGTTCCGCTGACGTTCCGAAAACTGGAACCATCCAGACTGCACCAAAGGCGGCGCCAGGCGGTAACATACTCGTAAATCTCCATATTCGTGGCACACCACAACCCGCCGGCATCCAGGGCCGCACGCACCAAAGCTCCAAACTGTTCGATAATTTCCCAGTTTTGATTGCGATCAAACTCGTAGGAGTGCCCCCATAGATAAAACAGCTTATGAGATTCCTTCCGATCTGTGAAATCCACCCACAGTTTGGACAAGTCCGCGGCATGATGGCAGGTCGGGTGCCATTCCAGAAAGTTTTCCGGCACCCCGAAACCATGCGTCGCGTTCACGGTACGGGAATGCACCATGCCCGCCTGTCCCAGAATAGCCAACACCCGCCGGTCATAGACGCCAAAGGGCAACGCCATCCCTTTAACGGGGTATTTCACGGCGGCTTCCAACCGCCGCCTATCCTCCACCATCTCCATCAGGATGCGTTCATCCGGAATACGATCCAGCCAAGGGTGCGTTAAACCATGGGCGGCCACCTCGTGACCGGCATACAGGGACTGGATTTCCGACCAGGCCACCCGGCCATTCGGATCGGCTGTCGTGGCAATAAAGTTCGCATTCAAATTCCACGTCCCGCGCATCCCGTATCGGTTGAAAATCTCAACCAGGCGACGGTCCTCCTTCACGCCATCATCGTACGACGCCGTGAATGCCCCCGCTTTTCCTTCCGGCCAACAGAATTGGATTGTCCTCATAACGGCTCCTCAATGAACGTCAAAACGGGCATCTTTTTCCCATGAAACCGCCACGCCGACAAGAATATAGCCCGCCTCACCCTCTTTTTTCCGGCAAGACGGACAACACAAGCGCGCTGCCCCATGATAAAGTTCGAATCTTTGCTCTTGCGTCAGGCGGGGCGACCCCGTAATAAGTAGACCCATTCAATCCCTACAGAAAGGCCCAAGGCCATGGAAAATCGTGAAGAGACCGCACCCGAACAAAATCCCCCTGAACCCACCGGACTGAGCACCCTGCCGGCCTCGGTCAAGGAAGAGTGGAAAAGCCTCGCCCTCAAGGCCGGCGTGGCGGTTGTCATTGTGCTCGGCGTTTTTCTTTACCGTGACCACAAGCAAAGCAGTGAGAATCAGGCTTCCCGGATGCTGGGTGAAGCGCGAAATGTTCCGGCCCTGCAGGCGATTATCACCCAATACCCGGGTTCCCCTGCCGCGCGGCTTGCGCTCCTCCAGACGGCCAAAGCCCTTTACGATTCGGGGGACTACATGGCGGCGTCAGCCTCGTATGCCAAGTTCGCCACCCAGTACCCGAAACATCCCTTGGTGGCTGTGGCCCAACTTGGACAGATTGCATGCACGGAGGCGACGGGGCAGATTCCCGAGGCCCTGGCGGCCTATTCAACCTTCCTGAAGGAACAGCCCGATACGTTCCTGACACCTTCCGCACTCTTCGGAAAAGCACGCTGTCTGGAACAGATGCAGAAGCCCGGCGAGGCCCGCGCCGTCTATGAGGATTTTCTGACAGCCAACCCGAATAGCCTGTGGAAAAACGACGTGGAGGAAAATCTCCGCCAACTGGACCGGGATTCCCGCCGGAGCAACGCCAAGCGGTAGGACGCCCTGTCGGGATCCTACTTCTTCCCGTCCTGATCCGTTTTGGCGGTGTCGTCTTTCGCTCCCTCTGAGCGTCCCTTCTTGAATTCATTCAAGCTGCGCCCGAGCGAGCGGGCCAGATCAGGCAAACGCTTTGCCCCGAAGAGCAAAAGCACAACCAGCAGGACAATAATCAATTCCGGCCAACCTATACGCATCGTGGTTCCTCTTTCTTGTCAAGACCGTGCGCGTTCGATCGCCCGCTGAGCCTCCCGATCGGCTTCCTTCCGGCGCACGGTTTCCCTTTTATCGGCGTCCTGCTTGCCCTTGCAAAGGCCCAATTCAACCTTCGCCCAACGCTTACCGAAATACATGCTGAGCGGAATCAGGGTAAGGCCTTTCAAGGCGAGTTTTCCAGCCAGCCGACTGATCTCCCGGTGATGCAAAAGAAGCTGCCGCGGCCGCAGTGGATCGTGATTAAACCGGTTACCACATTCATAGGGAGCAATGTGCACGCCGTAGAGGACCAAGCGATTTTTCTCGATCTTGGCAAATCCGCCCGTCAAATTGACATTTCCGGCGCGGACTGACTTGACCTCGGTGCCCCGCAGTTCAACCCCGGACTCCACCCGGTCCAAAACGAAAAAATCGTGAAGGGCTTTCCGGTTGGTGGCGACCTTTTCCCCGCGTTTACTGTCGTGAGAGGCCGCCATGGATTACCGGCGATTAGTCGTTCGGACGGCTACCCGGGCTGACCGGCTCAAAAAACCCGATTTCCGCCGTCAGTTTGCCTTCGATAACCTCGCGTAACGCGATATCGACCCGTTCTTCATTCGGGGTCTCAGGCTTCAGATAGGGACGCATCCCAGCATTCAACTGGCGGACACGCCGAGAGATCATATTGACCAGCAGCGGTACCGAATTGATCTTCTGCTTGGCTTTTTCGAGTAGTAAAGGATTCAAAATCAACCTCCGATAGAAAAAGTAAACGGGACGCAGTGTAGGCGTCCCGTTTACCCAAGTCAAACGTTATCGTTCAACTCTTAATACATGTCGCCGCCCATGCCGCCGCCCATGCCACCGCCCATACCGCCGCCGTGTCCGCCCGGAGCGGGCTTCTCGTCTTGCGGGATCTCGGTGATCATGCACTCGGTTGTAAGCAGCAAGCCTGAAATGCTCGCGGCATTCTGCAGGGCCATACGGGTCACCTTCGCGGGATCCAGCACACCGGCCTTGATCAGGTCGGTATACTCGAGCGTCGCGACGTTGAAGCCGACAGAACCCTTCTGCTTCTTGACTTCCTGGACAATGACCGCCCCTTCCAGGCCGGCGTTATCCACGAGTTGACGCAGGGGAGCCTCGAGACAGCGGCGGATGATATCCACGCCGATCTTCTCGTCGCCCGTGACATCGAGCTTGTCCAACACCGGCAGGCAGCGCAGCAACGCCACACCACCACCGGGAACCACGCCCTCTTCCACCGCGGCGCGGGTCGCATGCAGAGCGTCCTCAACGCGGGCCTTCTTCTCCTTCATCTCGGTCTCGGTCGCCGCACCGACATTGATCACGGCCACACCGCCCGCCAGCTTCGCCAGGCGTTCCTGCAGCTTTTCGCGATCGTAGTCGGAGGAGGTTTCCTCGATCTGACGCTTGATCTGGGCCACGCGGCCCTGGATCGCCGACGCCTTGCCGGCGCCCTCGACGATCGTGGTGTTTTCCTTATCCACGCTGATCCGTTTTGCACGGCCCAGGTCCTCGATCTTGACGCTCTCCAGCTTGATGCCGAGATCCTCAGTCAGGCATTTCCCGCCCGTCAGAATCGCGATATCCTCAAGCATGGCCTTCCGGCGGTCGCCGAAGCCCGGCGCCTTGACGGCGCAGATCTGCAACGTGCCACGCAGGCGGTTGACCACGAGGGTCGCCAGGGCTTCGCCCTCGACATCCTCGGCAATGATCAACAACGGCTTGCTTGTCTTGGCCACGCTCTGCAGCAGGGGCAGCATATCCTGGAGGTTCGAGATCTTCTTCTCGTAGATCAGGACATAGGCGTCTTCCAACGAGGCTTCCATCGTCTCCATGTTGGTGGAGAAGTACGGGGAGATGTAGCCCTTGTCGAACTGCATACCCTCGACCACATCCAACGTGGTTTCCATGGCCTTGGCCTCTTCAACGGTGATGGTCCCGTCTTTGCCGACCTTGTCCATGGCATCCGCAATGATCTCGCCGATGGCGGCTTCGCCGTTGGCGGAGATGGTCGCGACCTGGGCGATTTCAACGTGTTCCTTGACCTTCTTGGCCTGCTTGGCGATCGCATCCACGATCACTTCGACAGCCTTGTCGATCCCGCGCTTCAAGCTCATCGGATTGGCGCCGGCCGTAACGTTCTTCAGGCCTTCGCGATAGATGTTCTCGGCAAGCAGCGTCGCGGTGGTCGTACCGTCACCAGCCGTATCGCTGGTCTTGCTGGCGACTTCACGCACCATCTGGGCGCCCATGTTTTCAAACGGGTCCGGCAGTTCGATTTCCTTGGCGACTGTCACGCCGTCCTTGGTGATCGTGGGCGAACCGAATTTCTTGTCCAGAATCACGTTCCGGCCGCACGGGCCGAGTGTAACCTTGACCGCACGACTCAGCTTCTCCACACCGCGCAGCATCGCCTGGCGTGCTTCGCTGTTATACTTAAGTTGTTTACCTTTTTCTGCCATTTTGCTCGTTCCTTCTTACTGGGTTATCGTTTCGATCCTGTCCGGCATGATTACTCAACAATGCCGAGGATATCCTCTTCGCGCATGATCTGATATTCCTTGTCGTCCAACTTGACCTCGGTGCCGCCATACTTGGGCATCAGGACTCTGTCACCGACCTTGACGGTAAACGGAATGAGCTTTCCAGCCTCATCACGCTTGCCTGTACCCACGGCCACAACTTTGCCTTCCATGGGTTTCTCTTTGGCGCTATCCGGAATGATAATTCCGCCCTTGTTAACTTCCAGTTCCTTCTTGGGCTCAACCAAGACGCGATCAGCCAACGGTTTAATCTTCATTACTCCCTTTCCTTTTCTTGTTACGTTTATCGAAGGGCCACCCGCCCTCCCCCATCGCAAACGCGAAACCGTCGCGTTCACGTTGTTTCCCGACTACTTCTTCTTATCGTCAACCATTTCAAAATCGGCGTCAATCACGCCATCCTTACCCCCTCCGGCCGCCTCGGATTTATCCTGGGCTTCACCGCCCGGAGCGCCACCCGGAGCGCCACCGTCCGCCCCTTGATGGGCGGACTTGGCCTGAGCGTACAGATCAGCCGAAATCGCCTGAACCGCCGTATTCAATCCTTCCGTCGCTGACTTGATGGCCTCGGCGTCATTCCCCTTGAGCGCGGTTTTCACCTGCTCAATGGCTTCCTCGACCGGACGCTTCTTATCGGCTGATACCTTTTCACCCTGCTCCTTGAGGAGCTTCTCGGTCTGGTAAACCAGGTTATCCGCCATATTCCGGGCCTCGGCCGCTTCACGCTGCAGACGGTCCTCCTCGGCATGCGACTCGGCGTCCTTCACCATGTCCTTGATTTCCGCCTCGCTCAGACCGCTTGATGCCGTGATGGTGATCTTCTGCTCGCGCCCGGTCCCCAGATCCTTGGCGGACACATGCAGGATGCCGTTCGCATCGACATCAAAAGTGACCTCGACCTGGGGAACACCGCGCGGTGCGGGCGGAATGCCATCCAGATGAAAACGCCCGATGGTCTTGTTCTGATCAGCCATCTTGCGCTCGCCCTGCAACACATGAATCTCAACGGACGGCTGGTTGTCGGAAGCCGTGCTGAAAATTTCCGTCTTGCGGGTCGGAACCGTCGTGTTGCGCTCAATCAGAGCGGTAAACACCCGGCCCAATGTCTCGATACCCAACGACAGCGGTGCGACATCCAACAGCAGCACATCCTTGACCTCGCCCTTGAGAATACCGCCCTGGATCGCCGCGCCCACCGCCACGACCTCATCGGGGTTAACCCCCTTGTGCGGTTCCTTGCCAAACAGCTTCTTGGCCATTTCCTGAACCTTGGGCATACGGGTCATCCCGCCGACCAGGACAACCTCGTCCACGGTCTGCAAGCCCGCATCCTTCATGCAGTTCTTAACCGGCTGATTCGTCCGCTCGACCAGTTGGTCGACCAGCTGTTCAAGCTTGGCGCGCGACAACGTGACATTGAGATGTTTGGGCCCGCTGGCGTCGGCGCTGATGAACGGAAGATTGATGTCCGTCTGCAGGGCGCTGGAGAGCTCACACTTGGCCTTCTCGGCCGACTCTTTCAGCCGTTGCATGGCCATCGTGTCCTTGGTCAGGTCGATCCCCTGATCCTTGCGGAACTCCTCCGCCAACCAGCTCATGATGGTATGATCGAAATCGTCACCGCCCAGATGCGTGTCGCCGTTGGTGGCCTTGACCTCAAAGACCCCTTCGCCGATATCCAGGACGGACACATCAAACGTGCCGCCACCCAGATCGTATACCGCGATCTTCTCGTCCTTCTTCTTGTCGAGGCCGTAGGCCAGTGACGCCGCCGTGGGCTCATTGATGATCCGCAGCACTTCCAGCCCGGCAATCCGTCCCGCATCCTTGGTGGCCTGCCGCTGGCTGTCATTGAAATAGGCCGGCACCGTAACGACCGCCTGCGTGATCTTCTCGCCTAGATAGGCCTCGGCATCGGCCCTCATCTTCTGCAGGATCATGGAGGAGATCTCCGGCGGCGAAAGAATCTCGTCACCGACCTGCACATGCGCATCCCCGTTCTTGGCGCGCACAACCTTGTAGGGAACCAGCGAGATCTCATGGGCCACTTCGTCGTATTTCCGGCCCATGAAACGCTTGATCGAGTAAACCGTGTTGGTCGAATTGGTGATGGCCTGCCGCTTGGCCGCCTGCCCCACCAACCGCTCCCCGCTCTTCGTAAAGGCCACAATGGACGGCGTCGTCCGCATGCCTTCGGCATTAGGAATGACAACCGGCTCCCCCCCCTCCATCACCGCCATACAGGAATTCGTCGTTCCTAAATCAATGCCTAAAACTTTGGACATGGCTACCTCCTCTTTTACTCGGGCTCATACCCGTAAAGCTTGTCAAATTGAAGTCACAACACTTTCGTGACCGTAATCTTTAGCAAGGCCCGTGCCAATGACGCTCAAAAAATGACTCAAAACTACCACAACATACTGTAAAACAACGTGTTACAAATAAATAATTCAGAAATGTGATGTATGGAAATAACCGCAAACAGCGTCACTTTGTCGCACTTAACAATGAAATGGGACGCCTTGTCGCACATGAGCCCAATAAACTCCATCAGGCACCCTTCATGCGCGGAGCGTGTTTGAGCAGATATTCCTCGGCTTCAAGGTTCCAGAGCCCCGAATGGCGCTGACAGATCTCGCCCAGTTTCGCAAACAGGGGGTTCTCGCGACCCACTTTGGCAAAATCATCCAAAGCGACCAAGGGCAAATCATACTGGGTGTAGACCAGCTTTTTGCCGCCCGGGATCTGATCGAGCCTCAGGATTGTATCGCACGCGCAGGTAATCCCTCCAACATGAGTAATCATCGACGCCGGATTGATCTTCCCTTCGGACATCAATTTCAGGGATTCACGCATGTCGTCCGTATTTCCGCCGGACGTTCCCACAATGTGCGTTTCGGCGTAGTGGACGTTGTAGAAGTTGAACTTCGCGGCAAAATCAGTCTTCGTCGGACCGGCAAAGAAGTTCAGGCAACCGTTACGTGCCAGAATGGCATCGCCCTGCTCCACCACCGGCGCCACGGGCGCATAGACAAAGACGTCATCATAACCCTCGCCACCGGCCAACTCCTTCAGTTTAGCAACCGGGTCAGGCAGTCCTGCCGTGTTGAAATAGACCAGGGTCACCCCCTGCCGCGCCGCATCGGCCACCGTCATGAGCTGGGCCGCACGGTCCAACCGTGACTGATCGATGTCGGTCACGACCAGCAATCTGGGCTTTCGCGCGCCATGAATCAGATAATCCACACAACCCAGGCCCATGGGGCCCGCACCCGCCAGAAGCGCACAGCACCCGCCCTCGACAATGCCCATGAGATGCTGGTAGCTGCCGATCCGCGTGTGATATTGCGCATGCGCCGCCCCGACAATACAGGACATCGGCTCACTCAGCGAGGCCTTGAAAAATCCCTCGCCTTCGTACGGCAGCAAGCAATCCATCTCCATCACGCAGGACGGGATCACCACGAAACTGGCCATCCCTCCGATGTAACGGAACGAATACCCTGGCGCATCGAGCGATCCCTTGTATCCCATCGCCGGCTGAATGCTGAACTTCTGGCCGGCCTTGAACTGACCGGCCCATTTTTTACCAACATGCCGGATATACCCGGCAAACTCGTGTCCGATAATGACCGGGTTCGTCGCCACATCATTGGGCACCCTTTTATGGTCCGCCCCCTGAAGTGCCGCTTTATGACACGACATGCACACCGAGTTGGTTACGATTTCCGCCAGGATCTCGTCATCCCCGACTTCGGGTAGTTCGAACGTCTCCAACCTTAAATCGCTTTTCCCATAGATGCGCAGTGCTGTGGTTTTCATGTTGGCTCCTCAAGACAAATGGCATGCTTTAAAAAGGGTGACACCTATACAAAAACAGGACCGCCACCGCAATTTAATTCGGCAATCTGGCGGCAATTTGGTGGTATATTTAACGGTGCATTTGAGCTATTATTTGAAGCGTGAGACATCGCATGACCATCCCTTGGCTGGGGTTGACCGTCATCGTTCTATCCTTGGTCTGGGTGGGGCTGGTTTTACGCCACACATCATCCCGGGAAAGTACGATCCCGCCCCCCCTGCGTCACGGCGCATCACCCCCCCCGGTCGCCGGCGTCCCCCCCCTGGCCGGTGCCGGCCCAAAATCGATCGGCTTCTCTTCGTCAGGGTCGCAATCGGCCACACCGTCAGGCGCATCGCACCGAACCATCGCCGTGTCATCCGGCCCTCCTCTTCCCCAGGATCCGAACGCCAACCAGCCGGTCGTCGCCTCCCGTGATGAACCTGTGCCGGGCGCCTCCAATCTCGTACGGCGAACTCGCATTATCCGAACGACATTCAAGTATCCTCTCTGGCGCGTGGAGGAACTGCTTGCCCGTGATCCGAAAACCGGGACCGAGACCGCCGTGGGGCGTGCAACAATGGTGGCTAATCATGTGCTCCTGCGGCTCCAGGCGGGCGCGATGATCGACCAGATCGAAACCCTGGCCGCGCAGATCGGCGCCCACGTCATCCGGACCCTCCACTCCCCCGGACTCTACCTGGTGGGCGTTCCGAACGCCGACCCGGACACCGTGCCCCGCCTGCTCACCGCCCTGAATCGCGAGGGAACCGTGGTCCGTTACGCCGAGCCTGACTACATCATTCACGTTACCCAGACCCAACCCAACGACAGCCAGTTCGCCGAACTCTGGGGGATGAATAATACCGGCCAGACAGGCGGCGCCGCAGACGCCGATATCGACGCCCCCGAGGCCTGGGATATTGCCACGGGCAACAGCGACGTGGTGGTCGCCGTCGTCGATACCGGCATCGACATCAACCACCCCGATCTCGTCTCGAACATCTGGAGCAATCCCCTGGAGACCGTCAATGGTGTGGATGATGACGGCAACGGTTTTATTGACGATATCCGGGGTTGGGATTTTGTGAACCATGACAATTCGCCCCTGGACGATTACGGCCACGGGACCCACGTGGCCGGCACCATCGCGGCGTCGGGCAACAATAGCGCCGGGGTCGTCGGCGTGAACTGGCAGGCGCGCATCATGGCACTGAAGTTCATCGATAGTTCCGGCTCGGGGGCCACCTCCGACGCCATCGAGGCGTTGCAATACGCCGCTTCCCTCCGCCGTTCCGGCATCAATGTGCGCATTACCAATAACAGCTGGGGCGATACCAACGGTATTTATTCGACATCCCTTTCGCAGGCCATCCAAGACCAAGGCGAGGCAGGAATTCTTTTTGTGGCCGCCGCAGGAAACTGGAACCACGACAACGACGCGAGCCCCTTCTATCCCGCCAGTTATCCCTGGTCCAATATCATCTCCGTTGCCGCCACCGATCATCATGATGCCAAGGCTAGTTTCTCGCATTACGGACTGACCTCCGTTGACCTCGGCGCTCCCGGCGTCAACATCCTCAGCACCACAGTGGGCGGCGGTTATGACTATATGAGCGGTACCTCCATGGCCACCCCGCATGTCGCGGGCGTCGCCGCCCTGCTTTGGAGCACCCGCCCCGACGCCTCCTGGCAGGATGTTCGCAAGGCTATCCTGAACGGCACCGACCCTGTCTCCTCCATGTTCGGCAAAACCGTCACCGGCGGGCGACTTAATGCCTATAAAGCTCTGCTCAGCTTCTTCGACATCATCCACACACCCAGAACCGACACTTTCAATAACGGCGATCCCTACGAAATTAATGCCATCGTGGGCCCAGAGCACCTGACCGGCACGAATGCGCTCCGGGTTTTTTGGAACACCGATGGCTCAACAAACTTTTCCTCCAACCCCATGACAGGAGTGAGCAACACCCTATACCGTGGCTCAATCCCCATCCAAACGGAAGGCACCACCGTTTATTACTGGATTAAGGCCACCCCCCCCCTCAGCCCATCCGTGCGACATCCATCAAACGCCCCAACCGACCTGCACTCGTTCAAGATCGTGCCACCGATGAACATCACCGTATCCGCCAATACTAACGTTCCCGTCCCCGTATCGCCCGATTACGGGCAACACACCTATCCGTCGGGAGTTGTGCTACACGCCACTGCAGATGCATTTTTGGACCTGATGGATGGAACCCGCTGGCTCTGCGAAGGATGGACGGGAACGGGCAGCGTGCCTGAATCCGGCAACTCCAATGCCATAACCTTTGCGCTATCCCTCGAGTCCACTCTCAAATGGCTCTGGAGGGAGGAGCTTTATCCCCTCCTCAATCTAACGCCGGATGCGCTTGATCTGTTCTTGAGACCGGACACCGTATCCAATGTGTACGTTTCGGTTTCAAACACGGGAAAAACCAATCTCACCCTGGACGCATCTCTATTGTCACGGGCTTTCGCCGATGACGCCGAGAAAGGTTCCGGCGATTGGGCCCACAGTGGAACCCGTGACCTCTGGACCTTGACCACCAACCGCTCCGTTTCAGGCTCCAACGCCTGGTACTGCGGAAACGCGGCCTCGCATCTGTACGCCACGAACATGCATGCCCGGCTGGATACCCCGCCTATCACCCTGGGAGATGGAGCACAACTGACCTTCTGGCACTGGATCGAGTCTGAACTCGATTACGATTATCCTGGATATGCCTATGACGGAGGAATTGTTGAAATCTCCACCAACTCCGGGCTCACCTTCACGCAGATCGAACCCATAGGGGACTACTCCCATAAGGTTACAGGATATGCGGCATCCCCTTGGCCTCAGGATACACCCTGCTTTGCCGGTGCCGGCGGGTGGCAGCAGGTCACCTTTGATCTCAGCACCATGGCACATGATTCCGCCATCATCCGATTCCACTTTGGATCCGACGGAAGCGTAGAGGAGGAAGGTTGGTATCTCGACGATATCGTCGTGACCCCAGATTCGAGCTCCAATCTCTGGCTATCCCTCACCCCGACCCATCTTGACCTTCCGGCGGGACGCAGCACCAACCTAACAGTCACGTTTAATACCACGGGCATTCCCACAGGCGACCTGCAGTCCGCAATCCAACTGGCGTGCAACGACGCCAGTACACCCACCAGCGTCGTCCCCGTCTTTGTGCGAGTCGCACCAGTATTGGGCTTCACCGTATCAGCCAGCACGAACGTGCCCGCCTCCGTGTCTCCAGATTATGGCCACCACACCTTTGAATCGGGTATTGTGGTAAAGGCTCAGGCGAATACCTGCGACCTGATGGATGGGACCCGCTGGATCTGTGCCGGATGGACGGGGACAGGCAGCGTGCCTGAATCAGGCAACTCCAATGCCGTAACCTTTATGCTATCCCTCGAGTCCACTCTCGAGTGGCTCTGGAGGGAGGAAAGCTACCCTCTCCTCAGTCTGGCGCCAGAGGCGATTGAGACGTTTGTACGGCCGAACACCGTATCAAATGTGTCCGTTTCGGTTTCAAACACCGGCAAGACCAATCTCATTCTGAACGCCGCTCTATTATCCATGGGGTTCACAGATGACAGCGAGAAAGAAGCCGGAGGCTGGACCCACAGCGGAACCCGTGACCTCTGGACACTAACCACCAACCGCTTCGTCTCCAGCTCCAATGCCTGGTACTGCGGTAATGCGGCCACGTGTCTGTACACCACGAATATGCATGCCCGGTTGGATACTCCGCCTATCGTTCTGGGATACGGAGCCCAACTGACCTTCTGGCACTGGATAAAATGCGAAATTGACCACACCTCTGGTCCCGGATACGCCTGGGATGGCGGCATCGTTGAAATCTCCACCAACGCCGGCCTCACCTTCACCCAGATCGCACCGGTCGGAGGTTATTCGCACAAAATGTCCGAATGGTCAGCCTCACCCTGGGAACAGGACACCCCCTGCTTTGCCGGCACCGGCAGCTGGCAGCAGGTCACCTTTGATCTTGGCGCCTTGTCAGATAAGATAGCTATCATCCGTTTCCACTTTGGCTCCGATCAAAACACGCAGGAGGAAGGCTGGTATCTCGACGACGTCGTCGTGACCCCCGATTCTCAGTCCAACCTCTGGCTGTCCATCACCCCCGCCCAGATTGACGTTCCCGCAGGGGGCAGCACCAACCTCACGGTTACCATGAACACCACCGGCATCCCCACCGGCGAACGGCAATCCGCCATCCGGCTGGACGGCAATGCCCCCTTCCGCATCATCCCGGTTACCCTGGCGGTGCGCTCGCCCGCCGTTCTGTCCTGCCTCCAGGCCGCCCAGACCTCCACCCAGGGTGAGGGCCTGGTAACGATCAGCAACTTGATCCACGATGCCGATGGCGATACCTGCGCCTTGGACGTGGCGTGGTCGGCCAGCGGTGGAGCCAGTTGGTCCAATCTCACCATCCTCGCCGCACAAGACCTGCTGGGCCTGATCACGCTAAACCCCTCCAACGGCCCTCCGGTTGAAAACATCCAAACCGCCGTCAGCGCCCTCAACTTCACCAATAGCCTGACCCTTACCTGGAACACCTCCGCTTCCGGCAGCGATATCTTGCTGAACCCGGGCGTGATTATCCGGGGCCGGGCATGGGATGGATTGTATTGGAGCGACTGGACCACCAGCCAACCGTTCATGGTGGACAACGAACCACCGGGCTCACCCGGCGAAATCACATCAGCCACTCACACCCCATCCTCCTGGTCGACCAATTCCCTACTCACCGTCCAATGGCCGGCCGCCAACGACGGGGCCGGCGTGGGGATTTCCAGTTATGATTACGGGGTCGGCGCCCATGCGCCGGCCTGCACGACCACGGGCCGCACGGTTGGACTGTCCGTTAACTCGCTCCCCTTGGCCGACGGCTCCAACGGGTTTGTGATCGTGCGGGCACGCGATCACTTTGGCAACACGGGCGCGGTGGCAGTCGGCGGCCCCTATTGGGTTGATACCGCACCCCCTTCCGCCACCAACGCCACGGTCACCCTGGTCCACAGCCCGTTTGGCAATTACCTGGTCGGCGCCACATCCGTGACGGGAACCTGGTCGGGGTTCTCCGACTCTGCCTCTGGCATTCGCGACTACTACTACGCCTCATCCAATCAGGCAGGCTCCACCAATGGAATCCTCACCACCTTGGCCACCGGTGTTCTGTCCAACACTCAGATCGGCGCCACCAACCGGTTTTTTGTTTGGGCGGCTGACAATGCCGGCCTGATCAGCCCCGCCGTCGAAAGCTTCTGCTTGATTCTGGATGCCGCTGGAGATCAAGACCACGACCTGATCTCCAATGCCGACGAGGAATTAACAGGAACAGATGCCGGAAATCCGGCGAGTGTCCTTCGATTGACGGCTTTGCAACCTGAACCCGTCGACGAATTCGTCCTTCAGTGGCCAGCCTTAACCAACCGGTTTTATACCCTGTATTATCGGGATGGACTGCTTACCGATACCAACTGGCTGACCGTTCCCGGTTTTATCGATGTACCCGGGTTCAGCGGCACCATGGCCCATACCGGTCTTACCAGCTTTCTACCCTCCCGTTTCTACAAAATCACCGTGCGAGCACCCTGACACACCCTGATTTCAGCTTGCAAATTGGCCTGCGAAACGGCAATGTACGAGCAAGCCGTATTCTTCAGGAGTCGTCCATGATCAAGAAACCTTCTCAAATGGAAACCGAGGTCCGTTCAAACATGCGCGGCGGATCCGGCAGCGTTACCATCCAGCATTTTTTCAAGAAGGCTGAATTCAAGGCCAAGAGCCGCCTGTGCGCCCGTCTCACGCTCCCCCCCGGCGCCAGCATCGGTTCCCATCAGCATGACGACGAAGATGAGGTTTACATTGTCCTGAAAGGGAACGGCCTGCTGGATGATGGCAAAACAAAAACCTTTGTCAGCACCGGCGACGCCATCCTCACGGGAAAAGGCGCCTCCCATGCCATCAGCAACACCGGCGTCACCAGCCTTGACCTCATCGCCATGGTCATGTGTTATGCCTGATAAGCCGCCCTGCCTGCCGGACACACTGGTGCTTCCGGAAAAAACCTTATTGGGCTGCGGAAAGATCCTGACCCTCCTGCCCGAATGCGCCCGTTTTGGACACCGGGGAATTTTACTTCACGGTGCAGCGCTGACATCAGGCCGTATTCTGAATGACCTGCTGGACCGGGCCCCGCCCGGCCTGGCCGTCCTTCCTTTCCGGCATCTCGGCGAGGAACCCACCCTCACCGAGGTGACCAAACTCATTGAAGCCGCCCATCATCACGGCGCCGAATGGATTGCCGGTGTTGGCGGGGGCAGCGTTCTCGATCTCGGAAAGGCCGCCGCCGCCCTGTTTCATACCACCCACCCGGTTTCCGACTACCACGACGGACGGGCCATCGAACAACCAGGCATCACCTTCCTCGCCGCCCCCACCACCGCTGGCACGGGCTCCGAGGCCACCCTCAACTCGGTGCTCACCAATACGGAAACAGGAGCCAAGAAGTCCATACGCAATATCGGCATGATGGCCCGCGTGGTGATCCTGGACCCCGACCTGATCGCCTCCTGCCCCTCCCCTGTCATCGCGGCCGCCGGAATGGATGCGCTCACCCAGGCCATCGAGGCGTTTACCAGCCGTAAGGCGACCTGGCTGAGCGACCAGTTGGCACTTCAGGGCGTGGCCCTGATCAGCGCCCATCTGGAAAGCGTTTATCGTGATCCAAAAGCCCCGCAGTCCGAAGCCCTCCTGACCGGCAGTTACCTGGCCGGTGTGGCCCTGTCCTTTGCACGACTGGGTGTGGTGCATGGTCTGGCCCATCCGCTCGGCACCCTCTACCACGTCCCGCATGGTCTGGTTTGCGCCGCCTGTCTGCCCCATGCATTGGAGTTGAACCGGGACGCCTTCGGCGACAAATACCGGATCCTGAGCGAAACCGTGGGAGCCGATTTGATCACGAGGATTGGAGACCTCAGCCGCAATCTGGGAGTAGTCTCCCCGTTCGCCGGACGGGAGGTGCGAGAGAGAGAAAAGACCATTGCCGAAACCCTCGCTTCCGGGTCCACCCAGGCTAACCCAAAAGCCATCACCCGCGCCGATGTCGAGTGGATTCTGGACCGCCTGTTTAGCCCAGCATGACGGGAACCCCTAAACGGTACTTCCCCAGCAAACAGCCCGGCGATCGGGAAGCAACCAGCCGGGGATCATTTTCCGGAGCGGACCGGGTTCCAGATGATTCTGAGTCAGACGGGACAACGGAATCCATTTAAACGCAATCCAGTCCTCACAGGCTTCCGGTGGCTGGAAAGGGTTCAATCCCGGCACATCCATGCTGAACACCAGATTGATTTCACAATGCCGTTCACCCTTTTGAAGGAAGGAGTGCTCAACCGCGCCGAGGAACTCCTTCACCTTGGCCCGGCACCCCATTTCCTCCAGGATCTCCCGCGCCAATGCGTCCTTCGCCTTCTCCTGCCATTCAACATGCCCCCCGGGAAGGTACGTGTTCGCCGCTCCTTTGCTCTGACACACCAACAGACGTCCACTCTTGACGCACACGCCCCGCACCAGGATCTCAAAGGTCTTCTCGCGTTTCATCGTGTCTTCATCCCTTCTGCCCCTATGACTTCCCCTGCCAGGAAAAGCGACCCAGCGATGCAGACAGCGCCATCATTAGCGAGGGCCCATTGACGCGCTTCATCCTGCGCCTCCGCCAAACCCGACACCGTCGTCTCCCATCCTTCTCCACGTGCCAATAACGCCAGTTTCGCCGGATCCATGCTCCGTTCCGAGGCAATCGGGACCGTCCAGCACCGCTGCACCACGCCTCCCATCGCCTTGGCAAATCCCAGGGTATCCTTGTCCTCGCACATGCCCCAGATCAGTCCTACCTTACGCTTCTTGAACAACTCCTTCAGCGCCAGCGCCAGGACCCGTGCCCCATCCGGATTGTGGGCCCCGTCTAAAACCACAGGCGGTTTTTCCGACAACACCTGCAGACGTCCCGGCCAGCGTGCCGCCCCCAGACCGCGGCGAACAAGTTCCGGAGGAACCACCATCGGACTGCAACTTGCCAGAGTCTCCAGCGTGGCCACCGCAGTCACCACATTTTCCAACTGATGCTTGCCCAGCAATGACAACTTCACCGTGCCGTAATCAGTATCACCGCTGGAAATGGCCACCTTCTGCCCGGTCACGTCCTGGGAGACACGACGCACGGTGACGGTTTCCGCCGCCTCCACAAACCGCGCGTTACGCTCAAGGGCCGTCGCGCGGATCACTGTCCGGGCCTCGTCAGGAGTCGACCCACAGACGACGGGGCGATCCACTTTAATAATCCCCGCCTTTTCGCCGGCTATGGCCGCCAGTGTTTTCCCCAAATACTCCGTGTGTTCCAGCCCGATCCGTGTAATGACCGACACCGCCGGCCACACGACATTGGTCGCGTCCAAACGCCCGCCCATCCCCACTTCCACCACCGCCACCTGGACCTTCCGGCGCCGGAAGTATTCGAACGCCAACGCCGTCGTAAATTCAAAGAAGGTCACCTCGCGACCGTCCGCATCCCGATTGACCGCATCCGCAGGGCCTTCCATGGCCTCAAACAGTTCCGCCAGTTCTGCATCGCTGATGGCTACGCCGTTGACACGGATCCGCTCATTGAAATTCACAAGATGAGGCGACGTGTAGAGCCCGACGGTCAGTCCAGTGGTCCGCAGAACGGAGTCCAGCAGGGCGCACACCGAGCCCTTGCCATTGGTGCCCGCCACATGAATGGCGGCAAAGGACGTTTGGGGGTTGCCCAGCTTTTCCAGCAGGGCGACTTCCACCTCAAGCCCAGGCTTGATGCCAAAGGTCCGCAGGGCGTAGAGCCGTTCCAATGATTGGGAAAGCTTATTCATGCGAAGAAATTGCCGAGGTATTCAGGACTCAGGATTCGGAGGTCAGTATAGCACAGTTATTGGTAATGGGTAGGGCGAAGCCTCCGGCTGAGCCGATGATTATTCAACAGGCTGACAGGTCATGCATCGTCTAACCCCGCGCCACCGTCACCACCCACACTCCCGCCGCCCCCGCCTCCTTGAGAACCCGTGAGCATTCGGCAACCGTTGCGCCCGTCGTCATCACATCGTCCACAAGCAGAAAGCGGCGGCCATGGATCCAACTCCCGTTTCGAGACACAAAGGCGCCCCGTACGTTCTGGACCCGTTCACGCGCCGACAGACGCGTCTGAGTTGCCGTGTGCCGTTCCCGGTCGAGACATCCGTCTGCCAGGGGCACTCGCATCAGCTTCGCCAGATCACCCGCCAGTAACCGCGCCTGGTTATAGGTACGGGCCCGCTGCTTGGCCGCGTGAAGGGGAACATAAGTTACGGCATCCAGGCACTCCCGCCCGAAATGCGTTCTCACGCAGGCGTGCAGCAGGGTTGCCAGGTCGCGGCTGACGTGCGTGGCAGCGGAATACTTGAAGCGATGCAGCACATCTTTTACGCCCCCCCGGAAACGGACAGCGGAACGCGCCTGCTCAAACGCCGGCTCGCGATCTACGCAAGCGGAACAGATGAAGGACTGCGAAATCGCCCCCTCAACAGGGTCGCCGCAACGGGCGCAAAAGGGCGCTTCGATCAGGGGGAGTGACGCCATGCAGTCCCAGCAAAGATAGCGGGAGAGTCCCGACACACTCCCGCCGCAGCCTTCACACACTCGCGGCCAGAGCAGATCGAGGGCATGGCGCAAAAACATGGGATGGATTCTATTTTGTGTACTTGGCGAGCAGCGGCTCGAGCGCCGCAAGGGTCTTCGCCGGAACCGTCTTCATATCGGTCATGATGGCATACTTGAGCGCGTGCTCACAGGCACACTGGCGGGTCTGGGGCAACCGGGCGACAAGGCGCCGGATAACATCCTTGGCGAGTTTCACATTGGAGGTCAGCGTGGCAATGATCATTTCCACCGAGACTTCCGCCTCGCTGCTACGCCAGCAGTCGTAGTCGGTCGACATCGACATGGCTTGGTAACAAATCTCCGCCTCGCGGCACAATTTCGCTTCGGGAAGGCTCGTCATCCCGATGATATCGAACCCCATGCTCCGATAAACATTGGATTCCGCCCGTGTGGAAAAAGCAGGCCCTTCCATGTTCACATAGGTCCCCCCCTTATGCAAACGGACCACATCGCCCAGCTTAAGTTCGCCGATGGCCTCAGTGACCACCGTCGCGATCAGGTCACGAAAAATACCGCAGGCGGGATCACCAAACGAAACATGACCCACAATTCCATCGCCAAAAAAGGTGTGATTCCGCGAACTCTTGGTCCGGTCAAAATACTGATCGGGCAGAACGATATCCCGCGGACGTATCCCCTCCCTGAGGCTTCCCACCGCGCTGACCGACAGCACACATTCCACGTCAAGTTTTTTGAAACCCCAGATATTGGCCCGGTTATTGATCTCTGAAGGAAGGATCCTGTGACCGCGTCCATGCCGCGGGAGAAAGAAAATTTCCACTCCGCCCAGGCGTCCATGGATGAAGGCATCGGAGGGATCACCGAACGGGGTCTTCATGACCTCCTCCCGGATATCCGTCAGTCCATCCAGTTGATACAACCCGCTACCGCCGATGATTCCGAGTTTCATGGTTGAATCCTTTCCAGAGGCGACGCCTCCAAGCGTGTGCAAAAAGTGAGCCGCGCGGGGTTCGAACCCGCGACCACTTGATTAAAAGTCAAGTGCTCTACCAACTGAGCTAGCGGCCCGTAATGGCGTGTTTTCAATTACTTACGCTGACACAACCCACGCCTGCAAGTTCTGCCAGGTTTTGTCGGCACGACCACTCGACAGAGCGGAATGCCGCCAACCCCGAGCAAAACTGAGCCGCGAAATATAGAGGTCGAGCCCGCCAATGTCAACGGTCTTCCCTCCCATGCTTTGCCCGCCATGGCCACGCACTTGCCACCTATTGTCGCGAAGCGACTTTGGTGCGCAGGGGATTGGCCTCGCGTTCACATTCAGCGGTCATCCATCAAGGCACGGTGAAGGGGAATGACTTGCGCAACATTAGCTGGACACGTTATAAGCGGTTCCGGCTACGAGATATAAACGCCGAATAAGGAGACCGTGCCATGTTAATCGCTGGAATCGTCGTTTTGATCGCTGTGGTGATCATCGTCATGGCCGTGATCGGCCTATACAATAACCTGGTTACCCTCCGTAACCGGTTCAAGGCTGAGTTCGCGCAAATCGATGCAATGCTTAAACGCCGGTATGACCTGATCCCGAACCTTGTGGAGACAGCAAAAGGCTACCTTCGGCATGAGCGCGAAACGCTTGAGGCGGTAACGACCGCACGTAACCAGGCCTATGCGGCCAGCCAGCGGGCCGCCGCCAACCCTGCGGATGCCGCCGCTGTTCGCAGCCTCATGCAGGCAGACGGTCAAATGACCAGTTTTCTGGGCCGCCTTTTCGCAGTGGCGGAAGCCTATCCAGACCTCAAGGCCAACCAGAACATGATACAACTCATGGCAGAGTTATCTTCCTCTGAAGACAAGGTGGCTTCGGCGCGGCAGGCCTATAACGAATCCGTAATGTTTTACAATACGGCCCGTGAGACCTTTCCCAGCGTGATTATTGCCAATACCTTCGGCTTCACCGCCGCCCAGTTGTTCGAGATCGAGGCTGCGGAAGAGCGTCAGGCGCCCAAGGTATCCTTCGGAAGCTAGTCTCACTCGCAGGCACCCGGAATGTAGACGAGCCGTCCCGGCTCGTATTGGCCTGCACGGGGCGAGACGCCCCGTCTACCACCGTCTTCTACTTCATCATGTCCAGCAGGTGCTTGACCTTGGCGTGTTTTTCCACGAGGTCAGCCCGTGACTTCTCCTGCTGGGCAACCACCTCGCGGGGCGCTTTGCTGATGAAGCTGTGGTTGTTCAGTTTCTGATTGATGCGAGCCAGATGCCCCTCAATCTCCGCGAGTTGTTTGACCAGTTTGGCTGATTCAGCCTGCACGTCGATCAGACCGTCCACCGGCATGTAGAGCATCCCCAGCCCCGTCACCACGCTCGGCACGGCTCCGCTGGGAACGTACGCCTCATCTACCGTCAAGTCCTTGACCCGCAGTACGCTCTTGATCACCGCACTATCCGCCTTGAGGCGAGCCGCCTCTGCGGGCGTGTTGGGCTTGATGATGTAATCAATCTTCTGGGCCGGAGAAATGCCGCAGTCCGCCCGCAACATGCGGCCGGAGCGGATCATCTCATGACGCGCGTCCACATAAGCGACGATCTCCGGGGTGATCCCCCACGCCTGCAGGTCCACCGCACCCTTGGCGTCGGGCCACTTGGCGTTCATGATCGTTTCGTCTTCAGCGCCATATCCCATTCCCTGCCACAATTCGTCGGTAATGAAAGGCATGAACGGGTGCAACAGCTTCAGGGCACTGGCCAGTACGTGATGCATCACCTTCAGCACTTCCGCGCGCCGGGACTCGTCTTTCCCATACAGGACGTCCTTGGAGTATTCGACATACCAATCGCAGTACTGGTGCCACACGAACTCATACAAGTCATGGGCGGCATCATTGAAACGGAACCGCCGCAGGTTCTCCGTACACGACTCACGCGCCTGGTAGAGTTTGGCCAGAATATGTTTGTCGTCGGCGCTCAGGAGATCGGCATTGAAGTCGCCGTCTGCGGCCCCGCCCGCTCCGCCCTTGTCCTGCATCTGAAGGTAACGGGCGGCATTCCAGATCTTGGTCCCGAAGTTGCGACCGATCTCGAACTTGTCGTTGGACAGAAAGACATCCTGTCCAGTGGCGGTGATCATCATCAGGCTGAACCGCAGGGCATCGGCGCTGTATTCCTCGATAATAGTCAATGGATCGATCGAGTTTCCGAGGCTCTTGCTCATCTTACGGCCCTGATCATCGCGCACCGTGCCATGGATGTAGACCTCACGGAACGGAATCTCGCCCATGAATTCCATTCCCGCCATGATCATGCGTGCCACCCAGAAGAAAATGATCTCGGAGGCGGTAACCAGCGTGTGGGTGGGATAATAGAACTTAAGATCGGCATTCGCCTCCGGCCAGCCGAACGTGCTGAACGGCCACAACCAGGAGGAAAACCAGGTATCGAGGACGTCCTCATCCTGCCGGATACCCGTCGCCTGACATTTCGGACAGGCTTCCGGTTTGCCGCAGGCCGCCCACTGGTGCCCGCATGCGTCGCAGTAGAAAACAGGAATCCGGTGCCCCCACCATATCTGACGGGATATACACCAATCGCGGATGTTCTCCATCCAATCGAGATAAACCTTGCCCCACCGGTCCGGCGTGAAATGGATCCGCCCGTCCCGCACTGCCTGGATGGCAGGCGCGGCCAAAGGCTTCATGCGAACGAACCACTGGAGCGACAGGCGAGGCTCCACGATGGTGTCGCACCGGTAGCAGTGCCCCACGGCATGCTGATGGTCGTCAATCTTCTCGATCAACCCGGCGGCGGTCAGATCGGTGACGATCCGCTTGCGGCATTCGAAACGGTCCAACCCGGCATACGGCCCGGCGCCCTCGTTCATCAATCCGTTCTCGTGCATCACGTTGATGGGCGTCAGATCGTGGCGCCGCCCCATCTCGAAGTCATTCGGATCGTGCGCCGGGGTGACCTTGACGGCTCCCGTGCCGAACGCCGGATCCACAAAATCATCAGCGATCACCGGCAGGTCACGGTGCAGCACCGGCAGGGTCAGGACCTTGCCAATCAGCGCCTTATACCGCTCGTCCTTCGGGTTTACCGCGACGGCCACATCGCCCAACAGCGTCTCAGGCCGGGTGGTCGCCACCACCACGAATTCCGTGGCCGTCAGGCGGCCATCGCGTTTCACAGGATAACGCACGTAATACAGCTTGCCCTGGGTGTCCTGATGCTCGCTCTCCTCGTCGGACAAGGCCGTGTGGCAACGGGGGCACCAGTTCACGATGTAGTTGGCCCGGTAGATCAGACCCTTGTCATAAAGGCGGCAGAACACCTCTTCCACGGCGCGGCTGAGACCGGCATCCATCGTGAAGCGTTCCCGTTGCCAGTCGCAGGCCGCACCCAGGCTCTTGAGCTGACGGATGATCGTTCCGCCATATTCCTCGCGCCACTGCCACACCCGCTTGACGAACTCCTCGCGACCAAGATCGTGCCGCGTCTTGCCCTCCTTGCGCAGCGCGCGTTCGACAACATTCTGTGTGGCGATCCCGGCGTGATCCGTGCCCGGCATCCAGACCGTGTTCCGGCCCTCCATCCGCTGCCACCGGATCAGGATATCCTGAATGGTATTGTTCAGCGCATGCCCCATGTGCAGAATCCCGGTGACATTCGGGGGCGGGATGACAATGGAAAACGGCTCGCCACCGCGCGTGGCCTCGCCGTGGAACACATTGTTGTCGAGGCACCACTGGTAGCGCCGCGCCTCGACTTTTTTCGGATCGTACTGTTTTTCGAGTTCCGTCATGGTCATCTCCACCTGCTTGGACCGTCCCCTTAATTGAACGGATGCATGATAGACATCGGTGGCGACAAAGCAAGAATGGACGTGGAGGGAAAGCGCGCCGACTCACACGGAAGGCGCGAGCAGGCGGCCGTCCTTGAGGTGAATGATTCGATCGCAGGCGGCGGCAATCTCGTCGTTATGCGTCACCAGCACCAGCGTATGGCGGCGTTCGCGGGTCAGATCAAACAAACATTTGAGCACATGATCCCCGGTTACGCTGTCCAGATTTCCGGTCGGCTCATCCGCCAGAACCAGTTCAGGATCATTCATCAGCGCCCGCGCCATGGCGACCCGCTGCTGTTCCCCGCCCGAAAGCTCCAGAGGGGTATGATGCATGCGCTCGGAAAGCCCCACCGCCCCCAGCAGTGCTTCGGCCTTGGCGCGATGCTGGACCGACAGACGGCGCATCTCCCACGACGTCATGGTCGGCAACAGGACATTCTCGAGAACATCCAGTTCCGGCAGAAGATGGTAAGCCTGGAACATGAACCCGACATGACGGGCCCGGATGGCGGTACGCTCCCGAGGCGCCAGATGATAAAGATCGCGGCCCCGAAATAATACACGCCCTGATGATGGCTGGTCCAATCCTCCCAACGCATGCAGCAGAGTACTCTTCCCGGCCCCGCTGGGACCGATAATCGCCACCGTCTCTCCGGATTGAATGGACACCGAGATGCCCCGCAACACTTCGAGGTTGCGCTGTCCCATGGCGTAAACCTTGGTTATCTCTTCAGTCTGTACGATTGGTTCCACGCACCTGCCTCTATTTCTCTTATCCCCTACTCATGCCTCAAGGCCTGCACCGGGTCCAGCCGTGCCGCGCGCCAGGCGGGAATCAATCCGGCCAGCGTGCAGATCAGAATCACGGATCCGGCCACCACCGCCACATCCCCCGGCGACGTATGCGCGGGGATCTCGCTCAGACGGTAAAGCTCCTTGGGGAACAATTCGAGGTGGAACGTATCGGAGAGCCACCGCATCAGGGCATTCCGGTAGTGCAGGACCAGCAGCGCGGTTCCGATCCCGGCTGATGTGCCCAACATCCCCTCCAGCCAGCCCTGCCAGAAGAAAATCCGCATGATACTTCCCGACGAAAACCCAATGGCCTTGAGCAGTCCGATCTCGCCCGTCTTCTGAACCGTCACGGTGATCAGAGTGTTGGTGATCCCGAAAGCGGCCACAATGGTGATAAAGATCAGCAGGAAAAACATCATGTTCTTCTCCACCCGCAGGGCGCTGAACAATTGCTTGTTCTGCTCCATCCAGGTCTCGACACGGTAATCGGAGCCCAGCATACCGCGAAGCTGCCGGGCAACCTCCTGCGCCCGATAGGGATCCTGGGTCATCATGCGCAGGCACTGCACACCGCTCTCCATCCCGAACAACTCCTGCGCCTGCCCGATGGAGCAAAAGAGAAAGCCCATGTCGTACTCCCACATCCCAACCTCGAAAATGCCAGCCACAACCAGCTCCTCCGGCAAGGTCAGTTCATCACGGGAAATAAAGTGGGCGGGCGAATTTACGAGAATCTTGTCACCGATCGAGATCCCCATGCGACGAGCCAGGTCACTGCCCACCACCACCTCATTCCCCTTGAGACCAAACCGTCCGCTCACCATATTCGAGGGAATACGGCTGACGGATCCCTCACGCCGCGGGTCCACCCCGCGCAGAACGGGGGTAAAAATACGCCCGGCATGCTGGATGACCACGGGGCCTTCGATGGAGGGGGCCACCCCGGCCATGCCTCCCACCTTCTCCAGGCGCCTCATGAGGTCCTCCTCGTCCTGAATTCCCCCTTGCGCCGAAACGGTCAGGTGGGCATTGAATCCGAGAATCTTGCTGCGCCACATTTCATCGAACCCGCTCATCACCGACAGCACAATAATCAGCACCGCCACTCCCAGCAAAACGCCTAGGACTGAAATGATGGTGACCACCGAGAAGTAGGTTCTCTTGGGCTTCAGGTACTTCAGGGCCAGGAATAACGAAAACGGCATCATGATGAAACGATGGCTTTCAACTGCGGGAACAAAATGACATCGCGAATGGCGTCGCAGCCCGTCAACGTCATGACCAAACGGTCAATCCCAATACCCATGCCCCCTGCGGGCGGCATGCCGTGCTCCAGCGCCATGAGGAAATCCTCATCGACCTTCTGGGCCTCGTCACCGGCCTGGGCCTCGAAGCGTTTGCGCTGCTCGATCGGGTCATTCAACTCCGAATAGCCCGGCGCAATTTCCTTGCCGCCGATCACCAGTTCAAACACATCCACGACCGAGGGGTCATCCTCACAGCGTTTGGCCAGCGGCACCAGTTCCGCCGGCAGACGCGTCACGAATGTCGGGTTTTGAAGGGTCTTCTCGATCAGCTTGGAATAAACCTCCTGCGTGATATCCGCCGTCGACCAAGCCGGGTCCACGGACACGCCCTGTTTCCCGGCGGCGGCGCACATCGCCCGTCCGTCCAACGAAAACCAGTCGGGCCCCATCCGCTCCATCACGAGATCGCGGTAGGCCACTTCGCGCCAGGGCCGCGTCAGGTCGATGGGCGCTTCCGGCGAGCCAACCTGGAGCGAGCCCATCACGGCCTGGGCCACATGTGTGATGAGGTCCTCGGCCAGGGCTTTCATGCCGCGCATGTCGGAGTAGGCCTCGTAAACTTCCATCATCGTGAACTCGGGGTTGTGCGTCCGCGACAACCCTTCGTTCCGGAAGTTCCGGTTCAGTTCGAACACCTTGTCAAAACCACCCACTAGAAGCCGCTTGAGGTAAAGTTCGGGAGCGATCCGCAAATACATCTTGGCGTTCAGGGCCTCGTAATGAGTCACGAACGGCCTGGCATTGGCACCGCCGGGCTGCGACTGCATCATGGGGGTCTCCACTTCCTGGAAACCGCGTCCCGCGAGATACTGGCGAATCTCCCAGACCGCCTGAATACGGCGGTTAAACGTTTCGCGCGCACCGGGATTGGCGACAAGATCAAGATAGCGCTGGCGGTAGCGCTGATCGGTGTCCTTCAGCCCGTGCCACTTTTCGGGAAGAGGCAGGAGTGCCTTGGATAAAAGAGTCCAGCGCGCGATCTTGAGTGTCGCCTCACCGGTCCGGGTCGTAAAGAGAGACCCCTCCACCCCCACATGATCGCCGAGATCGAGCAGTTTGAAGGCCTCGAAAGACTCGTCGCCCATCGTATTCTTCTGGGCATAAATCTGAAACCGGTCCGACCCGTCCCGGAGATCGGCAAAAATGCTCTTACCCATATCGCGGCTGGTGGTCAGGCGACCCGCCATCGTGACGGCCTTACCCTCCTCGAACCCGGCACGGATTTCGGCCAGCCTCCCGGTGCGTTGAAACGCTTTCCCGAACGGCGCATGGCCTTTCTCCACCAGCGCCTGCATGTTCGCCTTGCGCTGCTCGACAATCTCAGGGTTGGCAGGTTCCGTCACTCGTCCTTCTCCTTCACGGCATTTGTCGCCGCCGCATCCGGGGTCTTGTCCGCCTCGGGAATTTTCCTGATCTCCACATTCGGGGGCAGATCCATCAGTTCATCATCCTCGGCCCCGAACAAGGAGGCCGTTTTTTTAGCGCCTTCCGGAACCTTGAACACGAAAGGTCCTGTAGCGGGGTCCAATTTGAACTCCCAGCCCGACATCCGGTTCAATACGGTCATCTTCATGCCCTTGATCGCGGGGGACGGTTCACCCGCGCCGGGAAAACTTTTGGACATGTCGCTTCGGACGCAGAGGACCACGGGCTGATTGCCGGTCGTGATCCAGACTTCCCAGTCGAATTCCTCCTGGACGAACTTCAACCGGTCGCATTCCCGTCCGTCCATCGTTTCGCGCCCCACATAAGCGACCTCGCTCACTCCTTCCATAATCGCCGCCCGCACATCCGCGCGCAGAAGGCTGTCCAGAAACAGCATGCTGCCCGCCATGGGGCCCGCATCCTTGAACAACGTCTCGAACTCCTTCGGGGCCTCCTGCTGTTCATACCGATTCAGGGCTGCCGCGTAGGTTATCAGTTGTTTGCCGTCACAGATCACCGTGTTGCCGGCCAAACCGCGCACATGACGCAGCGCCAGTTTGTTGGGGCGCTCCATGGCAAAGGCATACGTGGCGTTGATTTCCTGCTTCATGCCTTCCATTTCGCTGGTCATCAACAGGCTCACGTCGCAACGAAACTGTTTGAGGCTTTGAAAATGTTCAGCCAGGGCCTTCAACACTTTCTCCGCCATCGGATCGGCTTTTACCGTACCCGCGTTGGTGGTCGTCTGAGCCGCCGTCGCCACCGGGAGTTCCGCCATCCCCTGACACGCCAGCGACCCGACGGCCGCCATGAGAAATCCACGTTTGATCCAAACAACAGTATTCATACGTTCCTCATCATGACTGGGTTTCATGAAATCGAGGTGAATGTACGGTTTGACCGGCCTCAATGCAAGCCAGAGGTCATCCAGCCTCATAATTGGCAAGTCCCCCCGTGACCTTGCGTCACGGAAGCGCGTCTATAATTACAATTGATGGAGGTCGTCACCACCTCCTGATGTTCATTGTGTTGCCTCGGCAGGGACGGCTGACTATAGTAGAGAGCATTGCAAAGGGAGAACGCCGATGGTGATTATTGAACCCCATATCCACATGTATTCGCGTACAACGGATGACTATGTCGCCATGTACCGGGCCGGCATCCGCGCCTGCGTGGAACCCTCGTTCTGGCAGGGCGTCAACCGTCGCTATTCCGGAACGTTCTTCGATTACTTCAACCTGATCCTTGAATTTGAGACGGTGCGGGCGCGCCGGTTCGGCATTGACCACTATGCCGCTGTTTCCCTCAACCCGAAGGAAGCGGAGAACGAGGCTCTCGCCGCCGAGGTGATTGCAGGCCTGCCCGCCTATCTTGACCATCCCCGCTGCGTCGCCCTGGGCGAAATCGGGTTCAACAATATCACCCCGAACGAGGAAGCGGCTTTCGTCAGTCAACTGCATCTGGCCCGGTCGCGCCGCATGCCGGTGATCATTCATCTGCCTCATGTGGACAAGTTGCGTGGCACGCGGCGCACGGCGGAGATCGTCAAGGCGGAAGGAATGGACCCGGATCGCGTGCTGATTGATCACAACACCGAGGAAACCATAAAGATCGCGCGAGACACCGGCTGTTTTTGCGGTATGACGGTCTACCCGATTTCAAAGCTGACCCCGGAACGGGTGTCGTCCATCATCCGGGAATACGGCAGTGAGCGCATGATCGTGGACGGATCGGCAGACTGGGGCGTCTCCGACCCGCTCAGCCTGATCAAGGTGGTGGCGCGGCTGAAGCAGGATGGCGTTGCGGAAACCGACATCATGCGACTGGTTCACGGCAATGCCATGGCGCTTTATGGTCATTCACCGAACTGGAAACCGGACTTCACGATCGACCCGCTCGATCCAAGGGAATTCCAGCGGTAAGAAGCGTAGACGAGCCGTCCCGGCTCGTGTCAGTCAAGAAACGGGGCGGGACGCCCCGTCTACCTTGCTTTGTGTAGACGAGCCGTCTCGGCTCGTATCAATCGAAGAAACGGGGCGGGACGCCCCGTCTACCTTGCTTTGTGTAGACGAGCCGTCTCGGCTCGTATCAGTCAAGAAACGGGGCGGGACGCCCCGTCTACCTTGCTTTGTGTAGACGAGCCGTCTCGGCTCGTATCAATCGAAGAAACGGGGCGGGACGCCCCGTCTACCTTGGTCGGATTATCCCGGATGTACTGCCGAATGCGCTCCAAATGCGCCGCGTTTCGCACGATATGATCGAACGACTCCTGCTGCCAGACATGGCTCACCCCGGTAGACGAGCCGTCCCGGCTCGTATTGGTTGAAGAAACGGGGCGGGACGCCCTGTCTACCTTCTTCAGAATCTCGTGTGCTGTATAGGATTTCCAAGAGTGAAGTATCCCAGACAGGGTGTGTAGGCCCTGTGGCGCAACCAACACATGAACGTGGTTGGGCATCACAACCGATTCCAGTAAGCGATACCGTGCGCCGTTAAAATGATTGAGCGAAGCCTCCACCATCTTCTTGATCTCAGGCCGCGCCAGAATGCAGGAGCCATGCCCGGCATCAAGCCAGTTCTGGAGCCGTTCAGGGAACAGGCGGTAGTATTCCGCCCGCATCGCCTCGTCGTGCGGTTCAGGATGCGTGGCGATCCATTCCTCGCGTTCAGCAAGCCACTGGCTCAGTCGCTCCTGCGGGAGGGAGTCCGCAAGACGGAACGTAACGAAGTATATGACGCCCTCTTGCCGCCAGTGAGGCAGATTACCGTTAAGGTTTCCAATGGGTTCGAATGGGTCGAAGTAGTTTACCAAAGTAGACGAGCCGTCTCGGCTCGTATCAGTCAAAGAAACGGGGCGGGACGCCCCGTCTACCTTACTCGTGTCGGTCGAAGAAACGGGGCGGGACGCCCCGTCTACTTTCTCGCAAATTCTGGCCACCACCTCTTCGTGGGTGAGCCCTGCACAGTCTATTGTAATCTGGGCATAACGCTGATACAGGGGCTGCCGCTCGGCATACAGGTTTTCCAGGGATTGCCCTGCCGCCATCACCACCCCTCGCGTCGACAGGTTGGTCAACCGGCTCTTAAGCCCCTCCAACGGGAGATCCAGGTGCACCACCACGCCGCCACCGCCCAGATGCCGCATCGCCGCCTCATCGTAAACCACGCTGCCGCCTGTCGCGATCACATGATGCCGGCAGACCAGCCCCCGGATGTGACGGGCCTCCATCCGCCGGAAAGCCTGCAAACCGTCCTGATCGATGATCTCCTGCAAGCGCCGCTTTTCGCGCGCCTGAATATAAAGGTCCGTATCAACAAAGTCCATCGACAGCACCTTGGCCAGCAGCACCCCGACGGTGCTCTTGCCCGCACCGGGCATCCCGATCAGGATAATGTTCCGCTCCACCTCAGCATTCATAATCGAAAAGTATTGCATCTGCCGCCCGCCGTCCAGCAGACTTACGCAGCGTCTGTAATATTTGGGCGTTCCCGTGTAATACGGTTAAGAGAGGAGATACCATGAACGAAGATGAACTCGATCAACTCGTCCTGCGCGTGCAGAACGGTGATCGGGACGCCTTTTCCGAGGTGGTCTTCGCCATTCGCCGGGAACTCCGCATCTTCCTCTCCTCCCATGCCAGCTCAATCGACATGGTTGAGGAAGTTCTCCAAACCACCCTCGTCTCGGTTTACGAGAACATCGAAAAATACGAGCTTCGCGGCACCTTCCTCTCCTGGACAAAAGGCTTTGCACGCAACCTTCTGATGAAGGAACTGCACGCCCGCTCGCGCTATGTCGCCTCCGAGGGCGACCTGATCGAGCAAATCGTGGTCAAGGCCGCCCTGGAATCCGCCCAGGGCAAGGACCGCGAGGAGGATTACGCGGAAAAACTACGGGAGTGCCTGAAGCAACTGCCTGAAATCTCCCACCGTCTCATCCAGCAACGCTATTTTGACGGCATGTCGGTCAAGGCCATCGCCAAACTGACCGAACGGACCGAGACATGGACCGCTGTGGCATTATTCCGGGTCCGGGACCTGCTCCGGAAATGCATGATGAAGGAGGCAACGCCATGAATGACCAGGAATTTATCGTCCTGATGGAGGAGTCCTTCGATGGCACACTTTCGAAGGAAGGCCGTGCGGTTCTGGCCACAGAACTGACAGTCAGCCCGGAACGGCGCCGCCTGTTCGAGGAGCAGGCCCGTCAGAATATTCGCATCCATGCCCAAACCAGCCGGATCGACTTCACCGAGTCCCAACACATTGCCATGATGGTGATGGATGTCGTCGAGAAGGGACATGATCCCGCGAGTTTTTCCGACATTCTCCATGACCAGACCCTGCAGGAACGCTTTCACGCTATTCGCAACGGACTGCGGGCACCCAAAGGATCGGGACCCAACCGCTTCGCCCGCTTTGCCCTTCTGCGCCTCTTCGGCCCACCCACCCTTTCCGTCGCCGCCAGTGCCGCCATTATTCTCCTGCTGGTGTTCTTCTGGGTCCCGCAGGTCATGCGCCCACCTGAGGAAAGGATCACCATCGACCATCGCCCGATCAGCGATGAGATCGACCTCGACCCCCCTCCCATACCGCCCCGGAACGAGATCGATCCTGTCGATCCTTCCAACAACAACATTGACTTTCCCCCTGATAACCCAACCCCTTCACCCGTACCGGATAACGGGCCAAATCCGCCGGCGCCACCGCCCAGGGACCCTCCCCGCTTTACACCCGCCCCAAAAAAGACGATCGCCCCGATCGGACTTCCAGCCTCTATGAGTGCCCGAACCGAGTCGGCGAGAAAGGTCATCACGAAACTCACGCCAAACGGTGACCGGATAGAACAGGCGGTCACCAACGCCCTGAACTGGCTCCGTGACCACCAGCTCGAAAATGGATCCTGGGCGGGACAGGACCCCGCCGCCATGACGGGTCTCGCGCTCCTGACGTTCCTGGCCCATGGCGAGGTCCCCGGCAGCATTCCCTATGGCGATACCGTCACCAAGGGCCTTCAGTTCCTGCTCGCCCGACAGAATGCCAAGGGCGCCTTCTCGCCCAATGTTTACGCCCATGCCATTGCCACCTATGCCGTATCCGAAGCAACCACGCTCACCCGTATCGTGGAGTTGGATGACGCCATGGAAAAAGCGGTTCTGGTTATCATTCAGGGACAACAAGACGGCGGGGGATTCGATTACAACTACAACAAGGGGGTCCGTTTCGATACCTCGGTTTCCGGCTGGCAATTCCAGGCCCTTAAAGCCGCCCTGATCGCCGGGGCGGATCGGGCGTCACCGGAAGCCGCCCTCGCCAAGTCCATCCGCTTCCTGAAGAACGCCGCCTTCTCCCCTGCAGGCGGGGGATTCGTGTATGAAGGCAGGAATGGCACCCCCACCGCCGGCGCCGCCAAATGGACGATGACCGGCGTGGGAACCCTGAGCCTCCAGCTTCTGGATAAGACCGATTCCTCCCAGGTGCGGCAGGGACTTAAGGCCCTGCGCGACGTAGAATTCAACTGGCTCTCCGACGCCAAGCCGAGCCTCTATGGCTATTATTATGTCACGCAGGCGAAGTTTCAGCAGGATGACAAGATGGTCTGGAAACAGTGGGAGACCCAGATGCAGAAAGCGCTCCTTACCCATCAGCGACCGGATGGGCATTGGGAAAACGGCGACTACGACCAGGGGTCCCATGTTTACACGACCACGCTTTGCACCTTGATGCTGGAAGTATATTATCGGTATCTTCCGACATTCGAGAAAGTGCCTGAGAAACCCATTCAGACGGGAAAGGCAGAGGGAGATGTGTCAGTCGATGTGCAGTGAAACAACCCATACTGTTCCGGGTTCGCCACCTAACCACCCGATTAAAACCTGGCTTACATTGCTCCGCGCTCCCAATCTGCTGACCGTTCCCGGAGATCCTCTGGCAGGCGCTTTTCTGGCGGCCGCCGGGGCCCAGTCGGCCATGGCCTGGCCGGCCATTTTCCAGTGCATCCTCGCCAGCCTGTCGTTGTATTCCGGCGGCTTGCTGGCTAATGACTATTTCGACCGCGAGGAGGACCGCCGCGACCGTCCCTTCCGCCCGATCCCTTCGGGTGCTGCACAGCCCCGCAGCGTCCTGATCACGGCGATTCTGTTCAGCGTGGCGGCCAACGCTTTCGCGGCAGAAGCCGGCAAAGAGCCCCTCCTGATCGCCATGCTGCTCACGGTGGCGGTCTGGGCCTACAATATGGGTGTCAAACGGCTGCCATTCGCCGGGCCTCTCCTGATGGGAACCTGTCGTGGCTTAAGCCTGCTTCTGGGTGCCGCAGCCGTCACATCTTCCACCCCCACTGTTACTCCCTGGCTGGCAGCCGGCTTGATTACGGCATACATTGCCATCATCACCGCCATTGCCCGTAATGAAACGCATGCCGGACAAACCCGCGGAGGCTCCCTCTTCATCCCAGCCACCCTTGTTTTGGTGGGCCTGTCGGGTCTTGCGTTCGTACGCTGGGACGGCTTGGTTCCCGTTCTCACTCCGCACGCCAGTGCCTTCGCTCTCGGCCTGTCAGCCATGGCCGTCGTGTGGGTTGGGGTGTGGAGCGGATTACTGGCAGGCAGTCAATCTCCCGCGACTGTTCAACGGGTTGTAGGCGGGCTGATCCGCGGGCTGATCCTGATCCAGGCGGCACTGTGCGCTATGACCGGCCCCATCGGAGAAGTCGGTGCCCTGGCGATCCTCTTCGCCTTCCCGGTTTCCGGCTGGCTGGGAAAATGGTTCTACGGAAGTTAATTATGGCGAGAAAACTCCTCATCATTCAGGCGGCCGGTCTGGGATATGACTTCCTCTGCCGCCACCATGGCGCCACCTGGCAGGGATTGACCTTCCGCCCCGTTGAGAGCATTTTTCCCGCCCTGACCTGTACCGTGCAGGCTGGTTTTCGTACAGCCGCCCCAGTTTCCAACCATGGCATGACCGCCAACGGCCTGTTTCATCGCGACCTCAACCGCCCTCTCTTCTGGGAACAGGCCTCGACTCTGGTCACCGGTCCCCGCATCTGGGACTCCCTGCACCGCCGCGGCAAAAGCATCGCCTTGCTCTTCTGGCAGCAATCCCTGGGCGAAGATGTGGACATCCTGCTTTCCCCCGCCCCGATTCACAAGCATGGTGGCGGCATGGTGGACAGCCTCTATAGCAAACCGGCAAGCCTTTACGACGAGCTCTGTCGCCGAATTGGACACCCCTTCCACCTGCGCGATTACTGGGGCCCCCTGGCCTCACCCCGCGCCTCGGACTGGATCGCCCGGGCGACGGAGGCGCTTCTGGTCGACCGCCACCTCGCTCCTGATGTTTGCTTCACCTATCTGCCTGCGTTGGACTACGACCTCCAACGCCATGGGCCGGATCATCCCCGCAGCCGAAAGGCCCTCGCCGCCCTGCTCGCTCAACTGGATCGACTGCACCGCGCCGCCACGGAAAACGGTTACGACCTGATCGTCTTTGGTGATTATGCCATCGGCCCGGTCAATCAGGCCGTTCGCCCCAACCAAATCCTCCGGGATGCGGGTCTCTTTCAAACCCGCCTGGTGGCCGGCAGGCATTACGCCGACTTCCCTGCCAGTCTGGCCTTTGCCCTGGTGGATCATGAGATCGCCCATGTTCACATCAAACCGGGTGTCGACCCCGCCGCCATCCAAACCGCCTTCGCAGGAGTCGAGGGTATCGACACCATCATGGATGCCGCCGCACAGGAAGCCGCCGGCATCCGGCATCCACACGGTGGTGAACTTGTGATGGTCGCCAAACCGGGTTATTGGTTCGCCTACCCCTGGTGGAACCAGCGGAACGAGGCCCCGGATTATGCCGGCCACGTGGATATCCACAACAAACCCGGCTATGACCCATGCGAGTTGTTCTTCGGCTGGCCCCCTATTTCCGTCAGCCAGGATCCGTCCCGCATCCGCGGCTCGCATGGACGGCTGGGCCCCGACCGGCTGGCGGCCTGGGCCGCCACCTGCCCCCTTCCCAACCCTCCAACCACGCTCCTGGATCTCGCACAGAGCGCCCGACTGATTCTGGAGTCCTCCTCATGAAACAGCACCCCGTCATTCTGGCGCATCAGAAACTGACCGTGCCCTTTGACTACCCCGTGGCCTTCACGCGCGGACTCTTCGATCCCGGAAACCTGCTGTTAAGCCATACGCTGGATCGCCTCAAAGAGAAGCGCCGTCACCGCGTTTTCGTCTGTCTGGATGCCGGCATGGTCAGGGCACAGCCCGATCTTCCCGCCCGTATCACCGCCTATTTCGAGGCCCATCGCGGCACGATTGAACTGGCCGGACGCATCGAAAAAGTCCGCGGAGGGGAAGCCTCGAAAACCGATTTCAACACCGTGACCCAGGCCATCGGATGGATGGCTGAACGAAAGCTCTGCCGTCACAGCGTGGTGATGGTGATTGGCGGAGGCAGCCTGTTGGATGTGATAGGTTTTGCCGCATCTCTGGTCCACCGCGGATTGCGTGTCGTCCGTGTACCGACCACGGTCGTGGCGCAAAACGACGTGGGGGTCGGGGTGAAAACCGGAATCGACTATCTGGGAGGAAAAAACTTCCTGGGCACCTTTGCGCCACCGTTCGCCGTCTTGAACGACTTCGATTTCCTCGACGCCCTTTCGCAGCGGGATTGGGTCGCCGGTATAGCCGAGGCGTTCAAGGTGGCCATGATCAAGGACCGGCGCTTCTTCCGGTTTCTGTGCACCCATGCGGCCCGCCTGCACCAGCGAGACCGGGCCGCCATGGAGAAGCTGGTCATCACCTGCGCCCGACTCCATCTCGACCATATCCGGAGCGGGGGCGATCCCTTCGAAACCGGTAGTGCGCGCCCTCTGGATTTCGGCCATTGGTCGGCCCACCAGTTGGAGGTCATGTCCGGTTATGTCCTGCGCCATGGCGAGGCGGTGGCCATCGGGCTGGCGCTCGATGCGTTTTATGCCGCTGCGAAAGGGCTGATCCCGGCGACAGAACTCCACGCTTTGCTGACGGGACTCCGCGCATCGAGCCTCCCGCTCTGGCACAAGGTGTTGGGCCGGAAAGAACCCGATGGCTCGCTGGTTGTGCTGCGGGGCCTGGAAAAATTCCGGGAACATCTCGGCGGAGAGTTGACGATCACCCTTCCCGCGCCCGTCGGCAAACGGATCGAGGTGCATTCACTGGATCACCAGACCCTGACCGAAGGCGTGGCCTTCCTGAAACTCTATGCAAATTCGTAACCATCCCCCGCTGCACCTCTCCTATTGCCTGAACGTCCATCCCGGCGAAACGTGGGCCGATAATCTGGCGGCCATCCGGGGCAATGCCCTGGCGGTGCGGGATCGCGTTTCCGCGAACCGACCCTTCGGACTTGGACTGCGTCTCTCGCGGGCGGCGGTTGACACCCTTAGGGAACCCCGTCAGCTGGAAGCCTTCCGGGATTTTCTGGCGGACAATGGACTCTACGCTTTTACCATCAACGGGTTCCCCTACGGTACGTTTCACGGGAAACCCGTCAAGGCCGACGTATACCGGCCCGACTGGAGCACGCCCGAACGGCGGGATTACACCGTGGGACTGGCGAGGGTCCTCGCCGCGCTGCTTCCCGAAGGCACAGACGGCAGCATCAGCACCGTCCCGCTCTCCTACAAACTCTGGCCAAACCCGGAGGCGAAAATCAGGCAGATGGTCATCACCCTCGCCGACACCGTGGCCGAATTGCACCGCATCCACGAGGACTCGGGAAAAGAGATACACTTGGGGCTTGAGCCCGAGCCCGACTGCACCTTGGAAACCACGGACGAGGTCATCCGGTTCTTCGAGGGACCGCTGAACGTGCAGGGGGGCGACCGGCTAATCGCGCAGCTCGGCTGTTCCCGAACCGAGGCGGAGAGCTTGTTGCGGCGGCATCTGGGCGTATGTTTCGATACCTGCCATCTGGCCCTGCAATTTGAACCGCTTGCGGCCAGTCTCAACCGGCTAAACAGGCATGGCATCCGTCTCTCCAAGGTCCAGCTGAGTTCGGCTCTTGAAACCCGGCCCTCCGAAACCGCCCGGCGTCAACTCGCCGATTTTTCCGACCCCGTCTACCTGCATCAGGTCAAAACACTCAACCCCGCAGACCTGACCACCGGCGAATTCCCGGACCTGCCGGCCGCCCTGGCGTCGCCGCCCCCAGTCGCCGATGGCACCCGATGGCGGGTGCATTTCCATGTGCCTCTTTACTTCGAAAGCGAGGGCGAACTCCACTCGACCTCCCGCTCACTGGACTTCGATTTCTGGGAGCACCTGGTACGGCTGCCTATTTCCCACCTTGAGATTGAAACCTATACGTTTCACGTTCTACCCCCAACGTTACAGACGCAAGGCGTGGTCGACAGCATCGTCCGTGAATTCAAGTGGGTGACTCCGCGCCTGCAAGCGGCGTTGAACCGAAACAACCGGTAAACAAAAAACGCCGACCGCTTCACGAAACGGTCGCCAGGAATGGCGTCCCTCCCATAACCGCGCAGAATTCGGAGCGTCCTGTTTATGTGCGCATAAGAGTCTTCATGCGCGTCCCATAGCGGGCCAACAACCCCTCAATATACGAGGCCTTGGGCGGAAGACGGTACACCGCACGCAAAAAAGACAACGAGGGGAAGAGTTTTCCGAAGAAGTATCTTAAGCGGGCTCCCCATCCAGGGATCCAGCGCAAGCCGGGCGACGGGCGCAACGCGTGGGTGCGAGACAAGGCCTCCCTCATCGCTTCCCGTTCTGCCGGACCGACAGGCAAACGCCGGCAGGAATCGAGAACCCCTTCGGGAATCATCTCGGGCCAAAGTCCATGCAGGGCTTCGATGCGGGAACGCAGGGCTCCGGTCAACGAAGAGTCGCAAGCCAGTTCCTGCAGGGTCGCCCAGGAGAAACTGGGCAGGGCGGCCAGGCGTTGCAGGTCAATAAACCGATACAACAAAGGCTCGGCATCACGGGCATGGTCAATCACTTCATGACCGCACAGATGGAGAAAAAGGTCTTCGGCTGCCGGCACACGCATCCTCCGGCCCTCCCAAACAACCTCCCTGGCTCGACCGAACCAGTCGTGACCGACCCTTGACCAGAGTTGCGGACTACCCATGGCCTGCCAGTGCAGGTCAACCCCCATCGGGCGGCGGGTTCCACACCGGCGCGCATAAAGCGCTTCGTGGCTGTATCGATGGGCAAAACCAGGCCAGACCTCCGCCTGTGGCGGAATGGAAAAGCCCGCCTCAAGCAGAGCGGCATCAGCCGCCTGGAGATGGGAACGGGGGATGAGCAAATCCAGATCGTTAACCTCGCGCAATTCCCGGCGCCCGTCATAGACCAAGGGGATCAGGGCCCAGCCTTTCAGGACAAGGCAAGGAATGTCACGGCTCTGAAACGCATCCAGAATCCCTCCCGCCAAAGCAGGCCATTCACGCGTAGCTTCAGTCCATCGCGCCAGTCGGGCCGCGAGGTTGAACTGAACCCGGAGGGAAGCTTCGATGAAACCGTTTTGAATGCGGTCATTAAGCAGGCCTGCAACTCGATGCGCGTCGAGAAGGGGCTCAACCGTTGTCCAAAGATCGTCTGACAGCCGCAGCATGCCCCCTTGCGGACTGAACGCGCGGGTCAACCAGGCAAAACCACCGGGCTCGGAGGGGCTGAATATTGGAGAAGTGTCCTTCATTGAGACGGTGACAGTCTAGTCGAACGATCAGGACAGGTAAAGCCGCGTCATTTTTTAGTTACAGCGACCGCAATCTGTTGTAAAGTAAATCGCCTCGTTTGATCTAAAAAAGAGGCATGGAAAACCATATCATGATGAATGCATCAATCAATGCAGTCGGCTTTGCGTTTCAAAAATGCAAAAACCATGTTGCCTGTCCGGCCATCTCCCGGCGTATGTGGAGGGTATGGCTTGTTGGGTGGCTCATGCTGGGCGCACTGCCGGTCTATGCGGCAACAACACACACGTGGACCGGCGGAGGAAGCAGCGCGAACTGGAATGACGCCTCCAACTGGACCGACGGCCTGCCAAGCAACGGAGACAGCCTCGTCTTTCCCGCAGATGCAGCAAGGAAAACCAACAATAATGACTTTCTTACCAGTGTCGGAACGGTGAACTTCCTTGGAGGGGGCTATACCATTTCCGGCAACAATCTCACGCTTGGTGGCGCCATGGGCAACCTTGGCGCCAACACGTGGGCCATCAATCTGACACTTGCGGCATCCAGAACGATTACAAGTGAAGCTGGTACAGATGGCGGCACGCTCACGGTAAGTGGCAATATTTCACTTGGTTCTTCAGGTTCAGTGGTGCTTTCCGCCAACCACACCACAGGCAATGATGGAAACATAACGGTTTCAGGGATCATTTCCGGGTCAGGAACAAATGTGGTTGTGACAAAAGGCGGTTCAGGAGCGGGGACGGTAATACTCACTCGTGCCAATACCTACGCAGGAAAGACATTGATCTCCAGCGGCTTTCTGAGCGTCAGCAGCGATGGCAATCTAGGCGCAGTGCCGGGTTCAATAGTTTCCGACAAGATTCAACTCGGTGGAGGCTATTTGCTGGCAACGTCCTCGTTCACTCTCAACGCAAAGCGCGGCGCCAAGATCACGGTGGCGGGTGCAACTACCGGGTTTTGGACCGAAACGACAGGCGTAACCCTGACCTATGGAGGGGTCATTTCCGCCGCCGGCAGCCTTTCCCACGACCTTTCACTCGACGGAGAAGGCACCATTGAGCTTTCTGGGGCGAGCACCTATGGCGGAAAGACCAAAGTCATTGTTGACACAGCCAGGATCTCAAACAAGGCCGCTTTCGGGAAGAGTGCGTTGAGTGGAGGGGACAGGGTTGAGGTTAATGCCCTGTCGACGGTGGAACTGACCGGTAACATTTCGGTGCCTAAGGCGATGATCCTGGACAAGGCAAAATTAGTGAGCGTGTCTGGCGACAACACATGGGAAGGAGTGGTTGTAATCGGCATTAATGACACAGGAAAATCGGTCATTCGTTCTGAGGCCGGAGCTACACTCACCTTGTATAATATCACCGTTGACACCGACACGTTGACCGACCCGGTGAACACCTATCAAAATCTCTTCCTGGAGGGTGACGGCGACATCTCTATCGCAGGCGAGATCGCCGGCGACGGCACGGACGGAGCGGGAAGTTATCTGCTGGGGCATGGCGATGTGGTCATGGATGGCTCCGGCACGTTGACGCTTTCCGGGGCGAACACATACTCTGGTCGTACGATTGTGAATAGCGGGATTGTCGCTGTTAGTTCCGACGACAATCTCGGCACAGTACCGGACTCGGCGACAGCTGGACGGATCGTCATCAACGGCGGGACGCTTGAAGCGATGGCCGATTTCACCCTCGCGGACACCCGCGGCATCGCGCTGGGCCCGACAACCGGATCCGGTTCCGGAACGATTCAGATCGACTCGGGTTATACAGTGGATTATGCGGGCATCATTGCCGACAACGATGGCAGCAGTGATTTTTACAAGACTGGCGACGGCACATTGATCCTCGCGGGTGACAGCACCTACGCCGGGGTGACAACCATTGACGGCGGTACGCTGCAGATCGGTAATGGAGGCACCACCGGATCGATCAATGTCAATAGCGAGATCATCGACAATGCGACGCTGGTCTTCAATCAGTCCGACACAGTCACTCAGGGAACGGAATTCAACAGCTTGATCTCAGGCACGGGTGGAGTTTCCCAGAATGGCAGTGATGTTTTAATCCTCAACGGTGCAAACGTCTACGAGGGACCGACGGCGGTGAACTCCGGGGTTCTGATGGTTGTCAATACCAGCGGCTCGGGCACGGGAAGTGGAGCCGTGACGGTTTACGATACGGCCACATTGGCAGGAGATGGGACCATCGCTGGTTCAGTAAACGCCCAAAGCGGCTCCCGTGTAGAGCCCGGAACGACCCCCGGAAGTGTGGACACCCTGAATATCGGCGGCGCGGTTACGTTCGAGGCGGGATCAACTTACGAATGTGATATCGGCGGCGGCACCACCTGCGACAAACTCAATATGATGGGCACGGGGAGTTTGACGTTGGATCCGGACTCGGTATTGGACATTACAGGCGAGGTTACCGGAGATGGCCGTACGCTGGCCATTAATATCGTGAGAAACGGGAATACCGGTTTGTTTAATGACACGGCAGCCCCTGGGAACCTGCTGGAAGACACCTCTTTGCTGCATCTGGCACCCAACGAGGAATATCACATTTACTACGTTAACAAGACGGCCAGTGATGATGGATACATTGTGCTGAAACTGGAACCCAATGCGGCAGGAGCAGTCATTCTTGCCTATGAGACTCCCAATGGGGTGGTCGTTGAGTTTCAGACGATCGAAGAGGCCGGGCAGAATGATATCATCCTATATCTATCTCGTGACGGGCAATGGGTGGAGGTCGGGCGTCAGCCGGCCACAGGTGAGGGAAGTCACACCTATCGTTTCCTGGTCCCGGGGCTGAAGGCAGGCGATAGCATTGATCTATTTGTCAGTGATGACGAGCGAAGGGTTCATAATGCCACAGGTCTTCTGGTGAGCAGTTTCACAACCCAGAACACCCAGATTGCCCAGACCGATGCCTCCGGCATGACCTTGCAGTGGGAGAGCACACCCGGCCGCCTCTACGACATTTATCGAGCCGCGCAGTTGGGCGGCATTTGGGAGTACGTTCAAACGGTTGAGGCCTCGACGACTCTAACCGCGGCCTTTATCGCCTTCGATCCTGACCAGCCTTCCGCCTTCTTCAAAATCGGCGTGCGGTAGGAATACGATATCCTCTTTATGGTCTTCGTGAGCTTTTGTTCAACCTATTATTGTTGGCGCATATGCGTAGACATCTCATAGCGATTAGTTTGACGCATATTTTAGCGTCCGCTTGCCCTTTTGGCGCCGCCAGCCAGGAAGTATTGCTGTACAGCCCTGCCGCAACGGTTAGCCGTTTCGAGGCATCGGCCCAACAGAAAGACGGCGCGGCCTGGGTGCGATGGCAGACCACTGTTGAACTCGGAGTTGAGTCCTTTCGCGTCTTGCGGCAGCGCAACGGCGGAGAGTTGGAACCCGTGGGAGCCGGTTATGTGCCATCACACGGGGATGAAACTGGCGACACCTACGAGCTGATGGACCCACTTGTACAGGCGGGTGAAACCGTTCGCTATGAACTCATGCTCGCCTCCCGCCACGGTCCGGATCAAAAGGTGGCCGACTGGACCGGTGTCATCAAAATTGCCGTCCCCCGCCCGGAGCCCGTCTTGGTCTCTGCCCAAGACAAGGCCACAGACGATTCCGTACGCCTCGTACAAGGGTGGATTGGCTCCGGGGCCCGCGTGTTAATCTGGACCAACGCAGCACCGGCCGACCGCGTCCGGCTAAGTTTGCGGGATGAAGGCGTTTATCGCGTATCGGACCAGGAGTTGGCCGATGCATCAGGCTGGGGGCTCGCCACGGTCTCTAACGCCATCGCCAGCACCAATCTGAACCTGAGTTGCCAGGGTGCCTCCGTTGCCTGGTTTGCGGAGGGCACTAACCTGTTTTTCCACGGCCGCCCAACCGACTCGCGCTTTGCACCGGAAAACGTCTACTGGGTCTCCTTGGGAGAGGGCTCGCGTATGGCGACACAAGTGATGACGCCGGGCGAGCCTGCCACCACCAACGACTGGTTCGTCAATATGATCACGCGACAGGGGACCAACTACCTAACTCGGGTAACTCACAGTACTTTGGTTGATGTTCAAGCGCCATACGTTGCCTTTAATTCTCTGAATGCATCCAATAGGGCTCAGTTTGTTGAAACATTGGTAGATTGCATTACAGGGGACTGGACAGGTTTGGTGACTGTAAATCTCTTGTCGGAATACAACATAGGCGTGGATGACCATGAGGCGGGGGTGTTGATTGGGAGGGAGAACGCAGGTTCTTTGACATGGTCGAATGAACAGTATTTGTCTGGCACCTATTCGTTTTCATCGACAAATCTGGTTTCAGGCATGGCAACATTAAGCGTAACTAATACCTCTGATAATTCAGGAGCGAATTCGCTTTTCATACTTGTTTCTTATGTATTTGCTTATCCAGCATATTATCGTGCGCATCAAGGATCCTTGCGCTGCACCGGGGGCGAGAGCAATACCGTCGTGGTTTCCGGGTTCGCCACCAATGACATCATGGCATGGGATGTATCCGTGACGAATTTGCCGGTTGCCATCGAGCCCGTCACGATGGCCTACGACACGGCGGCGAGCAATTGGGCGGCGGCGTTTCCCTGTGGTGGCACGGGGCAGATTTATCAGGTTTTTTCCAAGTCACTGGGAACTCGGTTGCCGGCGGTCCGGGGTGTTCGCGACGTGGACTGGTCGGCCGCTGCCGAGGCGGCTGATTATGTCATTCTGGTCCCGCCTGAGGCATGGCGCCCGGACTTCCGTCCTGCTTTACAACCGCTCGCCGATTTCCGAAGTGCACAGGGATTGAAAACCGTGATCGTGGATGTCGAATCCCTCTATAATCGTTACAGCTATGGACTGGTTGATCCCCTTGCCATTCGCGCCTTCTGCATCGAAGGGTATACCAACGGGACCGCGCATCCCTTGCGCTACCTGTTACTGGCGGGGGCCGGTGCTCTCGATTTTAAGCACCAGCGCCTGTCCGTGAATGATTACACCGCCTGCCTGATTCCTCCGCTGATTGCTGGTCAGCGGTTTGAATTCAGTGGCGAAGGGATGACGGTTGCAATAGATGGGGCATTCGGTGATGTCAATGGTGACAACATTCCCGAGGTAGCGATAGGGCGTTTGCCAACCACCAAAACTCAGGACCTGGCCGTATTTGCGCAAAAGACGATGGATTATGAAGGCATGCTGACCTGGAAGCAGCAAGCCTCAATCGCGGCGGATTGGGATAATATTAGTAATAAATATTACCAGTTCAGCGCGGCAACGGATTGCCTAGTTGATCCGCTTTCTGAAGCTGACCGAAACGTTGTGAAACACTACATCACCGCCTCGAGCAGCGGGGCAGTCGTTCGCCTAAACAGTCTTTTTCCCGCACTGAGCTCGGGCTCAGGGCTGTTTCACTTCTTCGGGCATACGGATGAGCAAAATCTCGGCGGAGGCAGCAGTAAACTTCTTAGAAATGCCGATGTCGCCCCTGCCAACTGGCAAAAGCCCACGATTGGGATTGTCATTGGTTGCCGCCCCAACCGCTGGCAGTCCCTAACCGCAACGGTCTGCATCCTGCCCTACGGCCTGTTTGCGACCAATACCGGCTTCGTTGCCGCTCTGGGGGCCACCGGGTATATGCTGGGGAGCGAGGGGGAACCCTTGGCTGTCAGCCTGTATTCGAATGCCGCCGTTCAAGGGACGGTGCGGCTGGGTGATGTGTGGCGGCGCGGGTTACAAAGCCAGGCCGGCGTCATGCCGGCCGAGCGGCTCCTGTGTTACAGCCTGATCGGTGACCCGGCTTTGGTTTTTCGTCATGATGTATCCGCAATGGGAACACCGGCGGCGTGGCTCGCCAATTACGGCATGACAGCTCCCAATGCCGATCTGGCCGATCCTGATCTTGATGGCTGGCCCACATGGCAGGAATATCAAGCCCAGACGGGCCCCACCAACTGTGAGTTGCAGATCAAGGCGCTGCCACAGGAACGGCCCGGGCGATATGCGATCTCCTTTGAGACGGACTCAAACCGGCAGTATACGGTTGCGTTCGGAACATCATTACTCGACACAAACGGATGGCAGGCCTCCGCATGGTCCTGGACCAATGCGACCGAGTGGACCCCACCCGAAACCTTCATCACCCCGCAAGGCCCGGTCACCACCGTCGAGGTTCCCGCCCCAGACACCACCACGCAGTCCTTCTATCGCGTCCGGGAGATGGATGCCCCATGAACCAGCAACCCCCAGCCCTCCATCAAACAAAATATGTCCGCAGGGAGGAAATTGTTACACGCTGTGTGGCTGGGGTAAACCTGCTGGTTCCGGTGCATGGTTGCACACATTGCGTCTATACGTTAAACAGTACGGGCAATCGTCTCTGGGATTGGATTGCGTCGCCGCATTCTAAAAACGAACTCGCCGACAGCCTGGCTGAAGTGTATAGTATTTCACGTGAGGTTGCTCAGCATGACGTGAATGCCTTTCTGGCCGACATGGTCAGGATGGATCTCGTGGTTGAGCGAAAGGAACAGGGAGAAAGTGTATGAGCGATTTAAAGCCTCTGGCTAATTCCGGTGCTGAAATGTATGAGGCCCCCAAGGTGTCGCAAGTGGATTTGGACGCAGGGGGGAATTATGTCAGTCCGGCCGCCGCGACCGGAACGAATGGGCCCGTCAAACTCGTCACGCTGGGCAACAGCATCATCGAGTAGGCCTTAATGCTGACCATTGCCGGAGTCCGTTTTTCTTTGGCAGGGTTGGATCCAACCTCGGAGTTTCTTCCGCCCTTTCATCCCTTCCTGCTTGATTCCAAGGAAAGCGACCTTACCTGTGAGGTCGACTCGCGTGGGCCGGACGAGGCTCTGGCGACGCAACCCTCCGCGCCGGACAAGCCTTGGTCTTTTACCGTTAGCCGGAATGTTTGCGAGGTGGTCCGCCGCAATCAGGAAGGGAAGCCGCTTTGGAAGATTACCGGTCCCCTCACCTTTGATCGCGCCACCGTCACTTGGGAGCCCCATCGCTTTACGGAATATTACGGATCCTACGGTCGCGCTTGGGGAACAGGCTTGGGGCTGTCGCTTCTCGTCCTACGGCTCAGAGCGCAGGGAGGTTTGGTCCTCCATGGAACGGCCGCCGAAATCGATGGGCAGGGTATTCTTTGCGTGGGGATCTCAGGAACCGGGAAAAGCACCCTCGCCCGCCTGCTCGATGCCGCCGGGGCCAAGGTTCTGACCGATGAACGGCCGGCTTTACGTCAGTGGCCGGCACAGGGACTAGGGACATCCTTATCCAATCCCTTCCGGGTATACGGCACGCCCTGGCCCAGTTCGGCAGGGTTTGCCCGTAATGAGTGGGCCCCGCTCCGACGACTCTATTTTCTTGAGCATGGCGAGCGGGACCGGATTGCACCCGTTGCGCCAAGCGAAGCGGTGCGTCGGCTCCTTCATGTGGCGACTATTCCCTGGCAGGATCCGGCGCTCCTCGATCCCTGCCTGGCAACGATCGAGACGCTGCTTCACGCGGTACCCTGCGCTGTGTTAGCCTTCCGCCCCACACCTGACATTGTAGAGGTGATTCGGGCGGACTTGCGCCAACCGCCCGTGCCGGATGGGCGTTTAGGTTAGGCATGGATGGTTGCACAGTCGAAAAACAATGAGACACATCGCCAAACATCTACGTCAAGGCTGGCAACGGAAAGCGGCCCAGGACCCCATGAGCGGACGGGTGTCATCCACACGCGACGCATTGCGCGACGCGCAAAGGCTCATTTGGCCCCATGCGAGAAAGCACAAGGCCCTTCTCATCACGGCGGTGACCGCCATGATGGCAGGGATACTTCTGGCTCTGCCCCTCCCCCTGATGCATCGTTTCCTTGTCGATCGCGTTTTACTCGGAGGCCAGGGGCAATGGCTTCCTTATGTGCTGGGAATCTATGTGGTGGCGGGCGCAGCCATATTGGGGCTGGGCGTGGCCCAACAGTACCTGTTCGCACGGTTTCAACAGGCGGCCATGCTCGATCTTCAGGCCGCGATTTTCGAACGGGTCTTCAGGTTGCCCAAGCTTTTCCTGGACCGGCACGAGACGGGTTATCTTGAGTCCCGCATCTCGGGTGACTCACAGGGAGCCGGCTGGTTTTTATCGGCATCACCGGTCGCCTGGGCGGGCAGCCTGATCCGTCTGATCGGAAACGCCATCCTGCTGGTCTTCCTGGAATGGCATCTGGCGCTCATCGCCATTCTTGCCCTCCCGGTCCTGGCGGCGGGCAGTGAGTTCGTCGGCCGGCGCATTCGCAACCTGAACCGCCACAGCATGGAGCTGAATGCTCAGTTCCAGGGCGCACTTCAGGAATCCTTGTCGAATGCCACGCTGATCAAGGCGCACGGAGTGGAACAGCGCACCGCCAAAGGGCTCTCAGCCCGACTGGAGAAAATGTACGACATGGGGATGGAGCAGTTGGCCGTCGGATCGGTTGGCTCCACCGTCGTCAGCCTGGCCCCCAGTCTGGTCCAATTCACCGTTTTGGCGGCGGGCGCATGGCTCATCCTGAAAGGGGAATGGACGCTGGGCTCTTTGACGGCTTTTCAGTCTGCCCTGTCCGGAATATTCGGCCCCATGAACCAGATCGTCAACACGCATTTCAATATGCATCGGGCTCTATCCGCCGTGGAACGTGTGCAAGCCCTGACCCGGATCGTTCCGGAACCGAACGAGGGGAAACGCCAACCCGTCGAGCGATTGAAGGGCGAGGTGGAATTCCGCGAAGTCAGCTTTGCCTACGACCCGGCCTCCCCCATCCTGCAGGATGTCAGCTTTCGTATCGAACCCGGTCAGCACATTGCCATTGTCGGAGCAAGCGGGGTCGGCAAGAGTACGCTGATCGGTCTGTTGCTTCGCTTTTACCAACCGGGTTCCGGAACCGTGCTTTATGATGGCGTACCGGCCGGTGACTATGAACTCGGCAGTCTGAGGCGGCGGATCGGCTACCTTGCGCAGACAGCCACCCTTTTCTCAGGAACGATTCTGGACAACCTCCGTTTCGGGAACGAACAGGCCCGGCAGGAAGACATCGACCGCGCGCTGGAAACCGCCCAAATGACAGAATTTGTACAGCGGTTGCCCGAGGGATTGAATACGCGGCTCGGAGAGCGGGGAGCAAATCTGTCGGAAGGGCAGAGACAACGCCTCGCGCTGGCCCGGGTTCTGGTGTCCGATCCGGACATTCTCGTCATGGACGAGTTCTCGGCTCCTCTCGACAACCAGATCGAAGAATCCATCTTTTCAGTCTTGCCCCTCGTTCGGCGTCATTCTACACTCATCGCCATTTCGCACCGTCTGGCAACGATTGAACGTTCTGACCGCGTGCTTCTGCTGAATCAGGGGCGCGTTGAGGCTTTTGCGCCTCACGAAGAATTGGCAAAAAACTCGATGATCTATAACGACTTGGTGCGGATTCCTTGCGCGAAAACGTTATGAAGCGTGATGTGAACAGATCTCGATTTGGCATGCGGCCTTGCCTGCTTATCGTATTGAGCGCACTCCTGGCGAGCGGCGGTTGCCAGAGCCTCCGCACCTCTTCACCACCGGGCCGGTCAGGCCAGACGCCCGATGCCAGCAATACAACGGTCCGGGCCCAGTTGCGCGCCGGCCTGACGGTAAATATACAGGTGCTGGTCACCGGCCAGAAGGAAATTGACGAAAAAAATCGCCGGATATCAGAGTTGGGCGTTATTACGCTGCCGCTGGTCGGTGAGGTTCGCGTGGTGGACTTGACGATCGCTGAAGCGCAAACCCTTCTTAAAAAAGCATATGGCCGTTTCTATGTTGCCCCAGAGGTCATTGTGGAGTGCCTCATGGAATCGGGAGACACGGCGGTCTCCCCTTGGGGCTATGTTACTGTGCTGGGCCGGGTCAGAAAACCCGGTCAGATTAATGTCCCCCCAACACGCGAGCTCACCGTCAGCCGGGCTATTCAGCTGGCAGGCGGCCTTGATTCAAGCGCGCGCAGCAAGGCCATCCGCGTTACGAGAACGCACGACAATACCACCGAGCAGTTTGAGGTCGATCTCGATCGAGTCGGCTCACGCGGGGAGGCCAAGGACGATATGCGGCTCCTCCCTGGAGATATCGTTTATGTACCTGAGGCGGTCCTATGATCCTGTCTCGAAAAAAAACCATCCTTGGCAGTTTCGCGGTCTTGATCGTTGCAGCGGGGGCAACCTCCGCACCCGGCAAGCCCGGCTCGGGAATTCAACCCGGCGGCGACTTCGTGGTGCGCCCTTTTATTGAGGCTGCATACAGCTATGACAGCAACCCGCTCTTGAAGCCCATCGGGCAGGAGCAAAGCGACTCCTTCTGGGACTTGAGTCCCGGAGTGAATGTAACACGCGCCCGGGAGAGCATCCGCATGGAAGGACTGTTCTGGGGACGCTTTAGACGATTCGACGAGTTCACGAGTGAGGACCGGGACGACTGGTCCGAAGAGCTGCGCCTGGCTCTGGGTCGCAGGGAAGAAGTGCGCCTTCAGCTCCACGAACGTTTCGGCCGCGTGTCAGATTACGATCTTTCCGTCCGCACCATGGACACCACGGCCGAGGGAACCGGTGACCGCTACCTTGAGCGGACCGAGGCGACCCCTTTAAGCGTCATGGAGCGAACCGAGCGTGTGGACCGGTATCTTCTCGATTGCGGTGTCGGACTGGGCGGCCCCTTGACGGAAAAAATGTCCTTCGATGCCATATGCGACTACGGGTTGGTCGACTATTTCCCCGAGGAGTTATATGACTCCAACGAACAAAAAATTTCACTTAAGGCGGCACGCGGGGTGACCGATAAATCCAGCGCGGTACTTTCCGGTGAAATTATTCAAATGCAGAATGACAGTCTTGATAATCCTGCCTATACGTATTCGGGAAAATTAGGCTGGCGCTGGCAGGGCACCTTCAAGAGCCGTTTCGAAGGAACCTTCGGATACTACGGATTTGAGACCAGCGAACCGAAATCCACGGGAGCGCTTCACCGTGATGGCCCGGCCTACGATCTGGCCTGGTACTGGCAGGTGCGCCCAAAGCTCTCCTTCTCCCTCGGTGGTCGCAGTGAGATGCAGCTGGCACCTGATACAGCGAGAAACGCCAAACTGGTCAACATGGTCACGGGAAGTGCCCAATATTCCGCCACCAAGCGGTTGTCCATTACAGCCCTCGTCGGTTATCGCCATGAGGACTTCACCAGTGGAGAAGAATTAGCCGGCGAAGCACTGGTCAAGCGCCTTGTGGAACAATGGCATCTTCGCCTCCACGGTGATTATCAGGTGTTCAAGTGGCTCAAAGGCTACGTCGAGTTATGGACGGAAGACACGACGGATAACGTGCGGGGTGATTACAAGGAAACCCGGATCACGTTGGGCGCGAAAGCCGCCTATTAAGGTAATTTGGATGAGGGAGGCGATATGAAGGCAATAGAGGCAATCGTGGCAATATGTCTTGTACTGGCGGGCAGCACGATGGCGGCGCGGGCGGCAAACTCGTCGAATCCGAAGGATATTGCAGCCAACCCTGAATCCATCGTTGCCGCCATCAAAAATCAGGATGCAAAGGCGTCGGCCACCCTCGTCGCGAAAACCCTCGCCGCGATTCAAGCATCGAACTGGTCGGATGCAAAAAAGAGAGAGAGTAGCATTGCCCTGATCACCTATGCCGTGGCCGCCAAAGGCATGGAGTCAGGCCCCATGATGAGCCTCGTGGCCGGCCTTGTTCCGCCCCAGTCCATCTCTCTCGTTGCGGCGACGGCGGTGGTCGCCGCCGGCGACAATTCTTCCTCCGTTGCGGAGGGCATGCTGGCAGCCGTGGCCGCCAATACACAGGCCAGCGAGGCCTGCCAAGCTGCCTGCTCCAGCCCGACGACCGTCCTATTACCCACCGAAGTTGGTGTCGTCCGGGGAATCATTCTGCCGACTCCAACCCAAGCCCCGGCAAAGGCCCCCCCCCTTCCGACCATCATTCCCGAGGGACCTTCCATCGTACTTCCCGGAGAAAAATATCCTGGCCAGTAAGCCTGCATCTGAGCGACGTCCGGACACCAAGACAAAAAGAAAGGCGTGCACGTGAATCCTAACAACGACATGACGCCCCCTCCTCCGCCCCCACCCCCCTCCGCCCCCTACTCCGGGACACCCTATGGATTACCCAATCAGGAGGACTCGGGGCTGGGAGGAATGCTGTCACCGCGCCGCCTGCTGAGCGTGGCCCTACGCAAGTGGTATCTAATCGCATTGGCCACGGTACTCGGCGGCAGCGCAGCGTGGTATTATCTCTCTCACATCACGCCACTTTACATTGCCAATAGCCTGATTGAGATGAGTGTGCGCCGCCCTCGCATTACCGCCCAAAGGGGCGCCATATCGGATGATACGGATTATTTTTCTCTCTCAACGGAAGAAGTCTTCAATACACGTATCCAAAAATTCAAAGGAACCCGAATGCGGGAGTTGGTGGCCCAGCATCTCCAGTCCGACACCAACCATCCCCCCCTGTCAAACAGCCAAATCAGGGAGATCCTCCGTGGTGGACAGTTCAGCCTAATGCGGCGCACCTATCTCTTGAGCGTCGCCTGCGTATCGACAGACCCTGCGCTCTCCAGTCTGGGCGCCAATGCTTACGCTGAAGGAGCCGTGCAATTCGCCATGGAGGAAAATCGCATCGCCTCGGATAATGCCGTGGCCTGGCTGGAGCAACAGACCCTCCAGCAGCAAAAAGCGCTCGACAAGATCACAAAGGCGATCACAGCGTTCAGGGACGCCAAACGCATTGACGCCAGCGAGAATGAGAGGGCCGCGCTTCAGTCTTCGCTGACGAAAACAGGCGAACAGCTCACGCAAATTGATAATGCCCGCATTCTGGCGGGAAAACTCCTGGCGGCGGTGAAAAAGGTCACACTGGACCCGAAAAATGCCGGCGACCTTCCTGATTCTACCCCGCGCCGGGAAGAGATCGTCGAGGCCGTATCCAAGTGGTTGCTGGCTATCCAACAACGCGACGCCCTGATGGCCAGGTTTACGCCGGATCATCCTGATGTCGTGGCACGTTCGAAGAATATTGCTGTTCTCGGCGAACAGGTGGCGGGCGCGATCAAGCGGGCACAGAGCACCGCCGAAGCGAACCTGTCACTCCTGGAGCAGCAAACGGCAGGACTGCGCGAACGCATGGAAGCACAAACCCGGGCGGCCACCGAGCTTGAAGGACGCATTATCCGCATTCAGGCAGAATTCGGCGAATTGGAGCGGGAGCGGAATGTGGCCGAAATGAGCTACCGAAGCATGCTTACGCGGATCGAAGAGGCCCGGATATCCTCTGACGAAAACACCACCACGGTAAAGATTGTTGAACGAGCGTTTCAACCGAATTCACCCTTTACACCACGAAGGATGCGCATTCTACTCATAGGCCTTCTACTCGGAATTGCCGGAGGGATGGCCCTAGCTCTTCTGGTTGAAATGATCGAGGACCGGTTTATTGGAACGGATGATCTCGAACGAGCGCTTGGTCTTCCTGTCCTCGGACTGGTCCCCATGCTGAAGGGGAAAAATCGGCTCGCCATCGGGCGCATAGCTGATCTGGACCGATTCGGTCACGGAGCCGAGGCTTACGCGGGCATTCGCACAAAAATCATGTCCCCCTCTGCGGAGTCCCGTCCGGCGTGCCTGCTGATCACCAGCGCAGGACCGAGTGAAGGCAAAACAATCACGGCCACCAATCTGGCTATTTCGTTCGCCCGCACAGGCGTAAAAACCCTGCTGGTGGATTTCGATATGCGCCGTCCAAAAGTTAAGTCGGTGTTCCGGCTATCCGAGGAAACGCCTTGTCTTTTGGATTATCTCGGACAGGGGAAACCCGAAAACTTCTCAAGTCTACCACAGACGATGGACTGCCCTAACCTGTTTGTCATCGGGAACCATGCCTCACAGGAGTTCAGCGCCGCAGAAACTCTGGGGAACAAGATTGTGAAGGATTTTATGGCTTGGGCACGATCCTCATATGACGTGGTCATTCTGGATTCTCCGCCCTTCGGCGTGGTCAGCGACTCGCTCGTGCTGGCCGGAATGGTCGATGGAGTTGTGTTTGTAAGCCGGCCAGGCGTGACCCACCGGCATGCCTTGCGGAATGTGGTTGAGGAATTCAGTCAGGCTGGCGCCCCGTTGCTGGGGGTTGTTGTCAACGCGGTGAACTTTGGCCGCATATCGTTCTTAAGTAACTACGACTATCGCTACGGTCGGGGCTATAAAACATACAAGTATCCCACCGCGGCAAAAGAGGGCGTTTAGCGATATGGAGGGACGCCCTCTATTCAGCCATTCGCAAACACCCTGGTCAACCCGTCTGCTTGCGACCGCTATCTTCGCCCTTCTCGGTTGGTCGTCATGGGCAAGAGGAGGGACTCCAACCGGACTCCAGGGACCTTTGCCATGGCTGGCGCTAGCCATCCTGATCTTCCTAGCTCTCGACCGTTGGACCTTCGCATCTTCACCACTATCAACCAGCAACCATCAACCATTAACCCTCCACCCTCCACCCTCCCCCATCAACCATCCTCCATCAACCATCAACCACTTATCATCAACTGCCCTCATCTTCTGGACTGGCCTTGCCTTTCTCACTTTGCTGACCATCCAGTGGTGGAATGCAGGACGTTACCCCTTCTTTCACCCCTTCGATAAACAATGGGTATTCACCCCCCCGCCCCATCCCGGTTGGCCTTGGGCGGTGAATCGGGATGATGCCGCAGAAATGCTGCGGTGGTTCTTTCCCGCATGGGCACTGATGCTGGCTTTGAAGATGGCTCCGCGCCCGGACTGGTTGGCCAAGCGTGTTGCCTGGTTCCTTATGATCAATGCCGGATTGCTGGCGGCTTTCGGCATTATTCAGGCTCTAAGCGGCACTCATAAAATATTTTGGATCACACCGCTGCCGGTTCATTTCTTTGCATCTTTTGGTTACGAAAATCATGCCGCATCATTTTTTGCGATCCTCTTCCCCTTCTCCGCTGGAATACTGCTTCAGAGCCTCACTATAAAAGGTGACCGTGTGCGAAACCTTCGAGGCAAAGCTACACGCCTTCCCACCACCATCGCATCGGCCTGCATGTGGTTGTGCCTGGCGGGAATGGCCTTGTCACTCAGCCGGACTGGTCTGGCCCTAACCATTGGCCTGACGGGTGCGGCGTTGATGGTCGCCGCGCGCCTCTTCTGGCCACGAGTCTCGATCGCTCAACGGGTGACGATCACCGTGGTCCTGACCATGGGACTGGCCATATTCTTCTTTGTTGTCGCGTCCATGGGAGGCAAGCCGCTGGCCAAAGAGGCTCGTCACCTGTACCGCGCCCATCTGGCACATGAAGTGAGCGTCCGAGTATTCATGGCACAGTCAGCGGCAAAAATCTGGGTTTCCGAACCTTGGTTTGGAGTGGGCGGATGGGGCTACCGTCATTTTATGCCGATTCACGCACTGGAGGGAACCGGAACCAAACTTTGTCCTGGTTACGCCAACACACACAATGATGCCCTGCAATTTCTATGCGAATTCGGTATCGTGGGCTTTGGGCTTATGCTGACGGCCACGATGGCTTTCGCCTGGCCTCTGATTACGAACCTGAGACGTCATTTGACACCCGGCCTGGCCTTGGCGGGAGCCGGCTTGCTGGCCGTGTTAGGTCACAGCCTGATCGACCTTCCTTTTCGGTGCCCGGGCATCCTCTACGCCTGGCTGGCCGTTCTGGGAATAAGCCAGTATGCTCAGGGGAATGACCATGCGCCCCTCCCTTCGCGATGACATTACTACTGAGGAGGCATTTTGTTGATCCTGTCAAAAAGCTCTGGATTGCTGAAACTCTTGACGCCACGTTTTGCCATGCTTCCTGACTCGACAGAACCATTCTTCCGTGTAGAGTATCATCCTAATGACTTGGTGTTATCAAGTGGGGTAAACGTATCTGACTGATCTGCTTATGAATAAAACCAAAATTGCTGTCATTGGCCTCGGCTACGTCGGACTTCCGCTGGCTGTAGAGTTCGGAAAGAAGTACCCGGTCGTCGGTTTCGACATCAACACACGCCGCTTGGAAGAACTCCGCGCCGGACATGACCGCACCCTTGAGGTAAGTCCTGCCGATCTCAAGGCTTCCACCCATTTCACGGTTTCCAATTCCATCGAAGACATCCGGCAATGCGATTTCTTCATTGTTACCGTCCCCACCCCTATCGACGAATACAACCGGCCTGATCTCACCCCTCTCATTAAGGCAAGCGAGACTGTCGGGAAAGCCCTTAAGCCTGGCGCCATCGTAATCTATGAAAGCACCGTCTATCCCGGCTGCACCGAGGAAGATTGTGTCCCCGTTCTTGAAAAATTCAGCGGCTTGAAATTCAACAAGGATTTCTTCTGCGGGTACAGTCCGGAACGGATCAATCCCGGCGACAAGGTCCACACCGTCACCAAAATTAAGAAAATCACCTCCGGCTCAACTCCGGAAGCGGCCAAGGCGGTGGATGAGCTCTATCGCGCCATCATCACCGCCGGCACACATCTGGCACCCAGCATCAAAGTCGCCGAGGCGGCAAAAGTCATTGAAAATTCCCAGCGGGATATCAACATTGCTTTCGTCAATGAACTCTCACTCATCTTCGAACGCATGGGAATTGATACCATGGATGTGCTGGAGGCGGCCGGCACCAAGTGGAATTTTCTACCATTCCGGCCGGGACTTGTCGGGGGCCATTGCATCGGGGTCGATCCTTATTATCTAACCCATAAAGCTGAATCGCTTGGCTATCATCCGGAGATAATCCTGGCGGGCCGCCGCCTTAACGACAATATGCCCGCCCATGTGGCAAGCCGGCTCGTCAAACTGATGATCCGGAAGGGGCATAAGGTGCAGGGAGCCAACGTGCTGGTGCTGGGCATCACATTCAAGGAAAATTGTCCCGACATTCGCAATTCCAAGGTTATCGGGGTTGTCAGGGAACTTCAGGAATACGGCTGCAACGTGATTCTCCACGATCCCTGGGCCGACCCCGAGGAGGTTCGGCATGAATATCAATTGGAGCTGAGCCCCCGTCCAGATGCTACCATGGAGGCCACCACCGATGCTGTTGTTCTGGCTGTCTCTCATGAGAAGTTCGGGGATATCGCCTTTGCCCGATTCAGCAAGGGAAACGTGGTTATTTTCGACATCAAAGCCTTCATCGCCCGGGACAAGGTTGATGGCCGGCTTTAAGGAACCCGGGTGCATGACAAATTTCTTTCTGGAATATGGAGATGATGAGGGGGGCGTCTGAAATTCGGTTAACATGGATGGACAGGATATACAGGATGAAATCAGGAAAGATCATTAGGTTCTGAACGATCATGTCTATCCTGCACATCGATGAAAAATCTCTTCTCGGTGATGCAGGTATATATGTTTGAATAGACCTGTTAGCCTGACAACAAAGGGATTTGCGCATTGTCTTCAGAAAATTGTCGGCCACCCAAGGAACCATTCGCCATGGATTTTATCGACCTCAAGACTCAGTATCTCCGATATCAGTCCGAGATCGATGCCCGCATGAAGGCTGTGCTCCAGCATGGACACTACATCATGGGGCCGGAGGTCGTTGAACTTGAATCACAACTGTCCGCCTATGTCGGATGCCGGCACACCATCACCGTGGCCAGTGGAACTGACAGCCTGGAAATTGCCTTACGCGCGCTGGGTATCGGCGTGGGCGATGAAGTCATAACCGTTCCCTTCACCTGGATCAGCACGGCTGAGGCCATTATGCTGGTGGGCGCTAAGCCCGTGTTCGTGGACATTGCCGCCGCCGACTTCAACATCGACGTCGATCAAATAGAAGCCGCGATTACCCCCCGAAC